>NZ_JBVJEA010000030.1:0-78353 GCF_055581985.1 Streptomyces sp. NPDC042336 | reverse complement strand
AGCCGCGAACGCAGCAGATCGTGCCGGTCCCACACCGCCGACAGCGTGGCCACCAGCCCCGCCCGGTCGATCCCCGCCGGCAGATCCACCACCGAGGACATCGTGAACCGGCCGTACCCACCCCCCAGCTCCAGCAGATACCGCGCCACCGGCAACAACGGCACAAAACCGATCCCGCCGCCCGCCAGCTCCTCCAGGGTCTCGGCGGCTCCGCCGCGCCCGGCCGCCACCCGGGCCAGTTCGGCGACCGTCCGGTTCTGGAAGACCTCGCGCGGCGTGACCTCCACGCCCCGGGCACGCGCCCGGGAGACGACCTGGATGGAGCGGATGCTGTCACCGCCCACGACGAAGAAGTCGTCGTCCACACCGACCCGGTCCACACCCAGCACCTCGGCGAACACGGCGGCCAGTGCCTGCTCGGTCTCCGTCGACGGGGCTCGGTAGGTCTCGTTCTTGAACACCGGGGCGGGCAGCGCCCGGCGGTCGAGCTTGCCGTTGGGGGCCAGGGGCAGCCGGTCCAGGACCACGAACGCGGACGGCACCATGTACTCGGGCAACCGGGCCGAGACGAACCTGCGCAGCTCCGGCACCGACACCCCCGCCGTCAGGTCGACGTGCAGGTCGCCGATGCTCTCGGCCGCGCCGGGGTCGTTGCCGATGACGCCCACGGGGACGACGTATCCGACCAGTTGCCTGGTGCCGGCGTGTTCGTGCACGCAGACCACGGCCTGGGCGACGCCGGGGTGGGCGGCGAGGGCCGCCTCCACCTCGCCCGGCTCGATGCGCAGACCGCGGATCTTCACCTGACCGTCGCCCCGGCCGACGTACTCCAGGCGGCCGTCGCGGTTCCAGCGGGCCAGGTCGCCGGTGCGGTACATGCGCGAGCCCGCCGGGCCGAAGAGGTCCGGAAGGAAGCGTTCCGCCGTCAGTCCGGGGCGTCCCTGGTAGCCGCGGGCGACCGCACCGGCGACGTACAGCTCGCCGACCACGCCCGGCGGCACGGGCGTCAGCCCCGGTCCGAGCACGTAGGCGCGCATGTTGCCCAGGGGCTCCCCGATCGGCACGCTGCGCGAGGCGTCCCAGTCCTCGGCCGCGTCCACCGTGAAGGTACCGGCGTAGAAGCTCTCGGTCTGGCCGTAGCTGTTGACGACCCGCACACCCGGAAACGCCTTGCGGGCCCGCTCCACCAGCGTGGCGGGCAGCGCCTCGCCCGCGAACACGAGGGTCTGCACGCTGGTGGTGCCCGCGATCCGGTCGAGGACCTCGGAGAACACCGACGGGACCGAGCTGATCACGCTGCCGTGCCAGTGGTCGCGTTCGCCCAGCTCCAGGACGTCACGGACCACCTCGACGCTGCCGCCGGTGGTGAGCGCCGTCATGATCTCGAACACCGACACGTCGAAGTTGACCGACGTACCGGCCAGCATCTTGCGGCCCGGGCCCATGCCGACGACCGCCGCCAGCCGCAGCACGCCGTTGACCACCCCGTGGTGGGTGATGGCCACGCCCTTGGGGACACCGGTCGAGCCCGAGGTGTACATCACGTACGCGAGGTTGTCGGGGCGCAGGACGGCCTCGACGGGGCCCGCTTCCGGGCGGTCCAGGTCCAGCTCGTCCAGCAGCAGCACCGGCACGTCGTGCCCGGGCAGCTCGCCGCCGGTCCCGGCGTCGGTGAGCAGGAGGGCGGGGGCGGCCTGGCCCAGGACCAGGCCGAGGCGGGCGCTGGGGAAGCGCGGGTCGATCGGCAGGTAGGCGGCGCCCGACTTGAGGATGCCGAGCATCGCCACGACCAGATCGGCGGAACGCGGCAGCGCCAGACCCACCAGGGACTCCGCGCCCACTCCCCGTCCGCGCAGGGCGCGCGCCAGCCGGTCGGCCCGCTCGTCCAGCTCCCGGTAGGTCAGGCGGGTCGCGCCGCACAGGACGGCCGGCGCGTCCGGGTCCACCGCGAGCTGCTGCTCGAACAGTTCCGGGACGGTCAGCTCGGGGGTCGGCGCGGCCTGCCCGGCGAACCGGGCGAGCTGTTCGCGCTCCCCGGGGAGCAGCACGTCGGCGGTGCCCACCGGGCGGGACGGGTCGGTCACGAAGTCCCGCAGCACCCGCAGGAAGCGGGGTCCGAACCGCTCCACCGTCTCCCGGTCGAACAGGTCGGTGGCGTACTCCAGGACGCAGCGCATGCCGCCGTCGGCGGGGTCGACGGCGAAGTTGAACTCCAGGTCGAACTTGGCGGTGTGGGTGGGCACCGCCTCCAGCCGTCCCCGCACGCCCGGCAGGTCCAGCTCCAGGACGTCGTTGCTCTGCCAGGTGAACATCACCTGGAACAGCGGGTGGTAGGCGGTGGAGCGCTCCGGGTTGAGCACTTCCACCAGCCGCTCGAACGGCGCGTCCTGGTTGTCGTAGGCGGCCAGGGCCCGGTCCGCGACCCGGGCGAGCGCCTCGGCGAAGGACGGGTTGCCGGAGAGGTCGGCGCGCAGCACCCAGGTGTTGACAAAGAAGCCGACGAGGTCGAGCAGCGCCTCGTCGGTGCGGCCGGCGATGGTGGCGCCGAGGGGAACGTCGTCCCCGGCGCCGAGCCGGTGCAGCAGCACCGCGAGCGCGGTCTGCATGACCATGGGGGTGGTGGCCCCGTGCTCGGCGGCCAGGCGTTCGGCCGCCTCGACCAGCTCCGGGTCGACGGCGAAGTCCACCATGTCGCCGCGGTGGCTGATCGCCGCCGGGCGGGGCCGGTCGGTGGGCAGCTGGAGCTGCTCCGGAAGGCCGGCCAGCGCCTCGCGCCAGTAGTCGAGCTGCTGGGAGAGGACGCTGTCCGGGTCGTCCTCGTCGCCGAGCAGCTCGCGCTGCCACAGCGTGTAGTCCCGGTACTGGACCGGGAGTTCCTCCCAGTCCGGGACGTCGGAGGCGACGCGTGCGGTGTAGGCGGTGGTCAGGTCCCGGGTGAGGGGCTCCATCGACTCGCCGTCGGCCGCGATGTGGTGGATGTTCAGCACCAGCAGGTGGGTCTCGGGACCGGTGCGCACCAGTACGGCCCGCACCGGGATCTCGGCCGCGAGATCGAAGTGGTGTCCGCCGACCTCGGCGACCACGGCATCCACCCCGTCGGGGGTGGTCTCGACGAGGGGGACGTCCAGGCGCAGTCCGTCCGCCGGGACGACGTGCTGGCCCGGCACCCCGTGCTCGTCGACGACGAACACGGTGCGCAGGCTCTCGTGGCGGATCACCACGTCACGCAGCGCCGCCGAGAGCGCCGCCACGTCGAGCCGTCCCCGCAGGTGCAGCAGGAACGGGATGTTGTACGTCGCCGAGGGTCCCTCGAAGCGGTCGATGAACCAGAGGCGCCGCTGCGCGAAGGACAAGGGGATCATGTGGCGTCTACTCCTCGATCAGTCGTCCTGCGCCTGTGGTCGCGGCCGGCAGGAAACCTCCGGTGACGGGCTGCCGGACCGCCGGTCAGCCGGCCGTGTGCTGTTTGACGACCGCGGCCATGCCCGCCACGGTCGGGTTCTCGTAGAGCTCCTGCGTGGTGACCCGGACGCCGAGCTTCTGCTCGGTCAGGGCCAGCAGCCGGGTGGCGCGCAGCGAGTTGCCACCGAGTTCGAAGAACGACTCGTCCCGGCCGACGTCGGCCCGGACCAGCGCGTCCGCCCACAGGCCGGCGAGTTCGCTCTCCAGGCCCTCGCGCGGGGGTGTCGCCCTGCGCCGGGCCCGCTCGGGCGCCGTGTCGGCCAGCAGCCGGGCGGCGTCCACCTCGCCGTAGGCGTCGCGGGGAATGCGGGGGACCGGGGCCAGGCGCACCGGCACGGGGCTCGCCGGGCCGGTGGCGAGCGCGTCGCGCAGGGCGCCGGGGTCGGCGCCGTCACTGACGTAGGCCAGGACGATCTCGCCGACCCGCAGCCGCTGCGGTACGAGTTCCGCGACCACGGCGGGGTTGCGCGGGTCGAGGCCGACGATCGTGTACGGGCCGGGCAGCGCCGTGCCCTCCAGGAAGAGCCGCAGTCCGGTGTCCGGGTCGATGCTGCGGAAGCCGCGGTGCTCGGCGGCGGCCTGCGAGCGGTCCCGGTTCATGCCGACGCCGGTCCACTGGCTCCAGGCCAGGCAGTGCACCCGGCGCCCGCGCTCGTGGTGCCAGTGCTCGGCGAACCCGCTGAGGAAGCTGCTGGCGGTGGCGTAGGCACCGAAGGAGTGCCCGCCGAACTCGCCGTTGACGGAGCCGAACAGCACCAGCGAGGCGTCCGGACGGTCCTCCAGGGCGCGGGCGAGGGCCAGGGTCCCCGCGACCTTGGCCCGGTACTGATCGGCGTACACCTCGGCGCTCTCGTTCACGATGAGGTGCCGGTCGAGGTCGGCCCACTGCCCGGTGGGGTCGGCCGCCGCCAGGTGCAGTACGCCGTCCAGGGCGCGTCCCCAGCGCTGCTCGGCGGCGCCGATCGCGGCACCGACCGCGTCGGCGTCGGCGACGTCCAGCCGCTCGTACGCCACCTCGCCGAGCCGGGCGAGGGCGGCGAGGCGCTCGCCCCGGTCGCCCTCGGCGGGCGAGCGGCCCACCAGGAGCAGCCGTACTCCGTAGGAGGCCAGCAGATAGCCGGCGATGTCGTGCGCGATGCCGCCGAGCCCTCCGGTGACCAGGTAGAGGCCGCCGGCGGTGACGGGGTCGGCGGGGGCCGGACCGTCGGTGTCCAGGGGCGCGAGCCGGGGCTGGAGGCGGACACCGTCGCGGGCGGCGACGAGTCCGGTGCGCTGCGGGGCGGCCAGTTCGGCGCGCAGCGCGGCGGCCCAGCCTCCCGGGTCGGCGGGCAGGTCGAGCTGCTTCACCGGCAGCGGCGCGGCCTCGCCGATCGCGGTGCGTACGAAGCCGGGCAGCGCGCAGGTGCCGAGGTCGACGCGGTCGCCGTCCCGGACGTGGAAGGCGCCGGAGGTGAGCACCAGCAGCCGGGGCCGGCCGGACTCGCCGCCGGTGAGGGCGGCGAGCAGGGCGGTGAGTTCGGCGGTGGCCGTCGCCAGGCGCTCGGCGGGCTCGCCGGTCAGGGCGAGCGGCAGCGCGTGCACGACGGTGCCGATCGCGCCGTAGCGCTCGGTGACCGAGGCCAGCAGCCGCTTCAGCTCCGCCCGGTCGGCGGTGGGGACGCGGTAGCGGTACGGCATCTCCTGGGCGAGGTCCGCGCCCCGGCGTACGGCGACGAACGGGCCGTCCAGACCGAGCCGTTCGAGGTCGCCGTCCTCGCCGAGGACCACGGTGACGCCCTGCCCGGCGCCGTCGGCCGGGGGTGCGGCATCGTCCAGCGGCACCCACTGCCGGGTGGAGAACCAGGTGTCCGGCGCCGGGTCCTCCTCGGCGGCGGCCGGGTCGCTCACCCGGTCGGCGAACCGTCCGGAGCGCAGGTCGGCGACCAGCGCGGCCCGTTGGATCTTGCCGCTCGCGGTCTTGTGGAACTCGCCCTCGGTGACCGGCACCAGCAGGTCGGGCGCGATCCCGGACTCGCGTACGAGGATCGCCCGCGCCTGTTCCTTCGTGGCGGCCAGCGCGTCCGCGTCCCAGCTCACCGGAACGAAGAAGACGACCAGCTGGTCGGTGGCGGCACCGGGTTCGCGCACGCCGGCGGCGGCGGAGAAGGTGACGCGCACTCCGTCGACCCGCTCGACCACGCTCTCCAGCTCGTGCGCCATGTAGTTGATGCCGCGCACGATGATCTGGTCCTTGCGGCGCCCGGCGATCACCACCTCGCCGTCCGTGACGAAGGCCAGGTCGCCGGTGCGGAACCAGCCCCGGTCGTCGAAGGCCTCCCGGTTCGCCTCCTCGTTGCCGAAGTAGCGGGCCATGATCGTGGACCCGGTGACCCGCAGCTCGCCCATCCGGCCCTCGGGCAGCGCCGTGCCGTCCTCGTCCACGATCCGCAGCCGCACCCCGGGGATGGGCCGCCCGACGCGGGAGAGGACCACGGCGTCGGGGTGGTCCGGCGGGAGGTGGCGCACGCTCTGCCCGAAGGAGGCCGGGTCGACGGCGACGGTGCCCGCGGCCGGGTCGTCCAGGCTCTGGCGGGTGTAGGTGATCCCGGAGCAGGTCTCGGACATGCCCCACGCGGGCACCATCGCGTCGGCGGGCAGCCCGTGCGGGGCGAGGAGTCCGAGGAACCGGTGGCTCGTGGCGGCGATCACCGGCTCGCCGCCGTTGGTGATCTCCCGCAGGCAGGACAGGTCCCAGGAGCGTCCCGAGATGTCGTCGGCCCGCTCGTTGACCATCGCCATGGCGAAGTTGGGGGCCCAGGTGTTGGTGGCGCGGTACCGGTCGGCCCAGTCGAACCACAGCAGCGGGTCGGCGAGGAAGTGCTCGATCTTGGCGTTGACGTGCAGACAGCGCAGGAAGACGTCACGGATGTTGTAGAAGGCCACCGTGACGTGGTCGAACGGCATCCAGATCAGGCTGACGTCGTCCTCGGTCAGCCCGCAGTGCCGGGCGACGGCGAAGGACCGGGAGACCACGGAGGCGTTGGTGTGCTGCACGCACTTGGGGACACCGGTGCTGCCGGAGGTGAGCAGGTTGAGCACCGGGGAGTCCCAGCCGGCCGGGAACCAGTCCTTGTCGGCCGGGTGCGCGGCGAGTTCCTCCACGGTCAGCACCCGCACGTCCGGCTCGTCCCACAGCCGGCGCACCCCGGCCAGGGCCTCGGCGGTGCCGGCGTCGGTGACCAGGACCGGCCGGTCCAGCAGCCGCCAGGCGCCCAGCAGTTTGCGGTTGGTCTCGTTCTCGGTGGCGTACGTGGTGGCCACGGCGACGGGCGTCGGCACGAAACCGCCGAGGACGCACGCCCAGAACGCGGTGAGGTAGCCGCGGTTGTCGTCGAACACGAACAGCGCGGCGTCCCCCGGCCGCAGGCCCGCGGCACGGAACCCGGCGAGCACGTGCTGGGCCTCCTCCAGCAGCTCGCGGTAGGTCTGCAGGACGTCCTCGCGGCCGGCCCGGATGTACACCGTTCCCTTGTCCGGGGCGAGTTCGGCCGCGCGGCGCAGCCCTTCCTGCAAGGTCCCGGGGGCGTCGTCGGGCAGGCGCAGGTCACCGCCGTACAGCTCGACGGGCGGCAGGACGGCATCCGTGTCCAGGGCCGCGGGCACCGGCTCGGCGGCGGGCGGGGCGCTCCGGCCGGGCCGGGGCGGCTCGGCGGCGCGCAGGCCCCGGCGGGCGACGGCGGCCGCGTCGAGGACGCCGGGCAGGCCCCGGACCGTGTCGGCGAGGCCGGCCAGCAGGCCGGGTCCGGTGGGGTCGACAGAGGTCATGCGCTCCTCCGGTTCGTCACGGGGGCCAGCGGCGTCCGGCCGATCAGGTCGACGACGTCGGCGGGAGAGTCCAGGAAGTAGAAGTGGCCGCCGGGGTAGAACTCGGCGCGGAACTCGCCGGTGGTGTGCTCCTCCCACCGCTTCACCTCGTCCAGCGGCGCCCGCGGGTCCGACTCGCCGCACAGCACGGTGACGGGGACGTCCAGCGGGTCGCCCGGCTCGACGTGGTGCCGCTCCCAGAGCGTGAAGTCCGCCCGGAGCGTGTAGAGCATCGCCTCCAGCACGTCCTCGTCGGAGGCGACCTCGGGGTCGATGCCGCCCAGGGAGAGGATCTCGGCGGCGAACTCCTCGTCGGGCAGGGTGTGCAGCCGGCGGACCGTGGAGTGGCCGGGGGCGGGCTGCGCGGACAGGAACAGGTGCGCGGGGGTCCGCCTGCCGCGCGCCGACAGGGCCCGGGTCAGCTCGTAGGCGAGGGTCGCGCCGGCGGAGTGCCCGAAGAAGGCGAACGGCAGGTCGAGCACGGGCCGCAGCGCGTGGGTCAGCGTCTCGACGAGCGGTGCGGCCTCGGTGAACGGCTCCTCGGCGATGCGGTTCTGCCGCCCGGGCAGCTGGACGGCGACCAGCTCGATCTCCGGGGGCAGCAGACCGGCCCAGTCCGCGTAGGCGGAAGCCCCGGCTCCGGCGTGCGGGAAGCAGATCAGCCGCCGGGTGGCGCGGGGCCGCGCGGCCCGCCAGACGTACGGGGTCCGGGGGGCGAGTTCCTGGTTTTCGGGCAGGGTCATCTGCGGCTGCTCCTCGCTCGTTTTCGCGCAGCCCGGCGCCAGGAGAACATGACGGCGGTCCGCTGTGGGAAAAGGCCCCGGAAAGTCGATCGGAAAGTGGTCGTCGATTGCTTCGGGGCGTCGAGACTCGAAATCAGGAGTTACGGGGCGAGCCTGCTGCCCGCGCCGTCGTTCCGGAACAGAAAAAGACTCGGCAGCCGTGCCGGTGCCCGCGCATCCATTGAAGTCCCCCGTCGTGGAATTAACCGGCCCCCGGCCGGAATCCAGCCCCCATGCCGTGCTTACCTTCATCCCTGTGCGCGGCCGCAGTCAAGCGTTCTTCCACCCGTCGCGACCCTGGTGCGGGAATACCTCTTCCCTCACCTGCGGCGGCCTCCGGCGCTGTCCTGTCGACAGGACGGAACGCCCGTCGGCGGGCGGGCTCGCCGCGCCCAGCCGCACCAGGAACTCGTACGCGGTGGGCGAGGCGTCGGTGAGGGCCGCGGCCGTGTGCCGCACCGCCGCGAACTCCCGCAGCGCCGCCGCGTCGCCGATCAGGGGCAGGGCGGCGGGAACCCGCGGCGGGGCGCCGCCGGTACCGATGAGGACGGAGGTGTACGCGTGCGCCGGCCGGCCCCGGTGCCCGCGACCGGGGTGCTCGGGACCCGGCGGCAGCACCCGCCAGCCGTCCAGCCGCGCGGCGAGGTCGCCCGGCAGCGCGAGCGTCTTGGCGTCCCGCCAGTACTGGGTGTCGTCCCGTGCCGCCCCCTGGTAGTGCAGGGTGGCGAACTCCCGCTCGGCGTCCAGCAGCGCGGCCGTCGCGGCGTTGAACCCGTCCCGCAGCCGCGGGTGCCAGTCGGCGCCGGGGAAGTGCCGTACCAACTGCTCCAGGGCGTGGTGCGTGGCCGATGCCTCCCCGACCGTGCCAAGCGGTTCGCCCCGGCCGGCCGACGCCCCGACGGCGACGCAGTTGTGCTTCCACGCCTGTGCGCCGCGCCCCGGCAGCAGCGGAGAGTGCACGGCCGCCGCCCCGGCCGCCTCCGGTCCCACGTGCTCGCGCAGGGCCCGCTCGGCCTCCTCGGGCGTGCAGTACTCGGCGGCGTACGCGTGTCCCGCGCCGATCCGGTCGAACAGCGGCACCGTCCAGATCCACCCCGCGCCGCGCGCCGTCACCGTGGTGTACGGCGGGATGCCCCGGGCCCGCATGTCCGCGGGCGCCTCCAGCGTCACCAGGGAGTCGTTGGGCAGCGTGTCCCGGTGGGACACGCGGGGCACCTTCAGCGCCCGGTGGAGCAGCAGCCCGCGTTCGCCGGTGCAGTCGACGAACAGGTCGCCGTGGATCTCCCCGTGCTCCTCGGTGACCAGGCACTCGATCCAGCCGCGCGCGTCCAGCCGTACGTCGGTGGGGGTGCCGTTCAGCGTCACCGCGCCGCGCTCCACCGCGTACCGGGTCAGCAGCCGGGCGAGCGCCGCGGAGTCCAGGTGGTACCCGTACGGGACGGCGGCGGCCGGGTCCGCGTCGGCCGCGGGGCGCGGCACGCGGCCCGCGTCGCACAGCCACGCGGAGACGAAGCAGTCCCGGTCGAACCGACCGCTGGGCCGCTGCCTCAGCCACCACTCGGTGAGCGGGAAGCCCCCGGCCCGGCGCGCCGGCTCGAACGGCAGGTAGAAGTACTGCCCGGGGCCGCTCCAGTCCTGCACCCGGACCGCCAGCTTGCAGGTGGCGTCGCAGGACGGCATCCAGTCCTCTTCCGCGAGGCCGAGGAAGTCGAAGAAGTCCTGGATGTCGCCCAGGGTCGACTCGTGTCCGGCCGGTTCACCGGCCGGCGGAAAGCCGGCCAGTACCACCTCGCACCGGTCGCCGAAAGCCGCTTTCAGATATGCGGCGGTCATCGCCCCGGCGACCCCCGATCCGACGATCACGACCTTTCCCGGGTAGTGCGTGCTCACGCCGGGCCCCCCAGTTCTTGTGTTCACTTGTCATCACGTGTCTTCTCATCGTCCTTTCCCGTCCTGTCCTGTCGACGGGACAGGACGGGAACGCCCCCCGTGCCGAAGACTGGCCAATGGCCCGGTGCGGTGGCGATGATGACGGCCCCGAATCCGGCCCCGCTCCCGCCGCGCACTTTCAGAAAAAGCCCCCGGGGGAGTTCACCGTTTCACCCGGTGGCACCCGAGAACCACATCCCAGGAAAGGGCATCGACGATGCAACGGAAACGAATCGATGTGCGGGCCTACCGGACGGCGGAACGGCTGTTGCGGCACCACCGCGGGGAGTTGCTCCCGGGCGGCCGCCTCACCCCGCGCTGGCTCGAGGACGGCACGCGGTTCTGGTACACCGTGGGCACCCCGGAGGGTAAGCGGTACGTGCTCGTCGACCCGGTGGCGGGCACCCGCCGCCTCGCCTTCGACCACGAACGGCTGGCGTCGGCCCTCGCGGCCGCGACCGGGCAGCCCGTCGACGCGGCCGCCCTCCCCCTTCCGGCCATCGGGCCGGCCGACGGGACGGTCGAGTTCGACGCCTTCGGCGAGCACTGGCTGCTGCGCCTCGACGACCACACCCTGCGCAGGACGGCGGGCGAGCCGCCCGTCGGCCCGCTGGAGGTCGCCTCACCCGACCGCAAGCACGCCGTCCACCGCGCCGGCCACGACCTGCGCGCCCGCTCGCTGACCGGGGACCGCGACTGGGCGCTGACGTCCGACGGCACCGAGGACCGGGACTACGGCGCCAACCCCGACTACCTCATGTACTCCACGCTGCTGACCAAGCTGGGGCTGCCCCATCTGCCGCCCGCCGTGGCCTGGTCGCCGGACTCCTCCCGGGTGCTGACCCACCGCACCGTCCAGGACGGCGTCCGCCGCACCCACCTGCTGCGCGCCGCCCCCGCCGGCGGCGGCGAGCCCGCGCTGCTGTCGCCGCGCTACGCGGTCGCCGGGGACGAGCACATACCGCTCGCCGAGTTCGTCGTCCTCGACGTCACGACCGGCGCCGTCACCGAGGCGCGCGGCGAGCCGGTGGCCATGTCGATGATGTCGCCGCTGTTCCAGCGGTGGGCGTGGTGGGCGCCGGACGGCTCGGCCGTCCACTACCTGTCCCGCAGCCGGGACGCGCGCACCCTCGGCCTGTACCGCCTCGACCCGGACACCGGCGAGGTGCGCACCGTCCTGACCGAGCGGGGCCGGACCAGGGTGGACCCCGCGCCGCGCCAGCTCCAGCCGCCGCTGGTGCGGGTCCTGGCCGGCGGCGAGCAGGTGCTGTGGTACTCGGAACGGGACGGCCGGGGCCACCTCTACCTGCACGCGGCCTCTACCGGCGCGCTGGTCAACGCGGTGACCTCGGGCTCCTTCGCGGTCCAGGAACTCCTGCACGTCGACGAGGCGGAGGGCACGGTGTACCTCACCGCCTCCGGCCTGGTCGAGGAGGACCCGTACCGCCGCACGGTGTGCCGCGTGGGCCTCGACGGCTCCGGTTTCGAGCGGCTCACCGACGACGACCTCGACCACGCGGTCACCGTCGCCCCGGGCGGCACCTGCTTCGTCGACTCCGCCTCCACCACCGCAGCCGCCCCCGTGATCACGGTGCGGGACTGGTCCGGGCGGGTGCTGGTGGAGCTGGAGCGCGCCGACGACACCCGGCTCAAGGAGACCGGCTGGCGTGCGCCGATACGTTTCCGCACCACCTCGGCCGACGGCAGCTGCGACGTGTACGGCCTGCTGCACCTGCCGCACGACTTCGACCCGGCCCGGCGCTACCCGGTGATCGACACCCCCTACGGGCTGCCCACCGACAACCGGGTGAGCCCCTCCTTCGACCCCGGCCACTACGGCTACGAGGCGCAGGCGCTGGCCGCGCTCGGCTTCGTGGTCGTCGCGGTCGACGGCAGGGGCTCCCCCGGCCGCTCCAAGGAGTTCCTGGACGCCTCCTACGGCAACCTGGGCGATGCCTGCGGACTGGACGACCACGTCGCCGCGCTGCGCCAACTGGCCGCCGACCGGCCCTGGATGGACCTGGACCGGGTGGGCGTCACCGGGATGTCCTCCGGCGGTTACGCCGCCGTACGGGCCCTGCTGCGCCACCCGGACGTCTTCCGGGTGGGCGTCGCCGAATCCGGCATGCACGACTTCCGGCTGCTGGAACCGGGCCTGGGCGAGGCCTATCACGGCCCCTTCGACGAGGAGGAGTACGCCGCGCTCGCCAACGAGTCGCTCGCCGACCGCCTCGAAGGCAGCCTGCTGCTCGTCCACGGCGGCCTGGACGACCGGGTGCCCCCGCAGTCCACGCTTCGGCTCGCCGAGCGGCTGATCGCCCACGGCAAGGACTTCGACCTGCTCCTGGTGCCCGACGCCGACCACATCTACTTCGGCTACGAGCACTACGTGAACCAGCGCAAGTGGGACTTCCTGGTCCGGCACCTGCTGGACGCGGAGCCGCCCGCGGACTACCGGCTGCCGCCGGTGCCGATCGACATGGAGGCACTGGGCGAGCTGTTCGGCTGAGGCCGCCCGCGGCCACCACCCGCGTGAAAAGGTGCCCGTGCCCCGGAGGAATCCCGGGACACGGGCACCTTTCACATGCTTTCGCCGGACAAGCGGGGGAAGCCGGGGGAAGCGGGCGGGTCAGCCCACCAGCGCCGCCAGGGCCTCCTGGGCCCGCCGCTGCCACGCCAGCGCGCCGATGTCCCGGAACACCTCGTGCGCGGTGCGGAGGTGGTCGCGGGCCTCCTCGGTGCGGCCCAGGCTCCGGCTCACCTCGGCGAGGACCAGCCTGACCCGGCCGGCCGCCATCGGGCTCCCGCACTCCTCCGCGGTCTCCAGCGCGTCCGCCAGGGTGGTCCCGGCCTGCTGGGTGTCCCCCTTGCGGAACCGGGTCTCGCCGAGGCCGAGCAGCGTGTAGGCGAGGCCCACCGTGTCGGACTTCTCCTTGACGATCCGCACCGCGCGCAGGAACGCCTGCTCGGCCTCGCCCAGGCTGCCCAGGGCGAGGTGGGCCTGCCCGAGCCGGTGCAGCGCCTGGGCCAGGTTCCGGGTGTCCGACCCCAGGCTCTCCCCCAGGCGCACCGCGTCGAGGGCGTAGGTCATCGCCGACTCGGGCCGCTCGGCGACGAGTTCGGTCTCCGCCATGTTGTGCAGGGTGTGGATCTCGCTGTACGCGTCGCCGGTGTCCCGGAAGATGGCCAGCGCCTCCGCGAAGATCCCCATGGCCTGCTCCGTCTCGCCCCGGGCCCGCGCGGTCTGCCCGAGCAGCCGCAGCGCCACCGCACGCCCCCGGCTCTCCCCCGCCTCCTCGTACAGCCGCACCGACTGCTCCAGGTAGCCGGAGCTGCGCTCCATCTCGTTGTGGACCAGCTCGATGGACCCGAGCCCGAACAGCATCGCGGCCTGTCCGCGCAGGTCGCCGTGGGTGTGGGCGGACTCCAGCGCCACCTCGCAGCACCGCCGGTAGTCGTCGGTGTAACTGCGGGTGCCGAAGAAGACGGCGGCCGATCCGGTCAGGTCCCAGGCCAGCTCGGCCAGTCCCGCCCGGGCCGCCTGCCGCACCGACGCGACCAGCGCCAGCCGCTCCGCCTCGAACCACTCCAGCGGCGCCGTCAGCAGCTCGTCCAGCAGCTCGGAGTCGATCCGGCGGCGCCGCACGTCACTGTGCACGCCGGTGCCGTGGCCGGCGTTCTCCCGCCGGTCGGCCTCCTCGGCGATGGTGAGGAAGGTCCGCAGCACCCGGGTGAGGGCGGCCGTACGGTCCGGTTCCGACTCCTCCTTCATCGCGCACTCCCGCGCGTACAGCCTCACCAGGCTGTGCAGGCGGTACCGCAGCTGACCGGTCGCGTCGATGCTCACGACCTCCAGGAACTGGGCGTCGACCAGGTCCTCGATCAGCCGCTCCGCGTCGATCACCTCGCGGTTGAGCAGCGCGGCACCCACCCACGCGGTGAAGTCGGGCACGTCGAGCAGGCCGAGGCGCCGCAGCAGCCGGGCCGCGTCCTCGGACAGGTACTTGTAGCTGAGCGCGAGGCTGGCCCGGATCTGCGACTCGCCCTGGCTCAGCTCGTCCAGCCGCCGCCGCTCGTCGGTGAGCCGGTTGACCAGGTAGCGCACCGTCCAGTGCGGCTTGGAGGCGAGCCGGGCCGCGGCAATCCGCAGGGCCAGCGGCAGCCGGTCGCACAACTCGGCCAGCTGCGCGGCGTCCTCGCGGGCGGTGGCGATCCTGCGATCCCCCACGATGGCCGTGATCAGCTCGACGGCCTCCGGCTCCGACAGCAGGCCCAGGTGCACCCGGGCCTGCGCGGGCCAGGTCACCAGCTCCTCCATCTGGTCCCGGCTGGTGACCAGCACACAGCACCGGCCGCCGCCGGGCAGCAGCGGCCGCACCTGCGCGTAGGCGCGGGCGTTGTCCAGCACGATCAGCACCCGGCGGTCGGTGAGCACGCTCCGGTACAGCGACACCCGTTCCTCCAGGTCGCCGGGGATCTGCTCGCCCGGCACCCCCAGGGAACGCAGGAAACGGCTCAGCACGTCGTACGCGGAGACCGGCTCGTGGTGCTCGTCGTACCCGCGCAGGTCCGCGAAGAGCTGGCCGTCGGGGAAGTGCTCGGCGGAGCGGAACGCCCAGCGCATCGCGAGGCCGCTCTTTCCTATGCCCGCGGCGCCGGTGATCAGGCCGATGGTGGAGGCGCGCTCCTCGCCGGACCCGGACAGGAGGCCGTGCAGCGCGGTCAGTTCCTCGGCCCTGCCGGTGAACGCCGGTATGTCCGGGGGAAGTTCGGCGGGAACGGCGGCCGGGGGCGCCACCGGCGCGGGGCCGGACGCGGAACCGGCCGCGGGGGCCTCGGGCCGCTCCACCACCGCGGGCGCGGGGGCCAGCGAGGGGTCGTCGCGCAGGATGGCGTCGTGCAGTTCCTTCAGGTCCGGGCCCGGTTCGATGCCCAGCTCCTCGATGAACTGGCTGTGCGCGTCCCGGTAGGTCTCCATCGCGTCCGCCCGGCGGCCCGAACGGTACTGGGCCAGCATCAGGTGGTGCCGCGTGCGTTCCCGCAGCGGGTACTCGCGCACCATCGCGGCCAGCCCCGGGATGAGTTCCTGGTGCTGACCCAGCTCCAGGTGGGTGAGGATGGAGTCGTCGTAGGCGTTGAGGCGGTGCTCCTCCAGCCGCTCCGCCTCGTCCTCGATGGCCGGCCCGCTCACCCCCGCGAAGGCGGGTCCGCGCCACAGTCCGAGCGCCTGGGCGTAGGCCTGGGCGGCTTCGGCGAGCAGCCCGCCCCGGGCGTACTGCTCGGCGCCGCGCACGAGTTCGGCGAAACGCAGCGAGTCGACGTCGTGACCGGTGGTGTCGAGCCGGTAGCCGGGATGCGCGGTGACGATGACGTCCCCGCCGACGCCCGCGCTCTTGAAGATCTTCCGCAGCGCCGCCACGCAGATGGCCACCTGGGTACGGGCGGTGGGCGGCGGATTCCTGTTCCAGACGGTGTCCACCAGGGTGTCCACGGGGACGACCCGGCCGGGCATGACCAGCAGCAGGGCGAGGATGGTCCGTTGGCGCGCGCCGCCGAGCGGGACGGCCGCCTCGCCCACGGACACCGTGAGCGGACCCAAGACGTTGAACCTGAGCTGTTCGCCCACTCCGGCCCCCTATTCGAACTGCCCGTCGGACGACAACCAATGTAGGTCACCGCCGGAGGTGATTCAGCGGGAAGGGAGCAGACCGGCACCGAAAGGGGACGAGTTCCCGGACGACCGGTGACGCGGCGAACGAAGTGCGGACCGTAATACGGGTCCTTTATGAACAATGATTGAAGCTTGATTCGGTGGACGCCGATCGATTCGGCGCTGATTCGGCCGGGACGGTCCGGCCGGCCCCGCTTCAGCCGGCCGGGGTGGCGGCCGGGGTGGGCGCGGGGGTGGGCGACCCGGGCACCACGACACTCCAGTTGATGGGGTCGGCCACCGTCGAAGTGGAATGCGACCCGTCACCGGCGCCCAGCGTCTGCACGGCCGCGCCTCCGACGGTCCAGAGCGCGGTGCCGGCGACCGCGGCGACGACGAAGGACTTGGCGGCGACGATCCAGGAGCGGTTCATTTCGGTGGCCCTCTCGGTCCGGCCCCCGGTATTCCGGGAGGCGCTGACTTCCTTGTGACCACGAAGTTAGGAAGGCGCCCTTTCGGGCTGTTATCGCGTCGTTTTCGCCTGCCGGGACGGCATTTAACGCGCTGCCCGTCAGCGATAACGGCCCCCGGGGGGAGGGTTTTCCACCCCCGGAACGCGGAGGATTTCCTGCTATCCGGGCGCCCCGCCCCGCCGGAAACTCGGTGGTGCGGCGGACCGACTGCCGCCGTACGGAGGTGAATCGCCATGACACCCGTCCCGGCACCCGGCGCCGACGCACCGCAGCCCGCCGCCGAGTGCCACATCTGGTCGCTGCCCCCGGTGCCCCGGCCCGCCTCCTGGTTCGGCCTCCTGGACAGCACCGAACTCACCCGCTGCTCGTCCTTCGCCCACGAACTGGACCTGGCCCGCTTCGTCACGGGCCGGCTGCTCGCCAAGACGGCCCTCGCCTCCCTGGTGGGCACCGGCCCGGAGGCCATCCGCTTCCGCACGCGGTGCCCCGACTGCGGCGGCCCGCACGGAAAGCCGCACGTGGTGGGGGCCGGTGCCGGCTGGGAACTGTCGATCTCCCACTCGGGCGATCTGGTGGCGGTGGCGGTGACGCTGGGCAGCCCGCTCGGCCTGGACGTGGAACGACTCGAGCCCTGGACCGGCCCGGCCCTGCCGCCGGAGTACGAGCTGGTCCTCACGCCCGCCGAGCGCGCCGCGGTCGAGGCACTGCCCGTCCGTCGCCGGGCCCGCGGCTGCCTGACGTACTGGACCCGCAAGGAGGCGGTACTGAAGGCCACCGGCGAGGGCCTCAACACCCCCATGACCGACTTCACGCTCTCCGGCCCCGACGAGCCGCCCGCCCTGCTCGGCTGGCACCCGTCCCGGCCGGCCCGCCCGGTCCCCGCCCTCGCCGACGTACGGCTCGACGACGACTACCACGGCGCGGTGGCCGTCCTGGGCGTCCCCGACGTGCACCCCACCGTGCACCGCAGCACGGAACTGCTCCCCCGGCACCACCTGATACGGCGCCACCCCGCCACCCGCGCCGCCCCCGCCCGGGCCCCTGCCCGCCCTGCCCCTTCGACAGCGCACCACCTCAACTCCCCTTACTGACCGGGAAGTTGAGTACCCGACCGACGCCACTCACGTCCGCAGGAGCCCGCCATGCCCAAGATCACGTACATCGCCGTCGACGACACCGAGACGGTTCTCGACCTCCCCGTGGGCACCAGCCTCATGCGCGGCGCCCTCACCAACGACGTGGACGGCATCGTCGGCCAGTGCGGCGGCTTCGCCCAGTGCGCGACCTGCCACGTCTACGTCGACCCGGGGGACCTCGACAGGCTGGAGCCCATGGAGGAGGAAGAGGACGGCATGCTCGACTTCACCGTCTGCACCCGCGCCGACAACAGCCGGCTGGGCTGCCAGGTCGAGGTCACCGACGCCCTGGACGGCCTGGTCGTCCGGCTCCCCGAGAGCCAGGCCTGATGAGCGCCCCCGAACCGGCCGGCCACGTCCTCGTCGTCGGCGCCGGGCAGGCCGGGCACCAGACCGCCGCCGCCCTGCGCGAACGGGGCCACCGGGGCCCGGTCACCCTCGTCGGCGACGAGGGGGTCCTGCCCTACGAACGCCCGGCGCTGTCCAAGTCCTACCTCAAGCGGGAGACGGACACCGACCAGCTGTGGCTGCGCCCGCCCACCTTCTACGAGCGCCACGGGATCGCCCGGGTCCAGGGCGCCGTCGCCGCGCTGGACCGGGCGGCACGCACCGTCCGTCTGGCCGACGGGAGCGTCCTCGGCTACGACCACCTGGTCCTGGCCACCGGTGCCCGCGCCCGGACCCTGCCCGTCCCGGGCGGTGGCCTGGCCGGCGTGCACACCCTGCGCACCCTGCGCGACGCCGACCGGATCAGGGAGGACCTGGCCCGGGCCCGGCAGGTGGTCGTCGTCGGAGCCGGGTTCATCGGCCTGGAGTTCGCCGCGGCCGCCCGCGACCTGGGGCACGAGGTGACCGTCGTCGAGGCACTGCGGCGTCCGCTGAGCCGGATCACCACGGCAACGACGGCCGAGCACCTCACCCGGCTGCACGAGGAGCGCGGCAACCGGATGCTGTTCGGACAGGGCATCGCCGCCCTGACCGGCGACACCGCCGGGCACGTGACCGGGGTGGAACTCGCCGACGGCCGCCTGCTGCCGGCGGACCTCGTCCTGGCCGGCGTCGGGGTCACTCCCCGCACGGAACTGGCCGAGGCGGCCGGACTGGCCGTGGACGGCGGGATCGTCACCGACGCCCGGCTGCTGACCGCGGACCCGTGCGTCTCGGCGGTCGGCGACTGCGCCCTCTTCCCCCATCCCGCCTCGGGGACGCCCCTGCGCATCGAGTCGGTGCAGAACGCGGTCGACCACGCCGGTCTGGTCGCCGACCGCCTCACCGGCACCGAACGCGTCTACGACGAGCTGCCCAGGTTCTGGAGCAACCAGTTCTCCGCGACCCTGCAGATCGCCGGTCTGAGCGACGGCCACGACACGGAACTCGTACTGCGCACGTCCCCGGACGCCTTCTCGGTCCTGCTCTTCCGCGACACCGCCCTGGTGGCCGTGGAGTCCGTCAACCGTCCCGCCGACCACATGGCGGCCCGCCGCCTCCTCACGAGCGGCGTCCCCCTCACCCCCGAGGAGGCCGCGACCGAGGGCTTCACCCTCCGGAACCATCTCAGGGCCCAGGCACCCACCCCCGTGCCGGCCGCATGAGAAAGGGGCGTCACATGCCCCCCACCCCACGGCGTCCGCGGCCCCACCACCGCCCCGGACCAACCGGACCGCGGACGCGGAAGGCGCCCGATCGGCGCTCACTCGTCCGCGCACAGCCGACCTGGGCGTTTCCAGGGCGGCACGCATCCTCTGATACTCTGCTTCAGCGACGTCACCCCAGCTGACGAGGGCCCCGGTCACCGGGAAGAATCGTGTTGGGGACGAAAGCAAGCGTGTGCGACACTGTCACACACAGCGCCTGGTCCTGTGGAGCAGTTTGGAGTGCTCGCCACCCTGTCAAGGTGGAGGCCGCGGGTTCAAATCCCGTCAGGACCGCTGAGGTTTCACGTGAAACCTCGCGGCTGGGTAGCTCAGTTGGTACGAGCGATCGCCTGAAAAGCGATAGGTCGCCGGTTCGACCCCGGCCCCAGCCACAGCAAAGACCCCGATCTTCGGATCGGGGTCTTGTTGTATGCGGCAACTTGTATGCGCCCGCTGTGCGCGGCCGCTCGTACGCGGCCGCTCGTACGCGGCCCCTCGTACACGGCTGCGGCAAAAGCGTTCGCCAGGATTTTCCCGAGGATGAGATCCTGGAAGCCGTATGTCTACGCACACCGCCCCCACCCTCGGCACCCTCGCCTCCCGGCTGACCGAGCTGTCCCTGCGCGACGCGCACCGGCTCGGCCGCAGGCTCGAGGGTGCGCGGAAGATCCGCAAGCCGGAGGCCCGCGCCGCCGTCCTCGCCGAGATCGAGACGGAGGTGGCCAAGGCCGAGCAGCGCATCGGTGAACGCCGGGCGCGTGTACCGGCCGTCAGCTACCCCGAGCAGCTCCCGGTCAGCCAGAAGAAGGACGAGATCGCGGCGGCCATCCGTGATCACCAGGTCGTGATCGTCGCCGGTGAGACCGGGTCCGGCAAGACCACCCAGATCCCGAAGATCTGTGTCGAGCTGGGCCGTGGCGTGCGCGGCATGATCGGGCACACCCAGCCCCGCCGGATCGCCGCGCGCACCGTCGCCGAGCGGGTCGCCGACGAGCTGGACACCCCGCTCGGGGAGACCGTCGGCTGGAAGGTGCGGTTCACCGACCAGGTGAACCCGCAGTCCACCTTCATCAAGCTGATGACGGACGGCATCCTGCTCGCCGAGATCCAGACCGACCGCGAGCTGCGCGCCTACGACACGATCATCATCGACGAGGCCCACGAGCGGTCCCTCAACATCGACTTCCTGCTGGGTTACCTCTCCCAGCTGCTGCCCAAGCGCCCCGACCTCAAGGTCGTCATCACCTCGGCGACCATCGACCCCGAGCGCTTCTCCCGGCACTTCGGCGACGCCCCGGTCATCGAGGTCAGCGGGCGGACGTATCCCGTGGAGGTGCGGTACCGGCCGCTCCTCGAAGAAGAGGGCGACGACGCCGACCGAGACCAGATCACGGCGATCACCGACGCCGTCGAGGAGCTGATGGGCGAGGGCAAGGGCGACATCCTCGTCTTCCTCTCCGGCGAGCGGGAGATCCGCGACACGGCGGACGCGCTGGAGAAGAAGAGATACAAGTTCACCGAGGTGCTGCCGCTGTACGCGCGGCTCTCGCACGCCGAACAGCACCGCGTCTTCCAGCAGCACACCGGGCGCCGGATCGTCCTCGCGACCAACGTCGCCGAGACCTCCCTCACCGTCCCGGGCATCAAGTACGTCATCGACCCCGGCTTCGCCCGCATCTCCCGCTACAGCCACCGCACCAAGGTCCAGCGGCTGCCGATCGAGCCGATCTCCCAGGCCAGTGCCAACCAGCGCAAGGGCCGCTGCGGCCGTACGTCCGACGGCATCTGCATCCGGCTGTACTCCGAGGACGACTTCGAAGCCCGCCCGGAGTTCACGGACGCGGAGATCCTCCGGACCAACCTCGCCTCCGTCATCCTCCAGATGACCGCGGCCGGCCTGGGTGACATCGAGAAGTTCCCCTTCATCGACCCCCCGGACCACCGCAACATCCGCGACGGTGTGCAGCTGCTCCAGGAGCTGGGCGCGCTCGACCCGGCGCAGAAGGACGTACGCAAGCGGCTCACCGACACCGGCCGCAAGCTGGCGCAGCTGCCCGTCGACCCGCGGCTGGCCCGGATGGTGCTGGAGGCGGACAAGAACGGCTGTGTCCGCGAGGTCATGGTCATAGCGGCGGCGCTGTCCATCCAGGACCCGCGGGAGCGCCCGGCCGAAAAGCAGGCCCAGGCCGACCAGCAGCACGCCCGGTTCAAGGACGAGAGCAGCGACTTCCTCGCCTTCCTGAACCTCTGGCGGTACGTGCGCGAACAGCAGAAGGAGCGCGGCTCGTCGTCCTTCCGCCGGATGTGCAAGCAGGAGTACCTCAACTTCCTGCGCATCCGCGAGTGGCAGGACATCTACACGCAGCTGCGCACGGTCGCCAAGCAGATGGGCATCCATCTCAACGACGAGGAGCACCCCGCACCCGACGACCGCGTGCACGTGTCGCTGCTGGCGGGGCTGCTCTCCCACGTCGGCATGAAGGACGTGAAGGACGCCGGAGGGGAGGGCGGCAGGAGCACGGGCAAGAACGAGTACCTGGGCGCGCGCAACGCCAAGTTCGCGATCTTCCCCGGCTCGGCGCTCTTCAAGAAGCCCCCGCGCTTCGTGATGTCCGCGGAGCTGGTGGAGACCTCCCGCCTCTGGGCCCGCGTCAACGCGAAGATCGAGCCCGAGTGGGTGGAGCCGCTCGCCGGGCACCTCCTCAAGCGCACCTACAGCGAACCGCACTGGGAGAAGGACCAGGCGGCGGTGATGGCGTACGAGAAGGTCACGCTGTACGGCGTGCCGATCGTCGCCCAGCGCAAGGTGAACTACGGACGGATCGACCCCGAGGTCAGCCGCGAGCTGTTCATCCGCAACGCCCTGGTGGAGGGCGACTGGCGCACGCACCACAAGTTCTTCGCGGACAACCGCCGGCTGCTGACCGAGGTCGAGGAGCTGGAACACCGCGCCCGGCGCCGGGACATCCTGGTCGACGACGAGACGCTGTACGACTTCTACGACCAGCGGGTACCCGAACACGTCGTCTCCGGTGCGCACTTCGACTCGTGGTGGAAGCACAAACGGCACGAGCAGCCCGACTTCCTCGACTTCGAGCGCGAGATGCTCATCAACGAGAAGGCGGAGGCGGTCACCAAGGACGACTACCCGGACTCCTGGCGTCAGGGCCCGCTGAAGTTCCGGGTGACGTACCAGTTCGAGCCGGGCGCGGACGCCGACGGCGTGACCGTGCACGTACCGCTCCAGGTGCTCAACCAGGTCACGGACGAGGGTTTCGACTGGCAGATCCCGGGCCTGCGCGAGCAGGTCGTCACGGAGCTGATCCGCTCCCTGCCCAAGCCGGTCCGCCGCAACTACGTGCCCGCGCCGAACTACGCCCAGGCGTTCCTGGACCGTGCCGTGCCCCTCCAGGAACCGCTGACCGTGACCATGGCGCGGGAGTTGAAGCGCATGGTGGGGGTGCCGTTCGACGCCGAGGACTTCGACTGGTCGAAGGTCCCCGACCACCTCAAGATCACGTTCCGGATCGTCGACGAGCGGCGCCGCAAACTGGCCGAGGACAAGGACCTGGAGGCGCTGAAGCTCCGGCTGCGCCCGAAGGCGCGCAAGGCCCTCTCGCAGGCCGCCGCGGCCACCGCGGAGCGCAGCGGCGGCGAGTCCCTGGAGCGCTCCGGGCTGACGGACTGGACGATCGGCACGCTGACCCGGGTCTTCGAGACCCGCCGGGCCGGTCAGCCGGTGAAGGCGTATCCGGCGCTGGTGGACGACGGGCCCGAGGCGAACACCGTCTCCGTCCGCCTCTTCGACACCGAGGCCGAGCAGGCGCAGGCGATGTGGAAGGGCACCCGTCGGCTGATCCTGCGCAACATCCCGGTCAACCCCGCGAAGTTCGCGTCCGAAAAGCTGACCAACCAGCAGAAGCTGGGCCTGTCCGCGAATCCGCACGGTTCGATCCAGGCGCTGTTCGACGACTGCGCCATGGCGGCGGCGGACAAGCTGATCGCGGACTTCGGCGGCCCGGCGTGGGACGAGGAGTCGTACCGGAAGCTCTACGACAAGGTCCGCGCGGAGATCGTCGACACGACCGTCCGCACGGTGGGCCAGGTGCAGCAGGTGCTGGCGGCCTGGCAGGCCTGCGAGCGCCGCCTGAAGGCCGTGCGCAGCCCCGCCCTGCTGGCGAACCTCCAGGACGTACGGGGGCAGCTGGACGCGCTGGTCAAGCCGGGCTTCGTCACGGAGGCCGGGATCAAGCGACTGCCGGACCTGATGCGCTACCTGGTCGCCGCGGACCGCCGGCTGCAGCAGATGCCGACGGGCGTGCAGCGGGACACGTCCCGCATGGAGAAGGTCCACGAGATGCGGGACGAGTACGCGTGGCTCCTGGAGCAGATGCCGCAGGGCCGCCCGGTGCCGCAGCAGGTCCTGGACATCCGCTGGATGATCGAGGAGTTGCGGGTCAGCTATTTCGCCCACGCGCTGGGCACCGCGTACCCCGTTTCCGACAAGCGGATCGTGAAGGCCATCGACGCCCTCGCGCCATGACGGATACGTGACGACGCTTGCACGGAGGGTGAGTTCGACCAGGCGGCCCACCCTCCTGTAGAGTCTCTTCTCGCAGCGCAACGCACAAGAAGCGCCGCGAAACCTGGTCCTGTGGAGCAGTTTGGAGTGCTCGCCACCCTGTCAAGGTGGAGGCCGCGGGTTCAAATCCCGTCAGGACCGCAGTGAAGAAGCCCCGTACCGAGCGATCGGTGCGGGGCTTCTTCGTTGCCCCGGGCCGGTGTCCGGAACCGCCGGACTCGCCCAGTGGCTCCCAGTGGCCCTCAGCGGCCCTCTCGCGGCCTTGACGGCGTCACTTTCGCTCGGTACTCCAAAGACAGGGCACATCCCCCGTGGGGCCCCTGGAGGTGGCACATGGCGACATCGGTCAGGCACGAGACCGGGGCCCTGCTCCGCGCGCACCTGTCGGCCGCGTCGTCGTACCGTCATGTGACGCGCCACTGTCCGATCTGCCACCGGCTCCTGCGGCTCGCGATGGACTCGCCGGCCCCACAGTCTCCGACGGGCCGTCAAGAGGGCGTCGAGAGCGAGAGCGCGCCCACGGCGTGAACCCCGCGAGCCCCAACGCCCTTGCCCCGCAGACCTCATGGAGGCCAGCCCTCCAATAGCGCACCGACGCCCGGCCCAACAACCACCACGCGGTGTGACGGGAGTCACCGCACGAGTTTTTGAGAACGTGGCACTTACGCCTCTCCTACAACTAATCAATTTAATATGTGCAATTGCACTGCCTCGACGGTGCTCGCACAGCTCATCCGACACCCGTCCCCAGACTTCCACAAGCCCGCTCACAGAACCGTCCACCGGCCCGCCCACCTGACACAGGACCGGACACACGGGCGCGGCAGGGGACCCCGCGGCGCACGCCCGGCCGGGCACAAAAAAATCGCGCTGGACCCGGCGGAGTCCAGCGCGATCAACGACGCACCTCTGTTGGGGCAGGGACGGCGTCGCTTGGAGCTGTGGTCCAGGCGCCGCGACAGGTTGGGGGACCTGCCGTTCTGCCCGGTTATTCAGTTGTTCAGGCCTCGCTGCGCTGCTGCGGAATGCCCGCGAGCAGGGCGCGGACCTCGGCTTCGCGGTAGCGGCGATGCCCGCCGAGCGTGCGGATCGACGTGAGCTTGCCGGCCTTCGCCCAGCGCGTGACCGTCTTCGGGTCGACGCGGAACATGGTGGCGACCTCAGCCGGGGTCAGCAGCGGCTCGGCATCAGGGGTGCGAGCGGTCATGAGCGGCCTCCTCGGGAGAACCGAACCTTCTCGGTTCATTCCTCTAAATTCTGCACCTTGACCCGCGTTGCCCGAAATGGCGGACGCGAGTCGAGTCGGTTATAGGACGAACGGCTTGTCCTCGGCACTACAACTACACCATCTGTCCAGCCGCGTCGGCCAAACCGATGGAATTGCCCTCCCAGGTGTTCATCAGCGACGGAAGCCGATGGACCATGTCATAGCGGACAGTCACGCCACTGTGACGATCAGTCACAGGGGCGATCAGGAGTCACCAGACCCCCCAAAGCGTGCAATGCTGAGATTCCACCCACAGTGCATCACGGCAGGACGGAAGGAGCCCTCCCCGGGCTCCTTGTCCTATTTTGGCATGAGGAGGGGGAAGCGGCGCAAGAGTGATGTACGTGCGGTCCGTCACGCTTGACGCATACGCCCGGATCGGGACCTACGTCCCTTGTCACCAAGAGGTCAGTCCATCCCGAACGGGTGTCGGAGCGGAAGACGAAACCCCACATCGGGCGGTACGTCAAACGTCAGTTCGCGGAGCGCCGGTCCCGGACCGCCCGCCAGCGCTCCACCAGCCGCCCGTACGCCGCCCCAGCGGTCACCCCGTCGCCGTGGCGCAGCGCCTCGATCCCCTCGGCCACGTCCGCCGCGGAGTGGTCCGCCTCCAACTCACCGGCCGGCAGGGTGTGCACCAGTCCGCCGTAGTCCAACTCGACCAGGGAACGCGGGTGGAACTCCTCCAGCCAGCGCCCCACGTCCACCAGACCGTCGATCAGCGGCCCCTCGTCCACGGCCTCCCGCAGCGCCCGCAGCCCCCGGGCCACCCGCCGGCGGGCCTGCACCATCGGGGTGCGGTAGCGCAGCACCGGCGCCGCCGCCCGCTCGCCGTCGCCCCCGTCGTACTCCCGCTCCGCGTCGGAGACCAGCACGAACCAGTTGATCGGCACCTGCCAGGTGGCTGTGCGGATCCACGGACGGGCGTCCGGGTTGCGCTCCAGCCAGCGCTCGTAGTCCTGCGCGCTCTGGCGGCGCACGACCGGTGGGATCAGGGCGTCCAGGACCGGCTCCGGGAAGTCCTCGGCCAGGTCGTCCAGGGCCTGCCAGCCGCGCAGCCGGGTCCGCCAGGGGCAGACGCAGACCACGCCGTCCACCTCGGCCACGAAGGCGTCCGCGCTCTCGTGCACCGGCACCGCGACGGGCGGGGTGGGCAGCAGGTCGGCCAGGGAGCGGCGCAGCTCGTCCTGGTAGGAGGGCCGGTCGGGACGGCGGGCGTAACGGGTCCAGTGGTCGCGTTCCTCGTCGGGGAAAGCCGCCAGCGGCTCGTACACGCGCAGGTACGCCGCGTACGGGACGATCACCGAGGACACCTTGGGCACGCCTGCTCCCTCCCCCGCGCACCGACGCGAAAACCTGCGGAAACCCGTGGAAACGGATCACAAACGCGCGGGAATCTCTGCAAATCGTCGCACGCCCGTACTCCGTGCGGAGGTGATCCTGAGCACTGTGCGGCGGGCCGGTACCCCCAGGCTCTAATCTCGTGCCACAGTCCCCGCCACCTTCACGGGGCCTGCCACCCATCGCCGCACCTACACAGGAGTCACCACCGTGACCGACGTAAACGGCGCACCTGCTGATGTACTGCACACCCTGTTCCACTCGGACCAGGGGGGTCATGAGCAAGTCGTGCTCTGCCAGGACCGTGCCAGCGGTCTCAAGGCCGTCATCGCCCTCCACTCCACCGCGCTGGGCCCCGCGCTCGGCGGTACGCGCTTCTACCCGTACGTGAACGAGGCGGAGGCCGTCGCCGACGCGCTGAACCTCGCGCGCGGGATGTCGTACAAGAACGCCATGGCCGGTCTCGACCACGGCGGCGGCAAGGCCGTGATCATCGGTGATCCGGAGCAGATCAAGAGCGAGGAACTGCTCCTCGCCTACGGCCGGTTCGTCGCCTCGCTCGGCGGCCGCTACGTCACCGCGTGCGACGTCGGCACCTACGTCGCCGACATGGACGTCGTGGCCCGCGAGTGCCGCTGGACGACCGGGCGCTCCCCGGAGCACGGCGGTGCGGGCGACTCCTCCGTGCTCACCTCCTTCGGCGTCTACCAGGGCATGCGGGCCGCCGCCCAGCACCTGTGGGGCGACCCGACGCTGCGCGACCGCACCGTCGGCATCGCGGGCGTCGGCAAGGTCGGCCACCACCTGGTCGAGCACCTGCTCGCCGAGGGCGCGCACGTGGTGGTGACCGACGTGCGCAAGGACGTGGTGCGGGGCATCACCGAGCGGCACCCGTCGGTGGTCGCCGTCGCCGACACGGACGCGCTGATCCGGGTGGAGAACCTGGACATCTACGCGCCCTGCGCGCTCGGCGGCGCGCTCGACGACGACACCGTGCCGGTGCTGACCGCCAAGGTGGTGTGCGGCGCGGCCAACAACCAGCTCGCCCACCCGGGCGTCGAGAAGGACCTCGCCGACCGCGGGATCCTCTACGCGCCGGACTACGTGGTGAACGCCGGCGGCGTCATCCAGGTCGCCGACGAGCTGCACGGCTTCGACTTCGACCGGTGCAAGGCGAAGGCCGCGAAGATCTACGACACCACGCTGGCCATATTCGCACGTGCGAAGGAGGACGGTATTCCGCCGGCCGCGGCGGCCGACCGGATCGCCGAGCAGCGCATGGCGGAGGCCCGTTCCCGGCGATGATCCGACCGTCGTACAGCGGTGGTCCGGCGGGGCCATCGCGGGTTTGACCGGTACCCGTCGGGGGGCAGTTGGAGAGAACTCTCACTTATCCCGGCGGGTCGACCGTCGAAAGGTGGTTAAAATCGCCTTTGACCAGCGAGGACGGGGCGCCTCGAGGGTCCTGGGCAAGGCCACGTGCTGCGGGCGACGTACCGTATGGGCGTGGGCTCAGGTACCGTGGAAGCCCTACGGACCGGTCTCTTCACGGAGAGCCCGTTCCGGACCATGAACGCGTGTCAAGACTCTGGGGCCGTCGAGCCCCGTCGTTGAGGGGGTCGAGCCATGGGGCGCGGCCGGGCCAAGGCCAAGCAGACGAAGGTCGCCCGCCAGCTGAAGTACAACAGCGGTGGGACTGATCTCTCCCGCCTGGCCGAGGAGCTGGGCGCATCGCCGTCGAATGCACAACCGCCTAACGGCGGGCCATTCGAGGACGATGAGCAGGACGACGACGTGTACGCAAAGTACGCCGACCTCTATGAGGACGACGACGAGGACGAGGACGGCCAGTCCCCTTCCCAACAGCGACGCGGCGCTTGACCTTGCACTGAACACCTTCCCGGTCGGTGACCTCTGTCACCGACCGGGTTCTGTGCTACCCGCGGCGCCTGTGGCGTCCGCGGCGGCTCAGACGGCGTAGTCGCCCACCAGCGCCGCGCCCGTCCCGTGCGCGCCGCGGTCGGTGATCTCGCCGGCCACCCAGGCGTCCACGCCGCGGTCGGCGAGGGCCGTCAGGGCGACGTCCGTCGACTCCTCGGGCACGATCGCGATCATGCCCACGCCCATGTTCAGGGTCTTCTCCAGCTCCAGGCGCTCGACCCGGCCGGTCCGGCCGACGAGGTCGAAGATCGCGCCCGGGGTCCAGGTGGAGCGGTCCACCACGGCGTGCAGGCCGTCGGGGATCACACGGGCCAGGTTGGCCGCGAGACCGCCACCGGTGACGTGGCTGAAGGCGTGGACCTCGGCGGTGCGCACGAGGGCCAGGCAGTCCAGGGAGTAGATCTTGGTCGGCTCCAGCAGCTCCTCGCCGAGGGTGCGGCCGAGGCCGTCCAGGTGGGCGTCGAGCGCCAGGCCGCCCTCGTTCAGCAGGACGTGGCGGACCAGCGAGTACCCGTTCGAGTGAAGCCCGGAGGACGCCATGGCGATCACCGCGTCACCCGTTCGGATGCGATCCGGGCCGAGCAGCCGGTCGGCCTCGACGACGCCCGTACCGGCGCCGGCGACGTCGAAGTCGTCCGGGCCCAGCAGACCGGGGTGTTCGGCCGTCTCGCCGCCCACCAGGGCGCACCCGGCCAGCACGCAGCCCTCGGCGATGCCCTTGACGATCGCGGCGACCCGCTCGGGGTGGACCTTGCCGACGCAGATGTAGTCCGTCATGAACAGCGGCTCGGCGCCGCACACGACGATGTCGTCCATGACCATGGCGACCAGGTCGTGGCCGATGGTGTCGTAGACGCCGAGCTGCCGGGCGATGTCGACCTTGGTGCCGACGCCGTCGGTGGCGGAGGCGAGCAGGGGACGCTCGTAGTTCTTGAGGGCGGAGGCGTCGAAGAGGCCGGCGAAGCCGCCCAGGCCGCCGAGGACCTCGGGGCGCCGCGTCTTCTTGACCCATTCCTTCATGAGCTCGACGGCGCGGTCGCCCGCCTCGATGTCGACACCTGCTGATTTGTAAGACGCTGACGCGTTGCTGGCACCAGTTGTGTCAGGCATGACGATGAGAACCTTCGTGTCGTACGGCAGGGAGGCCGGAAAGCCAGGGACCAGGGAAACGGGCGGCTACGGACGACGGATGGCGTCGGCGGCGGCCGTACCGGCGGGCCCGGCGGCCAGCTCGGTCTCCAGGAGCTGCTTGCCGAGCAGCTCGGGGTCGGGGAGTTCCATCGGGTACTCGCCGTCGAAGCAGGCGCGGCACAGGTTCGGCTTGGCGATGGTGGTCGCCTCGATCATGCCGTCGATGGAGATGTACGCCAGGGAGTCGGCGCCCATCGAGGTGCCGATCTCCTCGACGCTCATGCCGTTGGCGATCAGCTCGGCGCGGGTGGCGAAGTCGATGCCGAAGAAGCAGGGCCACTTCACGGGCGGGGACGAGATCCGGATGTGGACCTCGGCGGCGCCGGCCTCGCGGAGCATGCGGACCAGGGCCCGCTGGGTGTTGCCGCGGACGATGGAGTCGTCCACGACGACCAGCCGCTTGCCCTTGATGACTTCCTTGAGGGGGTTCAGCTTCAGGCGGATGCCGAGCTGGCGAATGGTCTGTGAGGGCTGGATGAAGGTCCGGCCGACATAGGCGTTCTTGACCAGGCCGTTGCCGAAGGGGATGCCGGAGGCCTCGGCGTAGCCGATCGCGGCGGGGGTGCCGGATTCCGGGGTCGCTATGACGAGGTCGGCCTCCGCGGGGGCCTCCTTCGCCAGCCGGCGGCCCATCTCGACGCGCGAGAGGTAGACGTTGCGGCCGGCGATGTCGGTGTCCGGGCGGGCCAGGTACACGTACTCGAAGACACAGCCCTTGGGCTTCGCTTCTGCGAATCGCGAGGTGCGCAGGCCGTTCTCGTCGATGGCGACGAACTCGCCCGGCTCGATCTCGCGGACGTAGGAGGCGCCGCAGATGTCGAGGGCGGCGGACTCGGAGGCGACCACCCAGCCGCGCTCCAGGCGGCCGAGGACCAGCGGGCGGATGCCCTGGGGGTCACGGGCCGCGTAGAGGGTGTGCTCGTCCATGAAGACGAGGGAGAAGGCGCCGCGCACCTGGGGCAGCACCTTGCCGGCCGCCTCCTCGACGGTCAGCGGCTTGCCGTCGTCGTCGACCTGGCCCGCGAGCAGGGCCGTGATCAGGTCGGTGTCGTTGGTCGCCGCGACCCGGGTGGAGCGGCCGTCCTGCTTGGGCAGGTCGGCGACCATCCCGGCGAGCTGGGCGGTGTTGACGAGGTTGCCGTTGTGCCCGAGCGCGATGGAGCCCTGCGCGGTGGCACGGAACGTCGGCTGGGCGTTCTCCCACACGGAGGCACCGGTGGTCGAGTAGCGGGCGTGACCGACCGCGATGTGACCCTGGAGCGAACCGAGCGAGGTCTCGTCGAAGACCTGGGACACCAGGCCCATGTCCTTGAAGACGAGGATCTGGGAGCCGTTGCTGACCGCGATTCCCGCGGATTCCTGGCCTCGATGCTGGAGGGCGTAGAGCCCGAAGTAGGAGAGCTTTGCGACCTCTTCGCCCGGAGCCCAGACACCGAAGACGCCGCAGGCGTCCTGGGGGCCCTTCTCACCGGGAAGCAGATCGTGATTGAGTCGACCGTCACCACGTGGCACGCCTTCGAGTGTAGGCGAGATCGACCACTGGTCCGAATTGGGGATACGGGCTCACCAGCGCCTCACCGGTCGGCGACGGCCCGGACCGTGGCACCGTCGTCGCTGGTCAGCGTGAGGGTTTCATGATCGATCCGATAGTCGACCTTGCCGTCGAAGAAGCCCAGCAGCCGCTTCTCGGCGTCCATGAGTGAGCCTTCGCACATCATTCGGGTGGTGGACGGGGTGCCCAGGGTGATACGCCCGTCGCTGACGGTGGCCCCGGCGTTGACGTGGTTGCAGGGAAGCCGTCCGGAGACGGTCTTCGCCTCCTGGTCGAAGGTGAGGCGGGCGCGGCCCTTCCCGTCCTTGTGGCCCGGGACGTCCACGGCCCACTCCGTGCCGTACAGGGACGCGTCCTCGGACCTGCTGAGCCGGACGGTGTCGCCGTCGGCGGTGGTGAGGGTGAGCCGCTCGCCCTCGTTCTTGGTGGTGAGCGAGCCGGTGGTGAGGGCGCGGCCGAGGGACTTCTCGAAGCCGGCGGGGGTCTGGGCGCAGGCCTTCTCGGTGAACATCGCGTCGCTGAGCCGGACGCGTTCGCCGTCGACGTCGGCGCGGGCGCTGAAGCTGTTGCAGCCGGTGCTGCCCGCGGCCTCGCCGCCGTCGTCGATCCGTACGTGTGCCGTGTCCGGCGCGCGATGGGTGGCGCCGTCGACGGTGACGCTGTCGATGCTCCACCGGACGCCGGTGATGCGCTCGCCTCCCGCTCCCACGGAGGCGCTGCCGCCGTCGTCGGCCTTCTCACTGCCGCAGGCCGCGGCGAGCGGGGCCAGCGCGGCGACGGCCGCCACGGTCAGGGTCATGCTGCGCTGCTGCTTCTGCCTGTACATGCCGATTCGACGGAGACCGGGAAGATCCGGTTCCCGCTCCGTCCCCCCGGCTTCCCGTCTCAGCCCAGCAGCGGCAGCAGGGCTGAGAGGTCGGCCCGCTCCCCGCTCGCGCTCACCTTCGCCCCGTCCAGGGCGTCCTTCCAGGTCAGCCGCCCGGTGGCGAGCCGGACCCAGGTCAGCGGTTCGGTCTCGACGACGTTGGGCGGGGTGCCACGGGTGTGCCGGGGACCCTCGACGCACTGCACGACCGCGTACGGCGGGATCCGTACCTCGGTTGAGCCGCCCGGCGCCTTCACGGCGAGCGCGTCGGCCAGCAGCCGGGTCGCGGCGGCGAGTGCCTGCCGGTCGTACGGGACGTCGAGGCCGGGCACCGCGGCGTTGAGGTCGTCGGTGTGCACGACCAGCTCGACGGTCCGGGTGACGACGTAGTCGGCCAGCGGCAGGGCGCCCGCGCTGGTGGGGAGCAGCCTGCTTGCGGGGTGGGTGTCGAGCCGCTCGGTGAAGCGCCGCTCCACCTCGGCGAGGTGGGCGTCCAGGTCGGGGTGCTCGGCGGCGAGCCGCCGGGCCGTCCCGGCGATGGCGTCCGCGTCGGCGGCGATGGCGAACGGCCAGTCGAGCAGCCGGCCGTCCTGCCGCACCGGCTCGGGCTCCCCCAGCAGCCGGTCCACGGCGGTCAGCGCCATCCCGACGTGCGTGACCAGCTCCCGCACGCTCCACTCCCCGAGCCGGGTGGGCAGGGCGAGCTGCTCGGGGGTCAGGCCGCGGACGGCCGCCCGCACGTTGCCGTACTGGGCGAGAACGGCGGCGCGGGTGCGGGCGGGGTCGTAGGCGCGGGGGCGTTTTCTGGCCGGAGGCATGCGGTGAGCCTATGCGGGCGAGCCGGCCGACGAGGGCGTCTCGAAGATCTCGCCGTTGCGCGGGACGCCGATGCCGGTCCAGGTGAAGGGGACGCCCCGCGCACTGTCCGGGTCGGGGCCGTCCATCAGCTGGAAGTGGACGTGCGGCTCGGTGGAGTTGCCGGTGTTGCCGCAGCGGGCGAGCACCTGGCCGGCGCGGACCCGGTCGCCCTCGCGGACGGTGAAGGAGCCCCGCTGCACGTGGGCGTACAGCGCGTGAACGCCGTCGCCGAGGTCGAGGACGAGGTGGTTGCCGACGATGCGGCGGGCGCCGGCCAGCTCGCGTACCGAGCCCTCGACCAGCATCAGGTACAGCAGCGCGGGCAGGGACGTGCGGCTCAGGTGGTCGCGCTGGCCGTCGTCGGCGCGTACGACCGTGCCGTCGGCCACCGCGAGGAGCGGGGCGCCGAACGCCGGGAAGTCGCGGCTGCGCCGGGCGAGCGGCCACAGGGCCCGGAAGCCGGGGCGGGCGCCGGGCTCCGGCTCGGCGACGAGGTCGATGGCGAAGGTCTGCCCGTAGGCGTGGACGCCGTGGCTCGGAGTGCGGTCGGCCGGGCTGTTCAGCGCGGACCAGCGGCCGGTGACGGGCGGGGCGACCTCGACGGGCTCGCGGGACCTGCCGGGCGCGTCCGGGGCGCCGCCGTTCCACCGGTTGACCACGGTGATCAGGACGTAGGCGAGGACCAGCGGCAGGAAGACGCTCCACCACGGATACCCCGGGTCGAAGATGACGCCGACGACCACCAGGGCCAGGAAGGCGAGCTGCAGCACCCGAAAGGCGATCATGGCGAGCTTGCGTGCGGACGGTACGGACATCGTTCCCCCTTGCTCGTGACGGTCCCGCCGGTTGGGGCCCGGGTCAGTTCCGTGCGGTCGACAGCGCCACCAGCAGCGGTACGACCCGCCCCGGCGGCACCTCGTGGCGGCCCCGGCCGGTGGTGTGCAGCCAGCCGGCGCCGGTGAGCTGGCGCAGGTGGTGGTAGATCTGGCCGGTCGTGCCCATCCCGTCCAGCTCCGCCAGCTCGGCGGCGGTGCGCCGCCCCCCGAGCACCTCCCTCAGCAGCCGCAGCCGCACGGGATGCCCCAGCGCGGCGAACACCTCGGCGGACTCGGCCCAGTCGGCGTCCAGCAGCCCTTCGGTCAGCGCGCCGTGCTGCCAGACGTACTGCTCCCCGGCCGGCAGGCGCACCGAGCCGGTGAAGAGGACACCTCCCGCCGCGGCCCCCAGCTCGGCGAGCTGCGCCTTCAGCCCTTCCAGGGCCCAGAGGTCACCCTCCCTGGGACCGGAGGCCGGCCGGTCGGCGGCTTCCAGGGCGGCGAGACGCCGCTCGAGGTCGGCCACACGTTGTTCCAGTTGCTCCATGAGTACGACATTACGTAGCTACGTAAGCCCACGCAAGCGTCACTCGCACGTGTGTCTGGTCGCGAAAGGCGGCCCGGGGGACCCCACCCCCTGGAAACACTGGTCCGCGCCTGGAAGGAGGTGCAACATGACGGTTATGGCCGAGCACACGTCTCAGATGTCGGTGGACGAGTTCGAAACGATCGCTTCCGCCGCTCCCGAGACCGTCACGTTGGAGTTCATTGACGGACGGATCGAGGTCAAGCCGGTGACGGACGGGGACCACAACAGCATCGTGACCTGGCTGGCCAAACGTTGTATGCAGTCGCGGCCGGACCTTGACCTGTACCAGACACAGGGGCTACGGGTCGACGCGTACCGGCAAAGCAGGGCGCGGCCGGACGCCGTGCTCGCTCCCGAGGCCCACTTCGCGGGACACGGCGAATGGGCCGAACCGGACGGAGCCCTCATGGTCGTCGAGGTCACGTCGTACGACTCGGACACGGACCGGCGTGACCGGCACGAGAAGCCTGCCGCGTACGGGCAGGCGGGGATTCCGGTGTACCTGCTGATCGACCGGGACACCTGCACGGTCACGGTCCACAGCCGCCCGAACCGGCGAGTCGGTGGCTATCGCGACATCCGCCTCACGGATTTCGGCGAGGCAGCGGTCCTCCCGGACCCGATCGGCATCGAACTCGACACGGAGATCCTCAAGAACTACGTGCGCTGAGACGACGAGGTCCCGTCCGGAACCAGCCGGACGGGACCTCAGACGCTCAGGGAACTGCGACTACTACGCCAGCAGCCCCGGGATCGTGCCCTCGTGGGTCTCGCGCAGCTCGGTCAGGGAGAGGGTGAACTCGCCCTGGACCTCGACCGCGTCGCCGTCGACCACGCCGATGCGGGTGACGGGCAGGCCGCGGGCGCCGCACATGTCGTTGAAGCGGACCTCCTCCGAGCGCGGGACGGCGACGACCGCACGGCCCGCCGACTCCGAGAACAGGAAGGTGAAGGCGTCGAGCCCGTCCGGTACGACCAGACGCGCGCCCTTGCCGCCCAGCAGCGCCGACTCGACGACCGCCTGGACCAGACCTCCGTCGGACAGGTCGTGCGCGGAGTCGATCATGCCGTCGCGGGAGGCGGAGATCAGGATCTCGCCGAGCAGGCGCTCGCGCTCCAGGTCGACCTTCGGGGGCAGGCCGCCGAGGTGGTCGTGGATCACCTGGGACCATGCCGAGCCGCCGAACTCCTCGCGGGTGTCGCCCAGCAGGTACAGCAGCTGGCCCTCCTCCTGGAAGGCGACCGGCGTGCGGCGGGCCACGTCGTCGATGACGCCCAGCACGGCCACCACCGGGGTGGGGTGGATGGCCGCCTCGCCCGTCTGGTTGTAGAGCGAGACGTTGCCGCCGGTCACCGGGGTGCCGAGCTGCTGACAGCCGTCGGCCAGGCCGCGCACGGCCTCCGCGAACTGCCACATGACCGCCGGGTCCTCCGGGGACCCGAAGTTCAGGCAGTCGGAGACCGCGAGGGGCTTCGCACCGGTGGTCGCCACGTTGCGGTAGGCCTCCGCCAGGGCCAGCTGCGCGCCCGTGTACGGGTCGAGCTTGGCGTAGCGGCCGTTGCCGTCGGTCGCGATGGCGACGCCGAGGCCGGACTCCTCGTCCACGCGGATCATGCCCGAGTCCTCGGGCTGGGCGAGGACGGTGTTGCCCTGCACGAAGTGGTCGTACTGCTGGGTGATCCACTGCTTGGAGGCCTGGTTGGGCGAGCCGACCAGCTTGAGGACCTGGTCCTTCAGCTCGTCGCCCGTGCTGGGCCGGGGCAGCTTGTTCGCGTCGTCGGCCTGGAGGGCGTCCTGCCAGTCCGGGCGGGCATAGGGGCGCTCGTAGACCGGGCCGTCGTGCGCGACGGTGCGCGGGTCGACGTCGACGATCTTGCCTCCGTGCCAGTAGATCTCCAGCCGGTCGCCGTCGGTGACCTCACCGATGACGGTGGCGATGACGTCCCACTTGTCGCAGATCTCCAGGAACCGGTCGACCTTCTCCGGCTCGACCACCGCGCACATGCGTTCCTGCGACTCGCTCATGAGGATTTCCTCGGGCGAGAGGGTCGAGTCGCGCAGGGGGACGTCGTCCAGCGTGACGCGCATGCCGCCGGAGCCGTTCGACGCCAGCTCGCTGGTCGCGCAGGACAGGCCCGCCGCTCCCAGGTCCTGGATGCCGACGACCAGCTTCTCGGCGAAGGCCTCCAGGGTGCATTCGATGAGGAGCTTCTCCTGGAAGGGGTCGCCGACCTGGACGGCGGGGCGCTTGGACGGCTTGGCGTCGTCGAAGGTCTCGGAGGCGAGGATCGACGCGCCGCCGATGCCGTCGCCGCCGGTCCGGGCGCCGTACAGGATGACCTTGTTGCCCGCGCCGGACGCCTTCGCGAGGTGGATGTCCTCGTGCCGCATCACGCCGATGGCCCCGGCGTTGACCAGCGGGTTGCCCTGGTAGCAGGCGTCGAAGACGACCTCGCCGCCGATGTTGGGCAGGCCCAGGCAGTTGCCGTAGCCGCCGATGCCGGCGACGACGCCGGGCAGGACGCGCTTGGTGTCGGGGTGGTCCGCGGCGCCGAAGCGGAGCGGGTCCACGACGGCGACGGGACGCGCGCCCATCGCGATGATGTCGCGCACGATGCCGCCGACGCCCGTGGCCGCGCCCTGGTAGGGCTCGACGTAGGAGGGGTGGTTGTGCGACTCGACCTTGAAGGTGACGGCGTAGCCCTGGCCGACGTCGACGACACCGGCGTTCTCGCCGATGCCGACGAGCATGGCCTCGGACTCGGGGGCCTTCTCGCCGAACTGGCGCAGGTGGACCTTGCTGCTCTTGTACGAGCAGTGCTCGGACCACATGACGGAGTACATGGCGAGTTCCGCGCCGGTGGGGCGGCGGCCGAGGATCTCCACGACCCTCTCGTACTCGTCCTTCTTCAGGCCCAGCTCGGCCCAGGGCAGCTCGACGTCGGGGGTCGCGGTCGCGTGCTCGACCGTGTCCAGAGGCGTCCGGCTCATGCGTTGACCAGCTTCTTGAGGATCGAGGTGAAGAACGGCAGGCCGTCGGTACGGCCCGTACCGATCAGCGACTCGACGGCGTGCTCGGGGTGCGGCATGAGGCCGACGACGTTCCCGGCGGCGTTGGTGATGCCGGCGATGTCGTTGAGCGAGCCGTTGGGGTTCATGTCCAGGTAGCGGAAGGCCACCCGCCCCTCCGCCTCCAGCTCGTCCAGCGTGCGCCGGTCGGCGACGTAGCGGCCGTCCATGTTCTTCAGCGGGATGTGGATCTCCTGGCCGGCGGTGTAGTCGCTGGTCCAGGAGGTGTCCGCGTTCTCCACCCGCAGCTTCTGGTCGCGGCAGATGAAGTGCAGGTGGTCGTTGCCCAGCATGCCGCCCGGCAGCAGGTGGGCCTCGGTGAGGATCTGGAAGCCGTTGCAGATGCCCAGCACCGGCAGACCGGCCTTCGCCTGGTCGATGACGGTGTCCATCACCGGCGAGAAGCGCGCGATGGCGCCGGCGCGCAGATAATCGCCGTACGAGAAACCGCCGCACAGCACCACGGCGTCGACCTGCTTGAGGTCCTTGTCCTTGTGCCAGAGGGCGACGGGTTCGGCACCGGCGACGCGGATCGCGCGCTGCGTGTCCCGGTCGTCGAGGCTGCCGGGGAAAGTGACGACGCCAATACGAGCGGTCACTTCGCCGCCCCCGCGACCACGTCTTCGGACTCGACCTTGACGGTGAAGTCCTCGATCACGGTGTTGGCGAGGAAGGATTCCGCAAGATCATGGATGCGGGCGAGGGCGGCGTCGTCGACCGGCCCGTCCACTTCCAGTTCGAATCGCTTTCCCTGACGGACGTCCGAGATCCCTTCGAAACCCAGCCGCGGCAGTGCGCGCTGCACCGCCTGGCCCTGGGGGTCGAGGATCTCCGGCTTGAGCATGACGTCGACTACGACGCGTGCCACTGGCACTCCCGGTGTGTGGTGCTGAGCAGGTTCCTTCAGACTACCCGTACAAAATTTCTACGCGCGTAGCCTTGGAGGAAACTACGTGAGCCCAGTCACGATTCGGCATCGGGAGGGGGTGCTCACGAAAAGCTTCGGGAAAGATCCGGGATCGAGCGTGGACACCTATTGCCCAGCGGACACGCGGACAGATTTAGTCGGTCTTCCCATTGCAATGCCGGGCACGGTACAAATGAAATGTCATTAGCCGATACTTTGCCCAATTACAGGCGAACAGTCGGCATCATCGCGACGTCTTGGCACGTTCTGGCACGTCATCGCGGAGATGCCGCACGAAGGGACCGATATTCGTGGCGCAGCGTGTCGTGGTCACTCTCTTTGACGACATCGACGGCTCGGAAGCGGCGGAGACGATCGCCTTCGGAGTCGACGGCCGGATGTACGAGATCGACCTGAACGAAGCCAATGCCCGGAAACTGCGCAAGGCGCTCGAGCCGTACGTCTCGGCCGGCCGCAAGCGCTCCCGGTCCGGCAAGGCCTACCGGCAGACGGAGGTCGCCCCCGACCCGGCCGCGGTGCGGGCCTGGGCCCAGGCGAACAAGCTGGACGTGCCCGCGCGGGGCCGGATCCCGAAGAGGGTGTACGAGGCGTTCGCCGAGGCGCAGTGAGCCGTGCTCCGGCACGGGCGGCCGACGGCCGCTCAGTCGCCCCTCGCGGCAACCGACTTGCGCGGCACCCCGGGTGATCAGCTAAAGTCTGGAGCACGCCGAGGGGCGAGGCCGAAAGGCCCAGCTCACGGAACACGCGGGTGTAGTTCAGTAGTAGAACATCCCCCTTCCAGGGGGAAGGCGCAGTGTGCAATTCCTGTCACCCGCTCTGCACCGCCGTACCGATGACCCGTTGGGATCAGGTAGGCTGGTGCTCGCACCGATCGGTGAAGGCCGGTCGGGGGCAATGCGGACGTAGCTCAGTTGGTAGAGCGCAACCTTGCCAAGGTTGAGGTCGCGAGTTCGAGCCTCGTCGTCCGCTCGGGAATCAGACCCCGGTCCTCCAGGACCGGGGTCTTTTCGTGCGTCCGGTGACCGTGCCCACCGCCACCGCTCCGTCCCTGACATTTGTCATGCCCGGTGATGACGGGCCGCACTGTCGTCCCGCCCCGCGCGCCGGAATGCTTGAAACATGCGAACGAACGAGCACGAACACGTGATTGAGGTCACCGACCTGCGGCGTGTGTACGGGGGCGGGTTCGAGGCCGTGCGCGGAATCGACTTCTCCGTGCGCCGCGGCGAGGTCTTCGCCCTGCTCGGCACCAACGGCGCCGGCAAGACGTCGACGGTCGAGCTCCTGGAGGGGCTCGCCGCTCCGGCCGGCGGGCGGGTACGCGTCCTCGGGCACGACCCGTACACCGAGCGGGCCGCCGTACGCCCCCGCACCGGGGTCATGCTCCAGGAGGGCGGCTTCCCCTCCGAGCTGACGGTCGCCGAGACGGCACGGTTGTGGGCGGGGTGCGTGAGCGGCGCCCGGCCGCCGGCCGAGGTGCTGGCGCTGGTCGGTCTGGAGTCCAAGACCGACACCCGCGTGAAGCAGCTGTCCGGCGGCCAGCGGCGCCGTCTGGACCTGGCGCTCGCGCTGCTCGGCGACCCGGAGGTGCTCTTCCTCGACGAGCCCAGCACCGGTCTGGACGCCGAAGGCCGCCGGGACACCTGGGAGTTGGTGAGCGGGCTGCGCGACGCCGGTACGACGGTGCTGCTGACCACACACTACCTGGAGGAGGCCGAGAACCTCGCCGACCGGCTCGCGATCATGCACGAGGGCCGGATCGCCGCGACCGGCACCCCGGCCGAGGTGACCGCCGCACAGCCGTCCCACATCTCCTTCGAACTGCCCGAAGGCTACTTCGTGGGCGACCTGCCGCCGCTGGCCGAAATGGGCGTGGGCGACCACGAGGTCGACGGCCGCATGGTGAAGCTGCGCACCCGGGAACTCCAGCGCGCCGCCACCGGCCTGCTGGTGTGGGCCGGGCAGGCCGGGGTGGAACTGCGCCGCCTGGACGTGCGCTCGGCATCCCTGGAGGAGGCCTTCCTCAGCATCGCCAAGGAGGTGTCCGCGAGGACGTCCCCCACCACGACGACGGAGAAGGAGTACGCGGCATGAGCGCCACCGACGCCACCGGCACCCCGGCCCGCGCCGAGCGCCCCGCCGGGACCGCGACCACCACGCCGACGGGCCGCATGACCGCCCTCGCCCGCGCCGAACTGACCCTGCTGGGGCGGAACAAGGGCACCGTCTTCGCCGCGCTGTTCGTGCCGCTCGTGCTGCCGTTCAGCGTGCGGGCGGGGGCCAAGGAGATGGACCTCGCCGGGGCCGGACTGACCACCGGCACCCTCGTGCTGCCCGCCGCGATCGGCTTCTCCCTGCTGTTCGCCGTCTACTCGGCCCTCGTCGGCGTCTTCGTCGTGCGGCGCGAGGAACTCGTCCTCAAACGGCTGCGCACCGGTGAGCTGCGGGACGTGGAGATCCTCAGCGGCTCGGCGCTGCCGGCCGTCCTCAGCGGGCTGGTGCAGTCCCTGCTGCTCGCGGTGGGCTGCGCGGTGCTGCTCGATCTGTCCGCGCCGTCGGCGGTCCACCTGGCCGTCGTCGGTCTGCTACTGGGCCTGGTGATGTGTGCCGCGCTCGCGGCGGTCACCGCGAGCTTCACCAGGACCGGGGAGAGCGCGCAGGTCACGCCGCTGCCGTTCATGTTCGTCTCCATGCTCGGCTCCGGCCTGTTCTTCCCGCTGGAGATGATGCCCGACCGGCTGGCCTCGGTGTGCGAGCTGCTGCCGCTGACCCCCGTGATCACCCTGGTGCGCGGCGGCTGGACCGGTGACCTGTCGGCCTACGAGGCGCTGGGCGCCGTCCTGACGGCGGTGGCCTGGACCGTGCTCGCGGTGTTTGCTGTACGACGGTGGTTCCGCTGGGAGCCACGGCACTGAGGTACGGGCGAGTGGGAGCGGCGGACGGATGCGCAGGCCGGGCGGATGGTGGCGGATCAAGAGCACACCGCAGAAGGTGGAGACGTACACGCGGTGGTCGTTCCACTTCTTCGGTGCGATCGAGGTCGTGGCCCTCGGGGTGACCGCCTACGGCCGGACCGGCGTCGGGCTCGCCACGGTGCTGTGCCTGCTGGTCACCGTGCATGCGGCCGTCTGCATGCTGGTCTCGTCCCGGACGCTGGACTGGACGCTGGGCCGGAGCCCGCAGCCCGTGCGGCTGATGTGGGTACTCGTCGTCGTCACCGCCGTGATCGCGATCACCGCGGTCGGGATCGCGGAGCGCGGGCCGGACGGCGAGGTGGAGACCGCGGCGGGCTCGGTCTACGGCGGAGTCATGTGCTTCGGCGCCGGTGTCACCACGCTCGGGGTGCGGGGCCGGCGGCGCATGGTCGCCGTCGTCGGGGCCTTCGCGCTCGGCGCGGGACTCATCACGTTTCCGCTGGAGATGCCCGCCGTCGCGTCGGTCGTGCTGGCCGGCCTGGTGATGGTGACCGGTGGGCTCCTCGCCGTCACCTCGATCTTCTCCGTCTGGCTGCTCAACGCGGTCTACGCGCTCGACGACGCAAAGGAGACCCGGGCCAGGCTCGCCGTCGCCGAGGAGCGGCTGCGGTTCGGCCGGGACCTGCACGACGTGATGGGGCGGAACCTGGCGGTGATCGCGCTCAAGAGCGAGCTGGCCGTCCAGCTGTCCCGGCGCGGCAGGCCCGAGGCGGTGGAGCAGATGATCGAGGTGCAGCGCATCGCGCAGGAGTCGCAGCGCGAGGTCCGGGACGTCGTGCGCGGTTACCGGGAGGCCGCCCTGGAGGTGGAACTGGCCGGTGCCCGGGGGGTGCTCTCGGCGGCGGGCATCGTCTCGGAGGTCACCGGCGAGACGGCCGACCTGCCCGCCGAGGTGCAGGCGGCGCTCGGCTGGGTGGTGCGGGAGGCGACCACGAACGTGCTGCGGCACGGGGACGCGAAGAAGGTCGCCGTGACGGTGCGGATGTCGAAGGGGCGGGTAGTGCTGACGGTGGAGAACGACGGCGTGGCGGTGACGGCGGGGGACGGCGCCCCGGCGGGCCCGGGCGGCTCCGGGCTCGCCGGACTGCGGGAAAGGCTCTCCGCGGTGGACGGGACCCTGGAGGCGGGACCGGCCGGCAAGGGCGTGTTCCGGCTGAGGGCCGAGGTGCCGCTGCCGGCCGCCGCGACCGGGGCCGCGCTGGAGGCCGCCTCGTGACGACGACCGTCCGCGTCCTGCTCGCCGACGACGAGCACCTCATCCGCGGGGCGCTCGCGGCCCTGCTGTCCCTGGAGGACGACCTGGTCGTCGTCGCCGAGGCGGCCACCGGACCCGAGGCCCTGGCGATGGCGCGGGCGCACGCCCCGGACGTCGCCGTGCTGGATCTCCAGATGCCCGGCGCCGACGGTGTGAAGGTCGCCACATCGCTGCGGACCGAGCTGCCCGCCTGCAAGGTGCTGATCGTGACCAGTCACGGGCGCCCGGGGCATCTGAAGCGGGCCCTCGCGGCGGGGGTGCGCGGGTTCGTCCCCAAGACGGTCAGCGCCCAGCGGCTCGCCGAACTGATCCGCACGGTGCACGCCGGAAACCGGTACGTCGACCCCGAGTTGGCCGCCGACGCGATCTCCGCCGGGGACTCGCCGCTGACCGCGCGCGAGGCCGAGGTGCTGGAGCACGCCGCCGACGGGGCACCCGTCGCGGAGATCGCCGAGCGCGCCGCGCTCGCCGAGGGCACCGTACGGAACTACCTGTCGTCGGCCGCGAGCAAGCTCGGTGCGGAGAACCGGCACGCGGCGGTGCGTCTCGCACGGGAGCGGGGTTGGGTATAGTGGCTGTCGCGCCACGGCGAAGTCCACGACGAAGCCCGCGCAGTGCGAACGTAGCTCAGTTGGTAGAGCGCAACCTTGCCAAGGTTGAGGTCGCGAGTTCGAACCTCGTCGTTCGCTCCGTGTGAGAAGCCCCCGGCTCCGGCCGGGGGCTTCTTCGTGTCCGCGCCCACAGCGGCTGCGGCGGGCGCGGCGGACTACGACCAGCTCTGGCCGGTCAGCAGCTCGTAGGCCTCCACGTACTTGGCGCGGGTGGCGTCCACGACCCGCTGCGGGAGCGGCGGCGGGGGCTGCTCGCTCCTGCGGTCCCAGCCGGACTCCGCCGAGGTCAGCCAGTCCCGCACGAACTGCTTGTCGTACGACGGCTGCGCGCGGCCCGGCTGCCACTGGTCGGCCGGCCAGAAGCGGGAGGAGTCCGGGGTGAGGACCTCGTCGGCGAGGACCAGGTCGTCCCCGTCGAAGCCGAACTCGAACTTGGTGTCCGCGAGGACGATGCCGCGCTCACGGGCGATGTCCCGGGCGCGGGAGTACACGGCGAGGGTGGCCTGGCGCAGGGCCGCCGCGGTGTCCGCGCCGACCTGGCGGGCGACCTCCTCGTAGGAGACGTTCTCGTCGTGCTCGCCGACCTCGGCCTTGGTGGCCGGGGTGAAGATCGGGGCGGGCAGCTCGGAGCCGTCGACGAGGCCCTCGGGGAGGGCGAGGCCGCAGACGGTGCGGGTCTCGTCGTACTCGGCCAGGCCGGAGCCGGTGAGGTAGCCGCGGGCCACGCACTCCACCGGGACCATCCGCAGCGACTTGCAGACCAGGGCGCGGCCCTCCCAGTCGGCGGGGGCGCCGGGGGGCAGCTCGGTGCTCAGCACGTGGTTCGGGGCCAGGCCGGCGAGCTGCTCGAACCACCACAGGGAGAGCTGGGTGAGGACCCGGCCCTTGTCGGGGATCTCGGTCGGCAGCACCCAGTCGTAGGCGGAGATGCGGTCGCTGGCGACCATCACGAGGTCGCCCGCCTCGTTCCGGTACAGCTCGCGCACCTTGCCGGTGTGCAGGTGCACCAGACCCGGAACCTGGATCGGTTCGGGCTTTTCAACGAATCCGGACACGGTTCCTCCCCGTGGTTCTGTCCAATGGTCCGATTCTCCCGTATGTCGGAGGCGCGGTGGACGGCGGGGCGGTCTCGGGCGCCGTTCTCAGTCCCGTTTGCAGATGCGGTCCAGCAGGTTGGCGGTGGCGCGCTGGACACGCGGGTCGACGTGGCCGGGGCGGTCCAGGGCCGGGGACCAGGCGAACGTGCCGGACGCGAAGACCCAGGCGCCCGACGGGGCCCGGTACAGCGACGTCTCCTGGTGCCGCCGGACGCCGTCCACGTCGGTGTACGGGGAGTGGGCGAGCAGGACCCGCTCGTCGTGCTCGGGGAGCGCGGTGCGCGGGAAGTAGCGGTCGGCCTCGCCCGCCACCAGGTCCTCGATCGCGTCGCCCTCGTGCGCTCCGGTGGCCTCCCAGAGCCAGTGACCGGCGTTGCGGACGATCATCGGGTGCGGTTCGGGGACGCGGCCGGCGTACTGGATGCCGAGCAGCTGCTGCTCGGGGCGGTCGATCTCCCGCCACAGCGCGGGGCGGCCGGGTCCCTTGCGCTTGCGGCAGGTCAGCAGGCGGTCTGGGGTGCCCGACGCGGAGGGGGCCAGCTCGACCTGCCAGTACATGGTGTTGGCGGAGAGGAAGACCAGGGACGTCCCCCGGTCCCGGGCGAGTTCCGCGGTGCGGCGCATGGGGGCGGACCAGTACTCGTCGTGGCCGGGGAAGACCAGGCCCCGGTAGCGGGCCGGGTCGACGCGGCCCGAGTGCAGGTCGCGGGCGTCGGCGTAGGCGAGGTCGTAGCCGTAGCGCTCGGCGAAGCGGATGAAGTCGTAGGCGTGACCGACGTGGAGGGGCAGCCCGGCACCCGCGTAGGGGCGGTCGAAGGAGACGGTCGTCGCGGCGTCCGCCTCGCCGAGCAGCCGGCCCTCCTCGTCCCAGGCGTGGTAGAGGCTGGCACCGGTGCGGCCGTCCTCCGGATAGAGGTTGTACGCCTGCCAGGTGATGTCCGGCAGGAGGAGGAGCAGGTCGGCGGGGTGGTCGTCGCGGACCGTGAAGGGCACGTGGGAGCGGTAGCCGTCGGCGGTGGTGAGGACGGCGACGTACGCGCCCGCGTTCCAGTACGACGGGATCTGCAGCCGCCAGGACAGCCACCAGTGGTGACAGGAGACCGTGCGGTCGGCGGCGAGGGGCGGGGGCTGGACGATGCCGGACAGGCGGGGACTGGTGGTGATCTTGGCCGCGCCGTCACCGCCGTAGTGCCCGATCCGGTAGACGTCGACGCTGAACTCCTGCGGCGGGTCGACGGTGACGTGGAAGTCGATGGCCTCGCCGGGGGCGGCGGCCCCCGTCGCGGTGAAGCCCTTGATCTGGCGGCGGACGTCGTCCGCGGCGCGGGGACCGCCACCGGGGTCGGTGCGGGTGCCGGTGCCGGTGCGGTCCTGGTCCGCGTACCAGGCGATCATCTGGCCGGTGTCGCCGAAGTACGTCTCGCCGCCGCGCAGCCAGGGGACCGGCCCCTGGCCGAAGGGGTCCGTCACGGCGTGTGCGAGTGCTCCCGACTCCCAGCGGCGGATCTGCTCGGGCCCCATGGGACAGTCCCCTCCCTCGTGCCCCCGTGGTCGTGCGTATGACGAACGCCTTTGCCATGTGCGCGATCGGTCCCAGCACATCACATTTCGCACGCGGGCTGTCACTGTTCGTTGCGAAGTGGCCGAAAGTGGAATGAGAGGGTCCGATTCGCCGGAGCCCGGAGTCCGGGGCTCGCAGGGGCCGGGCAGGCGGGGCGGAGGGGCGGGCCGGGCGAACCGGATCGTCTGAGGACGCGCCACGCGTCAGACCAGGCGCACCGGCTTCTCCGGCCGTATGCCCAGCTCGGTCATCCAGGCGCGCAGCGGACCCGGGTCGCCGGACTCCACCAGGCTGAGCACGCCGGGCGCCAGGTCCGCGGCGCGGGCGCCGGCGAACAGGAGCGACGGCCCGTCGAGCCAGTCGAGGGCGGGGGCCGCGCCGGCGGTGTCCATCGCGGCGCAGCACACCATCGCCGTGATGTGCGCGGTGAGGATCTCCCGGCCGGTGCGCGGCGGCTGGAGCGGCAGCAACGGCAGCGCGCGGTCGTCCCAGAGGGCGGCGTCGGGGCCGACTGCCGGTCCCGGCGCGGAGGAGGGTGCCCGGACTCCGGCGGGCCGCGCCTCGGCCTCCTCGCGGGCCAGCTGGGCGCTGAGCCCGGCGGCCAGGGCGGCGCCACGGGCGGTGGTGCCTTCGAGATCGTCGTCGTCGGCAGCGGGGGCGGGGGTGCCGTGGTCGCCGTGGTCGCCGTACGGCGGATGCGGGGCGTCGGAGTGAGCGTCCGGGCCGCTCCCGGTCCCTGCCTCGGCCCCGGCGCCAGGGGCCGCGGTGATCGAGGCGGGCGGGGTCGTGAGGTGGTCCAGGACCCGGGCCAGGGTCGGGCCGTCCGTGCCCGGCGCGGCACCCTCGGCGGCGCGGCGGACCCCCAGGGTGTCCAGCACGCGGTGCAGACGGGCCGCGTCCGTGCGCCAGGTCCGGTCGACGACCTCCTCGGGATACTCCGCCCACCCCACCGGCGACCAGTCCTGACCGGTCTCGGCGGGCCCGCCGTGGAAGAGGCGCGCGGCGAGGAGCGAGACCGCCTCGTCCATCACCCCGGGCTCCTCCAGCAGGTCACAGGCGGGACGCTCCCCCAGGCGGGAGGCGAAGCCCTCGGCCAGGCGGTCCCGGCGCGACAGCTCCGTGAGGGCGGCGACGACCCCGACGTCAAGACGCGAGGGCCAGCGGCCCATCCGCCAGGCGGGCAGCGCCACCCGGGTCAGGAGCCGGTCCCAGCCCGCGTAGGCGAGCCCGACCTGCTCCTGCGCGACGATCCGCAGACCGTAGTCCACAGCCTGTGCACGCTCGGCGGCCGCGGCCGCGACCCCACGCTCCATCTCGGCCGCGTGTCCCCGGCAGCTGCGCAGCAGAAGCCGGGACGCCCAGCCGAGGCCCGCGCACGCCACGCGGGACAGGGGGTCGCGTCGGCCCGCCGAGGCCACCGCCACGGCGGCGTCCAGGCCCCGTATGAAACGCCGGGCCGCGGCTATGTCGGGGTGCGCCGAGGGCCCCGTACCGGCGACGACCGGGGCGAGGACGGCGCGCAGCTCGCCCACCCGCATCCACCACAGGAACGGTGAGCCGATGACCAGGACGGGCGCGGCGGCGCTCCGGCGGTGGGCGGGACCGCCCAGGCCGGTCGGGTCGTCCTCGTGCTTCACCGGGGGCGGCGGGCCGTGGGCCGGGTGGGTGCGGTCCTCCAGCCAGCTGTCGCAGTCCGGGGTGAGCGCTATCGCGGAGGGGGCGGGGACGTCGAGCCGGTCGGCCAGGTCACGCACCATCCGGTAGAGGTCGGGCGCCGACTCCTCGGCGACCGTGACCGTGGGGGTCACGGCGGGCCGGGAGCGGGCCACGACCAGGGCGACTCCGGCGGCGGCCAGCAGGACGATCAGCGCGAGGACGGACACCACCCAGCGCAGGACGTCCCAGCCGGCGCCCGCCAGGCGCCCGGTGGAGCCGCCGACGAGGAGGATCACGGCGGCGGCAGCGGGCAGCAGGGCCACGGCCAGCGCGCGGCTGCGGACCCGCAGCACCGCCAGTGCCCGGGAACGCGCCGCCTGTGCGCCCATCTCCACTCCACCGGTACCGGTCACGGCCGGACCTCACCCCCTCATCCCTGCCCTGTCTGTCCTGGACCGTCCTGCTGCTCTGCTGCGCTTCGGGTCGTGCTCACTCCACCCACTGTGGCACCCGGCACTGACATCGCAATGCCGGTGGGCCAAGTGCCGGAACGCTTGCGCGGCACCATAGTTGGGGCCCTCGCCCTCGTCAGCCGTATGGCCCATCGGTCACTCGATGGAATGGCTTTGGGGAAAGGTGAGGACGGACAGCGAAGGTCAGGCCCCGGCTCCTGAGACGGAGCCGGGGCCTGTCCGGTTCGGTTCGGTTCGCTGAACGGGGGCAACGCAGGGGTTACGCGCCGGCCGCCTTGGCCGCGATGTCGGTGCGGTGCTGCGAGCCGTCGAGGCCGATGCGGGCGACGGCCCGGTAGGCGCGGTCACGGGCCTCGGTGAGGTCGGCGCCGGTGGCCGTGACGGACAGGACGCGGCCGCCGGCGCTGACGACGGCGTCGCCCTCGGCGCGGGTGCCGGCGTGCAGCACGTAGGCGTGCGGGGCGTCCTCGGCGGCCACCGCGTCGAGGCCGGTGATCGGGTCGCCGGTGCGCGGGGTGCCGGGGTAGTTGTGCGAGGCGACGACCACGGTGACGGCCGCCTCGTCGCTCCAGCGCAGGGGTTCGAGATCGGCGAGGTTGCCGGTGGCGGCGGCCATCAGCAGACCGGCGAGCGGGGTCTTCAGGCGGGCCAGCACGACCTGGGTCTCGGGGTCGCCGAAACGGGCGTTGAACTCGATCACGCGCACACCGCGCGAGGTGATCGCGAGCCCGGCGTACAGAAGCCCGGAGAACGGGGTGCCGCGTCGGCGCATCTCGTCGACGGTCGGCTGGAGCACGCTCTGCACGACCTCGTCGACCAGCTTCGGGTCGGCCCAGGGCAGCGGCGAGTAGGCGCCCATGCCGCCGGTGTTCGGACCCTCGTCGCCGTCGAGGGCGCGCTTGAAGTCCTGGGCGGGCTGGAGCGGGCGCACGTTCTCGCCGTCGGTCACGGCGAAGAGGGAGACCTCGGGGCCGTCCAGGAACTCCTCGATGACGACGCGGTCGCAGGCGTTCGCGTGCGCGCGGGCCGCCTCGACGTCGTCGGTGACGACGACGCCCTTGCCCGCGGCCAGCCCGTCGTCCTTGACGACGTAGGGCGCGCCGAAGGCGGTGAGGGCCGCGTCCACCTCGGCGGGGTTGGTGCAGACGTAGGAGCGGGCCGTGGGCACGCCCGCGCCGGCCATCACGTCCTTGGCGAAGGCCTTGGAGCCCTCCAGCCGAGCGGCCTGCGCCGACGGGCCGAAGACCGGGATGCCCGCCTCACGGACGGCATCGGCGACCCCGGCGACCAGCGGCGCCTCAGGGCCGACGACGACCAGCTCGGCGCCGAGCCGGGTGGCCAACGCGGTGACGGCCGCGCCGTCGAGGGCGTCGACCTGGTGCAGTTCGGCGACCTCGGCGATACCGGCGTTGCCGGGTGCGCAGTGCAGCGCGGTGACGTCGGGGTCGAGGGACAGGGAACGGCACAGGGCGTGTTCGCGGGCGCCGCCGCCGATGACAAGGACCTTCACGGGGTGAAGCCTAATGGGAACCGGCCGGTGCGGTTTGTGCGGGCTTCCGAACGGACGGGCCACGGAGGCTTGTGCCTTCCTCCAGGCCCGGCGGGGGGCCGCTGGGCCTACTCGTTCGTGATCTCCTCGACCACCGTGGCGCCCAGTTCGCGGACCAGCAGCTCCTTGCCGGAGAGGGCCGACTCGTCGAGGTCCGGATCGTCGTCCTCGGGGATGTCGTCCTCGGGCGAGACCGGGGGCGGCTCGGGCGCCGAGGGCCGGGCCGCGGGGGCCGGGGCGGGCGCCGGGGCCGGTGCGGATGACTGAGGTGGCGCGGCGGGCGTGGCCGCGGGCGACGACGGCCGCTGGGCGGGCGCGCCACCGCCGAAGCCACCTCCGCCGAGGCCGCCACCGCCTCCTCCGCCACCGCCACCGAAGCCGCCGCCGGATCCGCCGAAGCCGCCGGAGGGACCGGACGGGCCGGCGGCGGGCGGGGGCGCGGAGCCGCCGGAGGGGTCGACGACCGCGTCGATCTTCCACTGCACGTTGAACTGCTCGGCCAGTGCCTGCCGCAGCACGTCCTCGCTGCCGCTGCTCACGAAGTTGTCGCGGGCTCCGGCGTTGACGAAGCCGAGTTGCAGGGAGGTGCCGTCGAAGCCGGTCACCTGGGCGTTCTGGCTGAGCAGGATCCAGGTGAACCGGCGGCGGTTCTTGACCGCTTCCAGGATGTTGGGCCAGAGCGAGCGGGGGTCGACCCCCGACGCGCCGGGCGGCGGCGAGCCGGGCGCGGGTGCGGCCGCCGCGGGAGCCGGGGCCGGGGCAGGAGCCGAAGCCGGGCCGACACCGGGGCCGGAGGGGGCATCGGAGGGGGCCGGTGTCCGGGGCTGTCCGCCGCCCGCCGGGGCGGCCGTGGGCCACCCGCCGGGGCGGCGTCCGCCACCCGCCGGAGCCGCGGTCGGCCAGGCACCGGGTGCGGGCGCCGGGGCGGAAGCGGCGGCGGGCGGGGGTGTCGCGGGTGCGGACGGGGCGGGCGCGGGAGCGGCGTCGACGGAAGGAGACGGGGCCTGGGGACGTCCGCCACCGGCGGAAGGACCACCCGCGTCGGAGGCAGGACCGGTACCGGCATCAGGAGCGGCACCGGCGGCGGCAGCCGCAGCCGCGTCGGTGGACGGGCCACCGCCCGGCGCGCCCGCCGGAGCACCGGCGCCCGGCCCCCGCACCGCCGCACGGGCCGCGGCAGGCCCGCCGCCCGGCGGAACCGGAGCCGCGGCGGGCGCCGTACTCCCCACACCGGCGTGCGCCTCGGGCCCGGGCACGTACCCCATGGCGGGAGCGCCCGCACCGGCCGAGAACTGCGCCCCGCGCTCGATCCGGTCCAGCCGGGCCAGCACCGACCGCTCGTCGCCGTACGCGGCGGGCAGCAGCACGCGCGCGCAGATCAGCTCCAGCTGGAGACGCGGCGAGTGGGCGCCGCGCATCTCGGTGAGCCCCTCGTTGACGATGTCGGCGGCGCGGCTCAGCTCGGCGGCGCCGAAGGACCGGGCCTGCTCCTGCATCCGCTCGACCACGTCGGCGGGGGCGTCGATGAGCCCCTTCTCCGCGGCGTCGGGCACGGCGGCGAGGATCACCAGGTCACGGAGGCGCTCCAGCAGGTCGGTGACGAAGCGCCGCGGGTCGTGGCCCCCCTCGATCACGTGGTCCACGACCCCGAAGGCGGCGGAACCGTCCCCGGAGACGAAGGACTCGACGACGGAGTCGAGCAGCGAGCCGTCCGTGTAGCCGAGCAGGGCGGTGGTCATGTCGTACGTCACGCCGTCGGCACCGGCGCCCGCGAGCAGCTGGTCCATGACGGACATGGAGTCACGCACGGACCCCGCGCCGGCCCGCACCACGAGCGGGAGCACCCCCTCCTCGACCGCGATCCCCTCCCGGCCGCACACCTCGGCGAGGTAGTCGCGCAGGGTGCCGGGCGGCACGAGGCGGAAGGGATAGTGGTGGGTCCGCGACCGGATGGTCCCGATGACCTTCTCGGGCTCGGTGGTCGCGAAGATGAACTTCAGGTGCTCAGGTGGCTCCTCGACGACCTTCAGCAGGGCGTTGAAGCCCTGCGGGGAGACCATGTGGGCCTCGTCGATGATGTAGATCTTGTACCGGCTGGAGGCGGGCCCGAAGAAGGCCTTCTCGCGCAGGTCGCGTGCGTCGTCCACACCACCGTGCGAGGCGGCGTCGATCTCGATGACGTCGATGGAACCCGGCCCGTTCCTCGCGAGGTCGCGGCAGGACTGGCACTCGCCGCACGGGGTCGGTGTGGGGCCCTGCTCGCAGTTCAGACAGCGCGCCAGGATCCGGGCGCTGGTCGTCTTGCCGCAGCCGCGCGGACCGCTGAACAGGTACGCGTGATTGACCCGGTTGTTCCGCAGCGCCTGCTGCAGCGGGTCGGTGACATGCCCCTGCCCGATGACCTCGGCGAAGGACTCCGGGCGGTAACGGCGGTAGAGCGCGAGAGACGACACGCATACGAGGTTATAGGCGCCCACCGACAACCGGACCGCCCGCAAAGGAGACGCCCCCCACGCACCCGCCAGAGCCGACCTACCCTTGCTGCCTTCCGGCCCTGGGGGAGTTCAGTCAGATAGCGCCGCGTGAGGGGCTGGGCCACACGTTACCCGATGTGGGGCCCCCGGAACGAGTTCGCAAGCACTCCCCGGCGTCATGTAATGTTCTCGGCGGAGGATTCGCCTAGAGGCCTAGGGCGCACGCTTGGAAAGCGTGTTGGGGGCAACCCCTCACGAGTTCGAATCTCGTATCCTCCGCCAGTGCCTCACCGGGCACGATGTCGAAGGGCCCCCTGGAAACAGGGGGCCCTTCGTCGTTGTCCCTACGCCTCGTTGTCCTGATCTTTGTCCACAGCGAGGTTTTCGGGCGCTCCCCAGATGGCGCGCTCGATCTTCCGGGCCGCCTCTTTGAGCATGGGATCGGTCACGTGCAGGTACCGCGCCCGCATCCGGGCGGCGCCGCCGGGCTCCCAACCCATGATCTGGTCGATGACCCGATCCGGGACCCCGAGGAGCATCAGCACGGTCCCCGCGGTGTGCCGGGCGTCGTGCAGCCGCCCGTCCCGGACGCCGGCGTCTTCCAGCAGCCGCTTCCAGTCGTGGTAGTCCGTGTTCGGGCTGAGGGGACCGCCCAACGGCTTGGTGAACACGTACTCGGACTCGGTCCACAGGTTCCGGGCCGCCGCGCGCTCCCGGGCCTGCGCCTCCCGGTGGGAGCGGAGCATCACGACCAGCGGCCCCGGGAGGGGCACCGCGCGGCGCCCGGCGCGTGACTTCGTGTTCTTCGTCTCGCGCCGCACCTGCACCCGGGTCGGGCAGTAGCCGGCCTTCCGGCCGCACGGCGCCGCCTCGCCACACCCGTGCTCGTACTTCGGCCGCAACCGGTTCCGGCGGAGCTTCAGGTACTCGTTGGCCAAGTCCACGTCAGACCACCGCAGGCCGAGCGTCTCCCCCTGCCGCAACCCGAGCGCCAGAGCCAGCATCCAGCGGGCACTGTTCCGGCGCTTGTTCACTTCGAGCAGGAGACTCTGCACCTCGTCGACCGAGTAGGGCTCCACCTCGTTCTCGTCTTCTTCCATCCGGGGAGGCTTCGCCAGAGCGGCAGCGTTCTTCGCCGCGTGGCCGCGTCGCACCGCCTCCCCCAGTGCCGTACGGGCAGTCCTGTGAGCCTGATGAGCGGTGCCCGGCTTGCTGCCAGAGCTCTGCATCCGGCGGTACAGGCTCTCCAGGTGCTCCGGCTCCAGGCGGTCGATGCGGTGTCGGCCGATGCCCGGCACCAGGTGCACCCGGACTGCCACCTCGTATCCGGCGTACGTGTTCTCGCTCACGACGGGCTTGGCGATGTTCTCGACCCAGTGCTCAAGCCACTTCGCGACTGTCCACGGCTTACCGGGCTGGCGTGCGGACCCCTCGTCGCGCTGCTTTTCCAGGCGTCGGACCTCGTCGACCAGTTCCTTGCGCGTGGGGCGTGTCAGATGTCGGCGGTAGGACGTTCCATCGTCCTTGTAGCCCATGGGTACACGGGCGTGCCAGCGTTCGTCTTTGCCCAGGTAGATGGCCGATTCACCGTTGGCTCGACGAGTGCGCTTTTTCTCCTCTGCCACTGACAGTTCCTCCGGTCGGTGCAAGGCAGGTAGGCACGGAGCGCCACCCAATACCTGGGCGGCGCTCCGAACGGGGATCAGGCGGCGCGCTGCTCAGCGCGTCGGCGGGCCACATACGCGGCGGGGGCATCGGCAGGAACGCGGCGCAGGCTGCCGACCGGGATGGATTCCAGCTCTCCTGACCGGATGAGCTGATAGCAGGTGGTGCGGCCGATGCAGAGGCGGCGAGCGGCCTCCTCAACGGTCAGAAGAACGAGGTTGGAGTCCGCGGCTTCAGGGAGCTGGGACGTGTCCATGGATGGGGCACTCCTTGTCTGACTGTGATGCCGGATGGATTGGGCGATGCCTCGCTGTCTCTTCTGGGGGATCCGCCACGTCCGCCACGCCGCCACACCGCAGGTCAGAGCCTTGATCGTGTGGCGGATAGCGGTTTTGTGGCGGATAGGTGCCGCCACACCCCGCAGGGTGCGGCGGCATCGGGCGTCTGCTCCGGTCAGTGAGCGAGGGTGGGCTGTGTGGCGGCTTCCGCGGACATGTGGCGGATGGCTGTGGCGGTATCCGCCACGGATGCACCCCTGTTGACCTGCGGTGTGGCGGACGTGGCGGATTCCTCGGGGGAGGGAGGGCAGTACCGCGTCCAGGCGTCCGTGAGGTCTTCCGCGTAGTAGCCCTTGGGGAAGCCCGAGGGGGTGCGGATGCCGCGCGGTTTGATCGGCTTGTTGGCCGGGGTGACGTACTGGCCGAGCAGCCGGGCGAGGGTCCGGGAGTTGATCGGCTTGTCGTCCAGGTCGCCCCATGGGGCGTCGTCCATGCGCAGCAGGCATTCGATGATGGCGGCCGTCGGCATCCGGTCGGCGCCGCAGAACACCTTGTCGCGCAGGTCGGTCAGCAGCCGTACTCCGAGGGAGGCTTCGTCGTTGTCGTGGGCGGCGCTGATCAGTTCCAGGCAGGCGGCGCGAGCCCGGCCGGGCCAGTCGCCTCCGATCGCGTCCGCGACGGCGAGCAGGGGTTCCCACACGTCGGCGGGCCGGTCGGAGACTCCGTCGGGCATGGCCGGCCAGGCTTGGGCGACCTGGTCACGGACGGTGTCGGCCCATTTGGCGAGCCGGTCGCGCAGGGCGTGGCCCTGCTTCTCGTGGATGCGCTGGCGGTAGGGCTCGACCTTCTCGTTCGGGGCGCGCTTGCGCATGCGGACGATGACCGAGCGGGTCAGGACGGTGTCGGGCAGTGAGCCGAGTCCGGCCATGGCGACCGCGCAGTAGGAGTTGAAGACCTGCGCGTTCTGGTTGGAGCCTTCCCCGACGCAGCGCAGGGCGCCGCCGATGCGCCGGTATCCGGCGTTCAGGAAGCCGCGCAGTGCCTCGTCGGCGCCGGCCTTGGGGCCGAAGATGGTGTCTACCTCGTCGAACAGCACTGTGGGCAGGCCCTCGGCGGAGTCGACCAGCCGGTAGAGGGCGTTGGCGGATGCGGACACCGTGGCGACCGGGCGGGGCGTGAGCAGTTCCACGATCTCCAGTGCTCGGGACTTACCCGATCCCGGCTCCGGGGACAGGAACGCGATCCGCGGGGTGGTCTCGAAGCAGTCGATGAGGTGGGCGTGTGCGTCCCACAGGGCGACGGCGACGTAGGCGGCTTCGGTGGGGAAGACGTTGAAGCGGCGGTGGAAGGCTTCCACCTCATCGAGCAGCGCGGCGCCGTCAATGGCGTGCGGGGCGGTCATGCGGCATCCCTCCCTTCGCCGGGCGCGGTGGGCGCCCCGGGGCAAGCGGACTGGTGGGCGTCGTACTCGGCCAATAGCGCGGCCACCTTCTCCGGGCCGGCGGCGGTGCCGGTCTGCCCGCAGCGGCAGGTGTAGGCGGCGGTGGGCAGCGCTCCGGGCCGGGTGGACCAACGGGCGCCGTCGTAGTGGTGCCGGTAGACCGGCGGGGCGAAGATCCGGATACCGGGCGCGTCCGAGGTCGGATCGGCACCGGGCCGGATTTGGGATCGGTTCGGGAAAAGGGCAGTTACGACGCCCTTGCGGGCGACACCTTTCGGCTCGCCCACCCCCGCCGCGTCCACAGGCTGTGGAGCGGCGCCCGGCCGGCCGGTGGTCCGGCTGGTGGGGCAATCCAGGTGGGGGGAGTTGGGGCCGGTCATGAGGCTGCCCGCCGTGGGGTGGCGTGGGTGATGACCCAGTCCATGGCGCTGCGGATGGTCGTGCGGCACTCGGCCGGCGGCAGGCCCGTGGACTCCCCCGCCCCCTGGATTGCCTGCTCTGCCACGTCCCGGGGAAGGTCGCCCCACGCGACGAACCGTGCGACCTTGCAGGCGCTGCGGTGCAGGGCATTGTTGCGCCCGCCGTCGGTCGTGGCAGCGATGACCGCGCACTCCCGCTCCAGCGCCGTCTGGGCAGCCCGAGTCCCGTCCCGCACCGGGGCCAGATCAACGACGGCGGGCCGGTCCGGCTCGGTGAGCCGTTCGGCCAGCCATCCCGGCAACGGCGCGACCGGGGCGTCGTCGGTCGCCTCGTAGGCGCCGTCGGGGGTGGTGCTGCCGGGGGCGACGACGTAGCCGCCCCACGCGCGGGTGTCGATGTGCGGCCCGAGACGGTTCGCGCTGCACTTCAGCCGCACCCCGGCCGGGGCGGCGAAGTACAGGTGCTCCCCGCCGCGCGCGGTCCGCACCCGGTAGGTCGTGGGGAGGACCTGGGCGGCGCGCTCGCAGAGCGCTTGCAACGAAGTGGCGCCGTCAGGCGCTCCTTCTGGTTCTTCGGGCTTGCACACGTCCAGGTCGACCACCAGCAGCCCGGCCGGGCCAGTCGCGATCCCCACGTTGTACGGATGGGCCGCCCATGTCGCGTGGATCAACTCGGGGTTGGTGGTGGCGCGTTGTTCGGGCTTGCGGTGCCCGTCCGCACACCGGCCGGCGCGCGGGCAGTCCCGTTCGGCGTGCCCGGCGGGCCGCTTGGCGCGTGGGTGCAGGGGGATGACGGGCCAGCCGCGCTCTGCCGCGGTGAGCGCGGAAGCGAGTAACGGACGGCAGTCCGGTGCGGCGGTGACGATGCCGGGAGGTTCGGGCATGCTGGAGGTCTCCAGTCCTTTGACGGTGCTGGGTGACAAGGGCGGCCCCGCGACTTTGGCGAGACGAGGGGGCCGCCCTTGGCGTAGCTAGTGGTCGGTGGTGCGGTGCCAGGGCTCGCGCTGGCTCGACCCTTGGGCGAGTCCGGCGGCGTGCAGGGCTTCCGCGCTCAGACCCGTGCAAAGGCGCTGCTGCTGTCCGCCGTCGGGCAGGAACCACAGGACCTTGCCGTTGCCGTCGCAGCCGGGGCAGTCCTGGTGCGGGCTGCGGTGGTCGGCGGTGATGTACAGGCGGGTCCGGGCCTGGTCGCGGGTGGGGTAGCGGCGTACGGATACGGCGTCGACGGAGCCGAGGACGGCTTGGGCGATGTGGGGCACGTCCGGGGTGTCGCAGATGATGCGGATCTCGAACACGGTGCGTCCCTTTCGCTAGGACTTGGTGCGGGCGAGCTTGAGGGTGATGCCGCCGATGCCGACGGGGCCGGCGGCGCCGGCGATGACGGTGGCGGTGTGGGCGGCGGCGTCGAGCAGGAGGCACAGGCAGGCGACCAGTCCCCAGCCGCCGGCGACGACCGCCCCGGCGATCGCGAACGGGATCAGGGCCCGGCGCCAGGGGATGCCCGTCGGGTGGGTGTCGTTGAGGACGATGACGACGGGCTGTCCGGTGGCCTGCGCGCGGCGGTAGGCGTCGGCGGGTATGTGCGGGGCGATGTTCCCCGGCGGGGTGCGGTGGTCCATGGCGGGGCTCCTCGGGTGAGCCGCGGGCCCGCACCGGTGACTGGTGCGGGCCCGCTCGGATGGGTGGTGGTGCTTGTCGCGTGGCTTGTCGTCTTCCTTGTCGCGCGCTTGTCGTGTGGCTTGTCGCTTGTCTTGTCTTGTCGCTTGTCGCCTTGCAGGTCACAAGCCGTTTCCGTGCCCCTGAGACCCGGTGGGCGGCATGTGTTCTGATGGAGCGACAAGCGACAAGTGATCAGCCCTCGGGGGGCTGTTCGGGGGCGTGCTGACGGTGGACGTAGCGGGCTTTGGTGCCGTCCCCCACGCGGACGGCGGTTCCGTCCTTGACCCAGTCCCGTAGCCAGCCGACGACCGTCTGACGGGACGTACCGTGCTCCTCGGAGAGCGCGCGGGCGATCGCGGACGCCCCGGTGCCCTCACGGCCGGCGGCGAGCAGCAGCGCCAGCGCCGCCTGCTGCGCGGGGCTGTCCTGCTCGCCCCGCAGCGCCGACAAGTTCAGCCCGCCCGCGGCCGGCGGCCCGTCACTCCGCTCGGGGCCCTGCGGCTCCGGGGCGGTGCCGAACTGAGCGTCGATCTGCTCCCGGAACTGACGCAGCATCTCGTCTTCCGGCGACACGGGCGCCTGCTCCGGCTGGTTGAACGCGGACAGCTTCAGGCCCGAGTCGCCCGTGCCGAAGGTGCCGGCGACGTCGGTGGTGGCCTGCTCGCGCATCCACGCGGTGCGCTCGCTGTCCCAGCGGCGGGCGTAGGCGGGCCCGGCGGCCTTGGCGGACACCGGGTCCAGGGTGGGGTGCCGCTCGGAGGTGGCGGCGATGATCTCCCGGATCTGGTTCGGGAGGATCCGCCACGCCTTGAACAGGGCGGCCGGGGACTCGGGGGTGCCCATGAATCCGGCGCCCTTGTGCGGGGCCTGCTCGACGCGGAGCCCGCGGGAGCCGGGGAACATCTTGGATAGGTCCATGCCCTCTTTCTCGCCGCCGGTGAGGGCGACGCGGACCTTGGCTTCCCGGCGGATCATGAGGTTGCTCAGCACGCTCCCGGTCGCTCCGAGGGCAGTGAGGACGGTGCGGATGCCCATGGCGCGGGCGATCCGGATCACTTCCAGGATCTTGTCCCCGAGCTTGCGCACGTGCCGGTCGGGGCTGGCCAGGATCTCGGCGCCCTCGTCGATGACCAGCATGATCTGCGGGATCTTCGCGCTGATGGGCAGCAGGTCCGTGTTGGCGCGGGAGAGCATGTCCTGGTAGCCCATCTTGCGCTGCTTGGCGACGCGCACGGCTACATCGAGCATGGTCATGGCCTCGTCGTACGTCCCGGCCAGCCAGTCGATACCGGGCCGCACCGGCGAGCCGTCCTCCGCCTTGATCTCACCGTTGAGCGCGGGCAGCACCCAGGGCAGGCCCGCGGATCCGGCGTTGAGGTCGATCACCCAGGTCAGGATGTCGTCGGCGCGGGCGAACCCGGCGAGGATCGAGTGGACCATGTTGGTCTTGCCCGATCCGGTCGGCCCGACGATGAGCGCGCACTGCTCGCGCAGGTAGGCGAGGATCTGCTCCGCGTTGGTCCGGTAGCCCCAGGGGATGCCGGTGTGGACGGACAGCGGCCCGTAGTCGGACGGGTAGGTGCGCTCCTGCTCCAGCACGTTGACCGTGGTCACGTCGATGATGACGCGGCCCTGGTGGATGCCGGGCGATGCGGTGGCGGTGCAGCCGTGCGGCAGGCGCGCGTCCGCGGACAGGCGCGCGGACTCGGCAGCAATCTTGTTCCAGGTGGCGCCGCCGGCCGGGAGTTCCGCGTCGATGGAGTAGCCGGCGCCGGTCTCCCACTGCTCGACACCGACCACGCGCACGGTGATCGAGCAGACCCGCTGGATGCGGTCGACCCATTCCGCGGCGATGGCCCGCCGGTCCGCGGACAGCTCGGCGGCGACCTGGCGCATCTCGGCTGCGATGGCTTCCTCCTCGCGGGCCTCCTCGAACAGGGCGGCCGATCGGGCGGCGGCGCCGATGCCGACGCCCATGGTGGCCAGCGAGCCGAGGGCGGCCCAGGTGAGGGGGCCGTGGGTCATGGCCCAGGTGGTCCAGCCGGCGCCGACCAGCCAGGAGGCGGCGCGGGTGGCCAGGGTGCGGCCGGCGTTGCGTACGCGCAGGCCGACGATAGTGTGGCCGAGGGCGCCGGCCGCACCCACGGCCAGGGCCCAGCCGGGGGGCATGGCGGTGGCGGCGCCGGTGGTGGCGACGGCGAAGGCTCCGGTGGTAGCGGACAGGGCGCCGGTCACGGGTCCGTGACCGGCCGCCCAGTCCAGCACCGGGCCACTGCTCGCCTGCTGCTTCTTGGTGGCGGTGGCGGTGCTGCTCATCTCAGACGTTCCAGCCCTTCTCGGCCTCGGTGCCGTTGCGGGGGTCCTCGTGCCGGGCGATGTCCTGCTCGTGGGCCTGGCGGAACAGCGGCCCCATGTCCTCCGCGACCGCCACGGCGCTCATGACGGCGCCGAAGATGTCGTTGAAGCCGTCCGCGACTTCCTTCTCCAGCGGGAACTCCGAGTCGGACCGCTCGGCGAGGATCTTCATCACGTTTGCCACCGAGGTGAGGGCGGCGGGCAGTCCCTCGACCATGGCCAGGATCTCCATGGCGTTCTCGGGGTCGTAGGAGTTGGCGGCCTGCTCCATCTCGGCAGCGGCCTCTTCGAACCGGAAACCGGACACGTGCTCTCCCTCGGATGTCGGGGTGTTCGTGCTGGTGGGAACGGTGGACTCGGGACGCTCGACGCTGTCGGTGATGCCTTCCGCGCCATCCTTGGCGGCGTCCGCGTCGGCGGCGGCTTCCTGCTCGGCCTGCTCCTGGCGGATCGCTTCATCCCGTCCGGCCCGCTGCTCGGCAGCAGCACCGGCCAGACGGCGGTAGAGGCGGCGTCCGGGGTGGATGAGCCAGGGCAGTCCGAGCTTGCGGCCGATCGGGCTGGTGACCAGACCGAGCAGACCGACCGGGAGGGCAAGCAGGGCGGCGAACAGGCGCCGGCCGTGGAACCGGGCAGCCGACCGACGCAACGCCTGCCGCGCCGCCCGCCGCGCCGGCGCCTTACGCACCGCAGCCCGCTTCGCAGCGACCGCGCCGGCGGTCTTCGCGTCGTGCTGGGCACGGTTCTTGCTGACCGCCGCATCCCGCGCGGCACGGGCCTTACGGGCGGCACCGCTCAGCATCCGACCACCCAGACCGCCGCGGCGGCCAGCGCGGGAGGTGAGCCCGGCACCGCTGGCGGTGCGGACCTTGGCGTTGCGGCGTGCGTCCGCGACCGCGCGGCGCGCCGCCGTGGTCTGCGCCCGCTGCCCGGCCCGGGAACCGGGCGCGGCCTGCTGCGCGGACCGGCGCAGGGCCTTGACCTGCCCCACCTTGCCCGCAGCCTTCCCGACGGTGCCGACTGCGTGCTTGGCCGTGCCCTTGCCGGTGCTGCTGCGGGGCTTCCCGGCCGTGCCGGTTGCCGTGCTGCCGTGGCGGGCGGTCGTGCCTGCTCCGCGGCGGTGCTGGCCGGGCCCCTTGCCCGACTTGCCACCGGCGCGACCGGACCGGGCGCCTGCCGTACGGCTACTGCCGGCGGTGCCTGCTCCGCCGTGGCGCAAGCTCGCGCTGCGGGCGGCGGACCGGCCGGCGGTACGGGCGGCGGTGCGGCGAGCTTCCTTGCGGGGGTTGGTCTTGCGGCTGCGGGTGCCGGCCACGGTGCCGAGGACGACGGCGCCGGTCGCGGCCACCATGGCGGCGATCGGACCGCCGGCCAGGGCGGCGGTGGCGACCATGCCCACGGTGCTGTTCGCCCCGGCCAGGGCGAGCGGGACGACCGGCCAGCCGCCGGGCGTGTGCTCGGGCCCCGCGTCGGCCGGCGCCTGCTCGGTCGGCGCGGGTGCGGGCGGCGGGGGCGGTGCGGGGGCCGGGATGGCTACCGGCTCGGTGCTGACTTCCGTCATGCTGAGAGCACTCCTTCGTGGGAGTAGGGCCCGGCCGGTGCTGTAGGAGGCGTATGGCCGGGCCTGCCGAATCAGAGAAAGGCGCAGCTCAGTGGCTGCGGTGCGGGTGACGCGCGGCGATCTCCTGCGAACGCCTGTTCTCGGCGGCATCGGCGCGGGTGAGGCTGACGCGGAAGTCGCAGCCGGGCCGCGTGCAGCGGTGCGTGGTCGTCGACCAGGCACTGACCAGGCGGAACAGCAGGCTGGAGAAGGTGGCCACGCAGGACAGGCAGCAGGCCAGCAGCAGCGTGACGGGTACGCCGTAGCCGGACAGCTGGACGCCGATCAGAACGGCCAGGGCCGTACTGACGGCGACGGCGCCCGTCATCAGGGCGCGGTGACGTGTCTCGTTCACTCGAACTCCCGTGGCCAGGAGGGGCGTTCAGGCGGCGCGCTGTTCCTCGGGGAAGGCACACGGGCTGCACATGCCGAGCGTCGGCGGGATCACGTATCCGGCATCCCGCCGGCACTCGGGGCAGACACGGCGGGCGGCGTTCGCCTTGGCCAGCGCCGCCCACTTCGCGGGCGTCATCGGCCGGACAGGCTTGGCCTGCTCGACGCGGTAGAGGTAGGCGACCAGCGGTTCACGCCGGCGGCGCGGGCGCTCGACCTGCGCGGCCACGTCCTGCCCGCCGGGACGTAGCCCCAGCGCGCGCAGCTGGCGACGCGTGGCCAACCCGTCCGGGGCCAGCCGCCACCGGTAGACGGGGACGGTGCCCATCACTGGCTCGCGATCGCCAGCGACGCACCGTCCGCGCTCGGGTCGCGGTGCTCGGCGTAGCGGGTGGACACCCACCCGACCGACCAGCCGCACAGCTCCGCAGCGGAGCGCACGGACAGCCCGGCACTGAACGCGGCGGCCACGATCTGGCGGGCGTCCTCCTCGGGAAGCTTGCCGTTGGCCGGGCCGCGGGCCAACAGGGCAGCACGTTCACGCTCGGCCCGCTCCTCGCGCTCCTGGTGTTCACGGCGTTCACGCGCCTCGCGCTCGGCGCGCTCTCGGGCAAGGCGTGCGGTGGCTTCCCGCTCAGCCCGTTCACGCTCCTGTTCACGCTGTTCACGCTCGCGTTCACGGCGTTCACGCTCGGCCCGCGCAGCAGCCTCCGCACGCTCCCGAGCCTCCCGCTCCTCACGGCGCTGCCGCTCCTCCCGCTCAGCCTGCTCACGGGCAAGAGCTGCCTCGTGCTCACGCTGTTCACGGGCCAACTGAGCGGCGTGCTCGCGCTCCTCCCGGGCCTCCGCGCGGGCCTGTGCGGCACGCTCGCGGGCCGCCTGCTCGCGCCGCTCCCGCTCGGCTCGCTCCTGCTCCCCCTGCGCCGCTACGGCGGCGGCGATGGCCCGCCGGTAGGCGAGGCTGGTCTCCGCGGTGACGATGAGCAGCAGTGGCGCCACGGAGTGGACGGCTACGCCGACCAGGTCTTTCTTCAGTGCGGAGTCGGCGGTGTTGAGGGCGAGTGTCATCAGCCCGGTCATCCATCGCAGCACGATCGGCCAGCGTCCGCCGTGCCCGCCCAGGCGGGCGAGCACGTCATCGAGCTTGACCACGATGACCACCGCGGCGTCCACCACCAAGGGCAGGATCGGCGCCGTCCAGTCCCACTCCTCGGCCGTGTGTGCCGCCATGAGCGGCGTGACGGTGAGGATGGAGTAGAGCATCGCCCCGCACACGATCAGCCAGGTGCCGCCGGACAGGGCGCGCTCTGCTGAACGGGTCTGAACACTGTTCACGCCGCACCCCCCACCGGCTCCGGAGAGGGCATGAACGCGCGCCGGTAGCCCTTGCAGCCGGCGTCGTAGATGAACGCTGCGACGCACCACGTGGACGCGGACGCCGGGCGTTCACCGCAGGGCACCCACGCGGTGCCGGCCGGCACTCCGTGCGCGGCCGTGTCCGCCAACGCGTCCTCGCGGGTGGCGTAGACGGTGTGCGGCTCGCCGTAGTGCATCAGCACCGTCAGCGACCGCCCCACCAACACCCCCGACTCCAGCACCTCACGCAACCGGCGAATCTCGATGTCCTTGCGCAGCAGCTCCTGCTGCGCCTCAGACAGCTCCGCCAGCGCCCCGGACAGCAGGACACCCACCTCGGAGGTGGTGGCCTCTGCCCGCTCCGCGCGGTCGGTGACGGCGTACAGCTCCCGCACGTGGCTTCCCCATGCAGCATCCGCCTGCGCCTGCACGTCTCGCGCACGGTCGCGGGCGTGGTCGGTCTCCTGCTCCAGCCGGGCCAGTCGGCCGGCGGTGACGATGCGGATCACGCCGCCTCCCCGCAGCCGGCACGGTTGGCCAGCGCGACGCGCGTGGCCAGGGCCTTGCGGCGGGCCCGTCGGGTACGGCGGGCGTCCAGCTCGGCCGGCCGGGTCTCCAGCGCGGCAATCTCCGCGTCGACCTGGTCGACGTCCGCGAGGATCGCGGGCATCTCCAACTCGATCGCGGCCAGCTCCGCGTCCGTCGGCTCCATCCACGGAGCGAACGCGGTAACAGCTTCTTGAACAGTGACGATGTGGTCCATGGGTCGTGGTCTCCCTAGCAGGTGAAACGGCCCGAACAGCGCCCCCGGAGTTGCCTCTCCGGGGGCGCGCGCCGTTGAAGTCGGTAGGTCCGGCTCCCCTCAGCGCTGCACGTACGAGACGTGCAGCGGAGGCAACCGGCCGCAGCAGACGAGCTGCGGAGAGGTCGAACGCGGCATTGCCACGTGGTCCGTCTTTTCGACTCGGGGAGACGGGGCCCACCTATGCAGTTCTCAAGAGCGCCCCGAAAGGGCACCGCGATCACTCCTCGGTCAGTGCGGTAACCCCTGTTCAGGGCTCCCGTCCTCACGGGACTCACCGAGAGCTGCGCAGGCGGAACCAACTCAAGGGCATTGCTCCGCTTGCTCAACTTGTTGGTACAAGCTGATGCAGTGATGCTGCACCCACGGACAGTGAGTCGTCAAGGGATTGGAGCCCACATGTACCAACAAGTTGAGCGAGTGAGTCATGATGGGGGCATGAGCAAGCAGCCGAAGTACCAGCAGGTGGCCGATGCCCTGCGCCGAGAGATCGACAGCGGCAAGTACGCGTCGGACCCTCGGCTGCCGTCAGAGAGCGACCTGATGAAGCGCTTTGACGCTTCGAGGAACACCGTGCGGAGCGGGCTAAGTCTCCTGGTCAGCCAGGGTCTCGTCTCGTCTAGCCAAGGGTTGGGCTACGAGGTCCGATCGCACGAGGTGTTCAAGCTCAACGCGTCTCGGTTCGAGAACCTGAGCTTCCCCCAGAACGGCGACGCGTACCGCACGGACGTGACGAATGCCGGCCGCCGACCGCATCAGACGTTCCGAGTCGAGATGACTACGGCGGCTGCGGATGTCGCGGAACGGTTGAAGGTCGACGTGGGGTCAACCACGGTCCTGCGGTTCTGTCACCGGTACGTCGATGACGTGCCGTGGTCGACGCAGGCGACCTGGTACCCGGGATGGCTCACAGAGCTGTCCCCGCGCCTCGCTGAGCCGGGGGACATCGAAGAAGGGACCACCCGGTATCTCGCTTCCCACGGGATCGAGCAGGTGGGCTACTTCGACGAGATCGCGACCCGCATGCCGACTCCCGAAGAGGCACGCCTCTTGGAGATCGGTGCCGGGGTGCCCGTGCTGCTTTGGACGCGTACCGGCTACTCGGAAGATCGGCCGATCCGCTGCACAGTTACTACCTTCCGGGGCGACCTGAACCAGATGAACTACGAGATCGGCACCCTGTCCGGCCGGGAAGAGAACGAGCCTCAGTGAGAATCTGCTCAGCGCAACCGCACGACCTGGCCAAGCTGCTCGCCTTCCGGCAGGAGGCGGCAGCTTGGCTGTCTCGTCTCGGCACCGACCAGTGGCAGCGCCCCTATCCGGCTGACAAGCTGCTCGCCACCATTGAGGCGGGGGAAGTCTTCATGGTTCGCGACGGTGACGCTACGGCGGCCACGATCACGTTGACCCAAAATGCGGAAGAGGGACTGTGGACCGTCGGTGAACTACTGGAGCCATCGCTGTTCATCAACAAGTTGACCGTAGCGCGGACACATGCCGGCCAGAACCTTGGTGGTCGACTACTCGATTGGGCCGGTGACCGCGGGCATCGTGCGGGTGCCCAGTGGCTTCGCCTGGACGCCTGGACGACGAACACGAGCTTGCAAGCGTACTACTTGCGCCATGGATTCCAGCACGTACGGACAGTTCAGCAGGGTGTCGCCGTGAACGGCGGACCGAGGGTGTCAGGGTGGCTCGCACAGCGGGCAACGCGTCCCGTAGCGCACGGGTTTGTGGACGAAACCCCTACTCCGGAGCGAGTGGCTTGACATACCTTGGTGCCACGTCATCCTGGCGGAGGGTTCCGCACGCGATCTGACGCACAGCACCCGACCATGAGTTAGAGGTGATCAGTGTCTCCTATCGAACCGAGCCTTGCCGTCCAGACGGTGGAGATAGCACTCCGTGAGCTAATTCGCGAAGTATTCGGGCATGACTGGGCAAAGAAGCGCGGAGCGCCCGATCTCGAACCCCTGAAGGAGAAAAGGGAGGAGGATCGAAAGCGGCGAGACGGGGCAATCGTAAGTGATGACGTCCTGGCGTACACCGAGCTTCACCATCTAACTCGGCTTATCGAAAAGAACTGGGATAGCTTTAAACCTGCGTTGGATGATTTGGCACGAACCAAGGTTTTTCTTGGTATCTTGCTGGACTTCCGTAATCCGGTTGCACACAGCCGCCAGCTTCTTCCTTTCGAACGGGAGCTGCTAAGCGGCGCCGCAGGACAGCTACGCAATCAGGTTTCGATCTTCCTTTCTCGTAACGATGGTCCACATCGGCACTACCCCTCGATCGAATCCGTCACAGACAGCTTCGGTCATACTGCAGGAAGCTTTTATGATGCGGATCGGTATCACACCGGAACAAGGCTCAACGTCGGAGACAGGTTGACATTTCACTGCATGGCGACCGATCCACGAGGGCGCGAAGTAATCTGGCGGCTCGGAATTGGCTCTAGCGCTCATCAAGAGGAAGTAGCAGTGGCCAGCGGAGTCCCTGCGGAACTGATTTGGGAAGTCGACGAGCGACACATAGGTGAGAAGCAATGGGTGCGAGTCTCAGTCACCCATTCCGGGCGCTATCACCGGCAAGGTGATTTCGACGATGAGCGTTTCCTCACTTACAACGTGAATCCTCCACCTGGCGAATAAAGGCTGCTCAGCCTGCGCCTTTGTCTCCGCCGCGCTCCAGCTCGGCCGGCGTCTGTGCAGCTCGCACGAACAAACAGCGTCCTGGAGTAGGAGGTCACGTCTTCCCTTGGGTGCTGTTAAGGAAGGGAGCGGCTGCTTGCAGTAGAGTCGCAAGATTCTGAGCTTTGCGATCCTCGATCGGTGGCGTCTCTCGGCTCGTGCACCGCGAACCAACCTCCCTGAGAATTAGATGGCGAAGCAGCGACCTCAAGATGGCAAACGGAACTGGTGCGCTAGCTCTGTATCCATCGTAGGCGCCAACAGCTTGATTGATCGAGTCGACTTTCCTTTCGCCCGAGTGTACGAAACCTGAGCGCACGGCGTATGACCGTTTTAGAGCCTTCTTGAGGTCACTGATATTCGAGTTGGTCTCTCCTATTCGTGGACCCGTACTCCACGATCCGCCCGTTATGCTGCCCTTAGCCCAATCGATGTTCGGCACCCAAGTGGATAGTTCCTGTTCGAAGAACGCGTCGCTTACTCCTCTTATGGCGTACTCGGCGAATCTTTCACCAAGTCTCATATGCGCGTTCTTTTCCAGCAACTTTGACCTAAGAGCCTCGGCCTGCTTTTCTGTTAGCGCTTGCGCCTTGATGAATTTATCCCAGCTTCCCGCCTGATCCCACACTTCCCAGCTCGGGTCGAAGTCGTGAAATTCACCAGCTAGCGTTTCGATCCCTGCTACGACTAGCGTGTAAGCTGCCGCAAGATCTGTCGCAAACAGGAGACAGGCGCCATAATGAAGCCTTACGGCTGAATTAATGACATCCGCCTCGCGAGTTTCGAGCGAACGAATCCCACCCAAGAGATCGCGAAAGTCGCTATCTAGGTCCAAATTCCCGTCGATAGGTCCCATAAGTCGGCGGTCAGCAAGGTCCGACATGGACACGAAGACCTTGCGATTGGGTTCTCCTTCCATGGTGAGTGGTTGCGCGGGGACTACTTCTATTCTTCGATCCGCTACTAGAGTCAGTGCCGCGCCAATGTCATCCGTCAGTTCGAGATGATCTCCGTCGACGTCGAGCCACCCCACCACATGAAGGTGTTGATATGTAGAGCCTGGGATGTAAATGTCGCCTGCTGGCTCTATTCGCAGCAATCCCTCCGACTCGACTCGGCTGGGGCCAGGTATGAGTATTTGCCTGAACGTTTCGTAGAACCTGCGTTCCTTCCTGGCTATGGAGCTGTCGAGACGATTCATCCACCGGGACAGATTCTGCATGAACAAGAGTATGCATGCACAACGTGTGTCATAGCCGTGATTTACAGCAACGACCCGTCTGTACCCCCGGGGTCGCCCCCCGGCAAGGCATGAACCGAACAGGGTCGGTCACGCCACTTCACTGGCAGCGCGGCCAACCTCTGGCCAACCTGGCGTAGATGGCACCCGTTGATGGGGCGCTCGCGCAGGTCAAGCCGCATTAGGGCGAGCAGGTCCGGTCGGTCTTGAAAACCACTGCGGCGATGTCAGTACTACATGCCAGGCTGTGGCCATGATCGGTGAAGTGCCCAACATGGAAGCAGGTCAAGGGTTCAGCACGCGCAGGCTGGCCCATGAGGCTGGCGTGCATCGGCCTCTGCAAGCAGGCATCTGCGGGACCAAGAAGACCGGCGCAGAGTCCATCGTCGTCTCTGGTGGCTACAAGGACGATGAGGACTACGGCGACGTCATCGTCTACACCGGCCATGGTGGCCAAGACGGCGCCGGCAACCAGGTGAACGACCAGTCCCTCGAAGACTCTGGCAACGCGGCGCTAGTGACCAGCTACCTGGAGGGTCTACCCGTCCGCGTCCTGCGCGGCTACCAGGCCGACACTCCCTACGCGCCCGCGACCGGATACCGGTACGACGGTCTCTACCGAGTCACGAGCTACGGCAGCAAGCTCGGCATCGACGGCTTCCTCATTTGGCAGTTCCGGCTCGAAGCCTATGACGGCACCCCCTCGCCACAGACGACGCAACAGGCGGAGCTCCCAGGCGCAGGCACGGAGTCAGATTCGACCGCCACCACGGGAAACGAATCCCCGGAGCGCATCACCTCGACTGTGCAGCGCATCGTCCGAAGCAGCGCCGTAAAACGCCAGGTCAAGTCATGGCACGACAACCAATGCCAGATCTGCAACGTGCGAATCGAGGTCCCCGGCGGTAGCTACAGCGAAGGCGCTCACATTCGGGCTCTCGGGTCCCCCCACAACGGCCCGGACACCACTAACAACGTGCTCTGCCTGTGCCCGAACTGCCACGTGATGCTCGACGCCGGCGCCATCGTTATCGAAGACGACCTCACGGTGATCCGCGGCGGCCAACCTGCCGGCGCCCTGCGGACCCACCCTCAGCACGCCATCGACCTGGAATGCGTTCGCCATCACCGCGAACGCTGGCGCCAGTAGGCCACGGCACCTGACGTTCGCGCCCACCGCCATCACTCCCGAGGGCACCGCTCGTTGTCCTGGTCCTTGTCCAGTTCGCTGGAGGTCACCTCAGTTCACCGCCGTACGCGCACTACACCTGACCTGCACCGCGAACGTCTCCGAACGACACTGGACGGCCACGCGCACAGTTGGAAAGCGTGTTGGGGGCAACCCCTCACGAGTTCGAATCTCGTATCCTCCGCCAGTGCCTCACCGGGCACGAAGTCGAAGGGCCCCGCTGCTTGCAGCGGGGCCCTTCGACGTTGCCCGTACCGAGCGCGCATCCGCGCCGCTCCCCCAGGTTTCCAACCCGTGACCGCCGGACGGAGGCGGGTCGGCAAGTCCAGCCTCGTCGAGGGGTTCATCCGGCGGACCGGGACGCCGCACCTCTTCTGCACCGCGGCGGGCGGCACGGCGGAGGACGACCTGACGGAGCTGCTCGACGCCGTCGCCAGGTCCACCCTGTGGATGCGAGGCGATCTCACGCCGAGCCGGATCAGGGAGCGGTGGACGAGCCGGCGGGGCCGCGCGATCGAGCCCCTGGTCCGGGAACCCCTCGGCCGCCTACTGAGCGGGGCATGGGTGCCCCTGATCTCAGCCTCACCGGACTGACGGCTGCTGCGCGGTGTTGCTCCACAGCGTTGCTCCATAGAGGGGGAATCTCGTGCGCCATCCGGTGCAGTCACCCTGTTGAGCGTCCGGGCGGCCATTTTCCGGGTATGGGCGGATTGGTCTGTTCCGTTCCAACGAAGGAGGGCCGGTGGCCGAACGCATTGTTCATCGACGCGGTTATCGAAAGGGCCTCGGCGGTGAGATGTGCGCCGAGTTCCTCGGGACGTTCGTCCTGATCCTGTTCGGCGTCGGCTCGGTGGCCGTCGCGGTCGCCGGGCTGCCGGGATCGGGACGCCAGACGGCGGACTTCGGGCCCGCCAACTGGCTCATCATCTCGTGGGGATGGGGCCTTGCCGTCGTGTTCGGCGTCTACGTGGCCGGCGGCATCAGCGGAGCGCACCTCAACCCGGCGGTGACCCTCGGGTTCGCGGTCCGGCGGGACTTCCCGTGGCGGAAGGTCCTGCCCTACTGGCTCGCGCAGGTCGTGGGCGCCTTCGTCGCCGCCGCGCTCGTGTACGCCTGCTACCGGTGGGCGATCGACGCGGCCATCGCCAAGGCGGGCGAGACGCGGGAGACGTCACTGAACACGTACTCGATCTTCGCCACGTTCCCCGCCGAGTACTTCGGGGACTCCTGGTGGGGCCCGCTGCTCGACCAGATCGTGGGCACCGGGATCCTGCTCCTGTTGATCTGCGCGCTCATCGACACCCGCAACACGGCTCCGATGTCCAACCTCCACCCGTTCCTCATCGGGCTCGTCGTCGTGGCCATCGGTCTCACCTTCGGCACCAACGCCGGGTACGCGATCAATCCGGCCCGCGACTTCGGCCCCCGCCTGTTCACCTTCTTCGAAGGGTGGGGCGACATCGCCCTGCCCGGCACCTTCCAATGGTTCAGCGGCTACTGGTGGATCCCCATCGTCGGCCCGCTCATCGGCGGGGTCGTCGGGGTCCTCGTGTACGACCTGCTCATCAGCCCGGTGCTCAAGGCCAGGCTGACCGAGCGCGAGGAGGGACCGGCCACCGAGGAACCCTCCTGACGATCACGGAGAGGAGCAGCCGCCTGCCGTACGGCTCCGGGTGCCGCCCTTTGACCGGGGTTACCGCTCCACCCGTATCCGTCGGGTCTCGCTCACCTGGTCGGTCTCCGACACCCGGACGGTCGCCTTCATCGTCCAGGTGCCCGGGAGGGGCAGGGTGACGGTGTTGGCGCTCCAGTACCCGCCGCGGTCGACCAGGCCCGCCTCGATGGGGCCGACGTCCTTGTCGGGGAGGGTGAAGGAGAGGCGCAGTTCGGGTACGGCGGCCAGGCTGCCGTCGGGGCCGAAGACGACGGCCTGGACGGCGTTGTCGCCGGTGCGGCCGGGGTCCAGGGTGATCTGGACCGTGCCGCTGCCGGTCGTGCCGATCTCGAACGGGATCGTGGTGACGGACGCCGGCAGCACACCGCCCGCCGGTACGGCCGTCCGCGCAGCCTCCTCCGCCGCCCGGCCGGGCAGGGTGGCGGTCAGCACGGTCGTGACCGCCAGGACGACCGCGGCGACGGCGGCCTCGGCGAGGACCGAGCGGCGCAGGCCGCGGCGGAGGACGGCCTCGGTGTCCGCGTCCTCCCTCGGTTCCGGTCCCGGGTCCGGTCCCGGGTCCGGTCCCGGGTCCAGCTCCGATCCCGGGTCCAGCTCCGATCCCGAGTGCGGCTCCGATCCCGGGTCCAGCTCCGATCCCGAGTGCGGCTCCGATCCCGAGTGCGGCTCCGATCCCGGGTCCAGCTCCGATCCCGAGTGCGGCTCCGGTTCCGGGTCCAGCTCCGATCTCGAGTGCGGCTCCGGTTCCGGCTGCCGCTCCGGTGGGCCGCCCGCCGGTTGGGGGACCCGCTCGCGCACCCGGCCGGGCTCACGCACGGCGAGCGCCGCCGTCGCCAGTGTCGTCGTCCATCTCCGGGACACCGCCGCCGCGGCCAGCAGCACGGCCACCAGGACCACCTTGGCCAGCAGCAGCCTGCCGTACCTCGTCCCGGTGAGCGCCTGCCAGGAGCCGAGGCCGCGCCAGGACTGGTAGACGCCCGTGGTCACCAGGACGGTCACGGAGGCGAGGGCGACGCGGGAGAAGCGGGCGACGGTGGCGGCGTCCGCGGTGGAGCGCACGGTGAGGACCAGGGCGGTGAGGCCGCCCAGCCAGACCGCGGTGGCGAGCAGGTGCAGGGTGGCGGACGTCATCGCGAGGGGCACCTGGACACCGGCGGAGGCGTGCTCCGCGGCGGCCCAGGTCAGGGCGAGGCCGACCGCCAGCGCACCGCCCACCGCCCCGACCAGGAGGCGGTGCCGCCGGTGCCGTTCCGCACGGGACACGTGGGGCACGGGGGACAGGCGGACGAGGAACAGCGCGACCGGGGCCAGCAGGGCCAGCCTGGTCAGCAGCAGCACGCCGGGGCGCGCGGTGAGGGTGTCGGCGAGCGCGTCGGCGTCCAGGGCCGACGACGGGCCCGTGCCCGCCTCGTACGGGGCGCGCAGCACCAGGAGGGCGACGGTGGCCGCCAGCAGGGTCCAGCAGCCCGCCACCAGAGGGCGGCGCAGCGGGGCCGGGTCCGGCGGGCGGCAGAGGGCGACGAAGGCGGCGGTGCCGATGAGCAGGGCGGCGGCGAGGTAGGAGAGGTAGCGGGCGAGCTTGTGGAGGGTCGCGGTCAGCGGGTCCTCGGTGGGGCCGGTGTCCACGCGTGCGGTCGTCTGCGACGGCTTGCCGACGGAGAAGGTGAAGGCGCCCGAGACCGGGTGGCTGTCGGCGGACACCACCCGCCAGGCCACGGTGTACGTGCCCTCCCCCAGCTCGCCCGGCAGCGCGGCCCGGGCCGTGTCGGCACGTCCGTCCGCGTGCCCGGCCGCCCCGGTGCGGACGCGGTGACCGCCCGGGTCCAGGACGCGGAAGGAGTCGTCGCGCAGGCCGACGGACTCGCTGAAGGTCAGGGTGACGTGACCGGGGGGCCGCTGGAGGACGGCTCCGTCCCCGGGGTCGGTGGAGCCGAGCGCGGCGTGGGCGGACGCCGGTCCCGCGCCGCCGAGGAGGAGCAGTCCCAGCACGGCGCCCAACAGCACCAGCCGCCGGATTCCCCGGCGGGTCCGGGCGGCCCGGCGGGCCCGGGCAGCCCTGCGCTCGCGGCCGGCCTGGCCGGCCTGGGGGTCCCGGCGGTCCCGGAGGCCGGTGTCCCGGTGGTCCCTGCAGTCCCGGCGGTTCTGTCCGTTCCGGTGGTCCCCGGGGACTCGGTGGCCCCAGCCGTCCCGGCGGGCCCGGCGGGCCTGAGGGTCCCGGCAGTCCCGGAGGTTCTGCCGGTCCCGGTGGCCCCCGTGGACCCGGTGGACGCGACCGGCCCGGCGGACCCGGTAGACCCGGGGAGCGTTTCCGTCCTCTCGGCGCGGGGGGTCCCACCGAGGCCGGTCCTGGCCTCCCCTTCGTCCCCGGCGTCCAGCGTGTGCACCGTCACCACAGCTCACGTCGTATCTCCGTCGTCGGGGCCCACTGCCTCGGGGATACGTACGGACGCGGAGGCCGTCGCGCTCAGCGGCTCGCCCCGCGGGTCCTCACCAGGACGGGCGTGCCGTCACCCCGCCGTCCACCACCAGGTCGTGGCCGGTCACCCAGGACGCCAGCCGCGAGGCGAGGAACACGCACGCGTCGCCCACGTCCTCCGGGCGCCCGAGCCGTCCCGTCGGCGCCGCCCGCCGCCACCGCCGTACGCCCTCCGGCCAGGACTCGGCGAGTCCCGCACGGTCGACGAGGCCGGGTGAGACGGAGTTGACCCGCACGCCCCACGGGCCGTACTCCAGCGCCGCCGACCGGGCGTGCATCACCACCGCCGCCTTCGAGGCGCTGTAGTGCGCGTGCGCGGGAGCGGGGGCGCCCGCCTCGATGGAGGCGACGTGGGTGACCGTGCCGCCGCCGTCCTGGGCCCGCATGACCTCGGCCGCGGCCTGCGTGCACGCGAAGACGGAGGTGAGGTTGGTGTCCACCACCGCCCGCCACTCGGCCGCCGTCATGCCGGGCAGTTCCCGCAGCGGCTGCACGCCCGCGTTGTTGACCAGCGCGGTGAGCCGTCCGCCGCCCCAGTAGGCGGCTTCCCCGACCAGGCGCCGGCAGGCGTCCTCGTCGGTGAGGTCGGCGCGCAGCACGATGGCGCGTCCGCCTCGTTCGCGGACACCCTCCGCCACCTCCCGCGCCGCCGCCACCGCCGTTCGGCAGTGCACCGCCACCGCGGCGCCCTCCTCGGCGAGGCGCAGCGCGATCCCCCGCCCGATGCCGCCGCCCGCGCCGGTGACCAGGGCGACCTGACCGTCGAGGAGATGCGTGGCGGGATGCGGGATCATGGGCGGCACAGTGCCACGATCCGCGCGGCCTCGGCCGGGTAGCGCGCCGTGAGGTCGGCGGCGTCGCCGTGCTCGTAGTCCCCGTAGGTGAACCCGGGCGCCATCGTGCAGCCGAAGAACGACCACCCGCCGCCCGCCGCCACCCTGCCGCCCATCCAGGTTCCGGCCGGGACCGTGAACTGGACGTGCTGGCCGCCGAGGACGTCCGGTCCCAGTACGGCCGTACGGGCGCTGCCGTCCGGGGCGAGGAGCAGCAACTCCAGCGGGTCGCCGAGGTAGAAGTGCCAGACCTCGTCGGCGGGCAGGCGGTGCAGGGCGGAGAAGTCACCCGGCCGGGCGGTGAGCAGCGCGACGATGGCGGACCCGGCGGGGCGTCCGTCCGGGCGCTCGGGTCCCGCCCAGGTGCGCCGGAACAGGCCGCCCTCGCGTGGGACGGGCTCCAGGGCGTAGTGCGCGATCAGGTCCTCGGCGGTCGGCGCGGAAGTCACCCGGCGAACGCTACCTCCCGGCGCAGGAACGCGAGTTGCGCCTTCTTCTCGGGCAGGTACACGTCCGGCAGGTCCACCTCCGGCAGGACCACCGCGGGACCGGCGGTGAAACCCTGCTTGAGGAAGCGGGCGATCGCCTTCTCGTTGTCCACGTCCGGGTCCACCACGATCCGCTTCCGGTCCAGGCCCAGCAGGACGTACGCCATGAGGGCGCCCGACAGGGCGGCGGTCCAGCCGGGGCGCGCTCCCCCGGTTCCGGGGGGCGCGAGGAGCAGGTGGACGCCGATGTCGCCGGGCTCGGTGTCGTAGCACTCGCTCACCCGGTCGGCCTCGGGGTCGTAGGTCTGGAACAGGGCGACCGGTTCGCCGTCCTTGACGACCAGGAAGGCGTGGTGGGTGTCGAGCGTGGCCATGTGCGCGTATACGGCGGCGACCTGATCGCGCGTCAGGCCGTTCATGCCCCAGAAGGCGGCCCGCTCCCCCTGGACCCAGCCGTGGAGCACCCCGGCGTCCGCGGCGGGGTCCAGGGGGAGGACGCGGACGGTGCCGAAGCCGTCCAGGTGCTGTTCGTGAACGGGGGTGCGGGAGGCGTACGGGTCAGTCATCGGATTCCTTCGTGAGCCGGTCGAAGTCGGTGACCACCGGGGCGAGTTCCCCGTCGAGCCACAGTCGCTGCTGGTCGCGGTGGTGGGGTGAGCCCGGGACGCCCGAGGCGCCGTGCGGCACCACCCAGCGGCTGTTCGCACGGTCGGCCAGGTCCCAGACGTACCGGGCGGCCGGGCCGCGTGCCGCGCGGTCGGTGAGGCCGGGCACGGGGGAGGTGCACAGCACGCAGTCGTGGTCGCCGGAGAGGCCGGGTTCGTCCACCTGGGCGGCGTCCGGCAGCGCCCGCCAGGGGGCCAGGCGGTGGGTGTCGCCCCAGGTGCCGGCGGGCGGCCGCGCGGCGACCTCCTCCAGCGCCGCGCGTACGATCGCCGCGCGGTCGATGCCGTACAGGCCGTCCGCGCGCAGGAGGTGTTCGAGGGCGTACGCGACGCGCGGCACCAGCGCGAGCCACGGCTGCAGCACCTCGGGGTACGCGGGCGCGACCGACACGGACGTCAGGGCCGGGTGCGCCGCCAGGCCCCGTACGACCGCCGCGCGCACCGCCGCGTACGCCGCCGCGTCGGCGCTGTCGGCGTCCATGCGCCGGTCCCAGGCGAGGAGGCGGTCGCGGAGGGCGGCGGCCTCGGGGCTCAGGGCGGTCAGGGCCGTGAGGCGGTTCAGGAGGGGAGCCGCCGAGGCCAGGTGGGTGTCCGTGTGGATCACGGGCATGTCGGCCGCCGACCAGCGCTCCTTGCCCGCGAGCAGGGCGGCGATGCGGTCGGCGCGGTGCGGGGCGGCGAACTCGACGCCCAGCGGGGTGGACGGGCCGCGCTGGTTGGCCATCACGGCGACGCCGTCGGTGAGTCCGGCGCGGGGCGGGGTGTGCCAGCCGGTCCACTCGTGGCCCGGTTCCCAGGCGGGCACCGGGCGCAGGCCGTTCGCGGCGGGGCGCACCGGGACCCGGCCCGCGACCCGGTGCAGCAGGCCGCCCTCCGTGTCGGCGGCCTGCACCACGTTGACCGGCTCGGTCCAGGCGTCCAGGGCGCGGTCCACATCGGCGACCCGGCGGGCCCGCAGCAGCGGCAGCAGGGCGCCGAAGCCGAGGTCGGCGGTGACGCGGGGCGGGTAGCGCAGGCTGAGGGCGGCCGGGGTGCCGTCGTCGAGGCCCTCGGGGCCGCCGGCGATCACCGGACCGCGGTCGGTCTCGATGATCTCGACCTCGACGGTCTCCTCCCCGGCGACGTCGATGCGTTCCGTGTGCCGGGCGGCGCGGTGCCAGGTGCCGTCCGGGCCGAGCGCCTCGACGCCGGCGCCGGTGCGCCGCAGGCGTTCGCGGTACAGGTCCTGGTAGTCGGCCATCGCGTTGGTGATGGCCCAGGCGACGGTGCCGGTGTGGCCGAAGTGGGCGATGCCGGGGAGGCCTGGCACGGCGAGGCCGACGACGTCGAACTCCGGGCAGGACAGGTGGATCTGCTGGTAGACGCCGGGGTCCTCGATGAAGCGGTGCGGGTCGCCCGCGATGAGCGCGTGCCCGGTGGTGGTCCGCCCGCCGCTCACCAGCCAGCCGTTGCTGCCCGCGGTGCCGGGGCCGTCGGCGGCGAACAGGGCGACGGCCTCCGGGCCGAGGTGGGTGGAGACGTGCTCGCGCCAGAGCTTGGCGGGGAAGCCCGCGAAGAGGATGTGCGTGGCGAGCCAGACGCCCAGCGGGGTCCAGGGGGACCAGTGGCCGGGGGTGAGGCCGGTGCGGGCGAACTCGGGGGCGGGGTGCTCGGGCTCGGGCTCGGGCTTGGTCTCGGTGAGGCCCTCGTTCACGCCGTCGACGTACGCCCGTATCCACGCCGCCGTCTCCGGGTCCTTCTGCTCCAGGGCGGTGAAGCAGCGGCGGGCGGTGTCCGCGAGCCGGGCGCGGCGGGCGAGGCGGTCCCAGGAGAGGGCCTCGGGTCCGAGGAAGGCCGCGGAGGTGCCCTGGGCGCGGTGCCGCTCGACCTCCAGTTGCCAGGCGCGGTCGCGGGCGGTCACCCGGCCCTGGGCGCGGGCGAGTTCGAGCGGGGAGTCCGCGCGCAGGTGCGGGATTCCCCAGGCGTCGCGGTAGGTCTCGGCGCTCACCCCTGTGCCTCTACTTTCCTTTAGGTTAGGCTCGCCTAAGTTTTGCGGTCGTGGCCGAATAGTACGTGAAAGGTGAAGGAAACATGGGGCAGGGGCGGGGCTGGGAGGGCGCGGTCCTCAAGCTGATGCGCGCGAAGGACTTCGTGTTCACCGTGACCGGCGTCGAGGACGTGACCCCGCACTACCGGCGGTTGCGGCTGAGCGACGGCGGCATGCTGGCGGTGACCGGGGTGCACCCCACGATGTGGGTGCGGCTGTGGTTCGACAACGCGGGCAAGCCGCACCAGCGGGGGTACACGCTGGTGGACCCGGACCCGGCGGCCGGGACCTTCGCCATGGAGTTCGCCCTGCACGAGGGGTGCGCGAGCGACTGGGCGCGGGCGGCGGAGCCCGGTGACACGATCGAGGCGACGGTCCAGGGCACCGGGTTCGAGCTGCCGACGCCCCTTCCGTCCCAGGTCTTCGCCGTCGCGGATCCGGCGTCCCTGCCCGCGCTCAACTCCCTGCTCGACGCGTTCGGGCCGGTGCCGGCGACCGTCTGGTTCGAGGGCGGCACGGACGACGGCCTGCCCTTCCGCACCGAGCCCGGGCGGCACGAGGTCCGGGCGGTCGCCCGCCGGGACGCGGGGGCGGGGCTGGTGGCGCGGGTGAAGGAGGAGCTGCCGGAGCTGCTGGGGGCCGCCTCGGAGCCGTTCGTCTGGATCGCCTGCGACACGGCGACGACGCGGGCGCTCTCGTCGTACGTCCGCAAGGAGCTGGGGGTACCGAAGCAGCGGGTGAACGCGCTGGGGTACTGGCGCGCGACCTGAGCCGGTACGCGCGATCATCGGGACCATGGACGTCACACTTCACCTCGCCCAGGACCCCGAGGCCGACGAACTCCTCGGGCGCAGTCCGCTCGCCGCGCTGGTCGGCATGCTGCTCGACCAGCAAGTGCCCATGGAGTGGGCGTTCAAGGGTCCGTCGACCATCGCGCGGCGCATGGGGGCGGAGGACCTGGACGCGCACGACATCGCCGCGTACGACCCCGAGGAGTTCGCCGCGCTGCTCTCCGAGAAGCCGGCCGTCCATCGGTATCCCGGCTCGATGGCCGGGCGGGTGCAGCAGCTGTGCCGGTACCTCGTCGAGACGTACGACGGTGACGCCGAGGCCGTCTGGCGGGGGGTGGCCACCGGGAAGGAGCTGCTGAAGCGGCTCCAGGAGCTGCCGGGGTTCGGCAGGCAGAAGGCCCAGATCTTCCTCGCGCTGCTCGGCAAGCAGCTCGGGGTCCGTCCGGAGGGGTGGCGCGAGGCGGCGGGGGCGTACGGGGAGCCCGACTCGTTCCGGTCGGTCGCGGACATCAAGGGGCCGGAGTCCCTGAGCAAGGTGCGGGCGCACAAGCAGGAGATGAAGGCTGCGGCCAAGGCGGCGAAGGCCTCCGGCAAGTAGGTGCCTGCGGCGGGCTGTGCGGCTTGGGGTGCGGGGTGCCTGCGGCGCCTGTGCGGGTTCGGGTGCGGGGTGCCTGCGGCGCCTGTGCGGGTTCGGGTGCGGGGTGCCTGCGGCGCCTGTGCGGGTTCGGGTGCGGGGTGCCTGCGGCGCCTGTG
>NZ_JBVJEA010000029.1:0-81445 GCF_055581985.1 Streptomyces sp. NPDC042336 | reverse complement strand
CTTCGCCGTCAGCTCCTCGCTGCTCAAGTCCCAGGCCACGCCCGAGCGGGTGGCGGCCCTCGCCGCACTCATCAAGGGCGTCGTACGACGGATGGGCGGAGCGGTCTGACCGCCAAAGCCTTCGGTGCGACCGCCGCGACGGCTCTCTTCGTGCTGCTCTACGCCACCGACTGCGGCTGCCCGTGACGCTGCCGGAAGGCCCGGGCAGGACAGTGTCCTCGGTCACGGCGGGACCGCATCGTTCGCACCGATCGAGGCGACGACGTTCCACCTCCGAACCCCGATATTCTGAGCGCACGTTGAGCCGACCTGCTGTCCGAGCTGGTACGACGCGACGGGCAGGGCCGGCATACGTCCGCCTCACACTATGTCCGAAGGGTGTGGACGTGTGTGACAGTGAGCCAAGCCAACGTGAACTTGGCCATCCACTGACAGGTATGCCGTTGTTTTCCCCTAACATTGGTTTCCCGATCAGCCGTTCGTGTGCCGGTCGGGTGGATTCCGCCTGTCCGACGGACAGTTCCGCCGACGGCTGTCGGTTCCGCGACCTCTCCCACCTGCCCGGCGCGCCGGGCAGGTGAGCCATCGAATCGAGTTCAGGAAGGCGGGGCCTCATGGCGACACCCGACGGAGGGCAGGGCGGTTTCAGGGGCTCGGACGGTGTCCTGTACAAAACGACACCGGAGGATCTGAAGGCCAAGGCCCTGGACATCCGCACGACCGAACAGATCGTGCAGGCCGAACTCGATGCCCTCAAGAGCTACGTCGTCGCGATGGAGGCGAACTGGCAGGGCGTCGCGTCGAACACCTTCCAGGAACTGATGAGGGAGTGGGACGTCTACGCGGCACAGCTCCAGAACGCGCTGCTCGCCATCGCGGGCGGCCTGGACTCCAGCGCCGACAACTACCTCGGCTCCGAGCACTCGAACCTGGCGAACCTCAACAACGTGTCACTTCCGAAGGCCAACCTGTCCTGATCCCGGCCTGCGTCCGCACCTCCGTTCGCTGCTCACACCCTCCGAGGAAGGAATCGCGATGCCCGATATCGAAAGTGTGCCGATCTATGTCGGCCAGGGCCTGGAGACCGCCGGCCAGGACATCAACGCCGCGGCCCAGCACATCATGGGCGAGCTGCACGCCCTGAAGAGCCGGATCCAGTCGCTGATCGACACCTGGAACGCCCAGTCGGCGACCGACTACCAACTGCGCATGCACGAGTGGGACATGGCCGCGGTGGGCCTCTTCGGCAGCGAGGAGGACGACGGCGTGCTCGGCGAGATCGCCCACGTCATGCGGGTGAACTGGGGCAACTACGTCGGTGCCGAGGAGGCCAACATCAGGACCTGGAACTCGGTGCACTGACCCCGCCGCCCCTCGACAGGCCCCGGCTACGCGTGACAAGGAAGACATCCAGTGGAGAATGAACGCTGTCATGTGACCGTGGTGGGAGCACGGCGGCGGGTCGATCTCGCGGTGCCCGCGGACGCGGCCATCGCCGAGTACACCCCGGCCCTGCTCACGCTCGTGGGGCAGGTGGAACTGGACGAGACGTTCCCCCCGGTGTGGTCGCTGGCCCTGCCCGGCGCCCCGCCCCTCGCGCCCGAAGCCTCGCTGCGGGAGGCGGGCGTCGCGGACGGCGCCACGCTCTACCTCCGGGACCTGGCCGCGGGTGAGTTCGACGAGCCTGTGGTCACCGACCTGGAGGAGTCCGTCGAGAAGACCCGCGACGGTGTCACTGCCTGGGGCCGACGGGTCCGCGCCTACACCACACTGGTCCTGGCCGTCCTGGGCCTCATCGCGGCCTTCGTGGTAATGGCGTGGTCGGGTTCCGCGGACTCCTACCGTCCCGGCACCGGGATCGGCGCGATGGTCGTGGCGTTCGCCCTGACCCTGCTGGCCTGGCACTCCACCCGCCAGAGCTGGTCGCTCTCACTGGGCCTGAGGCTGACGATGGCGCACGCGGGAGTACCCTTGCTCGCCACGTCCGCCGCCTGCCTGCCGGTGGCGAGCGCGAGCGCCTCCGGCCTGCTCCTGGCCCTGAGCGTGGGTGCCCTGGTCGGAGCCCTCGCCGGGCTGCTGGCGATCCGTCACGTCACGACGCTGATGGCCGTGGCGATCACCGGCATCACCCTGGTGCTGACCGCCGCTCTCACCCTCGGCCGTACCTCGCTGCTGGAGTCGGCGGCCGTGGTGTCCGTGACCACCATGGGCGTGCTCGCCGCCGCACCCAAGGCGGCCGGGCACTTCGCGGTGCTGGCGGGCTCGCGGGCGGGCGGCACGGACCCCTACGCCGACGAGGCGGACGTCCTGCGGCTGGTGAAGCGAGGGGAGCGCGTGCTCATCAGCACGAACATACTCGGCTCGGCCGTCGCCGCGGCGTGCCTGGTGATCCTGGGCTCGGCGGACCACGCCTTCGCGGTCGCGCTCACCGCCTGCCTCGGACTGGCGCTGATCCTGCGGGCGGGGCGGCTGACGATGGCGCCCGCCGTCGTCCCGATGGTGGCAGCCGGGACGCTCGGCCTGGCCGTGGCACTGGTCCGGGTCCCGGGCAACTTCGGGGCACCGGCGTGGACCGGGCCCGTCGCCCTGCTGGGCGCGGCCGTGCCGGCGCTGGCGTTCGGCCTCGGCCGCGCGTTCCGCGCCGACTCGGACGAGGAGCGGCCGACCTGGATCGACACACTCGCCGGGTTCTTCCTGCTGGCCTCCGTGCCGGTCGCCGTCGGAGTCTTCGGCGTCTACACCTCGCTGCTGCAGTCGGGACAGACGCCGTGAGGGGCCCCGAGGCCGGAGCGGTGCGGCGGTGAAACGCAACGCCCTCAGGGTGGCGGACCGGGGCTGGGGCACACATCGCACCGTCACGGCCGCCGTTCGCGCGGCCGGTGAGGGCGCGGTCATCCACGTCCAGCCCGGGGACTACCGCGAATCCGTGGTGCTGGACCGCGACATCACCCTGATCGCCGAGAAGGGCCCGGGAACGGTGCGCGTCGTCGCCGCCCACGGACCCGCGATCACGGTGCGGGGCGGTACCTGCGAGCTACGTGATCTGACGGTCGAGGGCACCGCCGACCGAGAGCCCTCCGTGCTCGTCCGCGGCGGCCGGGCCGTCCTCGACCACTGCGCCGTCTCCGTGGGGCGCGTCGAGATCGGCCGCGGAGCCGCCGAACTGCGCACCTGCACCATCGAGAACGCCGAGGGCTCCGGTGTCCTCGTCACCGGCACCGCTCAGGTCGTCCTGGAAGAGTGTGTGATCCGCTCCACGGCGGGGCACGGCCTGACACTCAGTGATGCCGCCCGCGCGCAGGTGCGGCACACCACGGTCGAACGTGTCACCGGTTGCGGCATCGTGCTGACCGGCGAGTCGCAGGGCACCTTCGACGCCTGCACGGTCCGCCACGTCGGCGACGCCGGTCTGCTGGCGCAGACCCGGTCGCGCCCGCTCCTGCGGGACTGCCGGCTGCACGACGTCAGGACGCAAGGCGTACGCGCCGCCGACGGCGCCACCGCCACGGCCGTCACCCCCGCGGCCGAAGAGGGGGAGCACGCCGCAGCGGCCGAGCGCGGGGCGCCCCGCACCAGGCTGGAGACGTGCGAGATCTTCCGCACCGGCAGCGAGGGCGTCCTGGCGGGCGACGCGGCCCGGCTGCGGATGGACGACTGCCAGATACGGGAGACCGGCGGCGCGGGCGTCATCGCCGCGGGCACCGGACGCGTCGAGATGGACCGCGTCCGCGTCGTCGACGTACCTGGTACCGGCCTGGCCGTCGTGGAGGACGCGGAACTTCGGGTGCACGGCGGCACGGTGGCCCGGACCGGGGCCAACGGCGTGCACGCCACGGACCGGTGCACCGTACGGCTCACCGAGTGCGAGATCTCCACGACGGCCTACACCGCGCTGCACATCGCCGGCAACGTCCGCGCCGAACTGCGCTCCTGCACCGTCCGGGACAGCGCCCAGCACGCCGTGCGCGTCGAGGGCGCGGCCGACTTCACCGCCGAGGACACCCGCATCGAACGAGCCCGGATGACGGGCGTGGACGTCAAGGACGCCGACGCCGTCCTGCGCGCGCTCGTCGTCGCCGACACGGACACCGGCATCCGTCTGGACAGCCGGCACCGGCCGCTGCTGGCCGACTGCGAGGTGCTGCGGCCCGCCAGGACCGGCGTCGAGATCGCGGCGGGCACCAGCGCCCTGCTGGTGGGCGGCCGGATCGAGGGATCCGGATCGGCCGGGGTCTTCCTCGACGAACGCAGTGAGGCCTGGATCGAGGACCTCACCATCTCGGACGCCCGGGGCAGTGGCCTGGTGATCTGGGCCGGAGCCCGGCCCCGCGTCCGCTCGGTCACGATCGCGGGCACCACCAAGAACGGTGTGTACGCGGGCGACGGGTCCGAGGGTCTGCTGGAGGACTGCACGATCTCCGCCACCGGCTATCCGGCGGTGTACGTGGGGTCCAAGGCGTCCCCCCTTCTGCGCCGCTGCCTGGTGCAGGACACGGATGAGGACCTGTCCCAGGCCGACGACGCGGCGGCCCGGTTCGAGCAGTGCCGCACCAGCGGTGTCGCGGCCTCCACCCTGCCCACGGCCGACGAGGACGACGGCACCGGACCGGCCCGCGCGGCGGGCACCGCGGGCGTACCCGCGACCGGCCCCGGCATGGCATCCGGCACGGCGGTCGCCGTCCGGGAAGGACCGGGCGAGGACCGGTTGCAGGAGCTGCTGGCCGAACTGGGCGATCTGGTGGGTCTGGAGAGCGTCAAGCGCGAGGTGGAGTCCATGGCCAAGCTGATGCAGTTGGTCAAACGGCGTCAGGAGGCGGGCCTGCAACCGCCGCCACTGAGCCGCCACCTGGTCTTCGCTGGGAACCCGGGCACGGGGAAGACGACGGTGGCGCGACTCTACGGACGGTTGCTTGCCGCTCTCGGACTGCTGACCGACGGGCACCTGGTGGAGGCCGACCGCGGCGCCCTGGTGGGGGAGTACGTCGGCCACACCGCGCCCCGCACCACCGCCGTCTTCAAACGGGCGCTGGGCGGCGTGCTGTTCATCGACGAGGCATACTCCCTGGTGCCGGCCGGGCAGAGCACGGACTTCGGGCAGGAGGCGATCTCCACCCTGGTGAAGCTGATGGAGGACCACCGCGACGACGTGGTGGTGATCGCGGCCGGATACCCGCAGGACATGGAGCGCCTGATCGACTCCAACCCCGGCCTGGCCTCGCGCTTCACCCGGACCCTGCGCTTCGACGACTACTCGTCGCAGGACCTCGTGCGGATCGTGGAGCACCAGGCGGCCCGGCACGAGTACCGCATCGGCGAGGACACGGCCGCGGCGCTGCTGGACCACTTCGCCTCGATCGCCCGGACCGAGCGCTTCGGCAACGGGCGCACCGCCCGCCAGGTGTTCCAGCAGATGACCGAACAGCACGCCATGCGGGTGGCCGACCTGTCCGACCCGGACGCCGACGACCTCATGGTGCTGCTGCCGGCCGACGTCCCCGCGGCGGTGTCCTGATGGCGGGCCGTGGTGTGTCCGCCCGACACGCCGGTGCCGGGCGGTACACCGTGTGCTGTTCAGCTCGTCACGGGACCCGGAGGCTCCGGGAAGTGCGAGGCACGGTCGAGACGGGAGTAGGACTGACCCGAGCTGTTGATGAGCGCGATGTAGTTGCCCAGCAGCGCGAGGGCGTTGGCCTGCAGGGCCAGTGCCTTCTGCATGGCCGGGTTGATGTGGGCGGCGAACTCCTCACCGATCTCGGCGACGATGCGCGCATCGTTGTCGTTGGTCTCCTGCACCGTCGGGCTCCAGCCGGTGCCGCCGGGCGTCGTGGGGCCGTAGGAGCCCGAGGAGATGGCCGGCTTCGGCTTGGCCAGCGCCCAGAACTGCGAGTGCACGGCGGTGTCGACCCTGGCCCGCAGGGTCTCGTAGTTGTTGACCGCGTTGCGCCCCTGGGCCAGCAGGGTGGTCTCGGTCGCCCGGACGGTGGTCGCGTCGAACAGGATCGGGCCGCTGTCGGCCACGTCGGTCGCCGATTCGCCGCCCGACCCGCCGCTCGGGTCCTGGTTGAAGCTGGGCGGTGTCTCCCAGCCCACCGACATGCCGGGGACGAGGTGACCGAGCTCCTTCCCCTTGTCCGGATCTTCGACGGCTCCGCCGCCCTCGCCGCCCGGGGCGGGTTCGTTCTGGGGATTGGGCATTCGCTGCTCCCATGTGAGCGTCCGTCGGCGACAGACAGCCGGCCTTCTGGTCGGACGACGCCGACCCTCGCAATGTTGTCACACCGAGCTCCGGCGGTGAAAGCGTCGGAGCCCATGCCCGGGAGGCCGCCCGGCTTCCGTGTGCCGTGGACGGCGGTCAAGGTTCAAGGAGTGTCAGTCATGTCAACACCGGCCGGAAACAACAGTGGTTCGGACGGCGAGGGTTCGGGCGGTCACGGCGGCGGCATGTCCCCGCAGGAGTTCCGGGTCGCGCTCGGCGAACTCAGGCGGGCGATCGGCGCGGTGCGCGGCGAGAGCGAACACATCGCGGGACTGATCGGCCAGGTGGAGGCCCGCTTCGAGGCGGCGCAGACCCACTGGCAGAGCCCCGCGGCCGCGACCGCCGAGGTGATGACCAGTTGGTTCGCCAGGGCCTCGCACGATCTGGAGGAACTGCTGCGCGAGATGGCGCACCGCATGGAGACCGCCTACGACAACTACGCCTCCGCCGAACAGGCCAACACCACCAACTCCGGAGGCTGACGATGCCCGAGAGCGCGAACTACGACGCCGTGACGATAAGGATCGATCCGCCGGCACTCGGCACGGAGGGCACCACACTCGCGTCGCTCGCCGGCGAGATCGGTGAGTCGATCATGCGTGTCAACAACATCGCCGCCGGGCTGAGACTCGGCTGGGTCGCCCCGAGCGCCACGGAGGCCCAGGAATTCGGCGACCGATGGACGCGTGTGATGACGGAGATGTTCGGCCAGGAGGGCGGCCAACTCGGCGTCCTTCCCGCCATCGCCGGAGGAATACTCGGCGCGGCCGTGGGCTTCAGCCATCTGGAGAACGAACTGTGGTGGGCCTTCACCAACTTCTCCAACGAAATGGCTGTCCCCACCGGTGACGGCGGCGGGCCCTCGGACCACCTCGGACCCGAATTCCCCTTCACTCAGGACTTCCCGAACCAATGACCAGGACAAGCTTCCACCGCCCGGCCAGGACGTTTCCGCCCTCGGTCCCGGAGCAGCAGGTCTCGCTGGCCGCGCCACCGCAGAAGGCCGCGCAGAATCAGGCGCAGACCTGGCTCTACATGCTGCTTCCGCTGCTCAGCAGCATCAGCATGGCCGCCTACATGGTCACCTTCGGGCGACCCTGGATGATCATGCTGGGCATCGGCTTCGTCGTCGTCTCCATCGGCGTGACGGTCGTCGTCAGGACCCAGACCAAGAACGCCGGCCGGCGCACCCAGTACCGGCAGCGCGACCGGTACGTCGAGTACCTGGGGGACATCCGGAACCAGGCCCGCGAGTCGGCGGCGGCGCAGCGCGCGGTCAGCGCCTTCGTCCACCCGAGCCCCAGGCGCCTGTGGGCGATCGCCACCACCGGCCCGCGCCGGGTGTGGGAACGCAGGCCCGCCGACGCCGACTTCATGAAGCTCCGGCTCGGCATCGGCCGCGGCGCCCCAGCGATGCGCATCGCACTGAGCCGGCACAGCGACCCCACGACGGAACACGACCAGGACGCCCGCCGCCGGGCCGAGAAGCTGTCCCGCGACTTCGAGACCGTCGGACTCCAGCCCGCCTGGGTCGACCTCGCGGGTACCGGTGTCCTGAGCCTGCTCGGCCCCGAGGAGCGCACCGCCGAGCTGACCGGATCGCTGCTGCTGCAACTCGCCGTGCTGCACGCCCCCGACGACGTGCAGATCGCGGCTCTCGTCCAGGACGAGGACCGCTCCTGGGCTTGGGCGAAGTGGCTGCCGCACGCCCGTCGGCCCGGCCGGGGCGACTCGGTGCCCATGATCGCGCTGAGCATGGACGGTCTCGCCGACATCCTTCAGACCCACGTCGACCGGGTGCGTGAAGAGCGCGCCGAGCGCGCCGGCTCGCTCGGGATACGCCGCGAGCCCAGGACCGTACGGCATCTGGTGGTCGTCCTCGACGGCTTCCGGCCCGACGCGGACTGGGCCGGGCTGCCCCTAGTGTCCGACCTGCTGGCGGAGGCGGGCCCGGACAGCGGCCTGCACGTGGTGTGCGTGGTCGCCAAGGAGAGCGAGGAGCCCAGCCGGGTCGACGCCCGCGCCCGGGTGGACGCCGAGGGCGCTCTCACCCTGGAAACACGTCACCCCGCGCTGGTGCAGACCGCCGAGGACGCGGTCGCCGACGTGTGCCCGCCTCCGCTCGGCGAGCAGACGGCCCGCGCGTTGGCCCCGCTGAGGCTGTCCGGCGAACAGGAACAGGTCCTTGCGCGTACCGTCGCCCTGCCCGAGATGTTGGGCGTGTCTGATCTCGGCGCGTTCGACCCCACCGCGCTGTGGCGCGAGCCCGACGACGAGGCGCTGCTGCGGCTGCCGATCGGCTTCACCGGGGACGGCTCTCCGCTGGTGCTGGACCTCAAGGAGTCCGCACAGGGCGGCATCGGCCCGCACGGCCTGGTCGTGGGCGCCACCGGCTCCGGCAAGAGCGAACTGCTGCGCACCCTGGTGACGGGCCTGACCATGACCCACGCGCCCGAACACCTCAGCTTCGTCCTGGTCGACTTCAAGGGCGGCGCCACCTTCGCCGGCGTGACCGAACTCCCGCACGTGGCAGGTCTGATCACCAACCTCGCCGACGACCTGGCCATGGTCGACCGGGTCCGCACCGCCCTCCAGGGCGAGCAGCAGCGCCGTCAGCGGATGCTGCGGGCGGCCGGCAACGTGGACTCGGTGCGCGAGTACCAGATCCTCCGGGCGAATGGCGGCACCGACGAGGACGGCAGGCCGCTGGAGCCGATGCCGTACCTGATGATCGTCGTCGATGAGTTCGGTGAACTCCTCACCCAGCGCCCCGACTTCATCGAGCTGTTCGTGCAGGTCGGACGAGTCGGCCGAAGCCTCGGCATGCACCTGCTGCTGGCCACCCAGCGGCTGGACGAGGGAAGGCTGCGCGGGCTGGAGTCACATCTGTCTTACCGCGTGTGCCTGCGCACCTTCAGCGCCCAGGAGAGCCGGGCCGTGATCGGGACCACCGACGCCTACCGGCTGCCCTCGATCCCGGGCTCCGCCTACCTCAAGGTCGACGAGTCGGTCTACGAACGCTTCCGCGTCGCCCACATCTCCGGCGCCTACGAGGAGGCCGACGAACATGTGACGCAGACCGGACCGCCCGCGGTGCCCGTCCCCTTCGGCCTGCGCACCGCCGAGGACGCCCGGGAGGAGGAGGGCGAAGAGACCGAGCCCTCGGCCTCCCCGCCTCGCACGCTGCCCGGCCGGCGCACCGAGATGCAGGTCGTCGTCGAGCAGGTGAAGGTGCACGGCAGCCCCGTGCACCAGGTGTGGCTGCCGCCCCTGCCCCCGATGATCGAACTCGAATCGGTACTCGCCCCGCTGGAGACCGACGACGAGCGGGGACACCACTCCCTGCTGTGGCCCCAGGGCGGCGGACTCACCTTCCCGGTCGGCGTGGTGGACCTCCCCGCCCGCCAGGAACAGCGCGCGCTGCTCCTCGACCTGTCCGGCCAGCAGGGGCACCTCATCCTGGTCGGCGCTCCCCAGTCCGGCAAGAGCACCCTGCTGCGCTCCCTCATGCTCAGCGCCATGCTCACCCACACCCCGGACGAACTCCAGTTCACGGGCATCGACTTCGGCGGTGGCAGCCTCATCGGCCTGGAGAACGCACCGCACGTGTCGGGCATCACCACCCGGCACGACGAGGCGCGCACCCGGCGCGCCCTCGCGGTGGTCCGCCGACTGGTCGACGAACGCGAACGGCTCTTCCAGGAACTGCGCGTCGACTCCGCGGCGGACTTCCGCCGACTCCGCGACGAGAACGCCCTGCCCCCCGGGGTCAACGCCGCCGACGTCGTCCTCGTCGTGGACAACTGGAGCGCGCTGCGCGCCACCGTGGAGGAGGCCGAGGCGATCGTCCCCGACATCGCCGTACGCGGCCTCAACGTGGGCGTGCACCTGGTACTCACCGCCAACCGCTGGGCGGAACTGCGAGCCAACCTGCGCGACACCATCACCGGACGCCTCGAGCTGCGGCTGGCCGAGCCCGCGGAGTCGGAGATCTCCCGGCCGCTGGCCAAACAGGTGCGTGCCTTCGTCCCTGGGCGCGGCCTCACGGCACCGGGCAGCTTCTTCCAGGCAGTGCTGCCCCGCCTGGACGGCGCCGCGTCCGTCGACAACCTGACCAAGGCACAGGAGACCGCGGTCGCGGATCTCGCCACCGGCTGGAAGGGCGCCGTGGCCCCGCCGCTGCGCGTGCTGGCCGACGTGGTGACGCCCAAGGACCTGGCGCAGGCCGTGGAAACCCTCCCCGGAGGCGCCGAGGCGCTGCCCGCGGGCGCCGTGCCGATCGGCATCGGGGAACTCGACCTGGCCCCCGCGGTCATCGACCTGGAGACGGACGGGCCGCACTTCCTGGTCTACGGCGACTCAGGATCGGGCAAGACGTCGTTCCTCCGGTCCTGGATGCGGCAGACGGCCGCCCGCCGGTCGCCCTGGGACGTGCGGTTCATCGTCGTCGACTACCGGCGCGGACTGCTGGGCGCCGTACCCGACGACTACATGGGCGCGGTCGCCGGCGACCCGGACACCGCCACCGCGTACCTCGGGCAGGTCGTGGAGAAGCTGAAGGAGCGCATGCCGCCCCCCGGCATCACCCCGCGCCAGCTCAAGGAACGCGACTGGTGGGCCGGGCCCGAGCTGTACCTGGTCGTGGACGACTACGACCTCGTAGCCCCCGCCGGGGCGGGCGGACGCGGGCCGCTGGCCGCGATCGGCGACTACGTGACCCAGGCCGCCGAGATCGGCTTCCACGTGGTGCTGGCCCGCCGCAGCGGCGGGCTGTCCCGCTCCCTCTCCGACCCGGTCGGCGGACGCATCCGTGAACTGGGAGCCGACGGGCTGCTGCTCTCGGGCGATCCCCGCGAGGGGGCCGTCCTGCACGACCAGCGGGCCCGGCGCCTCCCGCCCGGCCGCGGCCTCCTCGTCTCCCGCCGCGCCGGCGCCGCCCTGCTGCAGACCGTCTACGACCCGGCCGACGACTAGCAGGTGCGCGGGGTCCACGGCCCCGCGCACCACCGAGACCGACACGCGAACCTCTTGACCGGACCGCGGTCTACCGCCCCGGCCCCCGCTTGTGAGGACACACCATGCCAGTCCACTACGACGACGCGCACATCCGAGAACTCGGCCAATTGTGGATCTCCACCGGCGAGATGCTGCAGGAAGCCGTCGGGATCATGGACGGCGCCGTGAGTTCCATGGCCGGAGGCTGGACGGGCAAGGCGGGCCAGGCGGCGGAACTCGTCTGGAACGGCGTCGCCGACCACAACATCCGGCACGCGCTGCTGGAGGCGGGCACGGTGGCCGTCGAGATCGGGCAGGCGATCATCAACTACGCCGACGAGTTGCAGAAGGCCATCGACGAGATCAACCGCGCCGCCCTCATCGGAGCGCTGACCACGATCTTCGGCATGGTCCTCGGCGTCGCCTCGTTCGGCATCGGCGCCGTCCTGGCGCGGCTGACCTCGCTCGTGGGCCAACTGGTGCAGAGCATCGCTTCCAGCATCTCCCGGATCGCGGCCGCGGCCGCGAACGTCGGGCGGGCGGCGGCGTTCACCGCGGACTCGGTGCTCAACGCGGGCGTGACCCTCGGCACCGACCTGTTCGCAGGGTTGCTGGGCTCCAAAGCGGGGCACGGGCCCATGCACATCGACTGGGAGTCCGAGGGCGTCAACATGGGCCTGGGCGTGTGGACGGGCTGGGGAATGGGCGGAGTCGACATCCTCAAGGGCCCGAACACCGCCGCGGGCGGCAAGGGCCTGCCGAACATCGCCACCCCCGGCCCTGCCCCCAGCCCCAGCAAGGCGTCCAGCCTCTCCGTGCCGCACGCGGGCAACAACATCCCCAACGTCGGGCTGCCACACGTGGGAGACCTCGCCCCCTTCCCGAACTCGGTCGTCCAGACCAACCACGCACCGCCCACCGGTGCCGGCGCCACCAACCCCGTGACCGCCGCGCCCGGACCGAACGCCGGGGCTCCGGGCAGCGCCACCCCGCTGCCGGGCACCGTGCGCCCCGGGCAGGAGCGGCCGGGCACGCAGACACCCGGCACGGCCCGGCCGGACTCCCCGGCGCCCCACCCCCTCCCCACCCCCTCCGCGGGCCGGACCGAGGGCGGCGGACAGCGGCCCCACACCGTCCGGCCCGGCCAGGTCCACCCCGAGGGGACGTCCCCGGCGGTGTCGGGACCGAACGCGCCGGTCGCCCCGCGTCCGGGGGAGGTCCGCACCGGCGGGAGCTCGCCCGCCGTCACGGGACCGAACGCGCCGGTCGCCCCTTGGCCGGGGGAGGTCCGCACCGGCGGGAGCTCGCCGGCTGCCACGGTGCCGAACGCGCCGGTCGCCCCGCGGCCGGGCAACCAGGTTCCCCACACCGCAGGCAACGACATCGCCACCGGCAACGGCACACCGCCCGCCGCCGTACGCAGCAGTCCCTCCACCCCCCAGACGCCGCACGCCTTCCTGGACGGTCCGCGCAGCGCCGGCCTCCCGGACGCCCCGGCGGTCTCCCCGAGCCCGCACGGCGGCGCCGGAGCGGTGCGCGAGACCGCCCCCGCCGGCCCCGGCGGCGTGCCACGCCCGAACAGCCCCCGGGGCGAACAGAACAACCCCACCGCGACGTCACACGCCCCGGGCTCGGGGGAGACGACCCCGCGCAACACCGTCACCTCGCACGCGGGCAACCCCCGGGCACCCCTCGCCGAGGGCCCCGCGGGGGCGGGCGCCGGACGGGCCACGACGCCGACGCCGCACGGCACGCCCGCCGAGGGAGCCGGCGTCACGCAGCCCCCCGCCCGCGGCACCGGCACGCCCGAACCCACCCCCGTACGCCCGGGCACGCCCGCGTCCGGCACCGGCGAGCGCCCCGCGCAGGGCACGCCGGTGCGGACGGCGGCGAGCGTCGAAACCCACGCGGCCCCGGTCCGCAGGCCGGACTCGGTGTCCTCCTCGGCCGCCGAGGCTCCGGCGCCCGCCCACCACGAAGCGGCAGCGGGCACCACGGCCCACGACGGACCCCAGGGAGCCCCGCACCGCGGCGCGCGTCCCGTCGAGCCCGCCCACGAGGCCGCCGCCGTGCCCGCCCGCCCCGACCGTGCCGCACAGGACACGCTCGGCCCCCAGAGCCCGCACACCCCCGCTCCCGACGGCGGCGCGACGCCCGAGCAGCGGTGGCACACCTACCGGCAGGGGCAAAACGAGCGGACCCTGCCCGTCGTCGAGGCCGAGGCCCGGCTGGAGTTCCGCGGGGAGGAACTCACCGCCTCGTGGAACAAGGCGTACGACACGTTCGCCGAGAACGACGTGTTCGGCGGAACGGGCATCGCCCGGGACGGGCACCAGATGCGCAACGCCCACTGGCAGTGGCGCCACGACATCACCCAGCAGTTCCGGACCGAGGTCGAGAGCACGGGACGCGTCTCCTCCGAGGCGTTCGACCGCATCGTCCACGACGCCAAGGCGAGCGCCCACCACTACATCGTGCGCGCGGACCAGAAGGAGAGGTTCGCCGCTGTCGTCAAGGAAAGGATCGACTCCTACAAGGCGAACCGGTTCGGTGACGGGGAACTGCTGCCGGACTTCCAGCACGCGCCCACGAAGTCCGTCTTCGACAAGGACCTCAACCGATTCGTCAAGGACGACAGCAAGCTGTACGGCCACCCCGACGACGGCACCACCGCGCCCGCCGACCCCTTCCGTGACCGGTCGCACGACTACAACGTGCTGGAGCAGTACTACCTCACCAAGGAGGCCCAGCTCGACGGGATCCTCGACCGGTACCTGCACCACGGGGAGACCGGCGGGGGACTGCCCGCCCGCACCGGCCGCCAGATCGACACCCTCGTGGAGGGCGTGTCCGACGACATCGGGGCCATCGCATCCCGGGAGCGGGACATCCGGACCGCGACCGGCGAGCAGTTCGACGACCTCATCCGGTGGAACTCGCGGGGCCCCGACGCGCTGTCCGAGGACTTCGTGGCCAAGGTGCGCCAGGACTTCGAGCACGACCTGCGCACCGACCACGACCTCGTCTTCCGCCACGGCGACGGAGACGGACCCCGCGCTCTGTGGGACCTGAGGACGAGCCGGGCGATCGACGAACTCCCCGGCCGCATCGCCAAGGAGCACTTTGTCCGGGCCCGGTTGGCCGAGGAGACCGCCTTCGCGCAGAACCACCTGGCCCAGTTGGGCGAGGACTTCCTCGGCCGCTTCGGCGAGGGCGGCCGCGAGCGCGTGGTCGCCGAGTACCTCGACGCCGTACGGGCCACCGCCCAGCGGCACTTCGACGAGTGGCTGGACAGTCCGGCGAAGGCCGAGGAGACCGCCGCGGAGTGGTCCGGCGCCCGCGACGACCTGCGTACGTCCCTGCCCGAACGCATCCGGCACGAGGGCGACCTCCAGGCCGTCGTCGGCGAGGCCGCACACGCCTTCCACGAAATCGCGGGACACCCCGGCAGCACCGAGGCCTTCCCCCTGCACGAGGACACCCTCAGCAGACTCGGCAACGACTTCCGCACGGAGCGCGTCACCCGGTACGACGAACTGTTCGCCCCCGAGGGACACCGGACCTCGGCCTGGCTGTCGCACGAGTCGCGCGGCGAGGACGGCTTCCAGGCCCGCCTCGACGACCTGCGCGACGGCGACTTCGTGCCCGAGTTGCGGAGCTGGTCCTACCCGGCCTTCCGGGACTGGCGCGCGGATCGCGTCCCGTCCGCCGAGGGGCACCCGGCCGCCCGCCCGGACACCCCGGACCGGTCCGTCTCCGGGGACGGCGACGCGGCCCCCGGGCACCGGACATCCGCCCCCGCACACGACGCGACCTCCGACGCACCGGTCCCCTCGCCCTCGCGGACACCGGCGCCCCCGCGGACGGACCCCACCGCGCACACGCAGGCGTCCGCGCAGCCGAAGCCAGAAGCACCCGCACTCGTACGCACGCAGGTCACCCTGGACCGGGACGCGGCCGGCACGCCCGGGACCGCGGTCCGCACACCCGAGGCGAGCGCCCACGGCTCGGAGCAGCAGCACCGAGCGCAGCAGCCTGCGCAGGGACTTCGCCAGGACGACGCACAGACCCTCGACCTGCCCGCCGAGGTGGGCCGCATCGTCCGGGGTTCCTCGGAGTTCACCGGCACCCGGGCCCAGGCGGAGCACGCCCACCAGCGGCTGCTGGAGCAGCGTCCCGACGTCGTGAAGCTCCCCGCCAGGACGCAGGCGACGTTGGTCGCCGACGAGATGCTGCGCTCCCAGGAGCAGATGCGGAAGGCCGCGAGCCAGACGTTGCTGCGGTACACGGACCGTTATCCCGACAACCAGCGGATCCACCAGGTGCACCAGGAGCTGTTCGAGCAATTCGGCACCGAGTTCCAGGACCTCACGCCCGCCCAGCGGGCGGACCTCGTGGTCGCCCGGACCCTGGACGAGAACTTCGGCAGGCCGGCGGCGGCCCCGTACCACCCTGTCCCGTCCGTCGACCCGACCGAGGCGGCGGAGACCATCCGGGGCGTCCTGGCAGAACGCGGCATCGAGGACCTCCCGGCCGACCGGATCGACCGGGCTCACGAGGACCTGCTGAACGTCGGCATCCTCACCCCGCAGTCGACACTCGCCGAACGCGTCGCGGTCGTCGCGGACTTCGTGACCGAGAGCGAGCGGCTGACCGACGCGGTCAACGACGAGCTGGGTGCGAGGGCCGGCCGGCCGGTGTCCTACGAGGAGGTCGGCGACGCGGCGTGGCAGCTGGCGTCGGAGACCGGCGAGGCGTTCACGTCCCTGTCGGTCCCCGCGCAGGTGGAGGCCATCGCCGACCACATCCTGGGGACGCCCCGGCAGGACCGGGCCGAGACCACGGCAGCGCGCACGGTGGACAAGGGCAAAGCCGTGGACCGCGGCCGGGACCCCGACCCGCAGGAGCGCACCGAGGGGCCGGAGGACGGCTTCGACCAGGAACGGGCCCTTCGCGAGCTGCAGACCCAGGACCCTCTGCTGCGCGACCTGACCCCGGGCGAACTGCTTGACGCGTTCCGCATCCAGGAGCACACCGATCCCGCCGTCGCCGGCGCGGAGCGGCTCACCCGTCTGCAGCACCTGGGCCGGATCGGCCGCGAGCTGCACCTGCACGGTGCCGAAGCCGCCTGGGACCTGGCCGGACGGCTGTCCGAACACGGAGACCGAACGGGCCTGTTCGGCGGCAGCTCCGAGCAGGCGGCGACCTCGACCGCCGGTCGGTCCGCAGATCCTTCGGGCGCCACGCAGACCACTGAGCAGGCGCACTTCGCACATCCGGAGGCGCACCTGAGCGCCGACCCCAAGTCGTTCCTCGGAACGCACGTACTGTCCCTGGACATGAAGACCGGTCTCGAGACCCATGCGCCGGGTCTGGGACCGAAGGACCTGGACGACTTCATCAACGCCCTGTCGATTCTGCCGGGTCACGCGGGGCACCTGTCCGAGCACCGCTTCGTCCTGTCGCAGCGGGGCGTGGACACCGCGGGGAAGGCGGTGTTCGCGCTGGCCCCGGCGGTCGAGTGGTACGTCGGGCACTACGGCGCCGACCGCTTCTCCTTCAGCGAGGACACGGTCCTGCCCGCCCCGAGGCCCGAGGGCGAGTACGTGAACGCCGTCTTCGTGCCCTACCTGACGCGCGGCTCGGAGGACTACGCGGACAACGTCGGTCACGCGGACGTGCTGGCGCATCCCGGCCTGACGGACCCCCGCCTGGTGCTGACGCCGACGATGAACGGCTGCGCCTACGCCGTCACGCCCTCGGCGCGGGCGGGCCGGATCACGGTGTGGCACTACCAGTCGCCGGACACCAAGATGCCGGCCCCGGTGGTGTTCCGCAGGGAGCAGCGGCCGACGGACTGGTACGGCGCGGGCGAGTACTTCGGCGGCGTCGCGGAAGGGGAGCTCTTCGAGGTCGCCAACGTGATGGCGTACGGCAGGGACGGCTGGGAGTTCGTCAGCCAGGAGACCCACACGGGGGCGACGGACACCACGACGACCCTGGCCCGCGTCCGCAGCCGCGCGGTGCACACCGAACCGGGCCACGAGCTGACGTACACGAAGACCGCCTACCAGAGCCTGGTCCACAGCGAACTGCACGACTGGGACCTGCCGCAGGCGTTGCGCAACATCGAGGGCGTGCGACCCCAGGGCCCGGACACCGGGATGCTGCGCGCACTGCACGACCGTATCGCCGCGCACATCCAGGGCGAGATCGGCCTGCTCGGCACGCCCACGACGTTCGACGCACTGCGTGGCCTCGCGGACACGTTCTCGAACGGGCGGGCCGCGCTGAGGACCGACCTGGAGAAGCAGGTCGCGCGGGCCGCCGCGGAGGCGGCCTCGTGGGCCACCACGGAGAAGACCAAGGCGGCTGTCACGGCGCGGCGCGACCACGCCGAGCGGATGGTCGACCAGTTCGTCAACCGGCCGGGCCAGGACTGGATCGAACAGTTGCGCGGCGAGTTGGCCCCGGAGAACCCGCGGACGACGGCCGCGTCGTACCAGCGCAAGGCGCGCACCGAGCTGCACAGCGTCCTGTCCACGGTGAACATCGAGATCAACCGCGCCCTGGGCGCCAAGCCGAAGGGCGCGGTGGCGAAGACCGTCTCCGACCTCGCCACCTCGGTGCGCGGGCAGATCGGGCGCGAGATCGACCGGCTGGGCCGGGCGCAGGACTTCACCGCCCTGTGGGTTCTGGCCGACCGGTTCGCGGCGGAGCGCGGCGACCTGCGCATCACCGGAGAGGCGGAATACCACGCCAGGACTCGCCTGGAGAAGGACCGCAAGCAGGTGGAGAGGTTCCTCCCGCTGGTCCGGAGCATCCTCGATGCTCTGGTCACCCCCCGGCTGGAAGACTGGATCAAGGGCCTGCGTGAGGAGAGCGCAGCCGTGACCGGCGCCAGCGCCTGGCAACGGCTGCCGCACGACGAGCGGACGGAACTGGGCAGGCAGGTGCAGAGCCGGCTGCCCCGGGGCGTCAGGGAGGACGCGTTCTTCGACCTCCGGGTCCGGGACGCCTACGACGGACTGGACGACGCCGTACGCAACGGGCCGCCGGCCGACCGGGCGGAGCGGATCGCCGACTCCCTCTACGGAGGGCCCCGGGACCCCGACGTGGACGATCTCTTCGTCCACTCGGTCAACGACCTGCTCACCGGCATGGGCCGGGAAAGGGTGTCGCCCTGGCGGGTGCACCAGACCCACCGGAGCCTGGAAACCTCGCGTGGAACGGCCTTCTCGCGGGGCAACAGCGTCTTCCGCGCGGAAGCGGTCGCCACCCGTCTCGCGGGCCTGCCCCACACCGGTCGTCCGGGAGGGGCACGCGACACCTTCGAGCAGCGGCCCCCGCGGACGCGGGCGGACGACACCACGGCCGTCGGCAAGGGCAAGGGCGTCGCACAGGACCAGGTGGACGAGGACCCGGAGTTCGTCCAGGGTTCGGCGAGTTCGGGCCGCGTACTGGAGCCGGACCGGGAAGCGGTGACCCTCGACCAGGCCCTGCGGGAGGCCTACGAGGACGAGCCCCTGCTGCACGGACTGCCGCTGGACGCGACGCGCGAGGCCTTCCACATGCGGCAGTCCGAGGGATCCTGGGTCCCCGGGATGCGGCACCGGGAGCGACTTCGGGAGCTGGCCGACATCGGCTGGGAGTTGCACCGCAACGGTCCCGAGGCCGCCCGGGCACTGGCCGCCCGGCTGGCCCGGGACGACCGCCGGGTCGACACGGACCGGCGGGCCCCGGTGTCGCAGCAGCCCCCGCAGGCCGCCGTCCCGACGGTCACCGAGGATTTCCATGTCCCGGTCACCGTGTGGAGGTACGACCGTACGGCCTTGCCGCACACCCACACCGGGCAGCGGGGCGATGGCCTGTGGCGGGACGTCCGCAATCCGTCCCGCACCGCGACCTCGGAGCAACTGGGGCTCGGGCCCGGCCACCGGGAGCACGGCGACCAGTTCGACGAGGTGACGGACCGCGCCTACGGCAGCGGAAACGTCAAGATCTCGACGCTCGGCGAGATCACGGCGCCCGACCGCTGGGCCAACACGGTGCGCCGGGTGCTGCCCGACACCAAGCGGCGGGTCGAACTGGCCCTGCGGGAGCTGCGCGCCGCCGACGGCGCTCCCCAGGGGGCGCTGCTCGACGCGCTGACGAGCAGTTTCCCGCTGTTCCAGCGGGCGACCCCGCAGGAGGCCGCCCCCTTCCTCGCCCACCTCACCCAGGTGCTGGAGCGGGTGGGCGCCGGACTCGACTCCGGCACGGCGGCCGTCACCCTGGTGGGCAGGACCTCCTACCACCTGGCCGCGGCACTGGCGGAGAGGGCCGGCGCGGTGGGCTGGGTCGACCCCGTCGCCCGGGACGTGACCGGCCGTCTCCTGGACCCCCACCGGATGAAGCGCGACGAGATCGCACCAGTCTTCGCACGCAAGGGCCCCATCCACCTCACCAAGGCGAACGACAAGGACTGGGACCTGGCGTGGACCCTCGTCCACGAGGCCACGCACCGGTACGCCGGAACGGACGACTACCAGTACAGCAGCTACGAGATGGAGCGGGTCGAGGACGCTCTCGGCGCCCCGAGGCTGGAGAACCGGCAGGCCCGCGATCCGATGACCTACACCGGTTCGGACGAATCGGTCCTCCCCGCCAAGCAGCACAACTGGTACGCCATGGGCAGGCGTTCGCTGATGAACGCCGACTCCTTCGCGCAGTTCGTCATGACCCTCACCGGGGAGCGGCACGCCGGACTCGGCCGGTGGTACGCCGGACCGGGCGTCTCCCGCGTGCTGGGGCTGGACGCGGACCTGGCCCAGAGGGTCAACCGGCGGCTGACGCGGCTCGGGCACGAGCCCGTCGACGCCGAGCGGGCCATCGAGGCATACCGGGAGCTGGGATCGGCCGGGGACACCTTCGCGCACCTGGACTTCCGGGCGCGGGTGGAGAGGACCGCGCGGCACATCGCGGGAATGCGGAGCGACCTCACGCCAGGTGGTGCCAAGACGGACGGGCACGGAGCGGCGGCGGGGCAGGACGCGCCTGTCCACGCTCCCGAGCGGGCGGCGTCGTTCCCGCCGACCACCGAGGGCGTCCCCGGTCACCCCCTGCGCCACGGCATCGCCGCCGATGTCACCACCGCGGCTGGGGCCCCCGAACGCCTGCTCGGCACCGCTCCGTTGGAGACCGTCCCCGAGGTGGAGGAGACTCCGGGAGCTGTCCACGAGACCCCCACGGCCACGACCCGGCCCGCGACGATCGGTGTGGACCTGGAAGAACGCCGGCCGCCGCGACTCGACCGCGAGCTGCCGCCCGCGCCGACGACCACGGGACCGGTGAAGTTCAGCGACGGTACCCGGCTGCCCGTTCAGATGGCCGAGGGCGTCGGCACCCGGCTGACCGGACTGCCGCCGGACGTCGTACGCCGCTCGTTCGCCTTCGGCCAGAGCAACCCCCGACTGCGCGGCATCGACCAGGTCGTGGGCGAGCTGGGCCGGGAGCTGGCGACCCGGGAGAGCACCCGTCCCGCGCTGCCCAGGGGACAGAAGCAGGGCACCCCCGTCCTGTTGGAGCAGGTGAGCCGTGCCCTGCGCGACGACACACGGGGATTCTTCGGCGACGGCAAGACGTTCGGCTACCGGACGGCGAACGGCAGGACCCGCGTCCTGCGGATCACCGCCCGGCCCTACGGCAGCTGGGAACGGTTCACCTTCGGCTACGCGAACCCGGTCAAGAACGACGTGATGCGCCGGTCGACCACGACCGGTGGACAGGTCAAGGCCAACGGAACCTCCTTCGGTCTGTCCCCGAGCGTGCCCCTCGGCCCCCTCAAGTCGTTCCTGTCACCGTGGGCCCGGCTGCACGCGCAGGTCAACTTCGGCAAGCAGGTGAAGTACAACCAGCAGCGCCAGGTGATCAACCAGACCGAATCCCGCGCCACGGACGCATCGCACCTCCATGTCGACGACGTCTGGTACGAGTTCTCGGTCCACGACCGGCGCGGCCGGCCCGTCGACCTGAACGGCAGGGCGATCACCGACGGCGACACGGACCGGCAGGCGGCCGGGTTCGGCTTCGCCGTGCGCGACGGCCTCACGGTGCGCATCCCCGACTCGTCGACCAGCGGCGCACCGCCCGCGGGCCAGCTGCCGGAACGCCTGACCATGACGGGCGACGCCCGCTACCGGCTGGTGAGCACCGAGGACTTCGGTCCGGTGGGCCACATCCACGACTGGGTGGTCGAGCAGGCCGGTGTGGGACCTGACACCGTGGCCGCGGAACAGATCGGCGCGTTCTTCTCCACCAGCGGCTTCCACGCGATGTCCCGCGTACTGAACTCCGGCCCCGTGTTCACCCCGCCGCTCCTCGGCGGCACGCACGGCGCCGACCCGCTCGGCGTGTTCTCGGTGCGGGTCGAGTCCGGCGAAGCGGTCCTGATCAGCGAGACGAAGGCGGCGGAGCTCCGCGACATCGCGCAGAGCACCTCGCGCAACGAACGGCAGGTCGGCAAGGCGCGGACCGTCGACGTCGGCGCCGTGCTCGGCCCCGCCTTCCAGTTGTTCGACCTGGACGGCGGCGCGCTCAACCTGCGGGCGCAGGCGGGACTGACCGCCCGCTACGCCGCCGCGCGCAACCGCGGCACCGTCTCGGGCGGGACCGCCGCCGTGAAGATCGCCGGGCAGGCCAAGACCACCGACACCGGCCTGTACCTGGTGCACAAGAAGGTCACGGTGACCGCGCCGCCCAACAAGCAGGCCGCGCCGCTCAGGTCCGGGCCGGGCGAGGGGGACCGTCCCGGCAGGCTGCGCAAGCACTCGCCGCGGAAGTGGAGCGAGGAACCGGCCACCCGGGTCTTCGACACCTACGCCATTGAACGGATCACCCGCACCGAGGCCCGGCGGCTGGCAGGGCTGGACAGGACACCCGAGCGGACGACGCCGGAACCGCGGGCTCCGCGCTATCTGACGGAGAACGATCCGACGACGCTCGGCATGAGCCGGGTCGAGGAGTTCACGTTCACCGACGGAACCGTCAGCAAGGTCGTCGACGGCAGGACGGTGACGTTCCCCGAACACTTCGCCGACGCCGTGCTCAAAGAGGTCGGCAGGGCCTATCCGGACCTGGTCGCCCCCCTGCGCGAGCTGAACCCGGACAACCCCCGCTGGCGCGGCGCCGACCACTTCAAGACGGTGCTGAACAACACCCTGGAGATCTACCACCAGCTCGCCCACCACAGCCTGGCGACGAACGTCGAGACGATGATGACCACCGGGCTCCGCATCGACCTGGTGGAGTCGGCCGCGCTCTCCCGCGGCCACCGCTACGTATGGATCGACGCCAAGCTGACCGGACGGCGCTACGAGGGGGACCAGCAGGACCTGCGGGTGCGACTCAGCGCTCCCGGCACCGAGGCCGTCGGCGGCCAGCGAAGCGGTTCCCGCGGCGGCCAGGTGGGAGTGGAGGGCATGCTCTCGCTGAGCGACACCACCCCCAGCGACCTGGGCGGCGTACTCCAGACCGGCACCCTCACGGCAGGCATCCGTGCGGGCGGGCGCACCGACTCCGAGAGCGGCTACGGCATGTCCGCGGCCAACGAGCAGATGTCGTACAACACCGGCGGCTCCCGCCTCTACAGTTACGACCTGCGCCTCGACGCCAAGCGCGGCGGCTACTCCCGCCCCCGCCGGTGGATGCGGGGCCTGGTGCTCCAGAACCTGCTGGGCACCCAGCCCTTCGTGTTCGGCGAGCCGGAGAGCCCCCTGTTCACCCCCCGGCCGGGCACGGAGGAGGCGGCGGGGCTGGGGAGGGTGCTGCTGAGCGTCCCGGTCGAGCACGCCCCGGCCGCCACGTCCGCCACCACCACACGGACCGAGTCCGGCCCGCAGACGCAGGACGTCCCGGGGACGGCGCCGGAGATGACCCGGCAGGAGGCCCTCGACCTGGCGTTGGGGACGGGCAAGGCGCTGGAGGACGCGGCAGGCCGGGAGGCCACCGTGCTGGCATCGCACCCGCACCAGACGGTCTCCGTCACGTCCGGCCCCGAGATGACGCGGGCACTGGAGACGACGCTCGACAAGGCCACCGGGCGTTCCTGGACGGCCGGCCGGAAGGGCGCCCCGGTCCACGACGCGGCGATCCAGCTCACCGACAGCAAGACGCTGCGGGCCAACCACGACCAGGCCTCCACCCCCATGGGCTGGCGGGCACCGGAGCTGTGGGCGGCGGCACCGTACCTGAACCGTTCGACGTGGCTCGCCCACCGCACGACCGTCCTGCCGGGCCTGACCGCACTGACCCGGGCGGAGACCATCAACTCCGACTCCGTCGTCGGCGGCACCCTTCAGGCGTCCGGCCGCAGCGCCCGCACCACCGCCCTGTTCTTCGGCGGCCAGGTGGGCTTCCGCAGGACCCACGACGCGGGAACGGGCGTCACCGGCAACTACGGCCTGGTCCTCAGCCCCTACCGGCGGGACCTGTCCACGTCGGCCACGGTGCAGCGCTCCGCGGTGTCCGAGGTCACCCGCAGGGACAGCGGGCGCCACGCCCTGGTGGCCGCCTCGCTCCTGCACGAGTTCGCTGCCGCCTCCGACCGGCTGGGGACCTGGGCGCACCGCGTCCCCCACATGCCGACGTCCCTTGCCTCGGCCGCGGGGAGCAGGGTCGTGGTCCCCGACGGCCTCCTGGTGCACGTCCCCGAGAAGAACGCCCACCGGCTCGGGGCCCTCAAGGACGCCTTCGGCGACGTACCCCTGTACAAGCAGCGTTCGTGGTCGCCCTTCCCCTGGCTGCGCGGGGCGTTCGGCGGCTGGCCGGTCAACCCGCTCAACACGGCGGCGGCACTGAAGCGGTTCGAGGAGCAACTGGCGCCCCTGGGGCTCACCACACAGGACCGGGAGCAACTGCGCCGGCTCGTCTCCGGTCGCGTGATGCGGGCCCTCGGCAAGGAGATGAGCGGCGGTACCGGCGCCTCCGTGCCCGCCCGTATCGGCCGCTGGGGGGCGGAGTGGGCCGAGACCTGGGTCGGCCACCGCCAAGTGAGGCTGCGGGCCCAGCTCGTACCCCTGCGTGCCACCTCGGACGGCTTCGGCGGCCTGGGCCACAGCGTGGAGCTGGAAGAGGCCCGCCACGCTGTGGAGTCCGTCCAGCGCGCCGAGGGGCGCAGCACGGGCCGGATGATCGGCATCGCCGTGACCGAGGGCGCCCACACCGGTGACACCGCGGTCCCGATGGCGGGACCCACGTACACGCAGACGGGCTCCTCGACGCAGACCCGGGCGCAGACGTGGAGCGAGGGCACCGTCGACATCTCGACGGTCGCGATCTCGCAGGCCCACGGTGAGTACGCCACGCAGTACGAGCTGAGGCTCGACCTGGAGATCACGGACTCCGCACCCGTCACACCGGCACCGGCGCGGCGCGGAGCGGAGCGGGCGCCGGACGCGGCCGGCGACTGGTGGCGGACGTGGACGGGGCGGCGCAAGCACAACATCTCCGTCCAGCAGAGCGTCGGACGGCTCGTCGAACACCTGCCGATGAGCCTGATGCGCCCCGATCCGCAGACCACCGACGGGCAGGCCGCCGGAGTGGCGACGGCCGACCGCCCCGATCCGCTGGCGCCGCCGGAGCTGGACGGGCACGCACAACCGCACCGGGCCGAGCTGCCGCGGGCGTTCGGCGCGGGCGGCTGGCACGAGGTCGCGCACCCGGGGCGCGGCCCGCGGACCAAGCCGTTCGAGATGCCCGAGCAGGGCTTCTCCGTACGCGGCATCGTCGGACTGGAGGGGCTGCACGCCGCCAACACGCTGGCGCTGGGCGCCGCCTACGACGCGTCCCTGCCGGTGCCCGCACACGGCCCGCTCGGCCCCGACCTGCTGGCGCGGGCACAGGACACGCCCCTGACCCGGGCGGGCTCCGGACCGGCCCAGAGCCTGGAGGACGGCACGTCCAACGGCGCGCTGGCCGCGTTCTACGGGCAGACGCTGACGCCGGACGGTTACCAGGTCGCCGGGCTCACCGACCGCGGCTTCTGGGGCGGAGCGGACGGCAGCCTCACCCTGTACTCCAAGCCGGACCTGTCCGGGGCGCGGCTGCTGACCGTCACGGACGGCGCGAAGTTCGAGCACGCCCACCGCAGCACGCACGGCGCGGGGGCGTCAGCCGACCGGGCGGGGGCGGCCGAGCACGTCCTGCACGCCGGTCCGACGACCACCTCCCCGGCGCTCGGCACCAACCAGATCGGCAGCGGGTCAGGGGCGCAGGGGCTCGACTCGGCCGCCTCGGGCCAGACCGGCGAGCAGCTCGCGTCGGTGAACATCAAGCCGGACAAGGCCCGCACGTTCCTGTTCGCCATCCCCACCACGTGGCTGTCCGTCGCCCACGTGCGGCACCACGTCAAGGACAGCACCCCGGCCCGGTTCCTCCGCAGCGCCTTCGGCAACCCGCAACGGCTGCCGCTGGCGGTGGAGACCGAGGCCACGGTGCTCGCCTGGGTGCGCGAGGACGTCGCCCGGCAGCTCGGCCTGATCGACGGCACCCTCTTCCCGGCCGAGGTGTCTGCGTCCTGGGACGCGGTGGCCGACGCGGAGAAGGCCTGGACCACCGCCGACGAGAACTACTGGAACCTGCGCCGCGGCGACGGCTTCGAGCGGGAGACCGCACTGACCGCCGCCGAACGCACGGTGTCCGAACTCAACGGCGGCGAGCCGCTGCCCGCGCTGTCCGTCGAGGACGCCCGCGCGGCCCTCGACGCCCTGGAACGGCAGGACACGGTCGCCGAACCCGACCACGACGGCTGGGCCGAGGTGCGCGACGAGCGGATCGAGCTGGCCCGGGCGCAGGTGAAGCGGGCGGTGGCGGAGCAGCGGCTGAACGAGGTGAAGGAGGACTTGGCGGCGCTCCGGGCCCACGCCGACGGTCTGGCGATCATCTACGCCGAGGTGCGCGAGGCCACTGACCGCCTGACGAACTGGCACCAGCTCAGCGCCACCCCGCAGGGGCGCATCCAGCTCGCGGACACCCCGGCGCCGCCCCGGGCCGTCTTCACGGAACCCGCAGCCCCCGAACCGGCGAGCCGCAAGCTCCCTGCAACCAAGGCGCAGGCCCCGAACGCGCAGCCCCCGAACGCGGCGGCTGTGAGGGGGGAGCCGTCCACGGTGGCGACAACCGCCGGACAGGAAGACGAGACACGACCCGCGTACTCCGACGCACCCTGGCAGCGAGGGCAGGGCGGCGAGGACTCCGCACAACACCGGTATTTCGACGCCGCGTCCGATCACCGCAGCATCACGGCCACCGAGCCCGACGGTCGCCGCGTGCTCTTCGACCTGCACCGGCCCGAGGGCGACGGCAACGGGTTCTACGCGGCGGTCCTCGCAGCCAGGGGAAGCCGGACCGGTGACCCCGCGCGCCTGGCCGCACAGGTCGCGCGCAGTTCGCACATCCCGGACGGTCTCGGCCTCGACCCGCAGGCCGTCTTCCACACCAGGGAAGTGGCCGCCGCACTGGACCGGGCCTTCCGGGGCGAGCCGGGCCTGCGGGAGCAGATCCGCGAGCGGATGTCGGCCGACGGCGGGCGACTGCCCAAGGCGCTGCGCTCCCGGCTCACCTCGCAGGAGACCCGGGGACTGGTCCGCCGGAACCTGCGCACGGCGCGAGGCTGGAACGCTCAGACGGCGGACGCGGCCGCCCGGGCGACCGCGCGGACCCTGGCCGTGAACCTGACCGTCGTCGAAGAGAACGGAACCCACACGTCGTACCCGGGAGCCGTCGACGACAACTCCGCCACCCTCCCCGAGGTAACCGTCTACCGAAGGGGCGACGCCTACCTCGCCGCGGTTCCGCGCACCACCCGGACCGCCGTAACGGAGCGCGGCGCCGGGTGGCAGACGCTCCGGCAGGTGCGCCTCGCGCGGGCCGCGGCCCTGCGCGACACGCTCGCCCGTAGTGCACCGGCCGAACGGCTGGGCGCCATGGAGGAGTTCGCCAGGGCGGCGCAAGGTCTGGCCGAGGCGTTCACCCGCGAGGCCGCCCTCCGGGAGCGGACCGACGGCGCCGGTTCGTCGGCCGACACCCGTTCCGCCGCCGCACACGCCCAGGCGCTGGACAGCGCCCTGACCCGCTTCGACGCGGCCGAGCGTCGCATGGAGGAGGTGGGGCTGGGAGACCTCTCCGGCCGGGACGACCCCTTGCTCCCGGCACAGCTGAGCGAGCTGCCGGCCTCGCGGTTCCTCGCCCTCATGGAACGGGCCGGGCGGCTGCTGGGCTCGCCGGCCGTGGTGTTCGGTTCCGAGCGGGTCCTGCGCGAGGCTGCGGACACGTACCGCGCGGCGACCGTCGCCGTCGCGGCCGAACTGCTGCAGGGCGACGAGGCCTCGGCCCGCATCCTCGCGGCAGACCTCTCCGAACAGCTCGGCACCAGCCGCGAGAGACTTCCCGGCGGTGCGGTCACCGTCGGCGGCCACGACCTGACCAGGGACTTCTGGGAGACGGCGAGGGACCTGGAGGAGGGCCTCGAACGTGACCTGGAGCACCTGCGGGCCCAGCTCGACCTGCGGATCAAGCAGGCGAACGCCCCCAAGCAGGCGCCGTCGGTCCGTAGCCGGATCTCGGGATGGTTCGGCATGCGCTCCCGTCCCGTGGGGCCCGCCGTCGATCCGGCCGAGGAGATCGAGGAGCTCCGCGACGAGATAGCCGCGCTCCCCGCGGATGTGCTGCGCGAGCAGCGCAGGCACCTCGCCGATCTCGTCAGACACATCGAACGGAGCCTGGAGAACGAGTACCGCCACGAGCTCCTCGACGAGCGGGAATGGCAGGAGCTCCGAGCCGACCGGGACCGGATCCGCGAGAGACTGTCGCGCCTGATCGTGGAGCCCACCGGGCACCGGGGCCACCACGACCTGCTGAGCAGGAGCATCGGCAGGCACCCGGACTTCGGTGCGAAGCGGCAGGACATCAAGGTCGACACCTACTCCGACCTGGCCCGCGGCGTCATGGGGTGGATCGCGGCGAAGCCGAACCGGCACGCAGAGAAGGAACTCGCCCTCCGGGTCGAGTCCGAGGGACGTGTCGAACCGCTCCTGGACGTGTTGCTGACCCGAATTCACACGCACGTCCGGGGCCTTCCCGACGGGCAACGGATGCTCGCCGAGATGGAAGCAGGCATCTCGCACGTCGACGGCACGCCACTGGGCGCCTATCTCAGACACTTCAACAGGCGGAACCTGCCGGAGGACTTGGCGCACCTGGCGACGACGGTGGGGGACCGCGGTGGCATGGCGGGCGTCCTGCGCGACCCCGCGGGGTTCGGCTTCCGCGACAAGATGATGGTCCTGCACGACCTCATGGAGTACTTCAAGGCGAGTTCCCACTACCCGCAGACGTACGGCAGCGGACTGCTGCCCGAGGACACCCTGCACGACCAGCAGGCAACGGTCGTCATCGGCGCGGACGGCCGACGCACCCACTCCTCGGCGCACCGCGCGCAGAACGTCCTCAAGGACGGCACGAAGCACCCCTCGACGCGGGACGAGCACGCTCCGTCCACGATCCTGGCGCGCACGCTGCGCATTCCGGTGTGGGCGGGACAGTCGAACACCGCCATGCGGATGTTCAACTTGGCCCGATGGGCAGGCGCGTCCCGGCACGAGATCGCCGCGGAGGCGTGGGGCATCTTCGCCTTCTGGCGCCTGCACTACGACCACCGGGAGAAGCTGGCCTACCACACGCTCCACGAGACGTTGGACGTCGCCTCGAACTTCGGCGTTCCCTACTCGCTGACCGACCGTGCGGCCGGGCTCGCCGACGTGAGCGTCGAAGCGGCCCTGGCGGAAATGGAGACCAAGGCCGCGGAACTGGCGATGCTGGCCGCACAGGTGGGCAGGGTTGCCGGAATCCTCTCCGGACGAGAGACGCCGGAGCGGGTGGCGCAGGCGCTGGACGAACTGGTTCCCGCCGTACGCACCATGTCCACCAGCGCCGCGGAGATCGAGCGGGGGGTGCGGTCGCTCCGGTCGCGCGCGGCCGAGCGGCTCACCGAGCCCGAGGTCCGGACCCTGATGGAGCTGCTGGACCACGAACGGACGGGCCTCGCCACGCTGTCGACCGTGGAGCAGCACGCGCCCGTCGTGACCGCCGCCCTCCAGGGCGGCTCTCGCGAGCACGGCCTGGATCCGCGGGCCGAGGGCTGGGAGACCGGGCGTGGCATCACCGTCATGGCGCCGCGCTTCGGGCTGCTGGAGCGGGAGCAGGAACATGTGTTCACGGGGCCGGCAGCACACGGCGGCAAGGCAGCGGAGGAGTTCCGCTCCTTCAACCGTCCGTATCCGCACGCCTCGCGGTCGTACCAGTACGAGGTGGGCACCGCAGGAACGCTGGTGCTGCCGGACGGTTCCGTACTCACCGGTGACTGGACACGGTTCGGAGACGACTTCCTGCACGAGCAGGGGTTCGTGCTGCGGGGCGACCACGGCTGGATCGGCAGGGTACTGAACTGGGCCGAACTGCGGGCGGCGCTGCCGGCCGATCCGGCCCGGTACAGCCTGACGGCGGACGATGCACGGATGTATCTCGTCCCCGTCGGACACGTGGGCCGCGTGGTCGCCCTGCCGTTGGCCGAGGAACACGCCGCGACCGACGTGCCGTTGACCGACGACGGGGCCGAGCCCGCCGAGGCGGCAGCGGCGGCCGCCGAGGAGGCGGCGCTCACCGAGGAGGCGGAGAGCGTCGATCAGGCCGATCTTCTCGACTTGGAGCGGTTCCGTCAGCAGACCACGCATCCGGCGGCGTCCGGCCTCCGGTCGCTGTCGCGCGTGGCGGATGTCGACCGGTTGCTGAACGAGTACGGGCGGATCGACGCCGACGACCACGCCCTTCGCGCGCAGGCGCTCGATCGGCTGGCGGACCGAGCCCGCGCCTACGCGACCACCACGAAGGACGAGAGGCGCCGCCTGGTCGTCGGCCGACTCGCCGGGCAGGCGGAGGCCCGGGCCACCCGGCACCGGCGGCAGGCCGAACAGGTGTCCCTCGACCCCATGGACACGGCGTCCACCGGGCCGCTCGGCTACCGCGAACGCGTCGCGCTGGCCAAACGGACGTGGCAGGGGCCGGTGACGGAGGAGGTGGCACGACTGGAACGACTGCTGCTGGAAGCGGGTCCCGGCGCCCGCTCGCTCGTCCTGGGCGCGGTCCCCGGCGAGCAGGTGTGGGCGATGAACATCGTGGGCGAGATCCGCTGGTTGGAGCAGTCCACGGCTCAGGTGACCGGGGCGCCGCAGACCGCACAGGGCATCGTGGTGTCGATCGACCTCGATCCGCAGGCTCGGGTGATCAATCCGGATCCGCGGCTGTTGGCCGCCGAGGCAGGCGGCGGAGCGGCCCGCTTCTGCGAACTGGTGCTGGGCGGGAACCTGAAGCACGTCGTCTGAGGAAAGGCCCCGGCGCGAAAACGCCGGGGCCGCCCGGACCGTGGCAGGTCCAGGGCAGCCCCGGCGTCGTGGTGACGCGCTGCCGTGCGAGGTCGCGGCCGATCAGCCGGGGAAGTTGCCGAGCTGAGAGTCGAGTGACTTCAGCAGCGGCACGAAGTGCTCCTCGTGCCGCACCGCCAGCGCCCGCTGGGCCTCCCGTACGGCGGCCAGGACCAGGTCGGCCAGGCCCTGGGCGTTGTCCGGGGTGGCCACGGCCGGGGTGATCCGCAGGTCGGTGAGTACGCCGTTGCTGTCGACCGTGGCCTTCACCGCGCCGCCCCCTGCCGTGCCCTGCACGGTCAGCGCGCTGAACTCCTCCTGGGCACGGGCCAGGTCCTGCTGGAGCTGCCGGGTGTTGTCGAGGAGTCTCTGAAGGCCGGGGCCGCCGTCGAGGTTCACGTCTGCGTTCCGATCGTATGAAGGCCGGACAGGGGGTGGGGCGCCGGCCCGGCGCCGGGTCAGCGCTTGCTCCACTTCTGGTTGTCGGTGCCGTAGCAGGTCCAGAGCTGGAGTTTTGTGCCGTTGGCGGTGCGTTTGTCGGTGATGTCCACGCACTTGCCGATCACGGTGTTCACCAGGTCGTGAGACTTGTTCACCTTGAACTTCTGGGCCCAGCCGCCATTGCACCGGGCGAGCTGGACGGGGGTGCCGCTGCCGTCGGAGGCGCCCGCCAGGTCCATGCAGAGGCCGTACATCCGGGCCGTGCCGTCGGAACGGAAGTCGATCTTCTGGGAGGAGCTGCCGTCGCAGTCCCAGATCTGCAGGCGGGTGCCGTCCTTGGCGGCCGGCGCGGAGATGCAGCGACCGCTGTCGTGGCTGTAGACGGAGACGCCCGGCGCCACGTCCTGATCCCGCTGGGTGCTGTTCTGCTGGGTCGTGTCGGTCGAATCGCCCGAGGACGAGCCACCGTTGGAGCCGCCCGAGGCCGAACCCGATCCGGAGGCGGGACGGGTGCCGGCCGGGGACGACGGCGGGTCCGCGGCTTCCGGCGGGTCCGCGACGTCGCCGCCGGTGCCCGCGGATCCCTTCGTGACCGGCAGGCCGTAGGAGCCGCCTCCGCCCGAACCGCCGGTGCCGGGCGCGGCAGCCCTGCCACCGTCCGACTTGCCCGGCGCGGACGCGGTGTTGTGCGGTGCGGGAGTCGAGGCGGCCGGTGAGACGACGTCGGCCGCTGCGGTCTTCTTCTTGTCGGCCGGGTCGGACGGGAGGTTGGCGACGGCGAAGACGACCAGGATCGCTACCGCGGTGAGGGCGCCTGCGGCGACCAGCCACTTCCACGGCCGGGGGCGTGGGTTGGTGCCTTGCGAGGACTTCGTCGTGCGCCGGACGAACGCGTCGGCGAAGCGCGAGGAGGCCCCGTCGAGGAGCGAGGGGTCCTGCGGCTTGGGCTGGGGAGGCACTCAGTCTCCTGTGAACTCGGAAACCACGGAGCGGTCATGGAAAGATGATGAGCCGACTGTCGCAGCGTAGCTTAGCGTTCCAAAGCCGCACGGTGCACACGGTGTGACGCGGTCTTCAGTCACTGGGCAAAACGCCCGTGCCCCGGGCCGGCGCCCCCTTCGGGCGCGTGGGCCGCCCGTGCACCCAGTGGGGCGAGCACAACGGTATTCAGCGAGTGTTGTGCCGTTTCGTCCCCGTGCGGTGCCATGGTGTCGGGTGGGTGATCCGCCGGACGGCTGATCACTCGGGTGCTTGCCGCCGCCGGGCGGGAGGTGTGGGCGTGTGCGCACCCGTGGACTCCCGTACCACCAGATGCGGTGTGAGCCTCTCGGAGCCGACCTCCTGACCCGCCATGCGCCGGATCAGCAGTTCGACCGCCCGGTGTCCCTGCTCGGCCATGGGGGAGTGGACGCTGGTGAGCGGGACGGGGAGTTCGGCGGCCAGGGGCGTGTCGTTGTAGCCGGCCAGCGCGAGGTCGCGTCCGAGGCGAAGCCCGAGGTCGCGGGCGGCACCCGCGGCTCCAATGGCCGCGAAGTCGTTCACGGCGAAAAGGGCCGTCGGCCGGTCGTGTGACGCGGACAGCAGACGGAGCGCGGCACGGCGTCCGCCGGCCGTGTCGAAGGCCGAGTGCACGACACGCCGGGCCGGCAGGGGCACTCCCGCGTCCCGGTAGTAGTCGACGAACCCCTGGGACCGGTCGGTTCCGGTGCTGGCGAAGGGTTCTCCGGCGATGACGCCGACGGAGGTGTGGCCCAGGCTGAGCAAGTGCTCCGCGACGAGCCGACCGCCCAGCCGGTCGTCGCACGTGACGGAGGTGTGGACGGCGTCGGTCCGGCGATTGACGAGGACGAAGGGCGTGGCGCGCAGGGCCGGCAGGGCGAGGGCCGCGCCGTCCAGGTGCGCGTCACCGATGACCAGGCCGTCCACGCGGCGGGCCAGCACCATGGCGATCCGCTCTCGCTGGAGGTCCGGATCGTCGTGTGTGTTCGTGACGAAGGCCGACAGTCCGTGTGCCGAAGCGGCCTGCTCGGCTCCTTCGTAGATCGTGGCCATCGCGATCTCGGACAGTCTCGGCACGAGGACACCGATGAGATTGCTCCGGCGGGTGCGCAGGCCCTTCGCCAACGGATTGGGCCGATACCCCAGTTCGTCCGCGAGTTCCCGGATGCGTCGCGCCGTGGTGCCCGACGCGGCGCGCGTGCCGTCGTCGCGCGACCCGTTGAGCACCCGCGAGACGGTCGACACGTGCAAGCCGAGCCGCTCGGCGATGCCCTGGAGCGTCACTGGACCTTCGCCCGTCATGACCGCACCCCGCCCTTCGTTCAATAGCCCACCCGTGCCTGCGGTGGAACCCATTGTCGCGCAGGCCCGTGAGGCACGGTCCGCCAAGGGGGAGGGAGTCTGCGCGCGCCGGCTGCCGAAGGCCGGACCGAAGCTACCCAAACGTTTGGCGCAAACGTTTGGGTAGCTGCATACTGACGTCGGCACAGACCTCAAATCCCATGACCCACTGATCAGTTGGGTCGGCTGCTCGACCAAGGAGCGAGATGGAGCGCGTGGAGTTCTCCGATCAGGTGCTGGCAGCGTTCCGGGAAGCGATCGCGGGAACCGGCTGGGGGGATGCGCGCTACAGCGTCGGGGGACGACGACGCGGTGGGTCCTGGTTCGCGCTGACCGTTGCGCTCGGCTTCGCGCTCGTCATCGGTGGCCTGACGACCTGGCTGATGGTCTCCTTGTGGCCCGAAGTGCCGTTGCAGGGCGTCATGGCCCTGTCGTTCGGCTACGTCATGACCCTCCTGACACTGTGGCTCGCGTGGGCCTGCCGACCCGGCCTCCAGCACCCGGCCACGTGGGTCGTGGTGTGGGAGGAAGGGCTCGCATGGCTTTCGGAGGGTGGTGTCCCCGTGGCCCTGGCCTGGGACGAGATCGCGGGCGCGTGGCACACCGTGACGTCGGTGCGGGATCAGTACGGCAAGGAGTTCAAGCGGACCCACAGGCTGGAGGTCCAGCCCGCAGCGGATCCGGGCCCCTTCGGCCGCCTCCGGCTCGAGCCCGAATTCCCCTACGTGGCGGAGATCGCCGCGTTCGTCACAGCCCGGGTCCACGCCCCCTGAGGACTTCCGGAGCGGCGGCCGCGAGTGTCCCGAGAGAGGGCCCTGCCCGGGCCGGATGCAGCGACCCCGGACTCCGTCCGGCGGGCCTCTGCAGCCGTCACACGCGGCGTTCAGCCTGGTTCGGGACGAGCACGCGTCACACGCTCCCGGTCCGAGTGCCGGCGATGTGATGGGGTCGGACCATGGTGAAGCGTGCACGGGTCCGCGCCCCCGAGCTGGTGGGCAAGGGTGGCTGGATCAACACCGGGGATCAGGAGCTGAGTCTGGCGGCGCTGCGCGCTCGGCGCACGGACAGGGCGCTCGGCGGCGCTGCTGTGACACCTCGCGCTCTCACACGCTGTTGGGGGACCGGCCCGCGCGGACAGCATCCTCTCAGCACCGCGAGAGAAGAGGCTTGTGATGGCCAGTGAGTTTCAGCGGACCAAGCTGCGGGACATGTTCAACGCCTTCGACGTGAACGGCGACGGCTGCCTGGAGGAGGCGGACTTCGCGGCCCTGACGACCCGGTGGAGCCGGCTGTCCCGCGTGCGGTCGGACGGCGAACTGGCCGCGCGGGTGGAGGACGTGTTGCTGGGATGGTGGCGCCATCACTCGGAGGCCGTCGACACGGACAACGACGGCAGGATCGACATGGACGACCTCCTCGCCATGGTCGACCGACTGCCCACCATGCGGGACGCGGTGGCCGCCACCGCCGACACGGTCTTCGACGCGGTGGACGAGAACGGTGACGGCCGCATCTCGAGAAACGAGCACCAGGGGCTGATCGACGTGTGGCACGGGCAGGGGATCGCGACCGGTGACGTGTTCGACCGTCTCGACCAGGATGCCGACGGTCACCTCAGCCGGTCCGAGTTCGCCGCGCTGTGGATCCAGTTCTGGATCAGTGACGACCCCGCCGATCCGGGCAACTACGTGTGCGGGCCCGTCGCGGGCCACTCCCTCCGCTGACCCGCGGCCCCGGTCGGCCGGGCAGGCGGCGGACGGCACCGACCGCCGCGGGTCAACCGTTCTCCGGAGCGATCAACCACGCCACCAGGGTGCGCCACCGCTCGGGCCGGTCGGTGTCGCGCGGGCCCACGAGATAGACCTCCTCGACTAGGTCCTGCGCGCGCAGGTCGTTGCGGGCCGCGAAGGAACCCACGGCGCCGTAGGTCAGGTCGAGGTCGTCGTGCCGTCCCTGATGGGTGGCGACCGCGGCCGTGCGCCTCGGCAGGTGCAGCTCGCGCACCGTGCCCGGCGCCCCCGGTGGCAGCGGTGCTTCGAAGGGAACGTAGACGGTGGCGCGGCCATGTCCTTCGGTGAACAGGGTGTGCTCGTACCGGCCGCCCGGTGGGAGGACGGAGCGCTCTCCGGCTGCCGCGTCCAAGTCCCGCATGGCTTCGTCGTACCAGTCGAGGCCTGCTCCCTCCGGCACGTCGAGGGACACCGCCAGGACGTGCCGAGCGGGGAGTTCCTCCAGCGCCACCGCCCGCTCCGCCTCCGGGTCGAGGAGTTCCCGGAGCGCTTCGACGGCCCGCTGGGTACGGCCGAGCCGGTCCTCGAGCCTGCGGAGGTGCGCCGCGACGACCTGCTGCGCGGTGCCGTCGTCCGGCCCGTCCGCGGACTCGGCGGCGAGGAACCGCCGCAGGTCCGCCAGCGGGAGGTCCAGGTCACGGAAGCGCCTGACGGTCAGCGCCGGGCGGATCTGCGCGGGGGAGTAGTAGCGGTAGCCGGTGTCCGGGTCGACCTCGGCGGGGACGAGCAGGTCCTGCTCGTGGTACCGGCGGAGCATGCGGATGCTCAGGTGCGTGATGCGGGAGAACTCCCCGATCGTGAGTCTGTCCGCCATGGTGCGCTCCTCCTCGTGGGCGGCCCGTCGTCCGGCCGCGCGGGGTCAGGGAGTGATGGTCAGCACGGTGATCTTCCCCCGTGCGTCGCGCTCGAAGGCGAAGCGGAGGGTGACCGGGCTGCCGGGGAAGTCCCCGGAGATCTGCGCGACGGCTCGGCAGGCGGTAGGAGTGCCGGCCACCTCCAGCAGGTCGTAGTCGACGTTCGGCGTCTCCTCGCGCCACCTTCGCACTTGCGCGAGCCCTCTCAGGCTGCGCCCGTCGTCGTGCACGGCGGCGTCGTCGTGGAACAGAGCGATGTAGTGCCCGTGGTCGGGACCCGTCGCCGCGGCGACGTACTCCTCGACGAAGGCACGGATGTCCTGCACGGCTGTCTCCCATGTCGTGAGGGTGAAGGTTCACACGGTGCGGATGGTGCCGCCGTCGACCACGAGCTCGGACCCGGTGATGCCGCCGGCACGGTCCGAGACCAGGAACGCGATCGTCTCGGCGACCTCTTCGGGCTCCGCGGGCCGTCCCAGCGGGATGCCGCCCAGTACCCGCATCAGCTCGCCGAGTGCCGCCTCGCGGGTGATGCCGTTCTCGCTCATCCGGCGGGCGAGTAGCCCCTCGGCGCCGTCGGTGCGGATGAAGCCGGGAGCGACCGAGTTGACCCGGACACCCGCCGGGGCCACCTCGTTGGCGAGCCCCTTGCTGTACGTGGTCAGCGCACTCTTGGCCGCGGCGTAGGCCAGGGTCGAGTCGTGCAGCGGCATCCGGCGCTGGATGGAGGTCACGTGCACGACCGCGCCCGAACCACGAGCCACCATGCCGGGGACGATCGCGCGGTCGAGCCGGACCGCGGGCAGAAGATTGAGTGACAGTTCCTGCGCCCACCGCTCGTCGTCGAGCGCCGCGTATCCACCGGCCGGAGAGCGGGAGCCGCCCACGACATGCACCAGGATGTCCGGCACGCCGACCAGCCCGGCCACGGCCTCGGACGACGCCTTGACGCCCTCGGGTGTGCTCAGGTCGGCGGGCACGAAGGCCACGTCCGCCGTCTCCGGAGCCGTGCGGGCGATGGAGACGACCCTCGCCCCCGCCTCCCGCAGCAGCCGTGCCGTCGCCAGCCCGGCTCCCTTGCTGCCGCCCGCCACCACGGCGACGCGTTCGTCGAGATCATTGCTGTTCATGTCCGCCAGCGTGGGCCCTCTCCCGGGGGGAGACTCAAGCCCGGCAGCGGCCTGCCTCCGGTCCCGTCGAGGCGTCGACACGCTCCCGGGTTCTGGTCGGGGCGTCAGGTAGTGGACTTCTCCCCGAGTTTCCGGGAGAACGCCGCAGCGGACTCACGCGACGCCTCACTCAGGGGCGGCTTGTCGCTGAACACGGACTGGAACAGGCGTATCTGATCTTCCGCTGTGGTCTGGGTGATGCCCCAGACGGTGCTGGTCGATTCGTTTTCGCTCTTCTGGCTCATGGCAGCGGACTGGGCGCGCTCCTCGGTGCTCAACCTCCGCCCCTGGTCCTGCGCTTGAAGCAGCAGGCTCGCCAGGATGTCCGCCTTCACGAAGCCGGCGGTGTCGAAGGCGTCGTGTCCGTACGTCGCCATGGCACCGCTGTCGACGTCCAGCATCGCCCGGACATCCGGTTGTCGCCGAAGAGCGCGGTCACGGGCGCCAGAGCCGGTTCGAGAACGAACGGTTTCCGTGTCGAGGCGGGCGACGGGGACGCTTTTGGCGCTTCCGCAGGCGCCTCGCCCGCCTTTGCCCGGGCCGAGGCGGCCGATGGGGACGGAGCTTTCGCCCGGGCGGACGGGGACGACTGACCGGAGTCGCTCCCGGTGATGGCATAGGTGCGAAGTTCGAGATCACCAGGCATCTCGACGGCGCGTCCCTTCCTGGTCGTCGACCGTTTCCTGTTCCGGACGGCGAGACGCACCTCACACCTTAGCGGCGTCACATATCAGGTCACGGATGGTCAAGAAGGGGTGTAACGGCGGAACAGTCATGAGCTGGGACCGACCGACTTACGCCCACGAAGGAGGTTCCACTGTCATGAGCGCACTCACCGACCTTCTGTCGGCCGACGGCATCCGGCTCGATGTAGAAGCGGAGGACTGGAGGTCCGCCGTTCGCGCGTCCGGGCAGGTGCTGGTCGACGAGGGCATCAGTACGGCCGAGTACACCGAGGCGATGGTACGGAACGTCGAGGAGAACGGCCCCTACATCGTCATCGCCCCGGGGTTCGCTCTGGCCCACACCCGTCCCTTCGAGGCGGTGCTGAAGACCGGCATGTCCTGGGTGAGGCTGGCCTCCCCCGTGGCCTTCGGTCACGAGACCAATGATCCGGTGCAACTCGTCGTGGGGCTGGCCGCCGTCGACTCCCAGGCGCACACGGCGGCGCTTGCGGCTCTGGCGAAGATACTCGCCGACGGCGACAACGTCCGCGCCCTTCAGCAGGCGACGAGCCCCGAGGAAGTGCTGCGGGTGCTCGAGGGTGAGCCCAGCGGCGCCGACGGCCAGACAGGCTCGCGGACTGCCGCGGCCAAGGAGGCTCCTCCGGCCCCTTCGGAGCACAAGATCCTCACCGTCTGCGGCAACGGCGTGGGAACCAGTCTGTTCCTGAAGAACACCCTGGAGCAGGTGCTCGACCGCTGGGGCTGGTCCCGTCAGGTGTCGGTGGAGGCCACCGACACCATCTCCGCCAAGGGGAAGGCGTCGGAAGCCGTCGCCATCCTCACCTCTCAGGAGATAGCCAGAACGCTGGGTGACGTCGGCATCCCCGTGAAGGTCGTCCGCGATTTCAGCAGCACCACCGAGGTCGACGCCGTCCTGCGCGACACCTACGACGTGTGACGAGAGAGAACCTGTCATGGACTGGGTCATAGACATAGCGAAGTTTCTCGTCAACGAGATACTCAGCCAGCCCGCCTACCTGATCGGCATCATCACCGCGGTGGGGCTGGCCGCTCTGAAGAAGTCCGTCGGGCAGACGGTCGGCGGTGCCATCAAGGCCACCCTGGGCCTGCTGCTGGTCGGGGCAGGCGCGGGGCTGGTCAGCTCGTCCCTGGATCCGCTGGGCCGGATGATCCAGGGCACCACCGGCACCCACGGGGTGATTCCGACCAACGAGGCCATCGTCGGCATCGCGCAGAGCGAGTTCGGTGCCCGGGTCGCCTGGCTGATGATCCTCGGATTCCTGGTCAGCCTGGCGCTGGCCCGGTTCACGCCGCTGCGCTACGTGTTCCTCACCGGCCACCACATGCTGTTCATGGCGACGCTGCTGACCATCGTCATGGCCACCGCCGGACAGGGCTCGGTCGCGGTGGTGCTCGGCGGCGGCGTGCTCCTGGGCATCCTGCTGGTCGCCCTCCCGGCCTTCGCACATCCCTGGACGAAGAAGGTCACCGGCAACGACACGTTGGCCATCGGCCACTTCGGCACCGCCGGCTACATCGTGTCAGGCGCCACGGGGCAGCTCGTGGGCAAGAACAGCCGCAGCACTGAGGAGATGAAGCTGCCCGAGGGGCTGCGCTTCCTGCGTGACTCCATGGTCGCCACCGCTCTGTCGATGGTCCTCATCTACCTGGTGATGTCCCTGCTGTTCCTGTCCAAGGTCGGCCAGGACGCGGCGTTCAAGGCGTTCGCCGGAAGCGGCGGTGACCCTGCGGCCAACGTGGGCAACTACATCATGCAGTCGGTGATGCAGGGCCTGCAGTTCGGTATCGGCGTCGCGGTCATCCTGTTCGGTGTCCGCACCATCCTCGGTGAACTGGTGCCCGCCTTCCAGGGCATCGCCAGCCGAGTGGTGCCCGGTGCCAAGCCGGCCCTGGACGCCCCGATCGTCTTCCCGTACGCGCAGAACGCCGTACTGATCGGGTTCATCTTCAGCTTCCTGGGCGGCCTGACGGGTCTGGCGGCGCTCATCTGGGTGTTCAACCCGGCATTCGGGCTGGCGCTGGTGCTGCCCGGCCTCGTGCCGCACTTCTTCACCGGTGGCGCGGCCGGTGTCTACGGCAACGCCACCGGCGGACGTCGCGGCGCCGCGGTGGGCTCCTTCCTCAACGGTCTGCTGATCACGTTCCTGCCGGCGATCCTGCTCAAGGCGCTCGGCTCGTTCGGAGAGGCCAACACGACCTTCGGCGACGCCGACTTCGGCTGGTTCGGTGCCGTGCTCGGCAGCATCGGCAAGCTCGACGGAACCGTGGGTCTGATCGGCATGCTGATCTTCGGTCTGATCATCCTGGCCGGTGCCTGGATCATGCAGACGAAGGTCGTGGACCGCGGCTGGATCCCGGGCGGTGGCATCACCGCCGCCCCCGCGGAAGCGGCCGCCGTCGTTCCCGCGCAGGCTGCGGGGACGGCGACGTACGCGAAGATCGCCCCACCACGCGGCGCTCCCACCCCACCGCCCGCTCCCTGAGCGGTCGTTGTCGCTCCGGCGGGCGGCGGTCGTACTCGGCGGACAGTCAGCTCTGCCGGCTCCGGGAACGCGGGACGGCCAGCCGCGTGTCAGCGGCTGGCCGTCGAGCAATGCGATGTGGTGTGACGTATCCGGCGCCCTTCGGACCGCAAGCGGCGCCTCGGACACGTCGAGCGGATGGTCTCCAGCCGCTGAGTAACCCCATTACTCATCGTTTCGCCCGTCGGGCGGCCGGGGGCTCTCCCGGCCGACCGCCCGACGGTGCTCTGTGTGAGCGTCGGACACTCAGGCGGTGGCCTGTGCCGCCTCGTTGATGAGGCGCGCGACATCGCCGGGACGCGAGACGCTGACCGCGTGCGAGGAGGTGAGGCTCATGACCGTGGCCTTCGCGCGTTCAGCCATGAAGATCTGGGTCTGCGCCGGGATGTTGCGGTCCTCGGTGGCCACGAGAACCCACGAGGCAATGTCCTTCCACGCCGCGGCCGAGGCGCCCTCCCCCAGCGCGGCATCGGTCACGGGCCGCTGGATGGCTGCCATGACCGCGGTGGTCTCCGCGGGGACGTCAGCGGCGAACTGCTGATGGAACGCGCTCTGCTCGATGTAGAGGTCCGCGGCCTGGCTTCCGTCGAGCAGCGTGACAGGCACCGGGCGGAGCACGTCCGCGAGTGTGCTGCCGGGGAACTTGCCGGACAGTGTGACGGCGCTCTCGCCCACTTCGGGCAGGAAGGCCGCGGCGAAGACGAGCGCCCTGACGTTGTCCAGTCCCTTCGCGGCGACGCTCATGACCGAGCCGCCGTAGGAGTGGCCCGCCAGGACCACGGGGCCGTCAATGCCGGCCACGAGTTCCCTCACGTACGCGGCGTCGCTGGTCAGGCCGCGCAGCGGATTGCTTGCGGACACCACCTTGTAGTCATGGGACTGGAGCCATTCCACCACGCCGTTCCAACTGGACGAGTCCGCGAAGGCGCCGTGGACGAGTACGACGGTGGGCTTCCCTGATGTCATCGGATTGACCTTTCCATTGTCCGCGCGAGGACCGTGTCACTCATGGCACGACCTCTCGGGTAAATGTTCCGGAATATCCTCTTCACTCCATGAGACCGCACGGAGGTGTGATGTGTGACGCACCCCGCTACCGGAGATGTCCGCGGGCACACGGCCGCCACTGGGAGCCTGGATCCTCGCGCGTTGGATACACCGTCGCAGCCGGAGGTTGAGCGCCCGGCCGGCCACGTCCGGCCCGGTCTGCCTGATGGCCGAGCGACTCCGCCGACCCCTTCCTCTACGAGTGGCGGCTCAAGCGCCGCGGTGTCCGCAGTGGGGAAGAACGCCGCACGGATGGCGTCCGTACCACTGGACACGCCGCTGTCTCGGGCCGTCAAAGGTGTTGCTGTGCCGGCCGCGCCCTCCGGCACCTCGAGACTCGGCGGGACCTTGTCACAGACGAGGCCCTTGATCGGTCCGTACAGTGACTCCGAGTAGGACAGGTGACACCGTGCGTTTGACTCTCCTGGTTTCCCGTGCGTCAGGGATGGCGCGCGCGGCACACCGAGCTGCGATGGCTCTCCGCGTGACTGTGAGGGGCCGGGCACCGCGCTCGGAAGCCTCGGTCGGCAGCATCACACCGGGACCGGGTTGGCAGCACGTGGGCGGTCCCTTCCTCAGCCGGGCACAGTGTGTCACCGCGCTGGCGGCCTACCGAGCCCACGACCCGGGAGGCGACTACCGGTACGGCACGGACGGCGAGGGCACCTGGAACGTGTATCTCAAGGCGCTTCCGACGTACGGGCCGGACGGCACCGGCACCACGTCGAGCGGGCGGGGCCGGCCGGCCCTGCGGATCGTCCGTCCCGAAGAGCACTGACCGACGGCCGCGACGGTTCCGGGCCCGCAGCCCACTCCCTCCGGCCGGTCCGCCCCCGGGGCCACGGAACCGCCACGGCCGGCCCGCCCCGGGGCCACGGATCCGCCAGGGGGCCTCACGCATCGGCCCACGGCATTCCAAGGGCGCCGCAGGAGGACGCAGGGTGTGCACTGGGAGAAGGAAAGGGCGGAGGCCGGACTCACCCACCCCCCGAGCGACCGCTTCGCCCGCACGACAGCACGAGTGAGGCGATCCGCCGGTCGGCACTGCAAACGCCCCGTGTCTCTCAAGAGGGACGGTAACCAATCCAAGGGGTAGACCAGAAACGGCGCCGTCGGATCAGCCCACGGAACCCGCGCCCCACCAGACGCCTGGACTCCGGCATCGCCTCCGGCTGCCGCGCACGCCACCGCGCCGGTCGTGTCACATGCCCTGGTTCCGACCGGCCGCACCACATGCTGGTCGCGGAAGGCAGGGGCGCGTCCCCGTTCCCCGCAGCGGTGGTCGCGCTCCTACCACCGGGAGCAGCACTCGCTGGGCATGCCGGTGCTGACGTCACCCGGCGGTCCGGCCCGGCCCGGTGTTCTCCTGCCGCAGTACGCGCACGTCGCACACGGCCGCCGCGAACGCCTCGGGACGTTCCTGTGGGAGGTTGTGACCGGCGCCGGCCACCTTGCGGTGCAGTCGGGGCCCGGTGAAGTGCCGGGCCGTCGCGGAGCCGTCCGTAGCCGGGAAGTTGCCGTCGGCCAAGCCGTCGAGGGTGACCGTCGGCACGGGAACCGGTGGGAGGCCGGCGAGACGTGCTTCGAGCTTCGCGTACGCATCGGCGCCGGGCGCGAAGCCCAGTCGGTGCCGGTAGGAGTGGACCACGACGTCGGTGTAGTCGGGGTTGGCGAAGGCCCTCGCGGTCCGATCCAGGTCGCGCGCGTGGAAGGCCCACTCGGGGGAGTTGCGTTCCCAGATGACCCGAGCGACCTCCCGGGGGTCGGCGGCCAGACCGGTACGGCCCCGTTCGGTGAGGAAGTAGTAGAAGTACCAGAAGCCGGCCTCACGTTCTGGCGGGAGGGGCCGCGTCGCGGCGCCGATGTCCTGAATGAGATAGCCGTTCACCGAGACCAGGCCGAGGACGCGCTCGGGCCACAGGGCCGCGGTGACGCACGCGGCGCGGCCTCCCCAGTCGTAGCCCGCGAGATAGGCCCGTTCGACGCCCAACGCGTCCATGAGGGCGAGGACGTCGGCGCCGAGCGCTGCCTGTTGACCGGAACGGGGAGTCGACGGCGACCGGAAGGCCGTGGGTCCGTGGCCCCGCAGGTAGGGGACCACGACGTGGAAACCGTGGTCGGCCAGCAGCGGGGCCACGTCCACGTAGCTGTGGACGTCGTAGGGGAAGCCGTGCAGGAGCAGGACGGTGTCACCGTTCTCGGGGCCCGCCTCGTGGTAGGCGACGTCCAGGACGTCCGTTCGCACGCGCCGGATGGGGGTCAGTGTCTGGCGTTCTTGCATGGTGATCCTCTGTGCTCCGCGTCAGGGGGCGGACGGGCCGGAAACCTCACCGCGCAGCCGGTCGTCGGCGGGCTGCCACTCGATGACATTGATCCGAGGGCTCCTCGGGATCAGGGAGGTTACGGATCACAGACCGCATACCCGTCAGAAGTGTGACAAGGAGATCGGCCTCAGGAACAGGGGAGGGAGATCGAGCCTGGGCGCCCCGACGAGCAGGGGCGTGCGGCCCGCACGGTGACGAAGCACCTCGCCGACACCGTCGGACCCGGCCGCCGTCGGAGGGCTTCTGTTCTGATCCCTCTCTCGGCCGTCCTGCCCGCCCATGTGAAACCGGCGCGTCCGCCGACGGGGGCAACGCATCCCCTACGGCCCACCGGGGGGCCACCACCCAGTTGCCACGGACTTCCCCTGGCGCGGTCACAGGGTCGGCGCGCGAGGTCGGATGCAGCGGCCGACTGGGGCCGTTGCCCCACCGAGCGGAGGACGACGGTGAACACGAACAGGATGGAGGCCGGACACCGCGCGGTGCCGGACGGTCGGGCGGCATCCCCGGCCATGGACGACCTGGACGAGGCCGCGTCGGTGTTCCGGCGTGCTCGGCCCGCTCTCCTCAAGATCGCCCACCAGGTCCTCGGCAACGCCGGCGAGGCGGAGGACGCGCTCCAGGAGCTGTGGCTGCGCCTGCAGCGCGCCGACCCTCGGGCCGTGCACAGCCGCGCGGCCCTGCTACGGACGATGACCGTCCGGGTGGCCGTCAACGTCCTCCACTGCGCTCGCCGGCGCCGGGAATACTGCGCCACCCCTACCTGCCGGAACCGGCGGACGACGACGAGACCGAGCCGGACGTGGTGGTCGAGGGGCAGAACGCGCTGGAGTGGGCGGGAGCGCGGTTGCTGAAGAAACTGACACCGCTGTCGCGCGACCAGTAGCGCCAGGACACCTCACGACGGCGGCGGGCCGTCGACGCCGCCACGCACCGCCGGTTCGTGCAGGCGTTCCTCGGCGCCGCACGAGGCGGTGACCTGGAGATTCTGGAGTGGATCCTGCTGCGCGAGGTGGCCCCGACACCGCCGAACAGGCGCCCGCTGCGGTTCACCACCCGGTAGGGGAAGGACGCCCGCGCGCAGCTCACGCCCGAAGCGAGACAGGAAACGCGCTGGTGACGGCTTCGGGAGGGCTCGTGCCGACGTCCGCAGCGCGGGACGTGCGACACCGGCAGGAGTAGGCTCGTCGCTGTCACTGCCTTCTGGTCCAGTGCGGGGTGCGTGGTGCTCGGTCGCAGCCGTGAACGTCAGACCGTGGAACAACTGGCGGCGCAAGTAGGGGCCGGCCGCAGCGCCGCCCTTGTGGTGCGGGGAGAGGCCGGTATCGGCAAGACCGCACTCCTCGACCACTTGGCGGCCCACGCGCAGGGCTGCCGCACGCTTCGTGCCGCGGGCAGCGAGGCCGAGATGGAGCTGCCGTTCGCCGGACTCCACCAGCTCTGCGGCCCCCTGCTCGACGACGCCGACCACCTCTCCACCCCCCAGCGCGAAGCACTCGACGTGGCGTTCGGTCTCGCCGCCGGCCCCGCCCCGAACGCGTTCCTCCTTGGTCTGGCGACGCTGAACACGGTCGCGGAGGCGGCCCGGGAGAGACCGCTGATCTGCCTGGTGGACGACGCACAGTGGCTCGACCGCGCGTCCGTGCAGGTGCTCGGGTTCGTCGCCCGGCGCCTGCAAGCGGAATCGGTCGGTCTCGTCTTCGCCGTGCGGCAGCCTGACACCGAGGGGATGCTCGAGGGTCTGCCGGCGCTGACGCTCGAAGGGCTGCCGGAGGACGAAGCCCTGGACCTGCTGCGCTCGGTGATACCCGGACCGATCGACGCGCACGTCCGCAGCCGGATCCTCGCCGAAGCACGGGGCAATCCGCTCGCCCTGATGGAACTGCCGCGCGGCATCACCATGGCCGATCTGGGCGGCGGATTCCCCCGCCGGGCGTCGCAGCCTTCGGCGAGCCGCATCGAAGAGAGCTTCCGTGACCGGATCGGGTCCCTGCCGCCCGCCACGCGGCGCCTGCTGCTCCTCGCGGCGGCCGAACCGCTCGGTGACGTCACCCTGCTGCGTCGAGGAGCGGAGCGGCTCGGTATCGACATGGACGCGGCGTCACCGGCCCTGGCGCTCGGACTGATCGAGATCGGCGGTCGGGTCCGCTTCCGCCATCCGCTCGTGCGCTCGGCCTGCTACGACCACGCGGACGAGTACGACCGCACCGAGGCCCACCGCGCCCTGGCCGAGGCCACCGACCCGGTGCTGGACGCGGACCGCCGGGCCTGGCACCGCGCCCTGGCCACCGTACTCCCCGACGAGGACGTGGCCGCCGAACTGGTGAGGTGCGCCGACCGGGCACGCGCAAGGGGCGGGCTCGCCGCGGCGGCGGCCTTCTTCGAACGCGCCACGGAGCTGACCTTGGACCGCACGACGCGGTGCGCGCGTGCCCTGACGGCCGCCGAGGCGGCATTCGACGCGGCATCGGTCGACTCCGCCTATCACCTGGCCAGAGCGGCGGAGGCCGGCCCCCTCGACCCTCTCCAGTCCGCCCGGGTGCGGCGGTTGCACGCGCGGATCGTCTTCGCCCGCAGCCGCGGCAGCGAGGCCGCCCCGCTCTTCCTGGAGGCAGCCGACCGCCTGGCACCGCTTGATGCGGCGCTGACCCGCGAGACATGTCTCGAGGCCTTGGCGGCGGCCATCTACGCCGGGCGACTGGGCGGCGGGACAACCGTACGGGAGGCGGCGGACTTCGCCCGGGCCGCTCCTCGCGTGCCCGGCCCGCCCAGCCGCGTGGACCACATCCTCGAGGGGGTCTCGACGCGGTTCACGGCCGGTTACGCCGCCGCCGTGGAACCGCTCAGGGGGGCTCTGCGGGCCTTCCAGCGGGAGGCCGGAGGCGGACACGTGGACACCGCCCGCTGGCTGTGGCTGGCCTGCCCCGTGGCTCCCGAACCCATCGCGCCGGAGCTGTGGGACGACGAGGCGTGGCACAACCTGGCGGACAGCGCGGTCCGGCTCGCCCGCGGTGCCGGCGCGCTCGTGTCGCTCCCCGTCGCGCTCACCTACCGGGCCGGCGTGCACCTGCAGGCCGGTGAGTTCGCCGAGGCGTCCGCCCTGATCGACGAGGCGGACGCGCTGAGCACGGCCACCGGCAACGCCCCGCCGGACTACACCTCACTGTTGCTGGTCGCCTGGCGCGAGGACGAGTACCAAGCGAAGAAGGCGATCGACGAGGCGGTTCGGACGGCAACCGACAAGGGCCAGGGACGGGCCCTCGGGCTGGCTCACCATGTGACCGCCGTCCTGTACAACGGCCTGTCCCGGCACGGCGCCGCGCTCGCCGGTGCCCAGCGGGCCTGCGAGTACGAGGACTTCGGCTTCTTCGGCTGGTACCTCGTCGAGCTGGTGGAGGCGGGCGCGCGCAGCGGTGCGCAGGACGCCGCGCACGACGCCCTGGACCGGCTCACCGGGACGACGGAGGCCGCCGGGACGAACTGGGCGCTGGGGGTGCAGGCGCGTTCGCGTGCGTTGTTGGAGAAGGAGGGAAACGCCGAGAAGTCCTATCGGGAGGCCGTCGACCGGCTGGGCCGCACCCGGCTACGGGTCGAACTGGCCCGCGCGCACCTCGTGTACGGGGAGTGGCTGCGGCGGGAGAACCGAAGGGGCGACGCCCGGGAACAGCTGCGGACGGCGTACGACATGTTCACCGACTTCGGCGCGAGCGGGTACGCGGCCCGTGCCGCCGGCGAGTTGCGGGCCACCGGAGAGACGGTGGCGCGGCGTGGCACGGCGGCCGGGGCGGCCCTGACCCCGCAGGAGGCGCACATCGCTGGGCTCGCCCGGGACGGGCTGACCAACCCGGAGATCGGTGCGCAACTGTTCCTCAGCCCGCACACGGTCGAGTGGCACCTGCGCAAGGTGTTCGCCAAACTCGGGATCAGCTCCAGACGGCAACTGCGCACGGTCCTCGCCGAACGGCCGACGACGGCACCCGCCTGAACGGGGGGCCCGCACGGAGGCACATGCATGGGGCCGTGACCGGAGGAACCGGTCTGGTGGGGAAGTCTGCCGCTCCCCTGGGGATGATCTTCGCGTTGATCACGCCGGAGAGGCCGGGCGCGGAGAGCACGCCGCCGTCGCGCAAAGGTCACCGGTACCCGGTCGAGGGCCGTCACCCTTGCGTGGCTGTATCAACGCTTCCCCTCTCAGCTTCCGCGAGGTCGAGTCATTCATGCCCGAGCGGCGGATCGTCGGCTCCCACCGACCTGGACGGGATGTGGTGTCAGGGCGTGGGTGGCCCCGGCCCGGGCCTTCGATCGCGAGATGCCGACGGAGCGCATCAATCTCATCTACGCGACCCGGAAGGTGACGCCCCTGGTCACTCAGATCCTCAGGGGCGACCCGACGGCATCGGTGCACCGTCCGCTCCTCAGCAAGGTGCTCATCGAGCCGTAGGGACATCTCGCAGAGAGCCGCGAGGTGAACGGCATGATTACCAGACACCAGACACCAGACACCAGACACCAGACACCGGGCGATGGCGTCGAACGCGCCGCCAGGCGGCGGTGCGGGCAGGCTGCGGCGCTTGCCGCATCCGGCCCGCATCCGCCCCCGTCCAGGACCTAGCTGACGGAATCGGCGGCGACGCCGAGGCTCAGTAGTCCCAGACCGTCGGCACGAAACGGAAGGCATTGCCGGCGGTCGCCACGTGGCAGACGGACGGGAAGGGCAGGTGGCTGGCCATCAGGTGCTCACCGCTCGCCGCCATCTCGCTCAGCAGACGCATCCGGACCCGAGCCGATTCCTCAGGGTCGTGTTCGAAGCCGTTGTACCAGCCGGGCTGGTCGAACCCGCACTGGAACACGGCGTCGCCGGCGAACGTCAGGCGCTGTCCGCCCGACTCCAGGCGGACGATGCTGTGGCCAGGAGTGTGACCGCCAGTACGCTCGATCAGCACGCCCGGCGCCACCTCGAATTCGCTCTCGAACGGCCGCAACTGGCCGCGGTACACGTCCAGGAACCGCGAGGCGGTCGTGACAAGAGTCTCGGGCACCGGCGCCGGCATGGCGGTGCGGGAGAAGTCGGGCGCTTGCCAGAACTCGGCTTCGGCGGCGGCCAGGTGGACGCGAAGATCCTTGCGCAGTCGGCCCCTCAGGCCCTCGACGAGCAGTCCCCCGATGTGGTCCATGTGCAAGTGGGTGAGCACCACGTCGGTCACGGACGCGGGATCGATCCCGGCGGCGTCCAGCCTCATGGCCAACTGCCCGGCCCGGGGGAAGCCCGGGAACTCCGTACCCAGCCCGGAGTCGATGAGGATGGTCCGGTCCCCACTCCGCACCACCGACACGTTCAGCGGGTAGTCGATCACCTCGGGCGGCAGGAAGTTGTCACTGAGCCAGGCCGACAGCTCGGCTTTGGCGGCGTTGGTGGCCAGCGTCGCGGGGTTGATCGCCAGCACCCCGTCGCTGATCACTGTGACATCGATGTCCCCGACCTTCAGCGCGTAGCGCGACGGAACTGCTTCGTCCCTCATCGGTGCGTCCGGGTGTGCGACGTTGATCTGGTTCATGTTGTCGTCCTTTGGAGAGCGTCGACCGAAGCCATCGACGAAGTGACGAGGTCACTCCGTCCTACTCTCTCCACGACAGTTCGCGATCAAAGCTTGTGACGGCCCATCACGCAACCCACACTAACGTGTGAAACTCACCGCAACGAACTCACATCATGTTCACGTCGGTGTCATGGGCGGGATGCCGCCGGTGCCCCGAACCGTTCAAGCGGCGCCAGGACGGCCGGGTGCGGTAACCGTGGTGGACCTGGGCCGGCAGGCCATGGAGCCCGTTGGGCTCGCGGGCCGTTTCCCCGGCCGGGTCGTCGTCGAAGCCGACGATCGTCGGACAGACGACCGGACACATCCCTTGTGGCACCTCATCCAGGTCGTGGTACGTCGTGGAACCGATCCGACGCCCAGGCCCCCGGTGGCTCAGGTGAGGGCCGCGCGGACGGCCTTCAGGTACTGATCGACGTCGTAGACGGCGTGCGAGATGGCCGGATAGCGTTTGATCATCGCGTCGTAGGCCTCGGGCCCCGCGTCCGATGCGGTGGCGTCGGTGAACGTGGTCACGTGGTAGCCGCGCTCCATGCAGCTACGGGCCGTGGACTCGACGCACATGGTGCCGATCATCCCGGCGACGGCGATGTATTCCACCCCGTGCTGACGGAGCTGCACGTCGAGGTCGGTCGTGGCCAGGACGTCGATGTTCTTGTGCGGAGCGATGACGACCTCGCCCCGGGCGGGAGAGAGGTCCGGGTGGAACTCCGCGCCCCAGCTGCCCTCCTCGAACATGCGGTTCTCGAACATCACCTGGTGGATGCCGGCCAGGCGCTTCCAGGTGGTGTAGTCCTCCTCTGTGTATGACATGGGGGCGAAGAACACCGGGAGGCCCAGTTCGCGCGCCCCTGCCAGCAGTCGCTTGAGGTTGCGGAAGGTGCCGATCCGGTCGAACTCCGCCTGGTAGAACGGGTATCCCTTCCCGTTCTCGTGGAAGACCTCGTTCGTCGTGTCGATGAGGAGCAGCCCGATCCGGCCCGCTTCGTACGGTGTGCTGGTCATGGCGATGCGCTTTCGACGTTGTTGTGACGCTTTTGCCCGAATGACCGACCAGACGCCCGGAGTGTGACACGCCGGACGCCCGAAGCTGTTCGTAGGTACCGCACGGTGTCATACCGTCCCCCTGGGCGCCGTAGAGCCCGTCGCCGGATGCCCTGGCACGCGGATCGCGGCCGCCGGCACGGCCGTCTGCCTCCTCAACCCCAACGGCATCACCCGGTGGCTCGTCACACCCGAGGACCACCCCGGGCGGAGCATGCTCATGAACGACGGGGTCGCCGAACCATGGGGCCGCTTCTGGGCGGGCAGCATGGCCTACGACAACACGCCGAACGCCGGCACCCTCTATCGCGTCGACAACGACGGCACCGTCATCCCGCCGTCCGCAGCGCATGGGCTTCGGCTACACCCACTGCGCCGTCGACGACCACACCCGCCTTCCTCCGCCGGCCGTCGCCTTCTTCACCGCGCACGGCAGCGACCACAGCAGCCCTGGCAGCCTTGCCTTCCTGCACACCCACAACCGCCACCACTGACACGCGCACTCGGCGGCTGCCACCGATCAGCCGCGTGAAGAACGCTGCAGCACGTCTGATGCCGTGGCCTGCCCGAACGTACCGCCGCGGCGGGACCAGTCGTCGTCGACGACAGGCCGGGCCTGTGCCGCCTTGAGGGCTCCCCCTCCGCGGGTAATAGGGGGCTAAAGAATCTCACGACCGGTCACAAGGCCGAACATTCTCCGGTCTCAGTGAATGCGAGCGTGAAGCGTTCCCCTCGGACTGGCGGGGCGGTGTTCCCGGCCCGTCTGTCATCACCTGCCGTGCATGCCGGACGGACGTCCGGGAGAGCGGGGGACGGCTCGTGGATGCCTACGCCGTGCAGGGACAGGGATGTCAGACGGCGGGCGGCCAACCAACAAACACGCGGCATGTCGCCGCATGGCCCACCCTTTCGGAGGAGATATGAGCACCACCCTCGACACCAAGGTCGCCCTAGTTACAGGCGCCTCCTCCGGCATCGGCCGCGCGACCGCGCTCGCCCTGTCCGAGGCGGGAGCCAAGGTTGCCGTCGGCGGCCGCCGGGCCGGCCGCATCGCCGGCCTGGTCGAGGAAGCGCCCGGCGAGATGCTGGCGCTCGACATGGACGTCACCGACCCCCAGTCCGTACGGGACGCCGTCGAGGCGACCGTGGACCGTTTCGGCGCCCTGGACGTCGTGGTGAACAACGCGGGGCTCATGCTGAACGGCCTGGTCCTGGACGCGGACACGACGCAGTGGACCCGCATGATCGAGACCAACCTGCTCGGCTCGATGTACACAGTCCACGCCTCACTGCCCCACCTGCTGGAGTCGAAGGGCACTGTCGTGCAGATATCCTCCACGTCCGGACGCACATCGTCGGCCGGGACCGGCGCTTACTCGGCGACCAAGTTCGGCATCACCGCGTTCTCGGAAGCGCTGCGTCAGGAGGTCACGGAGCAGGGCGTGCGCGTCGTCGTGATCGAGCCTGGCTTCGTCTCCACCGAGTTGATCAGCCACTCCACCAACCCCGCCAGCAGGGCCATGGCCAAGAAGCTGGCCCAGTCCATGCGGACCCTTCGGGCCGACGACATCGCGGCCGCCGTGCTGTACGCGGTCACCCAACCTCACCACGTCGCCGTCAACGAGATCCTCGTGCGCCCGACCGACCAGGCGCGCTGACCGACCGGCTGCCACGAAGCCACTGCAACCCCCCGGTCGCCGGGCCGTCGCGTGGACGCAACGGTCCTGAACGACTGTCCAGCTGCCAGCTGCCAGCTACCCCGGCGCAACCGCTCTTCGCACGCGTCGATGATGGCGCCCCACGTGATGAAGCGGACCGTGACCCGATCGACCACGCCGCCCGGAATGGACAGCCCACCCGCGCCCCACGCGGGCGCGGGGCGCGGGTGGGCCTGTGGCGAGTGCTCGGTTCAGGTGCCGCGAGCGCTCGGCATCCGTACGGCCGGGCGGGAACTACCGCCGCCTGGCGTTGACCTCGTCCGCGTGTATCAGCGCGGTCTTGTGGCTGTACTGGATCGTGTACATCTTCTTCGCGCCGAAGACGACCTTGCCGCTGGAGGGGAAGAAGTCGTCGGTGAGCGCGGGTGCCGCCGTGGCCACGTACGCCTGCCCGGCGGGCACGCCGTACATGCTCAGCGGGGCCTGCGTCGAGGGCGAGAGGCCCTCGGGGTACTCGTTAGCGTCCGGGTAGCTGGTCCCGAAGACCTTCAAAGCCTCGGTGCCGGCCGGCCGGACGACGGTGACGCCGTGGGCGGGGATGGTGACGCTGCCGCGCGGGTTGTGGAACCACACCTTGCTGCCGCTGTACCAGATCGCGGTCCAGTCACGCTTCTTGTCGGCGACGACGAACTGCTGGCCGGCCTGGGCGGCGGCTCCCCAGTCGCTGATCCGGTCGGTACCGGGCTCGTTGGGGTGGATCGACTGTTCGCCGAACAGCGGTGCGTCGGCGCGCGGTTCGGTGCGCAGGGGCACGAAGTTCGCCGGCCGGCTCACCGTCGAACACTCCTCGGTGGCACCGCTGCCGTCGTCCTGCGGGCACAGCTCCATGGTCTGCTCGTTGTCGGTGAAGCCCGGCGCGATGGTCACGGCCGAACCCACCGGACCGACGCCGTGCCGTCCCCGCAGCGGTGCCCCGACCAGGGACATGAAGCGCTCCCAGTCCCAGGAGGGTCCCGGGTCCCAGTGCTGGTCGTTGGTGAACCGGTCGGCCGGGGCCAGGACGTTGTCGTGGCCGACGATGTGCTGCCGGTCCACCGGGATGTCGAACCGCTTGGCCAGGTACTTCACCAGCTCCGCGGTGGCGCGGTACTGCGACTCGGTGTACCAGGTCGCGCCGCGCGCGGCGTAGCCCTCGTGCTCGATGCCGATCGAGTGCAGGTTGGTGGAGTAGTTGCCCGCGTGGAAGCCCAGGTTCTTGGTGGGCACCATCTGGGTCACCGCGCCGTCGGAGGACCGCACCACGTAGTGCGCCGACGTGGAGCTGGTCGGGTCCTGGAACGTGGCGATCGCCGACTCGTAGGACGACTCGGTGTCGTGGATCACGATCTGGTCGATCCGGACCCCGTTCGCCGGCCGGTTCGAGGCCTGCCCGTTGCCCGGGGCCGCCGGGACGAAGGTGCAGTCCAGGGTAGGCGGGCACTCGGGGTCCGTGGACGCCGGGGCGCTGGGCAGCTTGAGTGAGGTCACCTGGGAGGTGGCCGGGTCGACCTGCTTGTCGGCGCTGAGCCGCACGGTCTCGCCCGCGTCCGTCTTGCGGGCGGCACCCTTCTTCATGGTCTCGAAGACTCGGTCCGCGAACGCCGAGGCGCCCTGGCGCACCGTGGCCTGGCTGTACCGGGCGACGGCGCCGTACCAGTCGTCCGGGTTCTCGGAGGTCTTGCCGTTCAGCTCTTTCTGGTACGAGGCCAGGAGCGCGGCGCCCGCCCGGATGTTGGACGAGGGATCGGTGCGCACCTTGTCGGCTGACAGTCCGGAGAGCTTCGCGGCCCGCTGGAGGGTGTGCTTCGCCGCACCCTTGGCGAGGTGCGCGGCCTCGGCGCGGCCGGCCATGCCCGCCGAGCCGCCGGCGATCATCTCGGGGGTGACATCGGTCAGATGCATGGGGCCGTAGCCGCCCGAGGCGCTGTGCCGCCCCTTGTGGGTGTCCCAGGCCGACTGCTCGTAGGCCACCGCGAGCAGCACCTGCTGGGGGACGTCGTACTCGGCCGCGGCGGCGGCGAAGTCCTTCTGGAGGGCGGGGTCGTCGGCCGGATTGCCCTGTGTGGCCTGGGCCACCACTGGAATGGCGATGGCTCCGGCCACGGCTACGGCCGCCGCGCCGAGCACCACGGGGCGCCGTCGGAGAGCATGTTTCCGACGGGAGGTCGTCTCTCTTGTCATCAACTTCCCAATTCTGGGCAGAGGTGGGGGTCTCATCGACCGTCGGCGGATCAGATATCCACGCCGACCTGGGGTCGATGCCCTTTGAACCTAGCAGACGATCTACACGTCGGATCACAACGTTGTGCTTTGGTGCGCCGCCGTAGTCGGACGTCTCGGGGCAGGCGTGGCGTTCAGAACTTCCAGTCGGACCAGCCCAGATGAAGCACCGCCAGGGTGACGCCGCCTTGGGGTCGATGCCCTTTGGACATAGCAGACGTTTACGCGCCTGGTCACAACGTTGTGTTCACGGGACGCACCCGCTCGGGTGAATACGGGGTCGTGGTAGAACCCGCCCACCGTGGCAGTGCGTGATGCGGGGCAGGGATGCGGTCAACGAAGTGTACGTGTCGGAGCCCGGTTTGGTTGTGGTCGATGTCGCCGCGGCCGGTGACGCGTTCGCGTTCGCGTTCCACACGGTGTCGGCCGCTCGCTGGGCGACCTCGGCGGTAGAACGTACGACGCGGGATGCGGGCCAACCGGGGGTGAGGCTGCGCTGCTACCTTGACCTGCGCCAGACCGAGCCTCCGCCAACTTGAAGTCGCAGCTCAAAGGGCTGGTGTGACCGGTGTACGGGGTGCTCATGCCCGTCGTGGGCGACTGTCCGCGGAGTAGATCGCCCGTCAGCACGGTCGGTTCGCCGGTTCCTGCTCGCGCCGGCCGCACGGCCTCTACGATCCGTTGCATGCTGGATCCTGAGCTGCTGGCACGGATCACTGCACGGCACACCGAACTGGACGAGCTCGAAGAACAGTTGGCCGCGCAGTTGGCGGAGATACGGGCCGAGCGGGACGAACTCGCCGTGGCCGAGACGGTTTTTGAGCGGATGAGCGAGCAGCTCGCCGGCGAGCGTGCCTCGGCCGTGTCAGCGCCCTGGCCCGCCCGGGCTACCGGGAACGCGCGGTGGCGCACCTGCGTGACCTGACCGGCATCCCCACCCTGGTGTCCTCGCCGGACCTGATCGAGGCCACACAGGACGTCGGCGTTCAACCTGCCCGCCCGCCAGGCCGGCTCGTCCATCATGCCGGGCAAGGTGAATCCGGTGATCCCGGAGGCGGTCAACCAGATCGCGTTCGAAGCGGTGGGCAACGACGTGACCGTCACCCTCGCCGCGGAGGGCGGGCAACTGCAGCTCAACGCCTTCGAGCCGATCATCTACCGACCCCGACGATCCCGCCGTCTTCACCCCCCGAACCTCGCGTCCGAGGACCGTTCCCGCCGGCTCGACATCACCTGCGGCACCGTGGCACTGATCCTCGGAGTGGCGGCGGCCGTCGTCGGAGCAGCGCTGCTGTGACACCCCAAGACTGACGGTCCGCACCGGTGGTAGCCCATGTGGCCGTCCAGACATGTACGGGCATGGGCGGGGCGCGGCGGCAATTGAGGGCGTCGCCACTTCCGGCTGAGACAGAGCCGTACCCGGCCTTCCGGCGGAGGACGCGTGTTCAGCGGCCGTAGTCATCTGTACAGTGACACTCAACATTGTCGGCGAGCGCCGTTTCTGTCGGACCGGACGGCGCGTGATCGGTGCGCAACGTCCCGCGACGAGGTCGTCACGGTGAGGGAGATCGCGTGAACAGCACAACGGACCCTGACGGAGTACGGTCGGCGACATCGGCAGGACAGCGCATCGGCCCCGCGGTGCGGGCCGCACGCGAAGCGCGCGGGATGTCACTGCGGGCGCTGGCGCGCCAGATCGGTGTCTCTCCGAGCTTCCTCTCCCAGCTCGAACGCAACAAGACCAATGCGAGCGTGGGCACCCTGTACACCCTGGTGGAGGCCCTCGACCTGTCCCTGGACCATCTCGTGTCGGCGGATCCCGGATCGCCGGGAGCGGCACGGCCCACCCCTCCGGCAGCCGAACCGGACTCGCCGGCCCCGGGCGTTCCGAGTGCCGTGGTGAGCCGGTTCGGAGCAGTGGACAGTCCGGTGCTTCACGTCCAGGACCGGGCGCGGATCCGGTTCCCGGGAGTGGTCTGGGAGCGGCTGACGCAGGCGTCGGACCCGTTGGTGGACTTCCTGCATGTACGCTACGAGCCCGGTAGCGCATCGTGCGCCCCCGACGACATGATGCGGCACGGCGGACGCGAGTACGCCTTGATCCTGTCCGGCCGGATCCGTGTCCAGATCGGCTTCGAGACCTACGATCTGACCGAGGGAGACTCGGTCACGTTCGACTCCATGACGCCGCACCGCCTGAGCAACGAGTCCGAGGCGCCCGTCGAAGCCGTGTGGTTCGTCGTCGGCGGGCGGAGCGACGAGCGGGCCCACACGGCAGCCGCCCCCGCACCCGACGTCACGCACCTGCCCTCCCTGCGCACCTGAACGCACCGGGCGGGTCTCGTCGCCCTGTTCCGGGCGGTACCGCCGGAGCGGCCCGCCGCGAATTCGCCGTCACTGTGACCGGCCTGGCCGCCCGTGCACGCTGCGTTCGCGTGGTGCTGGTCTCCCCGGACGCCGTCTCCAGGATCGCCGAGTAGGCCGACGACGCCTCCTGGGCGTCCGGGTCAGGAATTTTGTTCAGACTGCTCCTCTTCCGCTTCCGTGGTCCACACCGAGGAACTCAGCCGAACGCCGTGCCATTGGCCACCGACACGGCCTCCTCCACATCAGCAACCCGGAGGACGACCGCCACAGCTCGAACGCCTCCTCCCGGTACAGTCGCATCTCGGGCGTGACGTTCTCCAGCACGGTGGGTTCGAACAACCAGCCCGGTCCCTCGATCGCCGCGCCACCGCACCGCAGTGGCGGTCCGAGCGAGACGGCGTCCTCCACCAGCTCGACCAGTTGAGCGTCGAAGCGGCCCGGGAGATGAGGAGGACCACCCTCGCCGAGCGGGCCGCGTGGACCGCCGCCGATCTGGCGACAGACGAGTCACGGGACACCGTCGGACCGCTCGCGACCGAGACGGGCGGCCGCGGGGAACTAGCGCCAGCCGCTCCTCCACCTCCTCCGGCCCATCGAATCCAGTGGAAGCACCGGACCAGCGCACCGGTGGCCGGATTGACAGTGGCGATCGGCATGAGTCTCTCCTTGATGCACGGCGGCCTGTCTTGATTGGATCCATCATGGCGCGACTCTCTCCGTCATCATGGGAGGAATCGATCAGTTCACGACGCGGGGGTGAGCTCGCTATTGGATCCTTGAGTGACATCGTCGCTATGGCCCGGGCTCCGAGTGTGCGCGGCTTGGCAGTTGCTTCGGATCTGGCGCGGCACCTCGCCGGGGGCTTGTGACGGCGGCCGGCCGAAGGCGTGCGGGTCCAGGTCGTAGGTCTTCCCGCCGGGGGACGAGGCCAGTTCGCACCACAGGCCCCAGGGCGCCTTGAAGTACACCCACCGCCGGCCCTGGCCCGGGCTGGTGCCGGCCGTGGGCGTTCCCATCGCGTCGATGCCGTGCGCTTGCAGGCGGACCAACCGCCACTCGTGCATGACGGTGTCCTCAACAACGAGCCGCGCCGCCGACTCGGGCGACGGCCCGAAGGGGCCGAGCCGGTACATGTACTCGCATCCCAGCACCTCCACGAAGAAGCGGCGGGCCTGTTCCGGGTCCGGCACGGTGGGCCCGATGTGGTCGAGCGGCGGACCCCGGGCAGAGGAGGGGCGTCTCACTCTTACCCGTTGCATTGGATCCAATCATCGCCCTACATTAGCCGCACTTACCCACCGGGAACCCGTGAAACCTCAGCCCTGGGTCACCCGTATTGGATTCATCGAGACGAGAGGGGCTGATCGTGGCCAAACGTTCCAAGCTGTCCGCGGCACAACCGTGGGTCGAGCTAAGCCTCACCGCAGCGGACCGGAAGCAAGCCGACCCGGACGTGGTGCTTCGCATGCTGGCCTTCACCCAGTGGGTGCGGACCTTCGAGGAGTACGTCCTGGAACTCGCCGCCAAGGGCCTCGTGCACGGCCCCGCGCACTCAAGCATCGGCCAGGAGGGCGGCGCCGTCGGTTCCCTGCTGGACCTGCGCTCCGACGACTTCGTCAATGGATCCCACCGCGGCCACCACCAGTTCCTCGCGAAGGCGTTCGGCCACGTCGTCGCACCGGGGACCGGCCTGCCCGAACTGACCGGCGAGGTCAAGGACGTGCTGCGGCGAACCCTCGCGGAGATCTGCGGACTGGACCAGGGCTGGAGCCGGGGCCGCGGTGGGTCGATGCACCTGATGTGGCGGCAGGCCGGCGCGATGGGAACCAACGCGATCGTCGGCGGCGGGGTGCCCCAGGCCGCCGGATTCGCCTGGAACCAGCGCAGGGCAGGCACCGACGCGGTCACCGTCACCTACTTCGGCGACGGTGCCGTGAACATCGGGTCGGTGCTGGAGACGTTCAACCTCGCCGCGGCCTGGAAGCTGCCGCTGTGCTTCTTCGTGGAGAACAATCTCTACGCCGTCTCCACCCACGTCGCGGACGTGACCGCGGAGCCCCGGCTCTCGGCCCGCGGTCCGGGCTTCGGCATTCCGTCCTGGCGGGTGGACGGTATGGACCCCCTCGCCGTACGTGCGGCGATGGCGGAGGCCGTGGCACACATGCGGGCGGGCAACGGTCCGACCGTCGTCGAGGCCGAGGTCTACCGCTACTTCCACCAGAACGGCCCCTTCCCCGGCAGCGCCTTCGGGTACCGCAGCAAGGCCGAGGAGAAGGAGTGGCGCGACCGCGACCCGCTCATCCGGCTGCAGACCCACGCGATCGAGGCCGGACTGCTCACCGAGGAGCAGGTGAGCGCGCTGCGGACACGGGCCGCCGACGCCATGGCGGAGATCGGCGACTCCTTCCTCGAAGCCGTGTCCGGCGGCAAGCCCGGAGAGAGGCGCATCATCGGGGACCTGTGGCCGGACACCGCCTTCGTCGACGTCGGCGTACGCGGAGAGCTCTCCGAGCTGCAGGGGCTCCGATACGCCACGGACGAACCGGCGGGGGAGAAGGAGGAGATGCGCTTCATCGACGCCGTCTCCGGCGTACTGGCCCGGCGTATGGGACAGGACGGCCGCATCGTGGTCCTCGGGGAGGACGTCCACCGGCTCAACGGCGGGACCAACGGGGCGACCAAGGCACCCCTGCAGGGCTTCCCCGATCGGGTGCTGGGCACTCCGATCAGCGAGAACGCGTTCACCGGCCTGGCGGCCGGGATGGCGATCGACGGACGCTACCGGCCCGTAGTGGAGTTCATGTACGCCGACTTCATGTGGGTCGCGGCGGATCAGTTGTTCAACCAGGTAGCCAAGGCCCGGCACATGTTCGGCGGCACCACCGCCGTGCCCCTCGTACTGCGCAGCAAGCTCGCGGCCGGGACAGGCTACGGCTCACAGCACTCCATGGACCCGGCCGGGATCCTCGCCACCGCTCCCGGGCTGAGGATCGTGGCACCTTCGGACCCGGCCGACTACATCGGCCTCATGAACACGGCGATCGCCTGCGACGACCCGGTCGTGGTCCTCGAGCACGTCGACCTGTACCCGACCTCGGGCCGGGTGCCGGCCGGTGACCTGGACTACGCACTTCCGGTCGGCCGGGCGGCAGTGCGGCGCCACGGCGACGACGTCACCGTCATCTCCTACCTGAGCATGGTCGGCCACTGCCTGGAGGCGCTCGACATCGTCACCGACGTGCAGGCCGACCTCATCGACCTGCGGTGGCTCGACCGCGCCTCCCTGGACTGGACGACGATCGAGAAGAGCGTGCGCCGTACGAACCGTGTCCTCGTCGTCGAACAGGGCGCGCGAGGTACCTCGTACGGAGCCTGGCTGGCCGACGAGATCGCCCGGCGCCTGTTCGACTGGCTCGACGCCCCCGTGCAGCGGGTCACTGGAGGGGAGGCGTCCCCGAGCATCAGCAAGGTCCTGGAACGGGCCGCCGTCGCCCGAACCGACGAAGTAGTGGCCGCTCTGCGAGCCGTCAAGAACGCCTGAGGTGGAAATCATGACTGAACTCATGCGTGTGCCCGAGGTCGCGGCCGGAGCCACCGACGTCATCATGGGTGAATGGCTGGTGCCCGAGGGCGCGGAACTCACCGCGGGCGCCCCGCTAGCGGTCGTCGAGACCGACAAGGCGCAGGTCGAAGTGGAGGCGGAAACGGAGACGGTGCTGCTGCGCACCCTGGTGCGACCGGGCACGCGTGTCCCTGTCGGCGCGCCGATGGCGCTGCTCGGCACCGACGCCGAACGGAACTCCGACCTGGACGCCGTCCTGGCCGGGCTGGGTATCGAAGCCGTCGGCACCCCGGAGGAGGCAGGTCCCGGGGCACCTCCTGCCCAGGACGCTCCGCCCGCGGACGCCTCGTCCGTGTCACCCGCTGAGGCGCCGGAACCGGTGGGCCCGCAGGATCCCGGCACTGGCGTCTCCGGCGGCCGTCGTTTCGCCAGCCCGCTCGCACGCCGGCTGCTGCGCACCGCGGGCATCGACATCGCTACGGTGACCGGCAGCGGACCGGGCGGACGCATCGTCCGGCGCGACGCCGAAGAGGCAGTCCAACGGGCGGCGCAGGCAGCGGCACCGCCCGCGCCGCCGACGCCCGCGGTGGCAGCCGGTGACACAGGTACACAACTGCCCCTGGGGTTCACTGAACCGGCCCAGGCCACACCGCACAGCCGACTGCGCCGCGCCATCGCGACCAGGCTCACGCAGAGCAAGCACGACGTGCCCCACTTCTACCTCAAGAGGTCGGTCGAGGTGGACGCGTTGCTGCGGCTGCGCGCGGACCTCAATGCCGGTGCGGGCGTGCGGATCTCGGTCAACGACCTGCTGGTCAAGGCCGTCGCCGCGGCGCACACCGCCGTACCGCAGGCCAACGTGGTGTGGACCGAGGACGCGCTGCTCCACTACGAGGCGGCCGATGTCGCCGTCGCGATAGCCTCCGCGCGTGGGCTGGTGACGCCGGTGCTGCGCGGCGTCGGAGACAAGTCGGTCGGTTCAGTCTCCGCAGAGGTGCGCCGGTTCGTCCGCGCGGCGGAGGAGGGGGCGTTGCGGCAGCGGGACCTGGAGGGCGGGTCGATCACCGTCACCAATCTCGGCATGCACGGGGTCGACGAGTTTTCCGCCATCATCAACCCTCCGCAGTCGATGATCCTCGCCGTGGGCGCGATCCGATCCGTGCCCGTGGTGCGCGAGTCGGAGGTCGTCGCCGCCTCGTCCATGTCCCTCGTGCTCTCCGTCGACCACCGTGCCGTGGACGGTGCGCTCGCGGCGCAGTGGCTCGACGCCTTGGTGGACGCTGTCGCCCGGCCGTACCGGCTGCTGGTGTGACTCGACAGGTCCGGACCGCACTTGCGGCCCGGACCTGTCGACGAAGGATGCTTCTGTGGCTGTCAAGCGACTTCGACGAGGCCGCTCTGGGCGGTGTTGGGGCCGTTGCGCTGCGTGCGGAGCGACATCATGAGGAAGCGGTAGAGATCGCGGGCGACATGGCGTTCAGACAGCGTGCCGGCGCATGCGACTGAGCACGATGGTGTGCAGGGCTTGGTTGGCGCCGCGATTGAGCCGGTGCCGGTTCCTGCGTCCGGAGGATGCCGGATACCGGTATCGGAGTGGTGTCGTAGAGGTGGGCGAAGACGGCCTCGGGGTCCAAGCGGGCATCGACCTGCCGGGTGTTCAGTAGTGCATAACGAAGTCAGTGCTGCCAACCTCGCTGCCGAGGTTGGTCCACGTGGGGAAAACATCGCCTCATCCCTCATGACTTGTCGTGTTGCTATGTAATGCGGCACCAGAAGAGCATCGCCACTCAGTCTTGCGGGGAGATGTCACGCCTCATAGTGTTCAGTGACAACACACGGTATGAGTGGGACTGAACGAATTGGTCAGCGAGGAGAGCTCCACATGATCAGCAGCGTGGCCAGCACGGGAATCAACGCGGTCGACTGGGAGGAGAGGATCGACTACGCGCGCCTGCGCGGCGACCGACTGGCGCGGCTCAAGGCGCAGCTCGACGCTTCGGACTGCGGGGCCGTACTGGCCTTCGACTTCTCCAACATCCGGTACATGACCGCCACACACATCGGCACGTGGGCGATGGACAAGCTCATCCGCTTCAGTCTGCTCACCCGGATGACCGACCCGATCTCCTGGGACTTCGGCTCCGCCGCCAAGCACCACCAGCTGTACAACCCCTGGCTGTCGGAGACCACGGCCGAGGCCGACGCGGACCCGCACGCGCCGCACCACGGTGCGGTGCGGCCGCGCGCCGAGTCCGGCGCACGGGCCGGTATATCCACCCTCCGCGGGGCCATCAGTCCCGACGCGGACGCCGCCCGTTCGGTGGCCCGCAAGATCAAGAGGGAGTTGGAGAAGTACGGTCTGGCGAACGAGCCGCTCGGTGTGGACGTCATCGAGTTGCCCGTCCTCTTCGCTCTGCGCGACGAGGGCATCGACGTCGTCGACGGCCAGCAGATCTTCATGGAGGCCCGGCGGATCAAGAGCCACGACGAGATCGCCCTGCTGACCCAGGCCGCCTCCATGGTCGACGCCGCCTATGACGAGCTTTACCGGTTCCTCCGCCCGGGCGTACGGGAGAACGAGTGCGTCGGCCTGGTCGCCAAGAAGCTCTACGACCTCGGCTCCGAATACGTCGAAGGCGTAAACGCCATCAGCGGCGAACGGTGCTCGCCCCATCCCCACGTCTTCTCCGACCGGCTCATCCGCCCCGGCGACCCGGCCTTCTTCGACATCCTGCACAGCTTCAACGGTTACCGCACCTGCTACTACCGCACGTTCGCGGTCGGCTCCGCGAGCCGGGCCCAGCACGACGCCTACAAGCGGGCCCGGGAGTACATGGACCGGGCGATCGCACTGGTACACCCCGGAGCCACCACTGCCGACATCGTCTCGGTGTGGCCCACGGCGCAGGAGTTCGGCTTCCCCGACGAGGAGGCGGCGTTCGCCCTCCAGTACGGCCACGGCGTCGGCCTGTCCATCTGGGAGAAGCCGATCTTCTCCCGGCTGGTCTCGCTCGAGCATCCCGAAGTGCTTCAGGAGGGCATGGTGTTCGCCCTGGAGACCTACTGGCCCTCGGCGGACGGCGTGGGTGCGGCACGCATCGAGGAGGAGGTCGTGGTCACCGCCGACGGCTGCGAGGTGATCACGAAGTTCCCCGCCGAGGATCTCATCGTCGCCGGGCAGAGGTACTACGCCGTGGGTGGGGCGCTGCCGACCCTGCGCGACTCGCAGTCCCACCTCAACACGGCCGCCGGTGGCGGGACGAACGCACCCTGCTGACCACTGTCAGCGCACTGGCTGCTTAGTTCCTGGAACCAGCGCAGCAGCTGAGGCGGGACCAGGGATCCGCACCCGTGTGGTGCGACCCGCAGCTGTCGCGGACACTCGGCCGATACGTCTGTGAGATCGACCGTGTCGTCGTTCATCTGTCGTGCGACGGGCGACCTCACCTCGTCGAGGCAGCCGGTCTCGCCGGACCGGGAGAACGGGAAGCCATATTCAGCTCCTCCCCGGGGTGGTGAACAGCGCAACTCCGTATCGACGGTGGTGCAGAGGCCAGGTCTGGCGCCGCGGCGGCGCGCTCACCGTCGCCCCACGGGTTCGGAACCTCCCGGAGGACCCAGCCATTGCCTCGGGGTCGGTGAACTTCGCGTACGTGCAGTAGTTGCGGCGCTGCGGGTCGGGTCCGCTGATCCACTTCTCGCCCGTGCAGCGGTGGAAGATGTCGCTGGTGTCGTGGTAGACCTCGCCGACCTCCACGCCCCGGCCAATCAGCCCGTCCCGCGCCTTGTCGATGTCCGAGACCATCAGGTGGAGGCCCTGGGCGGAACCGGGGGCGGCCAGGGTTTCGCCGTGCCGAAGAGGACCGGGCAGAGCGAACCGGGGTGTAGGGGGATGGCCGCGGGCCGTGATCGTCGTGGAACCGGCGGTCCGCGGCCAGGTTTCCGCGACGCTCGCGGCGCGGCCCGCCGACCGTCACGACGGCAGGCGGACCGTGCCACGGACAAGGCGCTACGCGATCTGCCGGCCCTTGGTCTCCGGCAGCCCCAGCACCCCGATGATCACCAGCACGTATCCGAGGGCCCCGACCCCCATCGCCGCCTTCAGCCCGAGCACGGAGGACAGCGTCCCGACCAGGGAGGGGAAGAACGCGGCGACTCCGCGACCGAAGTTGTGGACGATACCGACTCCCGTGCCGCGCACCCGGCTGGGAAACAACTCGCTGAAGAACACGCCCGTGCCGGCCAGGGATCCGCACGCCGCCACTCCCAACGGCACGCCCAGCACCAGCAGCAGACTGTTGGCCCCCTGCGGTATCCATGTGTAGGCCACGACACACACCACCCCGCTGACCGAGAACAGGATGAACGTGGTCCGGCGGCCGAGCCGGTCGTGCAGATGTCCCGCACAGACGTAGCCGAGGAAGCAGCCGGCGATGACGACGGAGAGGTAGCCGCCGGTCCCGACGACCGTCAGTCCGCGCTCCGTGTGCAGATAGGACGGCAGCCATGTGAACACGGCGAAATACCCGCCCTGCACACCGATCCCGACCAGAACCGCGAGCAGCGTGGTGCGCCGCAGGTCGTGGTGGAACAGGACGGCGAGGCCGCTCCAGAGCGAAGTGGTCTGCCCGGCGGCCCGTCGGCGGTTCTCCTTCGACGCGTCGGAGTCCTTGACGTTGCGCCGCACGAACAGCAGCGCGAAGGCCGGCAGGATCCCGAGGAAGAACAGGTAGCGCCAGGCATCAGGTCCGGCGTGGCTGAAGATCAGTGTGTAGGCGAGAACGGCACAACCCCACCCGATCGCCCAGGAACTGTGGACATAGCCCAGAAGTCGGCCGCGCTGCTCGGCGGGGGCCACCTCGGCGATCAGTACAGCACCAGCAGCGAACTCACCGCCGAATCCGAGACCCTGAAAGCCCTTGAACACCAGCATCTGTTCGTAGTTCTGGGACAGGCCGGACAGCGCGGTGAACACCGCGAAGGTCGCGATGGTGATCATCAGGATCCGCACCCGACCCATCCGGTCCGACAGCAGTCCCGCCAGGGCCCCGCCGACCGCCGAGGCCAGCAGGGTCACCGTCATGATCCAGCCCGACTCCGTGGAGCTGAGGGAGAAGGCCGTGGCGATCGCCCCCAACGCCAGCGGGAGGGTGTTGAAGTCGAAGGCGTCCAGACCCCATCCCGCGAATCCGGCCCAGAACACGGGTCGGTGCTGCCGCGAGAGGGAGCGATACCATCGAGGAGTCCTCGCACCCGGGGGTGCTGTGCCCGCCGACTCGGTCGAGGGTGGCGATTGTGTCATCACGTTCTCCTGGAGGTCGGGTTCGAAAGGGCCGTCCCGGTGGTTCCGGTGACGAGGGGCCGTTCGGCGACCAGGCGGAGTCGTGGTCAGGGCTGAGTACGGTGTTCCTTGTTCGAGCGGCGAGTTGAGACTCCGCGGAGGCGCTGTCCCGGCCTACCGTTGGCCGGCCCGAGTGTGGTGGGCTGGGCGTTAATCCACAGGAAATCGGGGTGCGACCCAGGGCGGCACGATCATCGCCCGGCCCGTCCAGCGGGGCCGACCCTGTGGGTGTTGCCCTCCGCGAGGGCCGGAAGGAGACGCGACCGCGGCGCCGGCGCATGTGCGGGGCTCACTGGAACCGGCCGTCGGGTGTGCCGCCCGGCCCGGAACGCTCTCCCCCTGAGATCCACGCAGCAGCAGGGACGAGTCCACGAGATGCGTCCCCAGCCTCCCGGCCTCTTGGAGCACGGTGGCGTTCGTCGACATCAGGCCGATGGGCAGACCTGGTCGCTCAACCTGCACCAGATGCCGGCCGAAATCGACAGGACGGGCGCCGGACCGGGGGAGCCGGCGCCGACCGGCCGGGAGAAGCAGCGGAACCCTGCGCCTGCGACTCCCGCCCGGGCGGTGCTCCTCATCTGCGGCCACAGCTGACGCGGTCCGCACACCTGTCTCCCAGAGTCGCAACGACATGCCCGCGCCGTGTCCGCCTCTCCTTCTCCGCCTCTGTCGAATGTGCGTGCGGCTTCTGCACGCCACCGTCGTTTTCTGCGGTCATGGTGGGCGCTCACATACCCGGCGGCTGAAGCAGGACGACGGAGAGTGTCGCGGTGGGGGAGAAGCCCAAGCCACATGGCGGAGCGCAGGAGCGCAGGAGCGCAGGAGCGCGGCAGCTCGCCAAACGGTTTCGGAGATGCAGGTTAGAGGGTGAGCCGGAGACCGGGGCGCGGCCCGCGTCGGTGATCCTCCCGGCCAGCGCCCGCATGCCGGTGGCGGACTTGACGTTGGCCTCGCGGTCGACCACCCCCGCTGCCAGCCGTCGTCGACCTGGACGACGGCTCCGCCTGTGCGCCGAAGCCGGGAGGAAGTGCGGGCTTCAGTGCTGCGTCAACAAGGTGGACGGCGGCCAGGGGGAGCGGGTGTCCAGCAGGAAGTCGGCCCGGACGGCCACACCCGACTGCAGTAGTTTCTGGTCCACGACGGGACTCCTGCCGGGGCAGGAGACCACCACGGTGATGTATCCCTCGGGCAGACCGGTCACGGCGTACTCGCCTTGGCCGTTCGTCGCGGTTCGCACCAGTTGGTGACCCCGGGTGTCCATCACGGTCACGGCGGCGTGGTGGACGGGCCGGTGGTCGACGTCATGGACGCTGCCCTCCAGCATCGGGAGCGCCTCGCCGAAGTGGTGGTGGCGGTGGACCGGCAGCGCGGTCGGCATGGGCGCCTCCAGGGACGGGTCCTCCACAGGCGGCTCCGGAACGTCTTCTTCCTCGTCGTCCGCCTCGCCGCGCACCGCCTCGCGGTGGTGTCGCCACGCGTCGAGCCCCAGCAGGGCGAGACCAGCCGCCACCCATGCGCACAGCACGAGGACCGGCCTCAGGACGCCCGCGCCGTCGAAGTACAGGACGCCCTTCAGGGCGTCCACCGCGTTGCCGAGAGGCATGAAGAGGTGCAGGTCCTGGAAGAACGTGGGCAGCAGGGGGATGGGAGCCACGCCGCTGGTGGGAACACTCAACACGATGAACAGGCCCATGCCCACCAGGGGGAAGAACTGTTTGGTGAAGGGCGCGACCCCCGCGGAGAACGTGGCCACGGCAGCGGTGAGCAGACAACCGATCACCAGGGCCGAGGGCTCGTTCGGAAGGTAGTCCAGCCAGACGGCGACGAGGTACCCCACGGTGGCGAACAGCGCCGAGACCGCCGCGATCGTCATCAGCTTCCTGCGGCGGTTGAAGGTCACCGCCCGCAGCAGGGTCGTCGCGAGGATGTAGCCGGGGACGCTCCACGCGACTCCGAGATAGACCAGGGTCGTGCCGTTCCGGTCCTCGCGAACGGTGGGCGCCACGTCCTCCACCGTGAGCTTCTGGTGGTCGTGGGCAGAGATCCGGGCGAATCCCTGGGTCAGGGCCTGCTCCAGGGACATGCCGTTGGCCTGGGCCATGTAGAGCACGCTGTGCGTCCCCTCGACGGCGTAACCCGCCACCGCGTCTCGTTCCAGCACCGCGCGTCGGGCCTCACGGGCGTCCGCCACGGCGGTGACGTCGAAGCCGCCGGGCTGTTCCTGCCGCAGCGCGGTGTCGACCTGGCGTTCCAGGGCCGGCTGAGCCACGACGACCTTCGTGTGGTGCGGCTGGGGGGCGTGAAACGCGGCCGAGAAGCAGAACAGGAGGCCGAGGAAGAGCACGGTCGGGAACATAAGGATCTCTGCCAGATGCTTGGCCCGCGAAACGCCCCGGGGGCGTTCCATCCGGTGCTTCACAGCCCCACCACCCGCATGCCGCCGACCTGCCCGCGACCGGATCTCCGCGGCATCGTGCCTGCGGACCCTCCTGCCCTGCGCTCCGTGATCGTCCCCGGCAGTGCGGCCAGTTCCATGATGCCCCTCTACGTGCTCCGCGCTCGGCCGTTGCCGCAGCGTCGGTCCATTAATGAACCGATCGGATCATTAATACGTGGGGACCTTACGCGTACCGACCGGTACAGTCAAAGTCATGCCCCGCCCCGTCAATGTCGCCAAACGAACCGAACTGCTGCTGCAGGTGGTTTCCTACCTGCAGCAGCACGGTGTCGCGCAGATGTCGCTGAGCCCGCTCGCCGAGGCCGTCGGCACCACCAAGCGAATGCTCCTGTACTACTTCGGCAGCCGGGAGAACCTGCTGGCGCAGGCACTGCTCGCGAATCGTCCCGACGCCCACGCGATGTTCCAGGACGTCCATGACCACGCCGGCCTCCGGCGGGCCGCACACGCCCTGTGGGAGGCGATGACCGTCGGGGACCAGGCCGGGGCGGTGCGCATGCTGCTGCAACTGCTGAGCCTGGCCACCACGGATCCACGGCAGTACGGCGACCTCGCCGCCGACACCGTCGAGACGATGGTCGCCCCGATCGCCGCCGCCTACACCCGGTTGGGTCACCCGCCGGAGCAGGCACGGGCCGACGCCACACTGCTCGTTTCCGGGCTGCGTGGGCTGTGCCAGGACCGTCTGGTGACCCACGACGTCACCCGGACCGACGCCGCGGCCCGTCGGCTCATCGACGGCGCGACCGTGGCGCCCGGCTGACAGTCCGGCGTACCCCGCCGCCTCGGTCGGCCGGGAGACGGGTCCACGTGCTCAGACGGCGGCGTCCACCGCGGCCGGCGGCTCGCCGAGGTCGAGATCGAAGTCCATCACCCGGTGGAAGCGGGTGAGGGCGTTCCACAGGCTGACGGACATGACGAACTCCACCAGAGCCGGAGGCTCGAAGGCGTCCCGAACTTGTGCCAGCAACTCGGGATCGACACCGGTCACACCGGCGTCCCTGCCGGTCACCGGTATGTCGAGCGTCAGCGCACGGGTGAACCGCAGGGCGAGCTGCTCGGTTTCGGAGAACGAGGCGAAGTCCCCGGCAGCCAGCCGTTCCAGGTCGGCCTCGGCGACGCCTTTGCGCAGGGCGGAGTAGCAGCGGTGGCTCGCCGAGTACCGGCAGTGGTTCAACAACGACACGTAGACGGCGGTGAGTTCCTTGACTCGCCCGTCCAACGCACCGGGACCGGTCACGGAGCGGATGAAGGGCAGGTACGTCGAGAACATCCCGGGACAGTTGGCGATGGCCAGCCAGGTGTTGAGCAGCGTGCCGAACGACTCCTCGCCCGCCTCGATCAGGGGGAGATCGGCCGCGTCCACGCGTGCCTTGGGAACCAACGGTACGAGTGCCATGTCAGCACCCTCCTCGTATCAGATGGGGTCCGGCCCGGACGGATCTGCGCGCAGGGCCGGACGGGGGGTGGTGGATGGAGCCGCGGGGGTCAGTCCCCGCGCAGCACTTCGGCGATGGACGCCCAGTCGTGGTCGGCCATGCCCCGGCCGACGGCCGTTTCGAAGGTCTCGCGCAGCGCGGACAGCGTGGGCAGCTCCAGTCCGGCCGATGCGGCCGCGGCCCCGGCCAGAGACAGGTCCTTGCTGCCGAGCGCGGTACGGAAGCCGGCGGGCAGGTACACGCGGTCCGCCATCGCCCTGCCGTAGCCCTCGTACACCGCACCAGGGAACACGGTCCCGACGATCAGCTCGTGCAGGTGGTGCGCGTTGACTCCGTGCCGCTCCGCCAGGGTGAAGCCCTCCGCCATCGCCTCCAGCGCGTGGATGATCAGAAGGTTCGTGGTGATCTTGACGACGTTGGCCTGCCACGGCCGGTCGCCCACCTGCCAGGTCCGCCGGCCGAGCGAGGAGAACACAGGGCGCAGCGACTCGATCAGAGTGCTGTCGCCGGCGGCGAGGAGATTGAGCTGCCCCGCCTCCGCCACCGACGGCCGCCCCAGAACCGGGACCGCCAGATAGCGGACCCCGGCCACCGCGTGACGCTCGGCCAGGGCGCGACCGGCGTCGACCGAGATGGTCGACATCCCGACATGGACGGCGTCCGGCCCCGCCTGGGCCAGCACGGACTCGTCGAACACCTCGGCCACGGCGGTGTCGTCGGACAGCACCGACAGCACCGGCCCGGCGGCGAACAACTCGGCGACGGTGCCGGCACGCTCGGCACCCAGCGCCACGAGTTCGTCGACGGCCTCGGGGGAGCGGTTCCAGACCGTCACCCCATGCCCTTCCGCGAGCAGGCGGCGGGCCATGCCGCGGCCCATGTTGCCGAGACCGGCAACCGACACGTGTGTCATGCGAAGCTCCTCACTTGCCACTTCCGGCCGTCAGATGACGGACTTGCCGAGCCCACCGTCGACCTGGAGGGTCTGGCCGGTCACGTACGAGGAGAGGTCCGAGGCGAGGAACAGGGCGGCGGCCGCGATCTCCTCGGGGCGTCCCCAGCGGCCAAGCCGGATACCGAGGTTCTCGACCATCCCGTCCCGCACCTGCTCGGGGGTGATGTTCTTCGCCTTCGCGGTGGCCGCGTGCCGGTCGTGCCAGACCTGGGTCAGGGTCATGCCCGGCGAGATGCCGTTCACGAGGACACCGTGGGGGGCCGCCTCGGCGGCAAGGTAGCTGGTCAGGGCGACGACGGCGCCGTTCACCACCGCGGCGACGCCGATGTTGGGAACGAGCACGTGCGCCGCCATACCCGCGACGTTGATGATGCGCCCGGTGCCGCCTTTCTCGATGAGGGGGAGCGCGGCGCGGGCGACCCGGTGGTAACCGACGGTCTTGGCGTTGAGCGCCTCGGTCACGACGGCCTCGTCCGCCTCCGCCAGCGGGCTCACGGCCAGCAGTGGTGCCGCGCAGTTGATCACGATGTCCAGCCGGCCCTGCCACTCGTGCACCTGGCGGAGCGCGTCCGCCACCGCGTCGTCCTCGTTGACGTCGGCGACCACGGAACGCACGCGGCCGTCGCCGCCCGCCGCGATCTGCCGCTCGGCGGCGTCCAGCTTGGCCTTGGTGCGCCCCAGTACGGCCACCGCGGCGCCCTGTGCGTGCAGGGCCTCGGCCATGGCCAGGCCGAGACCGCTGCCGCCTCCCGTCACCAGCGCCGTCCGTCCGTCCAGTCGAATCCCAAGAGTCATTGCTGAGGTCTCCATTCGCGGATTGCTTGCGCGGTGGTTCGGCACCGCCACGGCGAGCGTCTCCGGGGAGCGCCCGGGCGGCAAGACCGGCTAACGGCTCCGCTAACTCCGCCTGGATTCGATTAACAAGTGGCTAACGTCTGCTGCCCTAAGGTCACTTGCGTTCTCTCCGGTGTTCACCGCATGAGGGACCCCGATGTGCTCCAGCTCAAGAAGGCGGAGAACCGCAATGGCGCATTCTGCTGACCCGGAACTTTCGGTCGACGAGCTCGTCCGCAATTCGAGCATTGAGATAGTTCCGCTGAAAGGCGCGCAGGAGAAGGTGGACGCCGTACCCGTCGGCACCACCGTCAGCGTGACCTGTTCTCCCCGGTTCGGTCTCGCGCGCACACTCGATCACGTCGCCGCGGCCCGCCGCTCCGGGCACCGGGTCGTGCCGCACCTGGCGGCACGCATGGTGGAGGACCGGGCCGCGCTCCGCGACTTCGTGCGAGGGGTGACCGATCTCGGGGTCGAGGAGCTCTTCGTCATCGGCGGCGACGGCGAGAAGCCCGTCGGCCGGTTCAGCGAGGCGGCGGAAATCCTGGAGGAACTGGGCGAGTTCGACCACGGCCTGTCCCGGATCGGCGTCGGCTGCTACCCGGAAGGGCATCCGAAGATCGCCGACGACGTGCTGTTCGAGGCACTGCTGCGCAAGCAGCAGCACTCCGACTACATGGTCAGTCAACTGTGCTTCGACGCCTCCGCACTGGCCGGCTGGCTGCGTTCGGCCCGCGAACGCGGCGTCACCCTGCCCTTGCGCATGGGCGTCGCGGCCCCGCTGCAGATCAGGAAACTGATCGAACTCTCGGTCAAGATCGGGGTTGGCCAGTCACTGCGATTCTTGTCCAAACAGCACGGAATGGTCGGCAATCTGCTGCTCGGGCGCGCCTATGAGCCGCTGGATCTGCTGCTGGCCGTTCGAGAGGAAATCTCCTTCACCGATCTCTCGGTGGAAGGACTGCATCTCTTCTCCTTCAACCAGGTCGACACCACGCTCGAATGGTTGTACCGCGCGAGCGGTGTGAAGAAGGCCGGCTGATGTCACTGAACGGCAATTCCGGCACAAACGAATCCGCGGACAGAGGAACGAGGGTGTTCATGAATCTGGAAGAGAAGATCCAGAAGTCCGGAAACGTCGTGGAGATGCTGCGCAACGCTCCGCAGGGTCCCTACGTGTACCCCATGCGCGCCGAGTACACGAACTGGCGGGACGAACAGCGTGCGTGGCGAGAGACGGCGGTACTCTTCGACCAGTCGCACCATATGACGGACATATACTTCAAGGGTCCGGACGCGTTGCGGCTGATGTCCGACCTCGGCGTCAATGGATTCAAGAACTTCGGCAGGAACAAGGCGAAGCAGTTCGTGGCGTGCAACCACGACGGATACTTCGTCGGGGACGCCATCCTGTTCGCCTTCGAGGACGACGAGTTCAGCCTGGTGGGGCGGCCGGTCGCACCCAACTGGGCCGCCTTCCACGCCGAGAACGGCAACTACCGCGTCACGGTGACGCGCGACGAGCGGTCCGTGGCCAACAACGGCAGGCGCCTCACGTTCCGGTTCCAGCTCAACGGCCCGGCGACCCACCGGATCGTCGAGAAGGCGGTGGGTGCGCCGCTCCCGCGGATCAGGTTCTTCGCCATGGGCGAGTTCGAGATCGCGGGAGTCCCTGTCCGCGCTCTCAACCACACCATGATCGGGGCGCCCGGGGAGGAGTTCACCGGACTGGAACTGGTCGGCCCCTCGGAGCACGGCGAAACGGTCCGCGAGGCGCTCCTCGCGGCAGGCGAGGAGTTCGGTCTGCGCCTGGGCGGTTCACGTGCCTACCCCTCCACCGCCATCGAGTCCGGCTGGATCCCCGCGCCGGTGCCGGCCATCTACACGGGGGAGTCGATGAGGCCGTTCCGGGAGTGGCTGTCCGCGGACGGCTTCGAGGCGAACGCGTCCGTCGGCGGCAGCTTCGTGTCGGAGAAGATTGAGGACTACTACGTCACGCCGTGGGATCTCGGCTACGGCCGGGTGATCAAGTTCGACCACGACTTCATCGGGCGCGAGGCACTGGAGGGGATGGCCGCCAAGCCCCACCGCCGGAAGGTGTGGCTGCGCTGGAACGACCGGGACACGGCCGAGCTGATCGCCGACAGCCTGTTCGGCTCGGGTCCGCACGCGAAGTACCTGGAGATGCCGGTCTCCAACTACGCCACCGGGTCCTACGACCGGATCCTCGTCGACGGCCGGCCCGTGGGCATCTCCGCGAACGCCGGATACACCGTCAACGTCGGGGGCTGGTCCTCGCTGGCCATGGTGGACGAACACGAGGCCGTCGACGGCCGCGAGGTGACGATCGTGGTCGGTGAGCCGGACGGCGGTTCGGCCAAGCCCACCGTCGAACCGCACGTCCAGCGCCACATCCGTGCCACGCTCCGCACCCGGCCCCTGGTGTGACCGTGCCACGCCAGGACCCTCGGGGCTCAGCCCCCCATCGTGGAGGACGTGATTCCTCATGACCGCATCCCGCTACGTCCTCACCCTGAACTGCCCCGACCGGCCGGGGATCGTCCACGCCGTCTCGACGTTCCTGCTGGGCAACGGGTGCACCATCGTGGAAAGCCAGCAGTTCAGTGAGCGCGGTGCAGGCACCTTCTTCATGCGGATCGAGTTCGAGCCCCTCGACCCCCTGACCACGATCGACGCGCTACGCGACGGATTCACCAGCGTGCCGGAGCGGTTCTCCATGCAATGGCGGCTGATCGACGCCTCCAGGCCCCAGCGACTCCTGATCATGGTCAGCCGGTACGGCCACTGTCTCAACGACCTGCTGTTCCGGGCCTTCAACGGCGGATTGAACGCCGAGGTCGCCGCCGTGGTGTCGAACCACCCGGACCTGCGGCACCTGGCCGAGACGTACGACGTCGACTACCACCACATCCCGGTCACGCCGGAGACCAAGCCGGCCGCCGAGAAGGAACTGGTCGGCCTGGTCGAGGACCTCGGGGTGGACCTCGTCGTCCTGGCCCGCTACATGCAGATCCTCTCCCCGGAACTGTGCAAGAGGCTGGAGGGGCGGGCCATCAACATCCACCACTCGATGCTGCCCAGTTTCAAGGGCGGACGCCCCTACCACCAGGCCCATGCCCGAGGGGTGAAGCTTGTCGGGGCCACCGCGCACTACGTCACCCCCGACCTCGACGAAGGCCCCATCATCGAGCAGGAGGTGGCGCGCATCGATCACTCCATGAACGCGGCCGACGCCGCCACCCTCGGCCGGGACGTCGAATGCCTGGCATTGTCCCGAGCGGTGCGTTGGCATACGGAGAACCGCGTCCTGCTGGACGGGAAGCGCACCGTCGTCTTCCCGTGAACCGCCCGGACCCGCAAGCAAACCGCATCACACGGAGGCACCCATGCCCATACCCGGACTCACCCGCGCCGATCATTTCGGAATCACCGTCCCCGATCTGGACCAGGCGCGCGAGTTCTTCGAAGACGTGCTCGGCTTCACGTACCTGTACCGGCTCGGACCGCTGCGTGACGACGAGGGCCACTGGATGAGCGAGCACCTCAACGTGCACGACAGGGCCGTGTCACCGCGCATCTTCTTCTTCGGAATCGGCGGCCATGCCGTTCTGGAGGCCTTCGAGTACCAGTCACCCGACCAGCGGCTGGAGCCCCCGCGCAACAGCGACATCGGCGGACACCACCTCGCCCTGTACGTCGAGGACATCGATGCGGCGGTGGCCGACCTGCGGCGGCGCGGCCTGCGCGTCCTCGGGGACCCCACGGACAGCAAGGGTCCGCACGAAGGACAGCGGTGGGTGTACTTCCTCTCGCCGTGGGGGCTCCAGTGCGAACTGGTGTCGTACCCGAACGGCAAGGCGTACTTCCGCAACCCGGAAGCTTTCGCCTGACCCGCTCGAAAGCGGCGGTGTCGCGGTCCGTTCTGTTAATCCCGGGGAAACCGGGCTTGACCGTCGCCACGGTGTTCTCGACCATGACACCGTGGGGTCGTTCGGGCGTCACGTGGCATCGGTCTGCCGCGGCCGATGCCAGCCCGGTGAAACGGTGTTCTGACTTCGAGTTGGGCGGGCCACATTGCGCGACGAGGACGGGCTTCACGCGAACGGCCGGCGGATGGTGATCCGGCGGAAGCTGACCGCGCCCGAGCCGGTCGACGACATCGTACGGCGCGACCGCCTGACCGAGCGGATCCGCTCGCTCGTCGACCGTCACCCCGTGGTCACGGTGTGTGCCACCGCCGGCGGGGGCAAGACCACGGCCGTCGCCGTGGCCCTGCGGGACCTCGGCCGTCCCGTCGCCTGGCTGTCGCTCGACGGTACGGAACAGGCCCCGGGACGGCTGCTGGTCTACCTGGAGGCAGCGGTCGAGGGCCACGTCCCCGCAGCAGGCCGTGTCGCCACCGACGCCCTGCGCGACGGCATCCAGACCGGCGAGGCCGCGGGCCTGCTCGCGGAGAGCCTCCAGGACAGCGAACTGGTACTGGTGTGCGACAACGTCGAACGCATCAGCTCCGACGAGGGATGCGTCGCCGTCCTGTCCGCGCTGGCCCGGTACCTGCCCGCCGGCGTCAACCTGGTCCTCCTCTCCCGCACCCGCGTTCCGCTCGACTTCGGGTCGATCGGCGACGTCTTCCGGGTGGGTGAACTGGGCGAGGAGGATCTCGCCTTCGACGCCGGCGAGGCCGAGGAGGCCCTGCGGCTGATCGGCGAGTCCGACGCGGACGCCGAGGGCGTCGTCGACATGACGGGCGGCTGGGTGGCGGGGGTGCTGTTCGAGGGGTGGCGGTCGGCCGAGGCGGCCGACGACAGGTCCGACGCCCTGCGCGACTACCTGTCCGCGAACATCCTGCGCGCCCTTCCAGCCGACGAACGCACCTTCCTGCTGCACACCAGCCCCCTGGCCGAGATCTCGGTCGCCGACGCGGTGGCACTCGGCCAGAGCGACGCGGCCCGGCTGATGACCCGCCTGCGGTCCCAGCGGCTGCCGGTGCTCTGGTCGAGAGACGGGACCCGGCTGACCCCGCACCCCCAGTTCCGGGAGTTCCTGACCGGGGAACTCGAGCGGACGGAGCACCCGGAGAAGGTGCGGCGACTGCACCGGCTCCACGCCGACCTGCTGGTGCAGCAGGGCGCGTTGGAGGAGGCCGTGGACACGCTCCTGCGCCTGGGGGACACGGAGGACGCCTGGCGGCAGGCCGCGGTCGCCCTTCCCGACCTGGTGGCGCGGATGGACTTCGCCTCGGCTGCCCGGTGGCTGGACGCGATGGACGCCTCCCGCAGGACGCCGACCCCCGAGGTCGGCACCGTGGTCCTGCGCGTCTCCTTCGCCCTCGAACAGTGGGGCCGCGGCAACGAGTTACTGGACCGGCATGGCTACGACTGGCTCCCGGGGCCGGGGTCACCGCACTTCGAGGAGGCGCTGCTGCTGACGACCTGGTGCCTGTGGCACTCTGGCCGGCTCGCCGAGGCGCGTACGGTGGCCGACCGGCTGCCCGTCGGCCGGGCACGGGAGGGCGCCGACAACCTGCTGGCGCTGTCCGGTGCCGATGCGCCGCCCTTCCCCGACCCGGTATCGGCGTCCTCGGGGACCGTGGACGGTCTGCTCATGCGGATCGCCTACTTCCGTGGCCGGCTCGGCGGGCTCGAACGGCCTGGGGCGTTCGACCCGTGGAGGTCGGTGCTGGGCGCACCCTGGATCATCGCCGGGCTGCGCGCGACAGGCCGCCTGGACGAGGCCATGGAGATGTACGAGGTGCGCCGGGACTCGTGGCAGCCGCCCTGGCTGCACGCGTTCGACGCCGTGGACCTGATGGTCGACCTCGGACGGCCGGACGAGGCGTGGGCCGCGCTGAAACGCGGCCGGCGACTGATCGCCGAGACGGGTTCACGCCTGTACCACGTCTTCGGCCTGCTCAACGAGGCGAAACTGTGCCTGCGCCTGCACCGCGACACCGACGCGGCCGACCGCGCGCTCGCCGAGGCGGAGGCGAGCGGCGCCTCCGAGCACGCGTTCAGTAGGGAACTGGGTCAACTGTGGCGCGGACTCAGCCTCCTCATCCGCAACCGTGACACCGAGGCACGCACCGAACTTGAGGCCTGCGTCGACGGAATGCGCCGCGGCGACCGGCGGCTCGAACTCGCCACCGCCGCCGCCTACCTGGCGGAGGCGTACTGGCGGCTGGGCGAGGAAGAGGCCTCGGATGCCGCCGCCGAACTCGCCCTCACCGAATCCGCGGCACAGGGGTCCCAGCACCTGCTGCTGGCCGCGCTGACGGACGTGCCCGCCGTCGCGGTGAGGGAGGCGGACGCCTCACCGACCCGGATGTCGCGCTGGCACGAACTGATCGCCACGCTGTCCAGTCAGGACCCGCTGCGGGTCAGTGCACGGGCGCCGCGGCTGTCCCTGGAGGAATTCGGCGAGCCCGTACTGACCGTCGACGGGCGGGAGACCGCGCCGCGGCTGAGCAAGAGCATGGAACTGCTCAGCTATCTGCTCGGCGCCCGGCGCGAGGTGCCACGCCAGGAACTCCTGGACGCGCTGTTCGACGGCCGTGACAACGCGGCCGGGCGCAGCTACCTGCGGCAGACGCTCTACCGACTGCGTGAGGTGCTGCCGGAGGAACTGGTGCCGCACCAGGACGGCGACCGGTTCTCCCTCGCCTGCCCCGACCTGGTCAGCGGTACCGCGCAGGTCGTGCTCGACTCACTCGTGCAGGCGGACCACCAGGACGGCGAGATCCGGCTGCGCACCATGACCGAGGCGCTGGCCCACGCCGACCGGGGGCCCTACCTGGAGCCCGTGTCCAGCCTGTGGGTGGAGCAACGCCGGTCCGAGATCGACGAACGCGTCACCGGCGGCCGGATCGAGGCGGCGCGACTCGCGTTCCGGCTCAGTAGGTACCGCGAGGCACGGCGGCTCGTGAACGAAGTACTGAGGACGAGCCCGCACCGTGAGCAGGCATGGCAGTTGGCCATCTCCCTGGCCCACGCCAGCGGCAGCGACGACTCGGTGCTCGGGCTGTACCGGCGGTACACCACGGTGATGCGCGAGTTCGGCGTCGCACCGTCCGCCGAGATGCGCCGCCTCGTCTCCCGTCTGCGCCGCTGAACGGTCCGCACGGTTTCCGGTGGATTAACACACCGGCTACCACACTCGGTCCCGCCACTACGCACCAACCGTGGAGGGAACTCATGGCATACCACATCTCACGTGCCGCCGAACGCGAATGGATCGACGTCAAGGACGTGCCCGGGCTGCGCCAGGCGCTGATGGTCGGCGAGGTCCACGGGTCGCACCACATGGAGATCTCCCTGTACGAACTGGCGCCCGGCGCCACCCTGGGCTGGAACCGCTGCCCGTTCGAGGAGTCATGGTTCGTGACGGCGGGCAACGGCCGCGCGGCCCTCGCGGGCCTCGAGTACGACCTCGGTGCCGGTGACTACGGGGTGGCCCCCGTCGGCATGCCACACTCGCTGTCGGCCGGCGACCAGGGCCTGAGCTGGTTCTCGGTCCGGGCGCCGAAGCCTCCGACGTTCGACGGCGCGCGCAGCCACATCTCGACCGAGCCGCTGTCCGGCGAGTACCTGGGACGGCCGTCGGAGAACGACCCGCGGCACCGGTTCGTCGGCCACTACAGCGAGTCGACCGACGTGGTCCCCTTCGGCGACCTGTCCATGCCGGGCTATCACGGGCCCAACATCAAGAACATCGGCATCCGCATGATGGTCGACCAACTGCTCGGCGCGCAGCACCACACGACCTTCATCGCCAGCATCGCCGGACGCTCCGGGCCTGGCCGGGCCGCGAAGGTCCACTACCACCCCTTCGAGGAGATCTACTACTTCATCGGCGGCGGCATGCGCGGCTGGATCGACGGCAACGAGGAAGTCACCCAGACCGGCGACCTGGTCTGGGTCAGCACCGACGGCACACACGGATTCGTCAACGAGCGTGACGAGCCCGCCCGTTGGATCGAGGTCCAGTCGCCGGTGCCGCCCACCTCGGACGCCTTCTTCTTCCCCGACGACTGGCGGGCCCTGCCCGAGGCCGGAGAGACCCGGTGACGTACGAGTCGATCCGCCCCGTGCTCCCGGTACGGGGCGGCGAACCCGTCGTGCTCCGGTAGGCCACGCAGACGGCCCGTCCACCCGGCGGGAGACGCCGATCTCTCCCCGCGGCCGGTCCGGACCGTCCGAGGTCCTCGGCCGCCGGTCGCCGGTCCGCCTCAGCTCGCGCCCGGTGGCCGGCCGCCGTCCGTGCACCGACCGCACTCGCAGCTCAACGCCCGCAGGACCGGATCGCCGGCCGCCGCGAGCGTCCCCACACCGTGCCGGGGCCACCGCCAGCAGGCCGAGCCCCGGCGAACCGTCTGTTCCGAAGGAAGAAACGATGACGCAGACAGCCCGTGGATTCGAGATCCCACCGGTTCCCCGGAACGCGATCGGCCCCAGGGTGCCGGCGCGCGGGTACCTGGTCGAGGAGATCACCGCCGGCGTCCACTGGGTGACGGACGGGGGTTACCAGTGCGCGTTTGTGGTGCACGACCACGGAGTCGTCGCCATCGACGCGCCGCCCTCGCTCGGCGGACTCGTCACCCGGGCCATCCGGGACGTGACCGACAAACCCATCACCCACGTGGTGTACACGCACTACCACGGCGACCACATCGGCTCCGTGAACCAGTTTCCGGACGACGCCGTCCGCGTCGCGCAGCAGGAGACCCACTCGATGCTGCGCGAGCACAGCGATCCGCTGCGCCGACTGCCCGACGTGACCTTCAAGGACTCGTACCGGCTGGAGGTGGGCGGCCAGGTGATCGACCTGCACTACAAGGGGAGCAATCACGCGCCGGGCAACAGCTTCATCCACCTGCCGCAGCAGCGGATCCTTATGCTGGTCGACGTGATCTACCCGGGCTGGGTGCCCTTCACGAACATCGCCCAGTCGAAGAACATCCCGGGCTTCATGGCGCACCACGACCACGCGCTCTCGTTCGACTTCGACACGATGATCACGGGGCACCTCACCCGTCTCGGCACCCGGGAGGACATCGAGATCCAGCGTGAATACATGCACGACGTCCGCGCCGCGGCCCGGCACGCGCTGGAGATCACGCCGCAGAAGCGCGAACTGGCTCGTGAGACGGTCGGTCTGGACCACATCTACGTCTACTTCAAGACCATGTACGAGGCGGCCGCCGCGGAGGCGTCGCAGCCGCTCCTCGAGAAGTGGTCCGGGCGGCTGGCCGGGGTGGAGACCCTCGGGGTGAACCACACGCTCACGATGTACCACAGCCTTCGCCTGGACGAGAACGCCGAGCCTCAGGTCGTGTTCTTCCCGCCCACCGAAACGGTGTGAGCGGCTCTGGTGACCTCTCCGCCCACCGGCCGCGGGTCACCGGTCGTGCCGGGTTCCCGCTCCCCCCGAGAGCGGGAACCCGGCACGATGGCCCGGGACAGGCCTACCGCTGCCCTGCGGCCCACTCGCCGAAGCGCGTCTCCGCGATGGTGGCGCCTCCTGACGCCGGCCCCCGGCATCGAAGGCAGGACCTTCGAAAGAGGGTGAGCCTCCAGGAGTTCCTCGATCCGCCCGGCCGGCAGTTCGCGCTGGTCGAGAACCGCTGCCAGGGAGCCAGCCAGAGTCGGGACGATCAGCGCGGCCGCCTCGGTGCCCGGAACGGCAACGGTCTGCTCGTCCAACGCGGCAGAGATCTCCTCGACCAGCCGCTCGGCCATCCTCGGCGCCTTCGGCCGCAGCAGCTGACCAGCCGCCGACGGTCGGCCTTGCGGATTTGGCGCGTCCGGCCGGGCTGCGTCCGTTCCGGGAGCTGGACGGGCCGGTGCACCGGGCGGTCGCCACCCCGGGTGACCTGCTCTTCCACATCGGGGCTTCACGGTTGGACCTGTGCTTCGCACTCGCTACCGAGATCATGGGCCGGCTGCGTGGCGCGGTGACGCCTCAGGACGAGGTGCACGGTTTCAAGTACTTCGACGAACGCGACATGCTGGGTTTCGT
>NZ_JBVJEA010000028.1:39802-83095 GCF_055581985.1 Streptomyces sp. NPDC042336 | reverse complement strand
AAGGCGGGCTTCGAGACGCTGACCGAGGCCGGTTACCAGCCGGAGATCGCCTACTTCGAGTGCCTGCACGAGCTGAAGCTGATCGTGGACCTCATGTACGAGGGCGGCCTGGAGAAGATGCGCTGGTCGATCTCCGAGACCGCCGAGTGGGGCGACTACGTCACCGGCCCGCGGATCATCACCGACGCCACCAAGGCCGAGATGAAGAAGGTCCTCGCCGAGATCCAGGACGGCACCTTCGCCAAGAACTGGATGGACGAGTACCACGGCGGTCTGAAGAAGTACAACGAGTACAAGAAGCAGGACTCCGAGCACCTGCTGGAGACCACCGGCAAGGAGCTGCGCAAGCTCATGAGCTGGGTCGACGAAGAGGCGTAGGTTTTTTCCCCGCGGGGGTGCCCGGCGCGCCGGGCACCCCCGCGGGATCCCCTTCCGGGTGATGCTTCCGAAGAGGCGCAGGACGGCGCCCGCCACGCCACTACACTGCTGAACACATACGCGTCAGGCCCACAGCGTCGTGCGTCTTCCACGCGGCTAGCAACCCTCCACCGCATGCGGCCGTCGGGACGGCCGTCCGCATTGGACTTGTGAGGACTCACGTGAGCTCGAAACCCGTCGTACTCATCGCTGAAGAGCTGTCGCCCGCCACCGTGGACGCGCTCGGCCCCGACTTCGAGATCCGCCAGTGCAACGGCGCGGACCGGGCCGAACTGCTCCCCGCCATCGCCGACGTGGACGCGATCCTGGTCCGCTCCGCCACCAAGGTCGACGCCGAGGCCGTCGCCGCCGCCAAGAAGCTCAAGGTCGTCGCCCGCGCCGGCGTCGGCCTGGACAACGTGGACGTCTCCGCCGCCACCAAGGCCGGCGTGATGGTGGTCAACGCCCCGACCTCCAACATCGTCACCGCGGCCGAGCTGGCCTGCGGCCTGATCGTCGCCACCGCCCGCAACATCCCGCAGGCCAACGCCGCGCTGAAGAACGGCGAGTGGAAGCGCAGCAAGTACACCGGTGTCGAGCTGGCCGAGAAGACCCTCGGCGTCGTCGGCCTCGGCCGCATCGGCGCGCTCGTCGCGCAGCGCATGTCGGCCTTCGGCATGAAGGTCGTCGCCTACGACCCCTACGTGCAGCCCGCGCGGGCTGCGCAGATGGGCGTCAAGGTGCTGTCGTTGGACGAGCTGCTCGAGGTCTCCGACTTCATCACGGTCCACCTGCCCAAGACCCCCGAGACCCTCGGCCTGATCGGCGACGAGGCGCTGCGCAAGGTCAAGCCGAGCGTCCGCATCGTCAACGCCGCCCGCGGCGGCATCGTCGACGAGGAGGCGCTGTACTCGGCGCTCAAGGAGGGCCGCGTCGCCGGGGCCGGCCTGGACGTGTATGCCAAGGAGCCCTGCACCGACTCGCCGCTGTTCGAGTTCGACCAGGTCGTCTGCACCCCGCACCTCGGTGCCTCCACCGACGAGGCCCAGGAGAAGGCCGGCATCGCCGTCGCCAAGTCGGTCCGCCTCGCCCTCGCCGGTGAGCTGGTCCCCGACGCGGTCAACGTGCAGGGCGGTGTCATCGCCGAGGACGTCAAGCCGGGCCTGCCGCTCGCCGAGCGCCTCGGCCGCATCTTCACCGCGCTCGCGGGCGAGGTCGCCGTCCGCCTCGACGTCGAGGTCTACGGCGAGATCACCCAGCACGACGTGAAGGTGCTGGAGCTGTCCGCCCTCAAGGGCGTCTTCGAGGACGTCGTGGACGAGACGGTCTCGTACGTCAACGCCCCGCTGTTCGCCCAGGAGCGCGGCGTCGAGGTCCGGCTGACCACCAGCTCGGAGTCCCCGGAGCACCGCAACGTGGTGACCGTCCGCGGCACCCTCGCGGACGGCGAGGAGGTGTCGGTCTCCGGCACGCTGGCCGGCCCGAAGCACCTCCAGAAGATCGTCGCCGTCGGCGAGTACGACGTGGACCTCGCCCTCGCCGACCACATGGTCGTGCTGCGGTACGAGGACCGTCCCGGTGTCGTCGGCACCGTCGGCCGCGTCATCGGCGAGGCCGGTATCAACATCGCCGGCATGCAGGTCGCCCGTGCGACGGTGGGCGGCGAGGCGCTGGCCGTGCTGACCGTCGACGACACGGTGCCCGCCGGGGTGCTGGCGGAGGTCTCGGCGGAGATCGGGGCCACGTCGGCCCGGTCCGTCAACCTCGTCTGAGAGGTGACCGTACCCGGGGGCTGCCGCCCCCGGGACCCCCGCTTACGGCCCTGAACGGGCCTTGTCCTCAAACGCCGGACGGGCTGAGTTGGTCGGCCTGTCCGGCGTTTGCCGTCTCCGCCTCCGGGCGCACCCGGATGTGCCGCAGCCCCAGCGCCGCCGACACCGCCGCCCCGAGCAGCAGCAGCGCCCCCGCGATCGCGGCACCCTGCATGCCGTCCGTGAACGCCTCGCGTGCCGCCGTGGCCAGGGCGTCTCCCGCGCGCCCCGGAAGCTCGGCGGCGACGGCCAGTGCCCCGCCCAGGGTCTCCTCGGCCGGGGCGGGTGCGTCCGAGGGGACACCGTGGCGGTAGAGGGCCGTACCGATGGAACCGAGTGCGGCCATGCCCAGGGCGCCGCCGAACTCGGTGCCGGTCTCCAGCAGTGAGGAGGCCGCACCCGCCTTCTCGACCGGGGCCGAGCTGAGGGCCAGGTCGGTGAGCAGGGACATCACGACGACGAGGCCGGCCGCGAGGACGCCGCACGCGGCCAGCAGCAGCCACAGCGAGTCCGTGCCGGCCAGGGCCAGCAGTCCGTAGCCGCCCGCGGCGATGACGAAGCCGGCCGTCACGACGTACGCGCGCTCGGCACCGCGCTGGACCAGTCGGGCGGCGACCGGTGCGGCGGCGCCGATGAGCACCGACGGCAGCAGGCTCCACAGCGCGGCCTCCAGCGCGCTCTTGCCGAGGACCGACTGGAGGTACTGGGTGGTGAAGTACGCCGAGCCCATCATCCCGAAGGCCGACAGGGTGTTGAGGACCAGCGCCGGGGTGAAACCGTGCCCGCGGAACAGGGCGGGCGAGATCATCGGCGAGGCCGAGGTGCGCTGGCGGTGCACGAACAGGGCCGCGAACAGCAGGCCGACGGTGATCGAGACGACGTAGCGGACGTTCCACCCCTCGGAGGGCAGCTCCTTGAGGCCGTAGACCACGGGCAGGACCGCCGCCATCGACAGCGGGACGCTCAGCAGGTCGAAGCGGCCGGGGGAGGGGTTCTTGGACTCCGGGAGCAGCACCGGACCGAGAATCAGCAGCAGGGCCATCGCGGGCAGGTTCACCAGGAAGACCGAGCCCCACCAGAAGTGCTCCACGAGGACGCCGCTCATCACCGAGCCGAGCGCGATCCCGGCCGTCATCACCCCGGACCACAGCCCGATCGCCTTCGCCCGCTGGGCGGGGTCGGTGAACATCGTGCGGACCAGCGCCATCGTCGACGGCATCAGGGTGGCGCCGCCGATGCCGAGGACCGCGCGGGCCGCGATCAGGGTCTCGGCGCTGTGCGCGTAGGCGGCGAGCAGTGAGGCGGCGCCGAAGGCGACCGCGCCGAGGAGGAGCAGCCTGCGGCGGCCGACCCGGTCGCCCAGCGCGCCCATCGTCATCAGCAGGCCGGCCAGGACGAAGCCGTAGATGTCGAAGATCCACAGCTGTTGGGTGCCGCTCGGGTCCAGGTCCGCGCTGATCTGCGGGATCGCGAAATAGAGGACGGAGACATCCATCGAGACCAGCAGCAGCGGAAGCATCAGCACGGCCAGCGCGGTCCACTCACGGCGGCCGGCACGGGGCGGATTCGTTGTCATGCCGGAGACTGTACGCACGTCTTATACGGCTGTCTAGGACGCTTGTATAAGACGGCTGTCTGGGGGCATGGATAAGGTGACGGCATGGGACACCGTGAGGATCTGCTCGAAGGCGCCAAGCGCTGCCTGCTGCAGAAGGGATTCGTGCGCACCACGGCGCGCGACATCGTCAAGGAGTCGGGGACCAACCTGGCGTCCATCGGCTACCACTACGGTTCGAAGGACGCCCTGCTGGCGCAGGCCTACGTGTCGCTGGTCGAGGGCATGGCCGACGCGTTCGAGGGCGGCCAGGGCGCGGGGCTGACCACCGAGCCCGGTTCCGTCGAGCGGTTCCAGGAGGTCTGGTCGAACGTCATCGCCACGATGAAGGAGCCCGGCTCCCCGTGGCGGCTCAGCATGGAGATCATCGTCATCGGCGACCAACTGCCCGAACTGCGCGACCACCTGGCCAAGGCGCAGCTGGAGGCAGGGCGCGGCTTCATCCCGCTGCTCATGGGCGGGCGGGAGGAGGACGTCTCCGGGGACGAGCTCGGCACCCTGGGCATGTTCTACGTGACGCTGATGACCGGCATCATCGCGCAGTGGACCTTCGATCCGAAGACCGCGCCCGAAGCGGACCAGCTCGCCGAGGGGCTGCGCCGGGTGATCGAGGCCGCTACAGGCGACGCCCCTTGAGCGCCATGTGCAGCAGCAGCCGGTCCTCCCCGTCGTCCAGGTCCAGGCCCGTGAGCTGTTCGACGCGCGACAGCCGGTAGTACAGCGTCTGGCGGTGGATGCCCAGCTCGGCGGCGGTCCGCCCGGCCTGGCCCGCGCGGTCCAGGTACACCTCGGCGGTGCGGGCGAGTTCGCGGTGGGCGGGGGAGAGCAGCGCCCGTACGGCGGGATCGTGGGCGGCGTGCGGGGGCAGCGCGGTCAGCAGGCGGAACGGCCCGATGTCCGTCCACTGGGCGACCGGAGCGAACCGTTCCTCGGCGCGCGCCGCCCGGGCCGCCGCCGACGCCTCCGCCCAGGCCGTCCCCAGCTCCGCGAGGCCCGAGCGCGGCGCCGAGACGCCGGCCGCGGCACCGGCCGCCCCGCCGGTGCCCCGGGCCGGGACCCGCTCCAGCAGCCGCCCCGCCGCCGACGTCGCCGGGGCCGGCAGGTCCACCGAGCGCAACCGGACCAGCAGCGCCAGCGAGACGGCGGCGGCCCCCCACGGCACCGTGCACAGCGCCGTCGCGCCCGGCACCGTACGGACCGAGGGTGCGTCGTCCGGGTCGGCCGAGGGCCAGGGCGCCACGCAGACCACCGCGTGCGGGGTGTCCGCCCGGGCGCCGAGCGCGCTGCGCAGCTCCGCCACCGCCATGTCCCGCTGCCAGTCCCGCTCGGCGGTCAGCACCGCCCGCAGCTCCCGGCTCAGGTCCGCGCCGTGCTGTGCCTCGTCGGCGAGCAGCGCGCCGATCCGCGCCGTGACCTCCATGGCCGCCGCCAGCTGCCGTTCGGTCGGGCCCGGATCGGTGTCCAGGAGCCACACGTAGCCGAGGACCACACCCCGATGGCGTACCGGCAGGCAGGTGCGCCCGCGGTACACCCCCGCCTCGGGGGTCGGCGGGATGCGCACCGGGCCGGTCGCCCGGGTGATGCCGAAGCTCTCGAACCACGCCCGGACCGCCGCGGTGGAGCGCCGGGTGAGGATCGAGCGGGTGCGCACCGGGTCCAGGGCGGAGGGGTCGAGGTCGCCCTCGCTGTCGTAGGCGCCGAAGGCGATCAGCTCGAAGTCGCGGTTCTCCAGGGTCGCGGGCGCGCCCAGCAGCTCGGAGACCTCGTCGACCAGCTCCTGGTAGTCACCACGGGTACCACCGGTGCCTGCGGAACCTCTGGAATCGGACGTCACCCGGGCATTCTGCCGCATTTGCGCGCGCCCTTCATACATCTGTCTGAGATCCGCGGCACGGATGCGTGACAGGTGTCGATGGCCGACGATCGGGAGGATCCTTAGATTTCACGGTGGTTCTCCGTGCCGTTCCCCCTTACGTCGGGCAGCGGCCTCTGTGTTGGTTGGTAAGTGGAGGTGCCCCGTGCTGGGTCCCGTGATTCTCGCCGCGTCCCGCAGCGACCGGATGCGTCGGCTGGTTTCCGCCGCGCCCGTGACCAAGCCGGTCGTCGACCGGTTCATCCCCGGCGAGACGGTCGACCAGATCGTGCCGATCGTCCGGGAGCTCACCGATCAGGGCCTGGAACTGACGATGGACGTCGTCGGCGAGGACATCACCACCCCCGCGCAGGCCGAGGCCGCCCGCGACGCCTACCTGGAGCTGATCGACCGGCTCAAGCCGCTGGAGCTGGGCACCCGCGCCGAGATGTCGGTGAAGCTCTCCATGTTCGGCCAGGCGCTGGACGGCGGGCACGAACTGGCACTGGACAACGTCCGCCCGGTCGTCGAGGCCGCCGCCGAGATCGGCACCACGGTCACCCTCGACGCCGAGGACCACACCACCCTCGACTCGATGTTCGCCATCCACGAGGAGCTGCGGAAGGACTTCCCGCAGACCGGCTGCGTCATCCAGGCCTACCTCTTCCGCACCGAGGCCGACGCGCGCCGCCTCGCCGACAGCGGCTCTCGCGTACGGTTGGTGAAGGGCGCCTACAAGGAGCCCGCAGAGGTCGCGTACCAGCAGCGCCACGAGATCGACAAGGCGTACGTCCGCATCCTGCGCACGCTGATGGAGGGCGAGGGCTACCCGATGATCGGGTCCCACGACCCGCGCCTGATCTCCATCGGCCAGGAGCTGGCCCGCACGGCCGGACGCAAGCTCGACGAGTACGAGTTCCAGATGCTGTACGGCATCCGGGGCGACGAGCACCTGCGGCTGGCCGCCGAGGGCCACCGCATGCGCGTCTACACCGCCTACGGCACCGACTGGTACGGCTACTTCATGCGCCGTCTGGCGGAGAAGCCGGCCAACCTCCGGTTCTTCGCCCGCTCGATGGTCAGCAAGGGCTGAGCCCGCACCCGCTCGCACAACCCGCTCAGTAAGGAGTTACGGAACCCATGGACGCTGTGACCCAGGTCCCCACCCCCGTCAACGAGCCGGTGCACGGCTACGCGCCCGGTTCGCCCGAGCGCGCCCGTCTGGAGGCCAAGCTCAAGGAGCTGGCCGACAACCCGATCGACCTGCCCTGCACCATCGGTGGCGAGAAGCGGATGGGCGGCGGCGAGCGCTTCGACGTCGTGCAGCCGCACAACCACAAGTCCCGCCTGGGCACGTACGCCAACGCCACCCAGCAGGACGCCCAGGACGCGATCGACGCCGCCCTGGCCGCCGCCCCCGCCTGGCGCGCGATGTCCTTCGACGACCGCGCGGCGATCATCCTGCGCGCCGCCGAGCTGCTGTCGGGTCCCTGGCGCGAGACCATCGCCGCCTCCACCATGCTCGGCCAGTCCAAGACCGCCCAGCAGGCCGAGATCGACAGCCCCTGCGAGCTGGTCGACTTCTGGCGCTTCAACGTCCACTACGCGCGGAACATCCTCGCCGAGCAGCCCCCGGCCAACTCCCAGGGCGTGTGGAACCGCATGGACCACCGCCCGCTGGAGGGCTTCGTCTACGCGATCACGCCGTTCAACTTCAGCGCGATCGCGGCCAACCTGCCCACCGCTCCGGCCCTGATGGGCAACGTGGTGGTCTGGAAGCCGTCCCCGACGCAGACCCACGCCGCCGTGCTGCTCATGCAGCTCCTGGAGGAGGCCGGGCTGCCCAAGGGCGTCATCAACCTGGTCACCGGCGACGGCATCGCGGTCTCCGAGGTCGCCCTGGAGCACCGCGACCTCGCGGGCATCCACTTCACCGGCTCGACCAAGACCTTCCAGCACCTGTGGAAGACGGTCGGCAACAACATCGAGAAGTACCGCACCTACCCGCGGCTGGTCGGCGAGACCGGCGGCAAGGACTTCCTGGTCGCCCACCCGAGCGCCGACCGCGCGGTGCTCAAGACCGCGCTGACCCGCGGTGCCTTCGAGTACCAGGGCCAGAAGTGCAGCGCCACCTCGCGCGCGTACATCCCGGCGTCCATCTGGAACGACGGGTTCAAGGAGGAGTTCGCCGCCGAGGTCGACTACCTGACCATGGGTGACGTCACCGATCTGTCGAACTTCATCGGCGCCGTCATCGACGAGCGGTCCTTCGCCAAGAACAAGGCCGCCATCGACCGGGCCAAGGAGGACGAGACCTGCACCATCGTCGCGGGCGGCTCCTACGACGACTCGGTCGGCTACTTCGTCCGCCCGACGGTCGTCGAGTGCACCGACCCGGAGAACGAGGTCTTCCGCACCGAGTACTTCGGCCCGTTCCTCGCCGTCCACGTGTACGACGACAGCGTCGACGGCGCGTACGACGCGATGCTGACCCAGATGGAGTCGGTCTCGGACTACGCGCTCACCGGCTCGGTCATCTCCAACGACCGCGCGGCGGCCGCGTACACGATGGAGAAGCTGCGCTACGCGGCCGGCAACTTCTACATCAACGACAAGTCGACCGGCGCCGTCGTCGGCCAGCAGCCCTTCGGCGGCGGCCGTGCCTCCGGCACCAACGACAAGGCGGGCGCCCCGCAGAACCTGATGCGCTGGACGCTGACCCGCGCCATCAAGGAGACGCTGGTCCCGCCGACCGACTACACCTACCCGCACATGGGCTGACGCCCGCGCGCAGGACGCCCCGGCGGGCCAGGTCGACCGACCTGGCCCGCCGGGGCGTTTTCGCAGGCCGGGACGGTGTGAGCGAGGGCACCGTCTCAGATAGTAGGAAGTCCGAGTAATTGTGGAGACAGACGCGGCGCGCTCCCTTAGCTTTGTAGGAGCCGAACGTCCCGCTCGATCGAGCGAATGGCGGTCGTGAGCCCGTGCCCGTGCAGGCAACCCCTGCGGCATCGCGCTCCCCGCCCCTTCCGGCGTCTCTCCGTACTGCTCGCTTTCCGCGCTCCCTTTGTGCCGAAGGAGTCGATTTCCATGGCCGAGACGACCATCCGCCGCCGAGTCCGTCACCTCTCCCGCACCGGCGACTCCGACCGCAAGAACGCCGCGGCCGCCCTCCAGCGCTCCCTCGACCGCCGGGACAACGGCGGCGCCACCGGCCACTGAGCAGCGCGGACGACGGAGGCGTCCGCATGGCGGACGCCTCATGTCATCCCGTGGGACGAGCGGTAGGGTGCCGTCATGTCTCGCAGCCTCAATCTCGCAGTGATTCCCGGTGACGGCATCGGCCAGGAGGTCGTGGCCGAGGGTCTCAAGGTCCTCTCCGCCGTCCTCCCGCAGGATGTGAAGCTGGAGACCAAGGAATTCGACTTCGGCGCCCGGCGCTACCACGCCACCGGTGAGACCCTCACCGACGCCGACCTCGACGCCCTCAAGGCGCACGACGCCATCCTGCTCGGCGCGATCGGCGACCCGTCGGTGCCGTCTGGCGTGCTGGAGCGCGGCTTCCTGCTCAAGCTCCGCTTCGCCTTCGACCACCACGTCAACCTGCGGCCGAGCAGGCTCCTGCCCGGCGTCGCCACCCCGCTCGCCGGCCAGCCCGAGATCGACTTCGTCGTCGTCCGCGAGGGCACCGAGGGCCCGTACACGGGCAACGGCGGCACCATCCGCAAGGGCACCGAGCACGAGGTCGCCACCGAGGTCTCCGTCAACACGGCCTACGGCGTCGAGCGCGTCGTCCGCGACGCCTTCGCCCGGGCCCAGGCCCGCCCCCGCAAGAAGCTCACGCTGGTCCACAAGAACAACGTGCTGACCTTCGCGGGCCACCTGTGGACCAACGTCTTCAACAAGGTGGCCGAGGAGTTCCCCGAGGTCACCACCGACTACATCCACGTCGACGCCGCGACCATCTTCCTGGTCACCGACCCGGCCCGGTTCGACGTGATCGTCACCGACAACCTCTTCGGCGACATCATCACCGACCTCGCCGCGGCCGTCTCCGGCGGTATCGGCGTCGCCGCCAGCGGGAACATCAACCCGTCCGGCGACTTCCCCTCGATGTTCGAGCCGGTGCACGGCTCCGCGCCCGACATCGCAGGCCAGGGCAAGGCCGACCCCACCGCCACGGTCCTGTCCGTCGCCCTGCTGCTGCGCCACCTCGGGTACGAGGACGAGGCGGCCCGGATCGAGGAAGCCGTCTCCGCCGACCTCGGCGAGCGCGGCGGACTGCCCGCCCGCAGCACCTCCGAGATCGGTGACGCCCTCGCCGTACGAGTAGCCGGCTGACCCCGGCGCACTCGAAATCCAACCTTTCGAAGCCGCCGGGTCCGAAAAACAAGGCACCCGGCGGCTTTCTCCTGCGTCCGCCAGGTGCGACCATCGAATCCTGGGCCGCATTCACCCCGTTTCATCCGTCGTGGACCGCGCGCGATAATCGAACGCGAAGCCGCGACCTGAGGGAATGCTCGGACGTCCTAGCACCGGCCACCGGCCGTACGGGCGTGACCGCGGCCCGTCACAACACACACCGGTGAAGGACAGCCACCCATGACGACGCCCACGATCGAGCTCAAGCCCTCCGCCAGCCCGCTCTCGGACTCCGAGCGCGCGGCGATTCTGGCCAACCCCGGGTTCGGCCGCCACTTCACCGACCACATGGTGACGATCAAGTGGACCGAGGGCCGCGGCTGGCACGACGGCCAGCTCGTGCCGTACGCCCCGCTCTCCCTCGACCCGGCCACCATGGTCCTGCACTACGCGCAGGAGATCTTCGAGGGGCTGAAGGCCTACCGGCGGCCCGACGGCTCCGTCGCCACCTTCCGCCCGGAGAAGAACGGCGCGCGCTTCCAGGCGTCCTCGCGCCGCCTCGGCATGCCCGAGCTTCCGGTGGACACCTTCATCGAGGCCTGTGACGCGCTGGTCAGGCAGGACGAGAAGTGGGTCCCGGCGCACGGCGGCGAGGAGTCCCTCTACCTGCGCCCCTTCATGATCGCCACCGAGGTCGGTCTGGGCGTCAAGCCGGCCAACGAGTACCTCTTCCTCGTCATCGCCTCCCCGGCCGGCGCCTACTTCCCGGGCGGCGTCAAGCCGGTCTCCATCTGGGTCTCCGAAGACCGGGTCCGCGCCGTCCCCGGCGGCATGGGCGACGCCAAGACCGGCGGCAACTACGCGGCCTCCCTGCTCGCCCAGGCCGAGGCCGCCACCAAGGGCTGCGACCAGGTCTGCTACCTCGACGCCATCGAGCGCAAGTGGGTCGAGGAACTGGGCGGCATGAACCTGTACTTCGTGTACGGCGACAAGATCGTCACGCCCACCCTCACCGGCTCCATCCTGGAGGGCGTCACCCGTGACTCCCTGCTCACCGTCGCCCGCGACCTCGGTTACGAGGCGGAGGAGGGCCGTATCTCGGTCGACCAGTGGCAGCGGGACTCGGAGAACGGCACGCTCACTGAGGTCTTCGCCTGCGGGACCGCCGCCGTGATCACCCCGGTCGGCACGGTCAAGCGGTCCGGTGCCCAGTGGCAGCAGAGCGGCGGCGAGACGGGCGAGGTGACGCAGCGGCTGCGGGACGCGCTGCTGGACATCCAGCGCGGGACCGCCGAGGACACGCACGGGTGGATGCACACGCTGGCCTGATGTGCCCCGGCGCCGGGGGGCGGACCTGCAGGAGCTGCCGCCCCCGGACGCCCCTTCGGCCTGAACGGCCTCGTCCTCAAACGCCGGACGGGCTGAGACTGTCCACCCCGGGCTCTTTTGAAGCGTTGGCCCGGGGCTGTGGCACCAGCACGTACACCACCCCGCCCACCAGCCCCGACAGCAGGAAGCTGCAGTCCACCCCGCCGGTGAGGGACAGCAGCGGCCCCTCGTACGACGGCAGGGACACCGCCAGCACGCCGACGCCCGCGCCCACCGCCCAGGCGGCCGTCGCGGGGACGTTCCAGCCGGACCGGTACCAGTAGATCCCGCCCCGCGCCCGGCGGTTGAAGACCTGGAGGGCGTCCGCGTCGTACACCCCGCCGCAGCGCACCGAGCCGATCATCGTGATGACGGCCCAGGGGGTGCCGATCGCCGTCAGCAGCAGCACGAAGGACGTCATCGCCGACTGCGCCTGCCAGGCGTAGTGCCCGGCGAAGACGCAGGCCGTGGCGACGACGGCGACGGCGCAGGTGGCGCGGGCACGGGAGGCGCGCGGCAGGATGGCGTCCAGGTCCAGGCCCATCGAGTACAGCATCAGCCCCGCGTTGCCCACCGAGCCGGCCGAGGCGGCGAGCAGCAGCGGGACCAGGTACCAGGTGGGGGCGGCGTCGACCAGCGGGCCCGCGTAGTCCAGGGCGGCACGGGCGGCGTACGCCGTGAAGGTGCCGAAGAGCTGCGGGATCAGCAGGCCGAGCGTCAGCCCCAGCCAGGTCGCGTGCAGCACCCGGCGGGAGGAGAAGCGGGCCGGGGAGATGTAGCGCGTGTAGTCGCCGAGCAGGGTGATGAAGGCGATCGGACCTGACAGTCCCGCGGCCACGGCGGCCAGCAGCCACGTCGGCCAGAACCCGTCCAGCAGATATCCGCCCGCCTCCGGCAGCGCGGCGGTGGTGAAGTCGGGCGCGTAGGCGATCACGCCCAGCGCCAGCAGCGCGGTCATGCCGTAGGCCAGCACCCGGGACATCGCGAGCAGCACCCGGTAGCCGTAGACCGCCCCCGCGACGGTCGCGGCGGCCAGCAGGCCGTAGACGACGGCGTACGTCGCACCGCCCTGCGGCAGGCCGAACAGCCGCCCGAGCACGCCCGCCATCACGTCCCCGCCGATCCACACCGTCAGCGCGGTGTAGCCGAGGGCCAGCAGCAGACCGACCACCGAGCCGACCAGCCGCCCGCGCACGCCGAACTGGGCGCCGGAGGACGTGGACAGGTTGGTGCCGGTGCGCAGGGAGATCAGGGCCAGTGGGGCCGTGAACACCGTGCCGACGCCCGTCCCCGCGACCACCGAACCCACCGAGGCCCACCAGCCGAGGCCGAAGGACGGCGGCAGCCAGCCGAAGACGATCACGCCCAGGCAGAGGTTGGACCCCAGCAGGATCGAGATCAGGTCCCGGGGGCCGCTGGTGCGTTCCGCTTCGGGGATGGTGTCGACTCCGCGCTGTTCTATCGGCATGGCTGGTCTCCTTCGACGGCCGCCAGAGGGGGTGGAGCGATGTTAGAGCGACGTTCAATGTGACGTCTGCCCTTGCTGCTCGTCAACGGTTCCGCTGCATGTCTTTCGTGCCTAGAGTGATGTCCGTAGTTAGAGTGGTGCTCAAATTATGGTCAAGTGAGGAGGTGTCGCGGCGTGAGACTGACTCCCACGGAACGTGACCGGCTGCTGCTGTTCGGGGCGGCCGAGCTGGCCCGCGCCCGCAGGGCCCGCGGGCTCAGGCTGAACGTCCCCGAGGCGACCGCGCTGATCGCGGACACCGTGTGCGAGGCCGCCCGCGACGGAGCGCGCCTCGCGGAGGCCGTCGAGCGCGCCCGGTGCGTGCTCGGCCCGGACGACGTCCTGCCCGGCGTCGCGGACGTGGTCACCGAGGTGCACGTGGAGGCCGTCTTCGACGACGGCTCCCGCCTCGCGGTCGTCACCGACCCCGTCGGGGGCCCGGGGCTCGGTGCGGACGCCCCCGGTGTCCTGTTGCCGGGACACGCCCACGCGGAACCCGAGGCGGCGCTGCGGCTCCCGGTCACCAACACCGCGACCGTGCCGGTCTCCGTGACCTCCCACTTCCACTTCTTCGAGGCCAACCCGCGCCTGGACTTCGACCGGGAGCGGGCCTACGGAATGCGCCTGGCCGTACCCGCCGGGTCCTCGGTCCGCTTCGGCCCCGGCGAGCGCGTGGAGGTGGGCCTCGTGCCGATCGGCGGTGCCCGCGTCGCCATCGGGTTCGCCGGTCTCGTCGACGGCCCGCTGGACGCGCCGGGCGCCAGGGAAGAGGCCCTGCGCCGGGCCGCCGCCTGCGGATATCTGGGAGCGGACCGATGAGCATCGACCCGTACGCCTACGCCGCCACCCACGGCCCGCGCGCCGGTGACCGGCTCCGCCTCGGCGACTCGGGGCTGGTGATCCGCGTCGAGTCCGACGCCCAGCGCTACGGCGACGAGTTCCTCGCCGGTTTCGGCAAGACCGCCCGCGACGGACTCCACCTCAAGGCCGCGGCGGTCCGGGAGACCTGCGACGTCGTGATCAGCAACGTGGTCGTGATCGACGCGGCCCAGGGCATCCGGAAGGTGTCGATCGGCATCCGCGAGGGGCGGATCAGCGGGATCGGGCGGGCCGGCAACCCCGACACCCTCGACGGGGTCGACGTCGTGGTCGGCACCGGCACCTCGATCGTGTCCGGCGAGGGCCTCGTCGCCACCGCCGGAGCCGTGGACACCCACGTCCACCTGCTCTCCCCGCGCATCATGGAGGCGTCCCTCGCGTCCGGGGTGACGACGATCATCGGGCAGGAGTTCGGCCCGGTCTGGGGCGTCGGCGTCAACTCGCCGTGGGCGCTCAAGCACGCCTTCGGTGCCTTCGACGCCTGGCCGGTCAACATCGGCTTCCTGGGCCGGGGCTCCTCGTCCCACGAGGCCCCGCTGATCGAGGCGCTGGCCGAGGGCGGGGCGTCCGGCTTCAAGGTGCACGAGGACATGGGCGCCCACACCCGCGCCCTCGACACCGCGCTGCGCGTCGCCGAGGAGTACGACGTCCAGGTCGCCCTGCACAGCGACGGCCTCAACGAATGCCTCTCCGTGGAAGACACCCTGCGGGTGCTGGAGGGCCGCACCGTCCACGCCTTCCACATCGAGGGCTGCGGCGGCGGACACGTCCCCAACGTGCTGAAGATGGCCGGCGTCCCCAACGTCATCGGCTCCTCCACCAACCCCACCCTGCCCTTCGGCCGGGACGCGGTCGCCGAGCACTACGGCATGATCGTCTCCGTCCACGACCTCAAGACCGACCTGCCGGGCGACGCCGCCATGGCCCGCGACCGCATCCGCGCCGGGACCATGGGCGCCGAGGACGTGCTGCACGACCTGGGCGCCATCGGCATCACCTCCTCCGACGCGCAGGGCATGGGCCGGGCCGGCGAGACCGTCCGCCGCACCTTCGCCATGGCCGGCAAGATGAAGGCCCAGTTCGGCGCCCCGGACGACCACGACAACGAGCGCGTCCTGCGCTACATGGCCAAGCTGACCATCAACCCCGCCCTCGCCCACGGCCTCGCGCACGAGATCGGCTCCATCGAGGTCGGCAAGCTCGCCGACATCGTGCTGTGGCGCCCGGAGTACTTCGGCGCCAAGCCGCAGCTCGTGCTCAAGTCGGGCTTTCCGGCGTACGGCGTGGTCGGCGACCCGAACGCGGCCACCGACACCTGCGAACCCCTCGTTTTGGGACCGCAGTTCGGCGCGCACGGCGCCACGCCCGCCGAGATATCGGTGGCCTTCGTCGCGCAGGCCGCCCTCGACCGGGGCGGCGACACCCTGCCGACCCGCCGCCGCCGGGTCGCCGTGCGCGGCACCCGCGGCATCGGCCCGGCCGACCTGCGTCTGAACTCCCGTACCGGCGCGGTCGACGTCGACCAGCGCACCGGCCTGGTCACCCTCGACGGCGACCCGCTGCGCTCCGAACCGGCCGAGTCCGTCTCGCTCAACCGCCTCTACTTCCTCTGACGCTCCTCCGACCTCCAGGGACATCTCGATGACCTTCCGCATGCCCCCCGAGTGGGCCCCGCACGAACGCACCTGGATGGCCTGGCCCGGCCCCAACGCGACGTTCACCGACGCCGGGGAACTGGCCGCGGCCCGTGCGGCATGGGCCGCCGTCGCCCGCGCGGTGCGGCGTTTCGAGCCGGTGACGATGGTGCACGGGCCCGGCCAGGGCGACAGCGCGCGCGAGCTGCTCGGCCCGGACGTCGACCTGGTGGAGCGCGAGCTGGACGACGCCTGGATGCGGGACATCGGCCCGACCTTCGTGACCGACGGACGGGGCGGACTGGCCGCCGTGGACTGGGTCTTCAACGGCTGGGGCGCCCAGGACTGGGCCCGCTGGGAGCACGACGCCAAGATCGCCCGGCACGTGGCGGACCTCGCCGCCGTGCCCGTGCTGGGCAGCCCCCTCGTCAACGAGGGCGGCGCGATCCACGTCGACGGCGAGGGCACGGTCCTGCTGACCGACACCGTCCAGCTCGGCCCCGGCCGCAACCCCGGCTGGAGCCGCGAGCAGGCCGAGGCGGAGATCCACGCCAAGCTCGGCACCAGCAAGGCGATCTGGCTCCCGCACGGCCTGACCGGCGACTACGGCAGGTACGGCACCCAGGGCCACGTCGACATCGTCGCCGCCTTCGCCCGGCCGGGCACCGTCGTCGTGCACAGCCAGCGCGACCCCCGGCACCCCGACCACGACCGCTCACGGCAGTACCTGGAGATCCTGCGCGGTCAGACCGACGCCAAGGGCCGGCGCCTGGAGGTCGTCGAGGTTCCCGCCCCGACGGTCCTGAAGGACCAGGACGGCGACTGGGTCGACTACTCGTACATCAACCACTACCTGTGCAACGGCGGCCTCGTCCTGTGCGCCTTCGGCGACCCGAACGACGAACTCGCCGCGGGCATCTTCCGCCGCCTGTTCCCCGGGCGGACGGTGACCCTGGTGGACGCGCGTACGATCTTCGCGGGTGGCGGGGGCATCCACTGCATCACGCAGCAGCAGCCGAGGATCTAGGAGCAGCGCATGGCCGGTGGTGGGCGCAGACAGGCCCCGCCGCGCGAGGACGTACTCGCCGCCGCCATGGAGATGATCGCCGAGCGCGGCCTGGAGAAGCTCACCATGGCGGCGCTCGGCCGCGAGGTCGGCATGAGCAGCGGCCACCTCCTGTACTACTTCCGCTCCAAGGACGAGCTGCTGCTGCGCACCCTGGAGTGGAGCGAGGGCCGCCTCGGCGCCGAGCGCGGCCGCCTGCTCACCCGGCCCGGCGCCGCCCGGGAACGCCTCGACGCCTACGTCGACCTGTACGTCCCCGACGGCCACCGCGACCCGCACTGGACGCTGTGGCTGGAGGTGTGGAACCGCTCGCAGAACGCCCCCGACGAGGCCCGCGACCGGCAGGCCGCCATCGAGGGCGCCTGGCACCGCGACCTGGTCGCCCTGCTCGCCGAGGGCATCTCGCGCGGCGAGTTCCGCCCCGTGGACCCCGACCGCTTCGCGTCCCGGCTGCGGGCCCTCCTCGACGGCTTCGCCATCCACGTGGCGATCGGCCTGCGCGGGACGGACCGGGCCCAGGTGCTCGGCCACGCACGGGAGTTCCTCGCCGAGGGGCTCCTGGCACGGTCCTGATCCGGACGCCCCCACGCTCGCATCCTGAGACGGGCGGTGGACGGGGGGCGGAGTGTGCCAGACTGCCCCCGTGCTCTCGTTCGCCATGATTATTGGCAGCAGGCGCGCCGGTCCGCAGTGACCACCACGTACGACCAGGTACGGGTGGACACCGTCGTCCTCGACCCGCGCGCAGACCTCTCGCACCCGCGAGAGGTTTTTCGCTTTCCTGGCCCACCCCGAGCCGGGAAGAGTGCGCGAGGGATCATAGACGGACGGTGGAACCGGTCATTCCGGTAGACCGAGATCCCCAACAGGAGCCTTGACATCATGACCGCAACCAGCGAACTCGACGATTCGTTCCACGTCTTCGACACCACCCTGCGCGACGGCGCGCAGCGCGAGGGCATCAACCTCACGGTCGCGGACAAGCTGGCCATCGCACGGCACCTGGACGACTTCGGTGTGGGCTTCATCGAGGGCGGCTGGCCCGGCGCGAACCCGCGGGACACCGAGTTCTTCGCCCGCGCCCGGGAAGAGATCGACTTCAGGCACGCCCAGCTGGTCGCCTTCGGCTCCACCCGCCGCGCGGGCGCCAGCGCCGCCGAGGACCACCAGGTCAAGGCGCTGCTCGACTCGGGCGCCCAGGTGATCACGCTGGTCGCCAAGTCGCACGACCGGCACGTCGAACTGGCCCTGCGCACCACGCTGGACGAGAACCTGGCGATGGTGGCCGACACGGTCTCCCACCTCAAGGCGCAGGGCCGCCGGGTCTTCGTCGACTGCGAGCACTTCTTCGACGGCTACCGCGCCAACCCCGAGTACGCGAAGTCGGTCGTGCGCACCGCCGCCGAGGCCGGCGCCGACGTCGTCATCCTGTGCGACACCAACGGCGGCATGCTCCCGGCGCAGATCCAGGCCGTGGTCGCCACGGTGCTGGCCGACACCGGCGCCCGGCTCGGCATCCACGCCCAGGACGACACCGGATGCGCCGTGGCCAACACCCTCGCCGCCGTCGACGCCGGCGCGACCCACGTCCAGTGCACGGCCAACGGCTACGGCGAGCGCGTCGGCAACGCCAACCTGTTCCCGGTCGTGGCCGCCCTGGAGCTCAAGTACGGCAAGCAGGTGCTGCCCGAGGGCCGGCTGCGCGAGATGACCCGCATCTCCCACGCCATCGCGGAGGTCGTCAACCTCACCCCCTCCACCCACCAGCCCTACGTGGGCGTCTCCGCCTTCGCCCACAAGGCCGGCCTGCACGCCTCCGCGATCAAGGTCGATCCGGACCTCTACCAGCACATCGACCCCGAGCTGGTCGGCAACACCATGCGGATGCTGGTCTCCGACATGGCCGGCCGCGCCTCCATCGAGCTCAAGGGCAAGGAACTCGGCATCGACCTCGGCGGCGACCGCGAACTGGTCGGCCGGGTCGTCGAGCGGGTCAAGGAGCGCGAGCTGGCGGGCTACACCTACGAGGCAGCCGACGCCAGCTTCGAGCTGCTGCTGCGCGCCGAGGCCGAGGGCCGGCCGCTCAAGTACTTCGACGTCGAGTCCTGGCGCGCGATCACCGAGGACCGCCCCGACGGCACCCACGCCAACGAGGCCACGGTCAAGCTCTGGGCCAAGAGCGAGCGCATCGTCGCCACCGCCGAGGGCAACGGCCCGGTCAACGCCCTGGACCGGTCGCTGCGCGTCGCCCTGGAGAAGATCTACCCGGAGCTGGCCAAGCTCGACCTGGTGGACTACAAGGTCCGCATCCTGGAGGGCGTGCACGGCACCCAGTCCACGACCAGGGTCCTCATCTCCACCTCGGACGGCACGGGGGAGTGGGCCACGGTGGGCGTCGCGGAGAACGTCATCGCCGCCTCCTGGCAGGCCCTGGAGGACGCCTACACGTACGGGCTGCTGCGGGCCGGGGTCGCACCCGCCGAGTGAGCCGGATCTTCCGGATCTCCGCGCTTTATGTCTGATTGAGGTCCATTCGGGTACGTTCGAACGTATGAAGGGCATTCGTGCTCAGTTCCTCATACGCCTCCTGGTCGTGCCGGTCGTCGCCGCGCTGGCGGTGCTGCTGGCCGGCGCGCCGGGCGCGCAGGCGCAGACCGATGTCTCGGAGATCGGCGCGGCCCTGCGCGAGAGTCCCGTGTACGTGGACCCGGCCGCCTCCGACCTGCTGTCCAAGTCCGACGCCGACGCGCTCGCCCACAAGATCGAGGACGCGGGCGAGCCCGTCTTCGTCGCGGTCCTCCCGGCCGGCTACCCGACCGAGAACCTCTTCCAGAACATCCGCACCGAGACCGGCATCACCGGTCTGTACGGCGTCCGCCTGGGCGACCGCTTCGACGCCCGCGCGGACAGCAGTGTGCTGAGCCGCCAGGGCGTGCGGAACCTGGTCACCGCCGTGCAGGGCGCGGGCGACCCCAAGGCCCAGCTGAACGACTTCGTCGACGACGCGCTGCGCAGCGTGCGCGGCTCGGCGCCCTCGTCCTGGGACTCCGGCGGCGGGTCCGCGCCCACCGACGCCCTGATCACCGCGGGCGCGGTGGTGGTGGCCGGCGGCGCGGGCGTCTACGCGCTCTCCCGGCGCAACCGCCACCGCCGCGAGCAGGAGCAGCGGGCGGCGCTGGAGCGGCTGCGGGTGGTGGTCGACGAGGACATCACGGCGTTCGGCGAGGAACTGGACCGCCTGGACTTCCACCCGGCGGAACCGGGCGCCGACGACGCCATGCGGGCGGACTACGAACGCGCCCTGGACGCCTACGAGCAGGCGAAGACGTACATGGCCGACGCCCGCAAACCGGAGGACGTGCGCGCCGTCACCCAGGCGGTGGAGGACGGCCGGTTCTCGCTCGCGCAGCTCGCCGCCCGCCGCGAGGGCAGGCCGCTGCCCGAACGCCGGCCGCCCTGCTTCTTCGACCCGCGCCACGGACCGTCGGTCGCCGACGCCACCTGGACCCCGGCGGGTGGCACGACGCGGCAGGTCCCGGTGTGCGCGGCCGATCAGGCCCGGCTGTCCGACGGCCGGGACCCGATGATCCGCGAGGTGGACACCGAGTACGGCCGCCGGCCCTACTGGGACGCGGGCCCGGCCTACGGCCCCTGGGCGGGCGGTTACTTCGGCGGCGGCATCCTGCCCGGCCTGCTGGTCGGCACCATGCTCGGCAGCATGATGGCGGGCCCCGCCTACGGAGCCGGTTACGGCACCGGGTACGGCGACTTCGGCGGCTACGAGGGCGGCGACGTCTCGGGCGGCGACTTCGACCCCGGTGACTTCGGGGGCGGGTTCGGCGGCGGCGACTTCGGGGGCGGCGGCGGCTTCGGCGGCGGAGGGGACTTCGGCGGCGGCTTCTGAGGCGGCGGGCGGGCGTCAGCGCCTGGCCGCCACCGGCCTCCCGGCCGCCGGACGGTCCGCGCCGGACCGCACGGGCCTCCGACTGCGCCTCTCACCGCCGCCGCGCCTGACCACGACCACGGCCGCCAGGCCGACCGCCAGTCCGAGGGCGGTCTGGACGCCGAAGGGCTCACCGAACATGAGGGCGCCCCACACGGCCGTGACCGGGGCCATCAGGAACATCAGGGTGTTGACCTCGGTGATGCCGGACCGGCGCAGGATCAGCCAGTACAGCCCGTAGCCGCCGAAGGTCGGCAGCACCACCAGCCAGGCGGTCGCCAGCCAGAACGAGGACCCGGCGGGCGGTGCCGCCGCCCCGACGCCCAGCGCCAGCCCGGAGAAGAGGACGGCGCTGGTCGCGCAGTGGATCGTCAGGGCGACGCGGGGCGCGACCGGCTCGGGCGTGCGGCGCTCCAGGAAGGTGGCCGCCACCAGCGACAGCATGCCGAGGAACGGGACGAGATACGCCCACCAGGCCACTCCCGCCCCTGCCGCCGCGGCGTCCGCGAGCGTCACCGTGGCCACACCCGACAGCCCGAGCCACAGTCCCAGCCACTGCCGGCGGGAGACGTACTGCCGCAGCAGGGGACCGGCGAGCGCGCCGGCGACCAGCGGCTGGACGCCGTCGATCAGGGCGGTGGTGCCGCTGGAGACACCCAGCTCGATGGCGTAGTAGACGCTGAGCAGATAGCCGCTCTGCGACAGGGCGCCGATGGCGATCTGCCGGCCGGCGCCGCGGAGCGTCAGGCCCCGCCAGGCCGTCCGGGAGGCGACCGCGGCGGCGGCCAGCAGTACGGCGAGGGGCAGGAAGCGCCACATCAGGAGGGTGGGCGTGGCCGCGGTCTCCGCACCGAGCTTGGCGCCGATGAAGCCGGAGCTCCAGCACAGTACGAAGGCGGCCGAGAGCAGGGCGTTCACGTCGACCCCTTCCAGTAGACAGATCGGTTTACTAGCCTCGAGTGCCCACTATACAGACCGGTATACTTGGTCGCATGGGTGAGGAAGGAGAACCGCGTCGGGTCCGGATGACGCCCGGCGCGCGACGGGTACTGGAGGCCGCCGAGCGGCTGTTCTACGAGCACGGCATCCACGCCGTCGGCGTGGATCTCATCGCCGCCGAGGCCGGGGTGACCAAGAAGACGCTGTACGACAGGTTCGGCTCGAAGGAGCAGATCGTCGTGGAGTACCTGGCCGGACGCGACGAGCGGTGGCGCGACCTGCTCGCCGGGCGGCTGGAGGAGGCGGGAGAGGGGGCCGCCGCCCGGGTCGAGGCGGTCTTCGAGGCCTCCCGCGCGTGGTCGGCGCGGTACGGCGCCAGGGGGTGCAGCATGATCAACGCGCATGCGGAGATCAGCGATCCGGCCCATCCGGCGTACCCGGTCATCACCGGCCAGAAGCGGTGGATGCTCGAACTGTTCACCGGCCTGGCCCGGGAGATCGACGCGCCCGGCGCGGACCGGCTGGCGCGGACGCTGATGCTGCTGCACGAGGGAGCGCTGGTCGCCCACGGGGTGGGGGTCCTCCCCGACCCCTTCGGCAGCGCCCTGGACCAGGTGCGGGAGCTGCTGGGCAGGTGAAACGGGCGGCGTGCGGGCGGGGCGCCCCACTACGGTGAGCGCATGCCACCCACCTCCGCGCTCCTCGTCATCGACATGCAGAACACCACGGTCGCCATGGCGCACCGGGCCGCCGAGACGGTCGCCGCGATCGCCGGGCTGAGCGAGCGGGCCCGGGCGTCCGGCGTGCCGGTGGTGACCGTGCGGCAGCGGGACGCGGGTATGGTCCCCGGCACCGAGGGCTGGCGGGTGGTGCCCGAGCTGGCCCCGCGGGAGGGGGAGCCGGTCGTGGACAAGGCGACGCCGGACAGCTTCCTGGACACCGACCTCGACGCGATCCTGAGGGCGCGCGGTGTCACCGAGGTCGTCGTCACCGGGTTCGCCACGGAGGTCTGCGTGGACACCACGGCGCGGCAGGCACTGAGCCGGGGTTACGACCTGGTCGTCGTCGCCGACGGGCACACCACCTCGGTGCGGACCGCGGCGGACACCGGCCTCGTCCCGGCGGACCGCTCGATCGCGCGGTACAACGCCGTCTACCGCGCGATCGCCCGGCCCGGCCGCCGTATCCGGGTCCGGGCCGCCGCCGACGTGGACTTCGGCGCCCCCGAGGGGGCGCGGGACGTCAGGCCTGCCTGATCGCCGAGATGTCGAAGTTCAGCTTGATCTTGTCGGAGACCAGCACGCCGCCCGTCTCCAGGGCCGTGTTCCAGGTGAGCCCCCACTCGGAGCGCTTGATCTCCGCCTTGCCCTCGAAGCCGACACGCTCGTTGCCGAACGGGTCCTTGGCGGCGCCGTTGAACTCCAGGTCGATGGTGAGCGGCTTGGTCGTGCCGAGGATCGACAGGTCACCGGTGATGCGGTAGTCGTCGCCGCCCAGGGACTCCGCCTTGGTGGAGCGGAAGGTCATCGTCGGGTACTCGCCGGTGTTGAAGAAGTCCGAGCTCTTCAGATGGCCGTCACGGTCGGCGGAGCCCGTGTCGATGCTGTCCATCGTGACGTCCAGGGTCGCCGTGGAGCGGGACGGGTCGGAGCCGTCCAGGTGCAGCGTGCCGGTGAAGTCGAGGAACTTGCCCTTGACGTTGGTGACCATCGCGTGGCGCGCGGTGAAGCCGATGGTCGTGTGGGCGGGGTCGACGGTGTAGTCGCCGGTCAGCGTGGAGAGGTCGGGGGTGGCGGTCATGGTGTCCTCCGGGGAAGGGCGTTGAAGTTGAATGTTCAACCAGTCCAACGGCTTCGACTCTAGAGCTATTCCGCGCCGCCATCAACCACCCGCGCCGCACGTGTCGCGGCACCGTTCCCCTCTCGCCTCCGGCGTGATAGACGGCATGAGCATGACCCCACAGCGCCCCACCGCCCCCACCCGCCGCGCGGTCCTGCTCGCGGCCGCGGCCGCCGCCCTCGCCTCCGTCCCCGGTGCCGCGGCCGCCGCGGCCGACCCGTACGACGCCCTGCGCCGACGCTGGCTCGGGATCGCGCTGGGCACCGGCTACGACCCGGCCGCCGAGCCGTACGCCTCCCGCCTCGCCGAGACCGGCGCACGCGCCCGCGAGCACCGCGCCACCATGGCCCCCACCGCCACCTCCCTGTGGCCCGGCCCCCCCTTCGACCCGCCCGCCGGCATCACCTTCGCCTACGGCCGTCTGTGGACGATGACCGAGGCGTACGTGCAGCAGGGCACCGGCTCGACCGGCGACGCGGCGCTCCTCGCCGACATCCTGCGCGGCCTCGACCACCTCTCGGCCACCGTCTACAACCCCGCCACCACCCGTTACGGCAACTGGTGGGAATGGCAGATCGGCAGCCCCCGGCTCCTGATGGACATCACGGCCGCCCTCCACGACCACCTCGGCGCCGACCGCGTGGCCGCCGCCTGCGCCGCCGTCGACCACTTCGTCCCCGACGCGATGCTCGGCGACTACACCGGCACCTCCACCGGCGCCAACCGCGTCGACCTGTGCCGCTCCGTCGCCCTGCGCGGCGTCCTGGGCCGGGCCCCCGCCAAGCTCGCCCTGGCCCGCGACGCCCTCTCGCCGGTCTTCCCGTACGTCACCGAGGGGGACGGCCTCCACGCCGACGGCTCCTTCGTCCAGCACACCTGGGTCGCCTACTCGGGGACGTACGGCCAGGTCATGCTGGACGGGCTGGGCCGGCTGTTCACCCTGCTGGCCGGCTCCGAGTGGGAGGTGACCGACCCGGGCAGGCAGATCGTCCTGGACAGCGTCGAGCGCGCCTACGCGCCCCTGATCCACGACGGACTGGTCATGGACAACGTCAACGGGCGGGCCATCAGCCGGGGTTACCTCAAGAGCGACGACCTGCACGTCATGCGCGGCGACCACTTCCACGGCCAGCAACTCGTCGCCGCCATGGCGGTCCTCGCGGGGGGCGCGAGCGACGCCGAGCGCGGGCGCTGGCACGCCCGGATCAAGGGCTGGATCGAACGGGACACCGTCACCCCGCTGCTGACCGCGCCCCAGTTCCCGGTCGCCGACCTGGCCCGGCTGCACGCGATCGCCGACGCCCCCGGCGAGGCCGCCCCCGAACCCGCCGGGCACCACCTCTTCGCGGCCATGGACCGGGCAGTCCACCGCCGCCCCGCCTTCACCGCGGGACTCGCCATGGCCAGCGACCGCATCGCCCACTACGAGTGCGGCAACGGCGAGAACCCACGCGGCTGGCACACCGGCGCGGGCATGCTCACCTGGTGGGCGAACGGGACGAGGACGGACCAGTACACCGACTGGTTCTGGCCCACCGTCGACTGGTACCGGCTGCCCGGCACCACCGTCTCCACCCGGCGCCTGGCCGACCGGGCGGGTGGCGAGTGGGGCCGGCCCAAACCGGACGTGCGCTGGGTCGGCGGCACGACCGACGGCGAGTACGCGGCCGTCGGGCAGCACCTCAAGGGGCTCGGCTCGACCCTTCAGGCCCGCAAGTCCTGGTTCTTCCTCGACGACGCCGTGGTCTGCCTGGGCGCCGGCATCACCTGTGCGGACGGCGTCCCGGTCGAGACGGTCGTGGACAACCGCAATCTGGGGGAGGACGGCGACCGGGCCCTGACGCGCGGCCGGCACTGGGCCCACCTGGAGGGCCACGGCGGCTGGATCGTGCCCCAGGGCGGCCTGCGGACCCTGCGCGAGGACCGCACCGGTGCCTGGTCCGACATCAACACCACCAGCACGACCGAGCGCCGTACCCGCCGCTGGCAGACCCTCTGGCTCGACCACGGCACCGACCCCGCCGACGCCGAGTACGTCTACACCGTCATGCCGGGTGCCTCGCGGCAGGCCGTGGCCCGCCGCGCCGCCGACCACCGCCGGCTGCGGGTCCTCGCCAACGACGGCCACCGCCAGGCCCTGGCCGTCCCCTCCCTCGGTCTCACGGCCGCCAACTTCTGGCAGGCCGGCACGGCGGGCCCGCTCACCGCCACCGCCGGGGCGAGCGTGCTGGTCCGCCGCCGGGGCCGTACCGCTACGCTCTGCGTGAGCGAACCGCCGCGCACGGGGGAACCCCTGGAGATCGTCTGGGACCACCCGGTGAGAGCGGTGCGACGGGCCGACGAGACGGTCGAGATCCTCGCGACGGGCCGCCGACTGCACCTCCGCGTCACTCCAGGGGTGGTATGTACCACCCATGAATGTGAGGTGACTCTCAGCTGATGGCTTTGTGTGACCTCTACAAGATGGAGGCCCTCTGAGCAGTCGAAAAGGCTGCATGCGGTGGGGGTTCTGTTCAGTGCTACCAGGAAAACGGGCCGGAGACTGTACGGAGTCGACGGCTCGCATTCCTTGGTCTGCTTCGTAGAGTCGCTACATGACCGTTTTGGATGAGGCGCCGGGTGAGCCGACGGACGCGCGCGGGCGAGTGGCCGAGCTGCACGAGATCCGTGCGCAGGCGCTGGCCGGACCGAGCGAGAAGGCCACGGCGGCGCAGCACGCCAAGGGCAAGCTGACGGCGCGCGAGCGGATCGAGCTGCTCCTCGACGCGGGTTCCTTCCGCGAGGTCGAGCAGCTGCGCCGGCACCGGGCGACCGGCTTCGGCCTGGAGGCCAAGAAGCCGTACACCGACGGTGTCATCACCGGCTGGGGCACGGTCGAGGGCCGCACGGTCTTCGTCTACGCCCACGACTTCAGGATCTTCGGCGGTGCGCTGGGCGAGGCGCACGCGACGAAGATCCACAAGATCATGGACATGGCCATCGCGGCCGGTGCCCCGCTGGTGTCGCTGAACGACGGCGCCGGCGCCCGCATCCAGGAGGGCGTCAGCGCGCTCGCCGGTTACGGCGGCATCTTCCAGCGCAACACCAAGGCGTCCGGCGTCATCCCGCAGATCAGCGTGATGCTCGGCCCGTGCGCGGGCGGCGCGGCCTACAGCCCCGCCCTCACCGACTTCGTCTTCATGGTCCGCGACACCTCGCAGATGTTCATCACGGGCCCGGACGTGGTCAAGGCGGTCACCGGCGAGGAGATCACCCAGAACGGCCTGGGCGGCGCCGACGTGCACGCCGAGACGTCCGGCGTGTGCCACTTCGCCTACGACGACGAGGAGACCTGCCTCGCCGAGGTCCGCTACCTCCTCTCCCTGCTGCCGCAGAACAACCGGGAGAACCCGCCCCGCGCCGAGTCCTCGGACCCCGCAGACCGCCGCGGCGACGTCCTGCTCGACCTGGTCCCGGCGGACGGCAACCGCCCCTACGACGTGACCAAGGTCATCGAGGAACTCGTCGACGACGGCGAGTACCTGGAGGTCCACGAGCGCTGGGCCCGCAACATCATCTGCGCCCTGGCCCGTCTGGACGGCCAGGTCGTCGGCATCGTCGCCAACCAGCCGCAGAGCCTGGCCGGCGTACTGGACATCGAGGCATCGGAGAAGGCCGCGCGCTTCGTCCAGATGTGCGACGCCTTCAACATCCCGATCATCACCCTTCTGGACGTACCCGGCTTCCTGCCCGGCGTCGACCAGGAGCACGGCGGCATCATCCGCCACGGCGCCAAGCTCCTCTACGCCTACTGCAACGCGACCGTCCCCCGGATCTCGCTCATCCTGCGCAAGGCGTACGGAGGTGCTTACATCGTCATGGACAGCCAGTCCATCGGCGCCGACCTCACCTACGCCTGGCCGACCAACGAGATCGCCGTCATGGGCGCGGAGGGCGCGGCCAACGTCATCTTCCGCCGGCAGATCGCCGGGGCGGAGGACCCCGAGGCCATGCGGGCCCGCATGGTCAAGGAGTACAAGTCCGAGCTGATGCACCCCTACTACGCGGCCGAACGCGGCCTGGTCGACGACGTCATCGACCCCGCGGAGACGCGCGAGGTGCTGATCAAGTCCCTGGCGATGCTCCACACCAAGCACGCCGACCTGCCCTCCCGCAAGCACGGCAACCCGCCGCAGTGACCCGAGGAGCCACCTCCATGTCCACTCCCGACATCCGCGTCGAGAAGGGCCACGCCGAGCCCGAGGAAGTCGCCGCCATCACGGCGCTCCTGCTGGCCCGCGCCGCCGCCCGCCCCGCCGAGATCCCGCCGACCCACGGCGGCGGCCGAGCCCGCGCGGGCTGGCGCCGCCTGGAGCGCGAGCCGGGTTTCCGGGCGCCGCACAGCTGGCGCTGACCTGAGCCACGTAGAGGCCCCCTCCGCCCAGGAAGGGGGCCTCTACGCATGACAGGGGGCCGGGCAACACACCCAGGGGCGCGGGGCTGTGTCGATATGCGGCTCCGTCGCGTGGGCGCGACCAGCCACGACGTACCCGCACCCGGCAACGAAACCGCCCCCGGCAGCCCAGTGGCCGCAGGGGGCGTCGCGCAACCCGGTGCCGACGGGGTGGCCGCCTGCGCCCACCCGTGCCGCCCCTGGGGGCACCTCCCAGGCCCTTGAGGCACTGAGGGAGGCACGACTTGCCCGCAGATCAGCGCAGGCGCGCCATCAGCGCGTGCTCGACCAGCGTGATCAGCGCGGACTTCGCGTCGGCCCGATGCCGCGCGTCCGTCGTGATGATCGGGGTGTCCGGGCCGATCTGCAGCGCCTCGCGGACCTCGTCCGGGTTGTACGGCTGCTGCCCGTCGAAGCCGTTCAACGCGATGACGAACGGCAGGCCCGAGTTCTCGAAGTAGTCGACGGCGGGGAAGCAGTCGGCGAGCCGCCTCGTGTCGACCAGGACGATCGCCCCGATGGCGCCGCGCACCAGGTCGTCCCACATGAACCAGAACCGGTCCTGGCCGGGCGTACCGAAGAGGTACAGGATCAGGTCCTGGTCGAGCGTGATGCGTCCGAAGTCCATGGCGACCGTCGTGGTCGTCTTGTCCCCCGTGTGGGTGAGGTCGTCGATACCCGCCGAAGCGGATGTCATCACGGCCTCTGTGCGCAGCGGATTGATCTCCGAGACAGCGCCGACGAACGTGGTCTTGCCCACGCCGAAGCCGCCCGCCACCACGATCTTCGCGGAAGTGGTGGAGCGGGAAGGACCGCCGCTAGAGCTTGCGAAGTCCACTGAGCACCCTTTCGAGCAGTGTCACGTCTGGCTGGCCGCCGGCGCTCTCGTCGCCGCCGGGCTGATGGATGGCGACCAGTCCCGCCTCCGCCAAGTCGGCGACGAGGATCCTGGCCACGCCGAGAGGGATCGTCAGGAGGGCCGAGACCTCGGCCACCGACTTGATCTCCCGGCAGAGGTTGCAGATCCGCTGATGCTCGGGCAGCTGGCCCTGCATCTGGTGCGGCTGCGCGGTGGTGTGCACCAGCGCCTCGATGGCGAGCTGGTACCGGGGCCTGGTGCGGCCGCCCGTCATGGCGTACGGGCGCACCAGGGGGTTGTTCGACGCCCCCGCGGGCGCCGGCTCAGGGGTGCGGCGCTGCGGCTGCACGGGCTGGATGCGCGGAGCGTGCGGCTGGTCGTAAGGCGAAGGGCCGGGGCCCTGCGGCGTGTACGGCTGCCGGTGACTCGGCACGGAGGGGTAGCCGTATCCGTTCGCCGAGCCGTCGTTCTGGCCCTGACCAGGGCCGTACGACCAGTTGCCCGATGACGGACCGCCTGGGGGTGTTGCCACTTTTTCCTCCTCCGACTGTGCCTGGCACCCATCGCTGTGGAGCCGCGTCCCGAAACTTTACGGCCACGGGACGCCAAAACGCACCGTCTGTCCTTTAGTTGAGAAGGCTCCCTTGGAGCTCAGCCCGCAGATCCGGGGTCAAAACCGTGCCCGCACGGTCCACCAGAAGGGCCATCTCGTACCCAATGAGACCGATGTCCGCCTCGGGGTGTGCGAGAACCGCGAGGGACGAGCCGTCGGAGATGGACATGATGAAGAGGAATCCGCGCTCCATCTCCACAACCGTCTGGTTCACGCTGCCGCCCTCGAAGATGCGCGAGGCACCGGCGGTCAGCGAGGTCAGGCCGGAGGCGACGGCCGCGAGCTGATCGGCTCGGTCGCGAGGGAACCCTTCGGACATCGCCAGAAGGAGTCCGTCGGCGGAGACCACCACCGTGTGGGACACCCCCGGGGTGTTGTCCACGAAGTTGGTGATCAACCAGTTCAGGTTCTGCGCCGCCTGGCTCATCGGGCTCACACTAACGCTCCTGGTTGTAGGTGCTGTCAGGACCACGGTGTTCATTCCTTGTGTCCTGGCCGTTCGTTTCACTGCCCGCGTTGCGGCCTCGCTCGACGCCGCGCCGCAGGTTGCTCAGCCTGCCCCGGACGTCCTCCGGAGCGCGGGAGACCTGGGGGCCTCCCTGTGGAGTGGTCTCGGCCGCGCCCTCGACCAGGTTGGCCTTGGGCACCCGCCGCGGCAGTCCCGAGGAGGTCACCCCGCCCGCCTTGGGCTTGCGCAGCGCCGAGGCCTGCTGCCAGCGGTCGTCGTTGGCCGACCGCCAGGTGTCCTCGCCGCCCGTCCCCGGTGCGGCGGCCGGCGTCTCCTGGCCCACGTGCCCCGCATCGCCCGCGCCGCTCGCGGTGGATCCGCGGCGGGGAAGACCGGCGTCGGTCAGCTCGTGGGCGGCGGAGGGGGCCGGCCCCGGACGGTCGAAGCCTACGCGGTCCGCCTCGGTCACGTCAGCGGCCTCGGCGGAATGCGCCTGCGGGGCACCGGTGGGGTACTGGTCCGGATAACCGTTCTGGAAGCCGTCCTGCTGCGGCCAGTCGTCCTGGTGGCGCCGCTGCTCGAAGGGCGAGTAGTTCTCCTGGGCGCCGGGGCCCGCCGGCTGCTGCCCGTTCGGGCCGGGCTGCGCGTAGGAGGGGTCCGGGTAACCGCCGTTGGACGAGTAGCCCTCGTTCCCGGGCAGGCCGCCGTTGGGCGCGTAGTACTGCTCGTCGTACGACGCCTGCTGCGGTTCCTGGTAGGCCTGCTGCTGGTCGGCGTACGCCTGCTGCTGGTCGTACCCGCCGTGGTGCTGCTCCTGGTAGCCGTCGCGGGCGGGGTCGTACCCCGGCTGCTGACCGGTGAACTGGTCCTGGAACCCGGCGGCCTCGGTGTTGCGGCCGTCGCCCTGGTCCGCCGGACCCGGCAGCTCGGGCTGCGACTGGGCCTCCAGGGCCGCCCGGCGCTCCTCGCGCATCAGCGAGCGGCCGACCGGGTCGAGCTCGCGTATGTCGTCCGGGATCTCGGCGTACCGGCTGTCGTCGAAGCCCAGCTCCGCGGCGGTCCGCATGGGCTGGCCGACCTGGCCGAAGCTCTCGCCGCCCTGGAAGTTCTGCTCCGGGATGATCTGCGAGACGGTGAACTCGTCGCGCGGCTGCTGCTCGCCGCCGCCACCGTGGGTGATGGCGTCCGGGAGCATGACCAGCGAGGTGGTGCCGGCCTGCTCGCCGGAGGGGCGCAGCTGGACGCGGATGCCGTGCCGGTCGGACAGCCGGCCGACCACGAACAGGCCCATGCGCTGCGAGATCGCGGCGTCGACGGTCGGCGGGTTGGCCAGCTTGTGGTTGATGTCCGCGAAGTCCTCGGCGGTCAGGCCGATGCCCTTGTCGTGGATCTCGACCATCACGCGGCCGTCGGGCAGCCGGGTCGCGGTGACGCGGACCTTGGTCTGCGGGGAGGAGAACGTCGTGGCGTTCTCCAGCAGCTCGGCGAGCAGGTGCACGAGGTCGGTCACGGCGCGGCCGTGGATCTCGGCCTCCGGCACGCCGGACAGCTCGATGCGCTCGTACTGCTCCACCTCGGAGGAGGCGGCGCGCAGCACGTCGACCAGCGGGACCGGCTGGTCCCAGCGGCGGCCGGGCTCCTCGCCCGCGAGGACCAGGAGGTTCTCGCCGTTGCGGCGCATACGGGTGGCGAGGTGGTCCAGCCGGAAGAGGTTCTCCAGCTGGTCGGGGTCGGCCTCGTTGTTCTCCAGTTCGGTGATCAGGCTCAGCTGGCCCTCGATCAGCGACTGGTTGCGGCGCGACAGGTTGGTGAAGATCGCGTTGATGTTGCCCCGCAGCAGCGCCTGCTCGGCGGCGAGCCGGACCGCCTCGCGGTGCACCTGGTCGAAGGCGCGGGCGACCTCGCCGATCTCGTCGGTCGAGGCGATCGGGATCGGCTGCACCCGGGTGTCGACCCGGCCGGGGTCGGTGCGGGAGAGCTGGTCGACCAGCATCGGCAGGCGCTGCTCGGCGATGCCGAAGGCGGCGTTGCGCAGCTGACGCATGGAGCGGCTCATCTGGCGGGCCACCATGCCCGCCAGGATGAAGGCGGCGAGCAGCGCGATGACGACCGCGGCACCCGTGATGTAGGCGTCGCGCTCGGCGTCGTCGGCGATCGCGGACGCCTCGGACACCGCCCTGTCGGCAAGGTCCGACTCGATCTTCTGGTACGCGTCGAACTTGAGGGTGTTGACCGCCCACCAGTTCTCCGGCGTGATGCCCTGCCGGGCCAGCTCCGCCCGGGCGCTGGTGTCCGTGGACGTGAGTCCGGCCAGCTCCGAGATCATCGTTGTCGGGTCGGACGGCGGCGGCACGTAGTCCGGGTCCTTGGCCTTGGCCTCCTTGGCCATGGCCGCGCCGTCCTCCTTGAGCTTCGCCTCGGAGTCCTCGAGCTTCTGCGCGTCCGCCTCGGTGCCGCCGCCGATGTACTCCTCGACCGCGATGCGCTCCAGGTAGGCGTACGAGGAGAGGGCGACGCGCTGGCTGGCGAGGTGGCTGGGCTCCGGACCCGGCTTGACCAGCATGTGCATGCCGATGGAGCGCTCCAGCGAGAGCGCCGCCTTCGTCAGTGAGATCGCGTAGACGGTACGGCCGTAGGAGGTGATGTTGCCGGTGCCCAGGCCCAGCTCGTTGGCGAACTCCATCAGGGGGTGGGCGACGCCGGTGTAGCCCTCCTCGGTCTCCACGCCCTTGAGCTTGGAGGTGTACGCGGCCGCCCGCAGCGTCTGGAGCTTGGGCTCCTGCTCGCGGAAGACCTTCAGCCGGCGCTCCAGACCCGGCTTGCCGGGCATGCCCTGGGCCGCCTCGTCGAAGGTGTCGGCGGCCTCGTCGGTGGCCTGGCGGGCCTTGGCGACGGTGGCGTCCTTCTCACCCTTGCCCTGCAGCAGCGGCGCCGCCGTGAGATCGCGCTCGTTGTAGAGGGCGTTGGCGTAGCCGAGGGAGGCGCGCACCAGACGCGCGGTGCTCTCGGCGTCCTCGGCGTCCTGCCAGGTGTCGATCGAGCTCTTCACCTGGAAGCCGCCCATGACGAGACCGACCAGCACCGGGATGAGCAGGATCGCGTTCAGCCGGGTGGTCACCCGCCAGTTGCGCGGCGTGAAACGGCCGCCGCTGGGCGCGGGCTCGGCCGTGGGTTCCGCGGCGGGGGCGGGGGCGGGCGCCGCTGTGCGCGGCGGCGGGGTGAAGTTGCCCCGGGCCGATGGCTCGGGACTGTTCTTGCTTCGCCTCACTCGACCAACAACCTCTCGGCGGTCGGCACCTGTGTCGTGCCGCTGTGTCTCAGAACCCACTCCGTCAGTCATCGAGTACGCGCTACTGCTGAGTACGTCTTTGACCATTGGGCAGTTCTGGCATTCCAGCACGGCGACCAGCGCTCTTCCAAACAGTGGAACGCGGGGGTTACACGTGATGTAAGCCCCGCGTAAAACGGTCATAAAGAGCGAGGTCCGTCAAAAGACGGGGTGTTCGTGCGCACAGCGAGACCAGTTGACCGCGTCGCGTGTCGGTACCACCCGATTCCTCTGCCGAAACGTTATGAACAGCGGAGCCGACCGTGTCAAAGGACACAGTCGGCTCCGATCCGTCTACGACAAGTGCCGTAGGACCCTGCCGACTTGGCCGCGGCGGTCGCTGGAGCTACCGCAGGCGGGCCATGAGCGCGTGCTCGACCAGCGTGATCAGTGCCGACTTCGCGTCGGCGCGGTGCCGGGCGTCGGTCGTGATGATCGGGGTGTCCGGACCGATCTGCAGCGCCTCGCGCACCTCGTCCGGAGAGTAGGGCTGCTGGCCGTCGAAGCCGTTGAGCGCGACGACGAACGGAAGACCGCTGTTCTCGAAGTAGTCCACCGCCGGGAAGCAGTCGGCCAGCCGGCGGGTGTCGCACAGCACGACCGCGCCGATGGCGCCGCGCACCAGGTCGTCCCACATGAACCAGAACCGGTCCTGGCCCGGTGTGCCGAACAGGTACAGGATCAGGTCCTGGTCGAGCGTGATGCGGCCGAAGTCCATGGCGACCGTCGTGGTCGTCTTGTCCCCGGCGTGCGTGAGGTCGTCGATCCCGGCGCTGGCCGAGGTCATCACGGCCTCGGTGCGCAGGGGGTTGATCTCGGAGACGGCGCCCACGAACGTGGTCTTGCCGACGCCGAAGCCGCCGGCCACCACGATCTTCGCGGAGGTGGTCGCCCGCCCTCCGTCAGAGCTTTCGAAGTCCACTGAGCACCCTTTCGAGCAGTGTCACGTCCGGCGCACCGCCGTTGTTCTCGTCTCCGCCAGGCTGGTGAATGGCGACGAGCCCGGCCTCCGCGAGGTCCGCGACCAGGATCCGCGCCACACCGAGCGGCATCGCCAGCAGGGCCGACACCTCGGCCACCGACTTCACTTCGCGGCACAGGTGGCAGATGCGCTGGTGCTCGGGGAGCAGCCCCATGAGCGCTGCCGGGTCGGCCGTCGTACTGATCAACGCCTCGATGGCGAGCTGGTAGCGCGGCCTGGTCCGGCCACCGGTCATCGCGTAGGGACGTACCAGCGGCTGGTCGCCCTCGTCCTCGTACGGCTCCGCGTACGGATCATGAGAGGCGGTGGGCGGGGTCATGAATCCTCCGGGCGGGACAGCAAGTCGGTCAGTCAAGCCGTCTGACGAGGCCGGTGGGGGGATTGTGGCGGCCGGACGGTGATTTGGTAACACGGGTGGTGCCGGGGCCGATCAGTGGAGCAGACTGCCTTGTAGTTCGGCGCGCAGGTCGGGTGTGAGGACCGCACCCGCGCGGTCGACCAGGAGCGCCATCTCGTAGCCGACGAGGCCGATGTCGCACTCGGGGTGCGCGAGGACGGCCAGGGACGAGCCGTCCGAGACGGACATCAGGAAGAGGAACCCCCGCTCCATCTCCACGACCGTCTGCGCCACGTTGCCGCCCTCGAAGATCCGGGAGGCCCCGGCCGTCAGTGAGGTCAGCCCCGAGGCGACGGCCGCGAGCTGGTCGGCGCGGTCGCGAGGGAAGCCCTCCGACATCGCCAGGAGGAGTCCGTCGGCGGACACGACGACGGTGTGGGACACCCCTGGGGTGTTGTCCACGAAATTCGTGATCAACCAGTTGAGGTTCTGTGCCGCCTGGCTCATCGGGCTCAACTAACGCTCCTGCTGGTGAGTGGGCCGCGGGTAGCTGCCGGTCTGGTTGGTACCGGCCTGACGGCCCTGTGCGATTCCCCGACGGAGATTGGTCAGCCGGCCGCGCACGTCGTCGGGCGCGCGGGAAACCGCCGGACCGCTCTGGTGCGACTGCTGCTGAGCCGTCCCCGGGACGAGGTTGGCCCGGGGGACCCGGCGCGGGAGGCCGGAGGTGGTGACCCCGCCCGCGGCCGGCTGCCTGACGCGCTCCGCCTGCCGGACGAGGTCGTCGTTCGGCGAGCTGCGCCAGGCGGAGGTGGCAGGCCGCTGGGGGGCCGCCGGGGTCTGGGGCTGGGGGGCCTGCGGCTCCGGGGACGCGGTCGGGGCGGCCTGCGGCGCGCTCGACTCGCGGTCCCCGTGGAACCAGTTGGTCTCCAGCGTGTCGTACAGCGGCGTACGTCCGTCACCGGGACCGGTGGCCGGGGGCAGGGCCCATCCGTCTCCGGGCCGCTGCGGGGGAGTGCCGTTGGTGTTCTGGGCCACGGGCTCCGGCGCGACCGGCCGCTGCGGGGCGAAGTCGTTCCCGCCCTGCGTGCCGCCCACCTGGGGACGCTCGAACTGCCCGGTGGGCGCCGGATTCTGACGGACCGGCAGGTCGTGCTGGCCGGTCGAGCCGTTGTCGTAGCCGCCCTGGGCACCGGCGAACCGGTCGGCCGGGGCCGCACCGTTCGGGGCCGGCTGGGCGGGCTGCCCGCCGAAGACGTCCGAGCGGACGAAGGAACCGCCGCCCTGCTGCGGGGCGGCCGGTTCGGGCCGCGCGAACTGGTCGTTCTGCGGCGCGTCCTGGCCGAACCGGCCCTGGTCGTACTGCTCCTGGTCCGGCCGGCCCTGGCCGTACTGGCCCTGCCCGTACTGACCCTGCCCGTACTGGTCCTCGTACTGGTTCCGGCCGTCGTACTGGTTCTGGCCGGGCTGGGCGAACTGGCCCGTGTCCTGCGACTCGTCCCGACGGGGCGCCGGGGCGTCGAAGTCGGGGCGGGCGAACTCCGCCGTGGCGGCGGGGGACTGGGGCTCGCCGAAGCGGGGCACGGCCGGCATCTCCGCGGTCGAGCCCGGGCCCTGCCGCTCGTCGAGGCGCGGCGTGAGGTCGGTGCGGGAGTTGTCCGGCTCGTCGTGGCCGCGCGGGGCGTCCAGCGAGGCGCGGGGCACCGGCGGCTGCGCGTTCTCGTCGCTCCAGCTCGGCACCCGCGGCTGCGGGTTGCCGCCGGGAAGCTCGGCCCGCGGACCGCCGCGCGGCGGCAGCTGGGGGCGACGGCCCTGCTCGGCGTCGCCGTTGCCGCCACGCTTGGCGCGCTGCGGGGGCGCCGAGGGGGTGCGGGGGCCGCCGAACATGTCCTGGCCGCCCTGCGAGGCGTTGTTGGCCGGTGCGTTGCCTTGCGGCGCGTTCATGCCCGCGGCCTGAAGGCCCTGCGGGGCACCGGGCGCCTGACCGGCACCGGCACCGGCTCCCGCGCCGGCCGGGGCCGGGCGGTTCTGCTGGCCCGGGGCCGCCGGGGCCTGGGGCCCGCGCGCGCCACCCGGCGCACCCGGGCGGCCGCCCGCGTCGCGTCCCGGCAGTGCGGCCCGCGGTCCCTGGCCGACACCGAGCCGTCCGCCCGGTGCACCGGCGCCGAGGGCACCGCCACCGCCACCGCCGTTGCCGCCGAAGGCGCCGCCGCCCGTGAGGGCACCGCCGCCCTGTCCGCCGCGGCGGGCCGCCGCGACACCGGCGGCGGCCTGCGCGGCGGCCGGACCGCCGTTGCCCGAGCCGGGCTGACCCTGCTTGGGCTGCGGCTTGCGGCCGCCCTGGGCGACATCGACGGGCAGCATGACCAGCGCGGTCGTACCACCGGAGTCGGACGGACGCAGCTGGATGCGGATGCCGTGGCGCTGCGAGAGGCGGCCGACCACGAACAGACCCATGCGGCGGGAGACGGAGACGTCCACGGTGGGTGGCGAGGCGAGCCGCTCGTTGATCGCGGCCAGGTCCTCCGGCGAGAGGCCGATGCCGGTGTCGTGGATCTCGATCAGCACCCGGCCGTCGGGCAGCGCGTGACCGGTGACCTTGACCTTGGTCTGCGGCGAGGAGAACGAGGTCGCGTTCTCCAGCAGCTCGGCGAGCAGGTGCACGAGGTCGTTGACCACGCGGCCGGCGACCTCGGTGCTCGGCACGGAGGCCAGCTCGATGCGCTCGTACTGCTCCACCTCGGAGGCGGCGGCACGGAGCACGTCGACCAGCGGGACGGGGCGCGTCCAGCGCCGGCCCGGCTCCTCACCGGCGAGGACGAGGAGGTTCTCACCGTTACGGCGCATGCGCGTCGCGAGGTGGTCGAGCTTGAACAGCGAGGACAGCTGGTCCGGGTCGGCCTCGCGGGACTCCAGTTCGGAGATGAGCGAGAGCTGGCGCTGGATGAGGCCCTGGGAGCGGCGCGAGAGGTTGGTGAACATCGCGTTGACGTTGCCCCGCAGCAGGGCCTGCTCGGCGGCGAGGCGGACGGCCTCGCGGTGCACGTCGTCGAAGGCCGCGGCCACTCGGCCGATCTCGTCCCGGGAGTGCACACCGACCGACTCCACCGAGGTGTCGACGTCCTGCGGGTCGGTCTCGGAGAGCTGCTTGACCAGCTCGGGCAGCCGGTCCTGGGCCACCTTGGTCGCGGTGTCCTCCAGGCGGCGCAGCGAGCGGATCATGGACCGGGCCACGACGAACGCGCCGACCAGGGAGACGCCGAGCACGAGCAGGATGAGGACACCGGAGATGATGGCCTCTTGCTCGGACTCGTTGCGCAGCTCTCGGGCCTGCTGCTCCATGTCCTCCAGCAGCTTCAGCTCGATGTTCTTCATCTGCTGGATCTTGGTCGAGCTGTCGTCCAGCCAGTCCTGGTAGGACCGGGCCTTGAGGCTGGCCAGGCCGTCCTTCTTGCCGACGGCGCGGCCGGCGTACTGGTCGGACGCCTCGATCACCGGGTTGCCCTCGGAGATCGGCTTGAGCAGGTCCTCGGCGCCCTCGCCGTAGATGCTGGTGAAGCTGCGGATCTCGGAGGTCTGGCTCTGCAGCGCGGACTGGGCGTACAGCCGGTCGTTCTCGGCGAGGTCGCCCTTGTCCTTGTTGTTCGCCGGGAGGGCGGCGGCAAGGACCGCGCGCTGGATGGACGCGTACTCCTTGGCCGAGGAGAAGGCCGACAGGGCGCGCGTGCGCTGGATCATGTCGGGGTTGCTGGTCGCCTCCGCCATGTCCTGCGAGAGGTCGAGCAGGTGGGTGATCAGGCGGTGGTAGGCCTCGACCGTCTGGGTCGAGTTGTCCGTCGCCGTGTACGCCGTGCTGCGGATCTTGGTCAGGTCGTTCAGGTCGCTCGCGATGCCGACGAGGCTGTCCCGGACGCCGACGAGCTTGCCGTCCTTGCTCGCCGCGTCGATCTGCTCGGACTTGTCGAGGAAGTTCTTCAGGGCCCGGTCGGTCTGCTCCCGGTCGCCCTTGACGGCGATCGCGCTGGACTTCGAGCCGTGGGCCAGCGGTCCGGCGGACTGGTCGCGCTCCTCCTGGAGCGCGGCGGCCAGCTCCGTGGCCTGCTTGGTCATCTCGGTCAGCAGCTTCATGTTCTCGAGCTGCTGGATGTCGTCCATCGACTGGTTGATGCGCAGCGCGCCCAGCGAGGTCGCCGCGACCACCGGAAGCGCCAGCAGCGAGACCAGACGGGTGGAGATCCGCCAGTTGCGCAGGGCTATTCGCGGGCCGGGGCCGGTCGAGCCCTTGGCCGGCTTGGTGGGCGGCTGCTGGCCGGGAGCGGACGGGCCCGCCGCCTGACCGGCGCGCTCCCCGCCGTCACCGGACTGGGTCCGGCCCGGGTTCTGGGCGTGCTGGGGCGAGGAGCTGACGGCCTTGGGGCCAGTCCCGCCCTGCGGCTCCGGCTCCGCCGAAGCGCTGCCATCCCTCTTGAAACGTCCCTGCACTAGCGTCGCAACCTCTGGACCAGGCACCCCGCCGCGTGAACGGCTGAGCACGGTGTCGGCGTCAAAGGGGCGCCCTGAATTCGCCCCTGTGTTGGTCGTGAGTGACCGGCGCTGGTTCCCCCTTCTCGCCGCCGCTCGGCGCTGGTGTGCGCCCCCTGTGCGCCGGCTCGATCCTGCGGCGGTCCGTGGAATTCCAGCACAGTGCAGGATCTCCAACAAGGCCCGTGGGGCAGGCCGTGAGATACGTGACAGCACGTGAGGGCCGGGTCACCAGCCGTAGAAGATCATCACCCGTAAAGCGGACGTATGCACGCGAGTCGCCGGGGTGCGGACGGTGTCCCAGTCGACATGATCAGCAGCGGAATGATGGCTTCAGGTGTGCAATGTCTGTTTGGTCCGAGTGGCATCGGCGTCGCAATTGACCGGTTTGGCCCTTGATAAGTGAGCAAACTCACACCCGGATCGTGTACTGCCCAGCCGTTGGCGGGGAATCGCGTGTTTAGCCTGACGCTTTACAGAGAAGGCAAAACCGACAACCCGCGCCCTCGCAGGGGCTTTCGCCGCTCCTCGGGCGCCCGGACACGACAGGGCCTCGTACAACCGTGAAGACGACGATGATGTTCCACAAGATCGCCAACCCGCGACGCACGACGCTGGCACACCTCGAGGGCGCCGACGAGCTGCAGACGCCGGAACAGCCGGAGCACGCCGTCGAGCTCCCCGCCCAGACCGCCAACCCCCGCCGGACCATCCTCATGGAGGCCCCGGTCGCGGCGTCGGTCGCAGAGTAGTACGGCACCGATCCGCAAACGGTTCAGCGGCTGACCGGGCCCCCTGCCGCGTTAGCCTGGAGCGTCAGACTCCAGCCAGCTCAGTCAAGGGGCCAAGCAACCCGTGCGCATCGCCAGGTTCTCCATCGACGGGAACGTCGCCTTCGGCGCGGTCGAGGGCGACCAGCCGGACCAGCTCGTCCTCGACATCATCAAGGGCATCCCGTTCGCGGACTACGAGCTCTCCGGCACCAAGGTGCCCCTGAGCAAGGTGCGGCTCCTGCCGCCGGTGCTCCCCAACAAGGTCGTCGCCTTCGGCCGCAACTACGCCGAGCACGCCCGCGAACTCGGCAACGAGGCGCCCGACGCCCCGTTCGCCTTCTTCAAGCCGTCCACCTCCGTGATCGGCCCCGGCGACGCCATCCAGTACCCCTCCTTCAGCGAGGAACTGCACCACGAGGCCGAACTGGCCGTCGTCATCGGCCGCATGTGCCGCGAGGTCCCGCGCGAGCGCGTCCAGGACGTGATCTTCGGCTACACCTGCGCCAACGACGTCACCGCCCGCGACGTGCAGCGCCGTGAGAAGCAGTGGGCCAGGGCCAAGGGCTTCGACTCCTCCTGCCCGCTCGGTCCCTGGGTCGAGACGGACCTCGACCTCGCGACCGCGGGCGACCTGACCATCCAGCTCACGGTCAACGGCGGCCAGCGGCAGCTCGGCCGCACCAGCGAGATGACCCACTCCATCGCGGATCTGATCGTCAACATCTCCGAGGCGATGACGCTGCTCCCCGGCGACGTGATCCTCACGGGCACCCCGGCCGGCGTCGGCCCCCTCAACGTCGGCGACGAGGTCGCCGTCACCATCGAAGGCATCGGCACTCTCACCAACAAGGTTGTCAAGCGTGGCTAGCGCACCCGGCTCCCCCGTACGCGTCCGATTCTGTCCCTCCCCCACCGGCAACCCCCACGTGGGCCTGGTCCGCACCGCCCTGTTCAACTGGGCCTTCGCGCGCCACCACCAGGGCACGCTGGTCTTCCGCATCGAGGACACCGACGCGGCCCGCGACTCCGAGGAGTCGTACAACCAGCTGCTCGACTCGATGCGCTGGCTGGGCTTCGACTGGGACGAGGGCCCCGAGGTCGGCGGCCCGCACGCGCCGTACCGCCAGTCGCAGCGCATGGACGTCTACCAGGACGTCGCCGCCAAGCTCCTCGACGCCGGCCACGCCTACCGCTGCTACTGCTCCCAGGAGGAGCTGGACTCCCGCCGCGAGGCCGCCCGCGCCGCCGGCAAGCCCTCCGGGTACGACGGCCACTGCCGCGAGCTGAGCGCCGCCCAGGTCGAGGAGTACGTGTCGCAGGGCCGCGAGCCCATCGTCCGCTTCCGGATGCCCGACGAGGCGATCACCTTCACGGACCTGGTCCGCGGCGAGATCACCTACCTCCCGGAGAACGTCCCGGACTACGGCATCGTCCGCGCCAACGGGGCGCCCCTCTACACGCTGGTCAACCCGGTCGACGACGCCCTGATGGAGATCACCCACGTCCTGCGCGGCGAGGACCTGCTCTCCTCCACCCCGCGGCAGATCGCCCTGTACAAGGCGCTGATCGAGCTGGGCGTCGCCAAGGAGATCCCCGCCTTCGGTCATCTGCCGTACGTCATGGGCGAGGGCAACAAGAAGCTGTCCAAGCGCGACCCGCAGTCGAGCCTCAACCTCTACCGCGAGCGCGGCTTCCTCCCCGAGGGCCTGCTCAACTACCTCTCCCTCCTCGGCTGGTCGCTCTCCGCCGACCAGGACATCTTCACGATCGAGGAGATGGTCGCCGCCTTCGACGTCTCCGACGTGCAGCCCAACCCGGCGCGCTTCGACCTCAAGAAGTGCGAGGCGATCAACGCCGACCACATCCGCCTGCTGGAGACCAAGGACTTCACCGAGCGCTGCCGCCCCTGGCTGAAGGCCCCCGTCGCCCCCTGGGCGCCCGAGGACTTCGACGAGGCCAAGTGGCAGGCGATCGCGCCGCACGCGCAGACCCGCCTGAAGGTCCTCTCCGAGATCACCGACAACGTCGACTTCCTGTTCCTGCCGGAGCCGGTCTTCGACGAGGCGAGCTGGACCAAGGCCATGAAGGAGGGCTCGGACGCGCTCCTGCGCACGGCCCGCGAGAAGCTGGACGCGGCCGACTGGACCTCCCCGGAGTCCCTGAAGGAGGCAGTCCTGGCCGCCGGCGAGGCCCACGGCCTCAAGCTCGGCAAGGCCCAGGCCCCCGTCCGCGTCGCCGTCACCGGCCGCACGGTCGGCCTGCCCCTCTTCGAGTCTTTGGAGGTCCTGGGCAAGGAGAAGGCCCTGGCCAGGATCGACGCGGCGCTGGCGCGGCTGGCGGCGTAGGCCCACGAGCGCAGGAGTCGGGCACGGGCAAGAGGCGGCACCCGGAACACTTCGGGTGCCGCCCTTCTGCACGCCAGGGGCGACGTAGGCCTTGCGCAGATACCCGTCCCAGCCGAGCCGAGCGGTCGCGTTCTTCCGGAACGGGTCGCGGGCCAGTACCCGCACGGCCCGGTCGGGACGGGCCTGGGCGGTCTCCCCGCGCTTCGGCATCCCTCCACGTCCGGACCGCCGAAGAGCCCCCGGACCGCCCCTTGCCGCGTTACCGTCGGATCATGAGCATTCGCGCCGTGGTCTGGGACGTCGACGACACGCTCTTCGACTACACCACCGCCGACCGCGAGGGCATGCGGGCCCATCTGGTCGCCGAGGGGCTGCTCGCCGGGTACGGGTCGGCCGAGGAGGCCCTCATGCGCTGGCGGGAGATCACCGACCAGCAGTGGGCGCGCTTCTCGGCCGGGGAGGTGGACTTCGTCACACAGCGGCGCGACCGCACCCGGGTCTTCCTGGGCCGGCCGGAGCTGACGGACGCCGAGGCGGACGACTGGTTCCAGCGGTACGTCACGCACTACGAGGCCGCCTGGTCCCTCTTCCCGGACGTGCTGCCCGTCCTCGACGCCCTCGCCGACAGCCACCGGCACGCCGTGCTCTCCAACTCCAGCCTCACCGTCCAGGACCGCAAGCTGCGCGTCCTCGGCGTGCACGACCGCTTCGAGGCCATCCTGTGCGCCGCCGAGCTGGGCGTCTCCAAGCCGGAGGCCGGAGCCTTCCTCGCGGCCTGCGACGCCCTTGCCCTCGGTCCGGCCGAGGTCGCCTACGTCGGCGACCACCCGGAGATCGACGGACGCGGCGCCGCCGACGCCGGGCTGCTCTCCGTGTGGATCGACCGCGGCGGCGTGTACGCCACCGTGGACCCGCCGGCCGGACCGCGCCGGATCGCCTCGCTCGCCGAACTTCCCGCGCTCCTCGGCGGCGATACCCGTTTTGGAGCCCCGTCCACCTTCGGGTAATGTTCTTCCTGCGCCGCCGGAGAGCGGGCCGAAGGGCCGGGAACCGGAAGCGCAACGCTAGAACAAGAACCCCTCTGGGGCTTGCGTTCCAGTGGCCTATGGTGTAATTGGCAGCACGACTGATTCTGGTTCAGTTAGTCTAGGTTCGAGTCCTGGTAGGCCAGCTCGCAGAGCTTATCTGCGCCGCGGAGTACATCCGCAAAGCCCCCGTTGTGTAGCGGCCTAGCACGCTGCCCTCTCAAGGCAGTAGCGCCGGTTCGAATCCGGTCGGGGGTACAGATCCTTCCCGCGAGGACAGCTCGGGTCGCTCCCGCTGCCCTCGATGCAGGATCGCTAGGGCCCCCGTTGTGTAGCGGCCTAGCACGCCGCCCTCTCAAGGCGGTAGCGCCGGTTCGAATCCGGTCGGGGGTACGAAC
>NZ_JBVJEA010000028.1:0-39707 GCF_055581985.1 Streptomyces sp. NPDC042336 | reverse complement strand
CGCTCGATGCAGGATCGCTAGGGCCCCCGTTGTGTAGCGGCCTAGCACGCCGCCCTCTCAAGGCGGTAGCGCCGGTTCGAATCCGGTCGGGGGTACGAACTGGTCTAAACCACATTGGTCTATGGTGTAATTGGCAGCACGACTGATTCTGGTTCAGTTAGTCTAGGTTCGAGTCCTGGTAGACCAGCTCGGATCTGCGGCGATGCAGTATGGAACGCCCGCAAGATCCATGCCCCCGTTGTGTAGCGGCCTAGCACGCCGCCCTCTCAAGGCGGTAGCGCCGGTTCGAATCCGGTCGGGGGTACGCGAGTCCCAAGGGGGCTTCCGCTGAGGCGGGAGCCCCCTTGGGCGTTCACTCGATGCCGTACCGCCGTGCCGACTCCTCCTCCTGCGCCAGCCGGTGCAGGGCCCGCAGCACCGGCTGGAAGAGCACCGCCGCCGCGACCGCCATCTCGACCTTCTCCGCCTCCGAGGCGTGGGTCTCCATGAAGTCCAGGTCCCGCCGGGCCACCTGCATCATCAACTCGCCGTAGGGCGCCATCAGTTCCGCGTCCCACGGATAGCCGAGCCGGCGCAGCGCCGCCACCGCCACCACCAGCGAGCGGTGCACGGGGGAGAGCGGCGCCAACTCCCGGGAAGTCTCCCAGCCCAGCAGTCCCAGCAGTCGGTCCACCTCGACGCGCGCGGCGGCCACCGCCGGGTCGGCCTCGTCCGGCTCGGCGTCCTGCGGCAGCGCCCACAGCGCCGCGCCCAGCCGGACGGTACGGCCCAGGGAATCGTCGTCGACGTGCCCCAGCACCTCCCGGGCCGTCGCCACCGGCACCTTGCCGACCTGGATCAGCGCCCGCACCAGCCGCAGCCGGCGCAGATGGTCCTCGTCGTACTCGGCGGTGGTCGCGTTGATCTGCCGGCCCGGCGGCAACAGTCCTTCCCGCAGGTAGTACTTGATCGTCGCGGTGGACACCCCGCTGTGCCTGCTCAGGTCGGACAGTCGCATCCCTTGCGCCCCTTCTCGGATAGCGCAACTATCTAATCAGGGCTGCTTGGACAGTGCGGCTCACCAACACGGGGAGGCGTCATGCCGGGCAAGTCCGCGATCGCGACCCGCACCACCGCAGCCGCCGAGGGCGAGGTCACCGTCCTGCTGATCGGCATGCGGATCAACCACTTCTGGGCCGTGCACCACTGGATGCCGGTCCTCCTCGCCATGCCGCGCATGCTCCGCGAGCTGGCGAAGGACCCCGAGCGGGGACTGCTGGGCCACGTCCTGCTGACGGCCTCGCCACGGACGTACTACGTCGTCCAGTACTGGGAGTCCAAGGAGAAGCTCTACCGCTACGCCCACTCGCCCGACATGTTCCACCACCGGGCCTGGGCGGTCATCAACCGCAAGGAACGCAAGGGCAAGGTGCGCGGCCACGTGGGGCTGTGGCACGAGGCGTACGTCGTGCCCGAGGGGTCGTACGAGTCGATCTACGCGGACATGCCGCCCTTCGGGCTCGCGGCGGCGCACGGACAGGTGCCGCTCGAACGGCGCGGCAGGCGCGCCCAGGACCGCTTCGCGCACCGGTCGCGGAAGAGTGCGCGGGAGGCGGCGGGGGAGACCGGGGAGAAGCCGGCGGACGAGCGGGCCGTCGCCCCGGAGGGGACGCCGGGGAAAGCTACCGACGGGGTCTGAGGACGGCGCGGGGCCCGCCGCGGCGTTGAGGCGGGCCCGCTGACCGGTCAGAGGTGTCCTGCGATGGTCAGCCGTTGCGGCGCAGCGCTTCGGAGAGGCGGCCGGCGGCGTCGATGATCGCCTGCGCGTGCATACGGCCGGGGTGGCGGGTGAGGCGCTCGATGGGCCCCGAGACGGACACGGCGGCCACCACGCGGTTGGAGGGGCCGCGCACCGGTGCGGAGACGGACGCGACGCCGGGCTCCCGCTCGCCGATGGACTGGGCCCAGCCCCGGCGGCGCACTCCGGACAGCGCCGTCGCCGTGAAGCGGGCGCCCTGGAGGCCGCGGTGGAGGCGCTCCGGCTCCTCCCAGGCCATCAGGATCTGCGCCGAGGAGCCGGCCTTCATGGTGAGCGTGGAGCCGACCGGGACCGTGTCCCTCAGGCCCGACAGGCGCTCGGCCGCGGCCACGCAGATGCGCATGTCGCCCTGGCGGCGGTAGAGCTGGGCGCTCTCGCCGGTGACGTCGCGCAGGTGGGTGAGGACCGGGCCCGCCGTGGCGAGCAGGCGGTCCTCGCCGGCCGCCGCGGCCAGCTCGGCAAGGCGCGGGCCGAGGATGAAACGGCCCTGCATGTCGCGCGCCACCATACGGTGGTGTTCCAGCGCCACGGCCAGGCGGTGGGCCGTGGGTCGTGCCAGTCCGGTCGCACCGACCAACCCCGCGAGGGTGGCCGGGCCGGACTCCAGAGCGCTCAGGACGAGGGCCGCCTTGTCCAGAACGCCGACGCCGCTACTGTTGTCCATGAAACGATACTCCCGTCTCACTCTGTGAAACGCAAGTTCAATTTTCCGTGGAACCCGCCACTCTTGATGGCACGAAGTCACAACGGCCCGTGACGAGAGGGCCTGGTGGCGGTTGCCCGGAAACACAGGGGTGCGGGCGCCGCTTCCCCAAGATCACTAGTTGGGTCGGCGCTTCGTCGCCGACCGAAGGGAAAGCGATGGGTAGGACACTCGCGGAGAAGGTCTGGGACGACCACGTCGTCCGGCGCGCCGAGGGCGAGCCCGACCTCCTCTTCATCGATCTGCACCTGCTGCACGAGGTGACCAGCCCGCAGGCCTTCGACGGCCTCCGCAAGAGCGGTCGCCCGGTGCGGCGGCTCGACCTGACCATCGCCACCGAGGACCACAACACCCCGACGCTCGACATCGACAAGCCCATCGCGGACCCGGTCTCCCGGGTCCAGCTGGAGACGCTCCGCAAGAACTGCGCGGACTTCGGCGTCCGGCTGCACCCGCTGGGGGACGTCGAGCAGGGCGTCGTGCACGTCGTCGGCCCGCAGCTGGGTCTGACCCAGCCCGGCACCACCGTGGTCTGCGGTGACTCGCACACCTCCACGCACGGCGCCTTCGGCGCGCTGGCGTTCGGCATCGGCACCTCGCAGGTCGAGCACGTGCTGGCCACCCAGACGCTGCCCATGGCCCGCCCGAAGACCATGGCGATCACGGTCAACGGCGAACTGCCCGACGCCGTCACCGCCAAGGACCTGATCCTGGCGATCATCGCGAAGATCGGTACGGGCGGCGGCCAGGGCTACATCCTGGAGTACCGCGGCGAGGCCATCGAGAAGCTCTCGATGGAGGCCCGCATGACCATCTGCAACATGTCGATCGAGGCCGGCGCCCGCGCGGGCATGATCGCCCCCGACGAAACCACCTTCGCCTACCTCCAGGGCCGCCCGCACGCCCCCGAGGGCGCCGACTGGGACGCGGCGGTCGCGTACTGGAAGACGCTGCGCACGGACGACGACGCCGAGTTCGACGCCGAGGTGGTCATCGAGGCCGCCGAGCTGGCACCGTTCGTCACCTGGGGCACCAACCCCGGCCAGGGCGCGCCGCTTTCCGCGGCCGTCCCCGACCCGGCTTCGTACGAGGACGCCTCGGAGCGCTTCGCCGCCGAAAAGGCCCTGGAGTACATGGGCTTGGAGGCGGGGCAGCCGCTGCGCTCCATCAAGGTGGACACCGTCTTCGTAGGCTCCTGCACCAACGGCCGCATCGAGGACCTGCGCGCCGCCGCCGAGATCGTCCGGGACCGCAAAGTCGCCGACGGCGTACGCATGCTGGTCGTTCCGGGCTCCGCGCGGGTCGGTCTCCAGGCCGTCTCCGAGGGCCTGGACGTGGTCTTCAAGGAGGCCGGCGCCGAATGGCGGCACGCGGGCTGCTCGATGTGCCTGGGCATGAACCCGGACCAGCTGGCCCCGGGTGAGCGCTCCGCGTCCACCTCCAACCGCAACTTCGAGGGGCGCCAGGGCAAGGGCGGCCGCACCCATCTGGTGTCGCCGCAGGTCGCGGCCGCGACGGCGGTCCTGGGCCACCTGGCCTCCCCGGCCGACCTGTCCGCCGCCGACGTCCCCACGCCCGCTGGAGTCTGAGAGTCATGGAAGCGTTCACCAAGCACACCGGCCGGGCCGTCCCGCTGCGCCGCAGCAACGTCGACACCGACCAGATCATCCCCGCCCACTGGCTCAAGAAGGTGACCCGGGACGGGTTCGAGGACGGGCTCTTCGAGGCCTGGCGCAAGAACCCGGAGTTCGTGCTCAACCGGCCCGAGCGCGCGGGCGCCACCGTCCTGGTCGCCGGCCCCGACTTCGGCACCGGCTCCTCCCGCGAGCACGCCGTCTGGGCGCTGCAGAACTACGGCTTCAAGACCGTGATCTCCTCCCGCTTCGCCGACATCTTCCGCGGCAACTCGCTGAAGAACGGCCTGCTCACGGTGGTCCTGGACCAGAAGACCGTGGACGCGCTGTGGGAGCTGGTGGAGCAGGACCCGCAGGCCGAGATCACCGTCGACCTGGAGGCCCGCGAGGTCCGCGCCGAGGGCGTCACCGCCTCCTTCGAGCTGGACGAGAACTCCCGCTGGCGGCTGCTGAACGGGCTGGACGACATCTCGATCACCCTCCAGAACGAGGCGGACATCGCCGCGTACGAGGCGAAGCGCCCGTCGTTCAAGCCGCAGACCGTCCAGGTCTGATCAGCCGGAGCCCGCACGAGCCTCCCCGGGGCTCCGCAAGGTCGAGTTTCGGCCACCCGGAACCCCCGCCGTACCCCCGATCAGCCCGATCGGGGGTACGGCCGTTTTTGGATCCGTCCGCTCCCGCCCGTGCCGGATGTGACGCACAACTTCCCACGTTAGAGGCGTTGTTGCCGGGGTACGCAGGTTGTCGAGGACCGGCTCCCGAGTGCGCCAGGAAGGCCGTTCGAGGCGGCAGTTGCCCCCTGCGCAGGCGACAACTCGCCCCAGATGGCACAATCTGTGCATGGAACACGACGGCCAACTCGAGCTCTATACGGCGGTCGCGGTCCGGCTCAAGGAAGCGCACACAAGAGTGCGCGCACTGCAAGTCCCGGAGGGCGTACGGATGGCGCTGACCCGGAAGCTGCTGGTCATTACGGCCGCGGCCAAACACGATCTCGCCGGTGCGGCAAGGCGCCTGGATCGGTTCACCGCCGACCTCGACGCGGGGCGATTCCCCGAAGAGGAAGGCTGAACCGGCCGGCACGGCCCGAGTCCGTTGCGGCACAAGGGTGATTAGCCCGTTTCGTGTTTGATTTGCGGTATATATCTGCCTAACGTGCGAAAAAGCTTGAACACATACGTTCTGGCGATGTCTCCGAAGGGGAAGACGTGAACAAGGCGCAGCTCGTAGAAGCGATTGCCGACAAGCTGGGCGGTCGGCAGCAGGCCGCCGACGCTGTCGACGCGGTCCTGGACGCCCTCGTCCGTGCCGTCGTCGCGGGCGACCGGGTCTCGGTCACCGGCTTCGGTTCCTTCGAGAAGGTCGACCGCCCGGCCCGCTATGCCCGCAACCCTCAGACGGGCGAGCGGGTTCGGGTCAAGAAGACCTCCGTGCCGCGCTTCCGCGCGGGCCAGGGCTTCAAGGACCTGGTGAGCGGCTCGAAGAAGCTTCCGAAGAACGACATCGCGGTCAAGAAGGCCCCCAAGGGCAGCCTGTCCGGCCCGCCGCCCACCATCTCCAAGGCCGCGGGCAAGAAGGCCGCCGCCAAGAAGGCCACGGGCGCCGCGAAGAAGACCACGGGCGCGGCCAAGAAGACGTCCGCGGCGGCGAAGAAGACGACCGCGAAGAAGACCACCGGGGCGGCGAAGACCACGGCGAAGAAGACCACCGCCAAGAAGTCCGCGGCCAAGAGCACCACGGCGGCGGCGAAGAAGACCGCCGCCAAGAAGGCCCCCGCGAAGAAGGCGACCGCCAAGAAGGCCCCGGCCAAGAAGTCGACGGCCCGCAAGACCACCGCCAAGAAGGCCACCGCCCGCAAGAAGTAGCAGGCGGCAGCCCGCAGCGGCGGGCCACCGGGCACAGGGCACTCACGCGCCGGGCCGGACTCCTCCTGGAGTCCGGCCCGCGGCGTGTCCGGGACCCCGCGGGAGGGCCCCGCGGATCAGAACGTCTGCAGCGTCACCAGCGTGATCCGGCGACCGGCGCCCGCGCCCGTTTCCGTCTCCTCGGTCTCGATCCGCACCCGCTGCCCGGGCCGCAGCAGCCTGAGACCCCCCGCGTCGAACGCCGCCGCGTCGAAGGGCACGGGCGTGCCGTCGTCGAGCAGCACCTGCCCGCTGCGGCTGGCGGGGTCGTACGTGTACGCGGTCGCCTGCATGCCGGCAGCCTACTGCCCGGCGATCAGCAGCCGCGCAGCCACCGCGGCCGTATGGGGCCCCACCCCGAGCGCCAGCGCGGAGCGGAGATCACCGCCGGTGTCGACGTCCTGCCGTACGGAATCCACCGCGCCGGGGCGCAGTTCCACCGCGCCGGACGCCCGGTGGCGGGCGCGTGAATCCGTACCGAAAGCGGGGGCCAATTCACGGCCCGGCGCCGCGGCCAGCAAGGTGGTGCCGATTCCGGCGGCGTCCGGGAGAAAAGCACGCGGGAATTGCGTGGCCGCGGCCAGTACCCGCGCCAATTCGGCCGGCCGCAGTGCGGGGAGATCGGCGTTGAGCGCGGCCACCGGGCACTCCGGCCGGGCCGCCCGTACCACGGCCGCCCCGTGCGCCAGCGCGGCGTTGAGGCCGCCGCCCGGCTCGTCGGCGACGACGCCCGCGCCGAGCGCCGCCAGCTCCCGTCCGGCCCGCGCGTCGTCCGTGACGACTGCCACATCCGCGACCGCCGGGCAGGCCAGCGCGGCTGCCACGGTGTCCTGTGCGAACGCCAGCGCGAGCCCCGGGCGCACCCCGTCGTCCGCGGTGTCCGCCAGCCTGCTCTTGGCCCGGGCCAAGGGCTTCACGGGTACGACCAAGATCCACTGCACGAGCGTTCCGTCCTTCTCTCGTCGCCGTCATTGTCACCTGCGAGACCTGGCGGTTCACTCTTCGGGGCGTACGGTGTTCTCGACAGACGGGCGGCCCGGGGCGACACTTGTCCGGCCCCAGGCCCTGGAGGAAAGGTGTCAGCGTGCCCCGCCGCAGAATCGGCTTCTGGTACCGCTTGGCCGCGGTGATCTGCAAACCGCCGCTGGTGGTTCTGATCAAGCGGGACTGGCGGGGAATGGAGAACATTCCGGCCGAGGGCGGATTTATCACCGCCGTGAACCACAATTCGCACGTCGACCCCTTCGCGTACGCGCACTATCAGTACAACACCGGACGCGTCCCGCGATTCCTGGCCAAGAGCGGCCTTTTCAAGAAGGGCTTCGTCGGCGCCGCGATGCGGGGGACCGGCCAGATCCCCGTCTACCGCGAGAGCACCGACGCGCTGAGCGCCTTCCGGGCCGCGATCGACGCCGTGGAGCGCGGCGAGTGCGTTGCGTTCTACCCCGAGGGCACCCTCACCCGCGACCCGGACGGCTGGCCCATGACCGCCAAGACCGGTGCCGCGCGCGTCGCCCTGCAGACCAAGTGCCCGGTGATCCCGGTCGCCCAGTGGGGCTGCAACGAACTGCTGCCGCCGTACGCCAAGAAGCCGAACCTCCTGCCGCGCAAGACCCACCAGGTGCTGGCCGGTCCGCCGGTCGACCTGTCGCGGTTCTACGACAAGGAGATGACCACGGAGGTGCTGAAGGAGGCCACCGAGGTCATCATGGCCGCCGTCACCCGCCAGCTGGAGGAGATCCGCGGCGAGAAGGCGCCCGAAACCCCCTACGACCCGCGCCGCGAGCGCATCGAGCAGCGGCGCCGCACGCAGGCGCAGTCGGCACGGGCGCAGTCGGCGCGGACACGGACGCAGGGACCGCAGGCAGAAGCAGAAGGGCAGAGCACGTGAGCAAGCCGGTCAGGGCGGCCGTCTTCGGCACCGGATCCTGGGGCACCGCCTTCGGCACGGTCCTCGCCGACGCGGGCTGCGAGGTCACCCTGTGGGGGCGCCGCGCCGCACTCGCCGACGCCGTCAACTCCACCCGCACCAACCCGGACTACCTGCCCGGCGTCGAGCTGCCCGAGAACCTGCGGGCCACCACCGACGCCGCCGAGGCCGCCCGGGACGCCGACTTCACCGTCCTCGCCGTCCCCTCCCAGACGCTGCGCGCGGGCCTCGCGGACTGGACGCCGCTGCTGGCGCCCGGCACCGTCCTGGTGTCGCTGATGAAGGGCGTCGAACTCGGCTCCGCGATGCGGATGAGCGAGGTGATCGGGGACGTCGCCAAGGTCGGCCCCGAGCGCATCGCCGTGGTCACCGGACCCAATCTGGCCCGGGAGATCGCCGCCCGCATGCCCGCCGCCGCCGTCGTCGCCTGCCCCGACGAGTCCGTCGCCCAGCGCCTCCAGGCCGCCTGCCACACGCCGTACTTCCGCCCCTACACCAACACCGACGTCGTCGGCTGCGAACTGGGCGGCGCCGTGAAGAACGTGATCGGGCTCGCCGTCGGCATCGCGGACGGCATGGGCCTGGGCGACAACGCCAAGGGCTCCCTCATCACCCGCGGCCTCGCCGAGACCACCCGCCTCGGAGTCGCCCTCGGCGCCGACCCGCTGACCTTCTCCGGCCTGGCCGGACTCGGCGACCTGGTGGCGACCTGCTCCTCGCCGCTGTCCCGCAACCACACCTTCGGCACCAACCTCGGCAAGGGCATGACCCTGGAGGAGACCATCGCGGTCACCAAGCAGACCGCCGAGGGCGTCAAGTCCTGCGAGTCGGTGCTGGACCTGGCCCGCAGACACGGCGTCGACATGCCGATCACCGAGACGGTCGTCGCCATCGTGCACGAGGGCAAGTCCCCGGTGGTCGCCGTGAAGGAACTGATGTCGCGCAGCGCGAAGCCCGAACGACGCTGAGCGACGCCCGGCCGGCCCCGTAGCGGAACCGGCCCCGATCCCCGTCCGCCACCCGCGCCACCCGCGCCACGCGGCCCCGCCGACGCTGTCTCGAGGCACCGCGGGCGGGTACTCTCAACGCGATATGAGCACCGAGAACCTCCCCCAGAGCCCTGAGCAGAGCCCGGAGCGGCCGCCCCGCAAGCCGCGTGTGGCCGTCGTGTTCGGCGGGCGCAGCTCCGAACACGGGATCTCCGTGGTCACCGCCGGCGCCGTCCTCGCGGCCATCGACCGGACGCGCTACGACGTCCTGCCGATCGGCATCACCAGGGACGGCCGCTGGGCCCTCACCGCCGACGAACCGGAACGCATGGCGATCACCGAACGCCGTACGCCCGACGTCGAGGAGCTGGCCGAGTCGACCGAGGGCGGCGTCCTGCTGCCCGTCGACCCCGCCAACCGCGAGGTCGTCTACAGCGAACCGGGCTCGGTGCCCAAGGCGCTGGGCGAGGTCGACGTCGTCTTCCCCGTGCTGCACGGCCCCTACGGCGAGGACGGCACCCTCCAGGGCCTGCTGGAGCTGTCCGGTGTGCCCTACGTCGGCGCGGGCGTGCTCGCCTCCGCCGTCGGCCAGGACAAGGAGTACATGAAGGCGGTCTTCACCTCCTACGGGCTGAAGGTCGGCCCGTACGTGGTGGTCCGGCCCCGCGAGTGGGAGCAGGACCGTTCCGGCGCCCGCAAGAAGATCGTCGACTTCGCCGGCGAGCACGGCTGGCCGCTGTTCGTGAAGCCCGCGCGCGCGGGATCCTCCATCGGCATCACCAAGGTCGACGACCTCGCGGACCTCGACGAGGCGATCGAGGAGGCCCGGCGGCACGACCCGAAGATCCTGGTCGAGGCGGCGCTGCGGGGCCGGGAGATCGAGTGCGGGGTGCTGGAGTTCGAGGACGGCCCCCGGGCCTCCGTCCCCGCCGAGATCCCGCCGCCCTCCCAGCACGCGTACTACGACTTCGAGGCGAAGTACATCGACTCGACCCCCGGCATCGTGCCGGCCCCGCTGACGGCCGAGGAGACCGCCGAGGTGCAGCGCCTCGCCGTGGCGGCGTTCGACGCGGCCTCCTGCGAAGGGCTGGTGCGCGCGGACTTCTTCCTCACCGAGGACGACGAGTTCGTGATCAACGAGATCAACACCATGCCCGGCTTCACGCCGATCTCCATGTACCCGCAGATGTGGCAGGCGAGCGGCGTGGGCTACCCGGAACTGGTGGACCGGCTGGTCCAGGCGGCGCTGCGGCGGCCCACGGGACTGCGCTGACGCCGCCCGTCCCGTCCGGCCCGGTACACCGAGAAGGCGATCCCCTCGGGGGTCGCCTTCTCGCAGTATGATCAGCGGGTTTTCCTGTCCGGGCCGGGAACCGCCGCCGACTCGCTGTCGTCTGCTGAGGAGCAGCCCGCCGCGGCGGTCGACAGGGCGAGCGCGAGCGGGCGGCAAGCAGACGGCGAATGGGCGCGGAGAGGCTAGAGATGGACGACCGGACAGGTCAGGGTGCGGGTGATGCCGTCCACTTGCTGGACCTTGGCGACCACCATGCGACCCAGTTCGTCGACGGTGTCGGACTGGGCGCGGACGATGACGTCGTAAGGTCCTGTCACGTCCTCGGCCTGGATCACCCCAGGGAGCTTGCTGATCGTCTCGGCGACGGTCGACGCCTTGCCGACCTCCGTCTGGATCAGGATGTACGCCTGTACCACGGAACCTCCAGAGCGGCCACGAGGATCATGTGGGGAAAAGGAACGCCACGGTATCGCGTAGCCGCTCTCCACGGGGAGACCCGCGGGCCGCGGACCTCGCGCGTCGGGGTGCCCGAGGAACACGAGTTGACGATCACGCCGACCGTGGCGACGGTCCTTTCGACCGTAACGAGGACAGAGATGACGCGCGACCGGGCACGGACACGGACAGGGACGGAAGGGGAGCCAAGGCGATGAAGGGCACTGTTGGTGAGCTGGGGGAGTTCGGGCTCATCAGGGAGCTCACCTCCCGTCTCACCACCACCCCCGCGGTCCGGGTCGGACCCGGCGACGACGCCGCGGTGGTGGCCGCGCCGGACCGCAGGGTGGTGGCCAGCACCGACATCCTCGTCGAGGGGCGGCACTTCCGCCGGGACTGGTCCACCGCGTACGACGTGGGCCGCAAGGCGGCGGCACAGAACCTGGCCGACATCGCCGCCATGGGCGCCGTGCCGACCGCGCTGCTGCTCGGCCTGGTCGTGCCCGCCGAACTGCCGGTGACCTGGCCGACCGAGCTGATGGACGGGCTGCGCGACGAGTGCCAGGTCGCGGGCGCCTCCGTGGTCGGCGGCGACGTGGTGCGCGGCGACACCATCACCGTCTCCATCACCGCCCTCGGCGACCTGCGCAACCAGGAACCGGTCACCCGGGGCGGCGCCCAGCCCGGCGACCTCGTCGCGGTGACCGGCTGGCTGGGCTGGTCCGCCGCCGGGTTCGCCGTCCTCTCCCGCGGCTTCCGCTCGCCGCGCGCCTTCGTCGAGGCGCACCGCCGCCCCGAGCCGCCGTACCACGCGGGTCCGGCCGCCGCGGGCCTGGGCGCCACCGCCATGTGCGACGTGAGCGACGGACTGATCGCCGACCTGGGGCACATCGCCGAGGCCAGCAAGGTCCGGATCGACGTGCGCTCCGGGCAGATCGACATCCCGTCCCAGATGAACGACATCGGGCAGGCCGTCGGCGTCGACCCCATGCAGTGGGTGCTCACCGGGGGAGAGGACCACGCGATCGTGGCGACCTTCCCGCCGGACGTGAAGCTGCCCGCCCGCTGGAAGGTCATCGGCGAGGTCCTCAACCCGTCCGCGCTGCCGCAGGTGACCGTGGACGGGGCGCCCTGGACCAGCAAGGGCGGCTGGGACCACTTCGGCGGGGACGTGGAGTCGTGACCGCACCGCCCCTGGTCCTCACCGTGGCGGGCTCCGACTCCGGCGGCGGCGCCGGCATCCAGGCCGACCTCAAGACGATGCTCGCCCTCGGTGCCCACGGCATGAGCGTCCTCACCGCGGTCACCGCGCAGAACTCCCGCGGTGTGCAGGGCGCCTGGGAACTGCCCGTGGACGCGGTGCGCGCCCAGTACCGCAGCGTCGTGGACGACATCGGCGTGCGGGCGGTCAAGACCGGGATGCTCTCCTCCGCCGAACTCGTCGAGACCGTCGCCGAGTTGCTCGCCGGCACCGACGCCCCGGCCGTCGTCGACCCGGTCGGCGTCTCCAAGCACGGGGACGCGCTGCTGGCCGCCTCGGCCCTGGAGTCGGTCCGCACCAGGCTCCTCCCGGTCGCCACCGTCGCCACGCCCAACCTCGACGAGGTCGCCCAACTCACCGGCGTACGCGTGGAGTCCGACACCGACCTGCGCCGGGCCGCGGACGCCGTGCTGGAGTACGGGCCGCGTTGGGTGCTGATCAAGGGCGGCCATCTGGCCGGAGACGCCGTCGACCTGCTCACCGACGGCTCCGAGGAGCACTGGCTGCGCGCCCCCCGCCTCGACAACCGGCACACGCACGGCACGGGCTGCACCCTCGCCTCGGCGGTGGCCTGCGGGCTGGCGAAGGGGCAGTCGGTGCCTCAGGCGATGAGAGCGGCCAAGGAGTACGTCACCGGGGCGATCGCGGCCGGGTTCCCGCTCGGCGGCGGCATCGGACCGGTGGACCACGGCTGGGCGCTCAGGCGGGATACTCCCTGAGCTCGATGCCGGTGGCCGCCTTCTCCGTCAGCCGCTTGAAGAAGCCCGCCATCAGACGGTGGCTGAGCAGCCGGTACATGCGGTCGCGGCTGCGGATACGGCGCTCGGTGGGCGGGGCGAAGAACGGGCCCGCGTTGCCGGAGATCTTCTGGCAGCCCTTGGCGAAGTCCCGGATCCGCGTCTCGTACTCGGCGAACGCGGTGCGGTGGTCGCCGCCGGCCAGGGCGAGTTCCCCGGCGAGGACGTGGGCGCCGACGATCGCGACGCCGGTGCCCATGCCGCCCATGGTGGCGCCGTACCCGGCGTCGCCGAGCAGGGCGACGCGCCCCTTGGTGAGCCGGTCGACGTGGATCTGCGCGATCGCGTCGAAGTACAGGTCGTCGGCCTCCTCCAGCGCCTTCAGCACGGCCGGGGCCTCCCAGCCCATCCCCGCGAACCGCTCCCGCAGGAGCCGCTTCTGCGCGGCCAGGTCTCCGCGGTCGTACGTCAACTGCTCCGAGCGGAAGACCAGCAGGGCGCCCGCGCGCTCCGGGTCGCCGTCGTAGTTGCCGACGCAGACCGCGCGGCCGGGCTCGCTGTACAGGCGGCCGGTGCGGTCGAGCCCCAGGTGGTTGGGGATGCCGAAGCCGGCCACGTAGTGGTCCTGGAAGCGCAGGTACCGGGACTCGTCGCCGAAGACCAGGCGGCGGGTGCGCGAGTGCAGGCCGTCGGCGCCGACGACGAGGTCGAAGCGGCGGGGCGCGCCGTGCTCGAAGGTGACGTCCACCGCTTCCCCGGTGTCGGTGAGCGTGTCGACCGAGTCGCCGAAGACGTACTCGACGGTGTCCTCGGTGCGCTCGTGCAGGATCTTCGCCAGTTCGCCGCGGAAGATCTCGACGTCCCCGCTCATCATCTCCGCCGGCAGGTCCACGCGCGGCGTGCCGTCGGCGTCGACGACGCTCTGGCGGCCCATGTGGGTCTGGCGGGCGTGGATCTCGTCCCAGACGCCCATGGCGGTGAGGACCCTCCGGTGCACCTGGCCCCGGAAGTCGACGGCGAAGCCGTCCTCGCGCAGCGCGGGTGCCTTCTCGACGACGGTGACCCGGGCGCCGTAGCGGGCGAGGCAGAGCGCGAGGGCGGGCCCGGCGACGCCGGCGCCGGAGACGAGGACGGTGAGGTGGCCGAGGCGGTGTGTGTTCGTCATGGCAACGAGCCTCGACGTGCACGCTGACCGTTCGCCCACCGTCCGCTGACCGCGGTCTGACGGGGCCGACAGGGCTGACCGGGGGGGCGCGGGTCCGTCCAGGGGGCGGCGGCACGAGGTGTGCGCCTGGCGCGGGCCGGCCGTCGGCGGCCCGGGCGGCCGGTGCCTACCGCTCGCCCACCGCCGCCGCCCGCAACCCCCGCCCCCGCTCGAAGGCGCGGTCGTACTCCTCGGGGGTGAGCCGGGCGCGGACCTCCCGCTCGGCGCGGACGGCGTCCGGGTCGCCCGGGGCCGGGGCGCCGCGCAGAGCCGTGGCGGCGCCGAGCAGTTCGGCGGCGCGCTCCGGGGCCGGGGCGACGAGGGCCAGGGACTCGGCGACCTCCGCGAGGGCGAGCACGCCGGGGGAGTCGAGGGCGAGCACCCGGGCTTGCTCCAGCCAGTCGGCGGCGGTCCCCGCGTCGCCCTCCGAGGCGGCCGTACGGCCCAGGCCCACCAGGATGCGGACCGACTCGCCCGTGCTGAACCAGTTGTCGGCGCACAACCGCAGCGCGTTCTCGTACTCCACGCGCGCGCGTGCCGTGTCGCCGCAGAGCCGGGCCACGTCGCCCAGGCCCCGCCGGGCGCTCGCCACCTTGTCATCGGCCCCCACCGTGCGGGCGAGCGCGGCGGAGTGCGTGAAGTGCCTGGCGGCCTCCTCGGCCTCCCCCCGGTGCAGCAGCACGAGCGCGCGCGAGCGCAGCAGATCGGCGGTCTCCTCGGGCGACTCCAGCTCCCGGACGTGTGCCAGGCCCTCGTCGAGCAGTTCGAGGGCCCGGTCGTACGCGCCGCGCCGGTTGGCGAAGCCGCCCAGCGGGTCGAGGCAGTTGGCCATGCCCCAGCGGTCCCCGGTGGCCCGGAAGCCCTCCAGGGACCGGGCGAAGGCGGCCTCCGCCTCGGCGGCCCGGCCCCGGAACAACTCCTGGTATCCGATGCCCATGTCGAGCAGGGCGAGCCCCCAGGGCCCCTTCCCGACCTGCATCCTCGGCAGGGCGTCCGCCACGAGCACGGGCCCGCAGGTGAGCGAGTGCAGGACGACCGCGAACGGCAGCCGCAGCGGCCGGTCCAGGGACGCCATCAACGCCGACACCCGCGCGACCCGCCCGGCCTCGGCCGGGTCGCCGTCCTCCTCCCCGGAGACCGCGTTCATCGCGCACAGCGCGTACTCCTCGGCCAGTCCCTCGGGCGGCTCCTCGCCGACCGCCGCCAGCAGCGCGCGGGCCCGCGGAACCTGTTCGCCGTGCAGACCCCGCAGCCAGTGGAACCAGGTCAGGGCGGCCATGAGCCGCAGCGCCTGGTGCGGGGCGGTGTCCGTCAGGTGCCGCTGGGCCGCGCCCAGATTGCCCAGCTCGGCGGCGAGCCGGGCCAGCCAGGGCAACTGGCCGCCGGTGCGCAGGTGCGGCTCCGCCCGCTCGGCCAGGTCCAGGAAGTACGCCGCGTGCGCGTCGCGCAGCCCGTCACGGCCGGTCAGGTCCTCGGCCGCGAACGCGCGCAGGGTCTCCAGCATCCGGTAGCGGCCCTCGGGGAGGTGCTCCAGGAGCGACTTCTCCACGAGCGAGGCCAGCAGGTCCTCCGGGTGCGGCACCCCGCACACCGCCTCCACGGCCTCCAGCGTGGCGCCCCCGGTGAAGACCGTCAGCCGCCGGGCCAGCTCCCGTTCCTCCTCGTCCAGCAGCTCCCAGCTCCACTCGACGACGGCGCGCAGTGTGCGGTGACGGGGCGCCTTGGAGCGGTCACCCCGGCTGAGCAGCCGGAAGCGGTCGTCCAGGCGGTCGGCCAGCTCGTCCGGACCGAGGGTGCGCAGCCGGGCCGCGGCCAGCTCGATGGCCAGGGGCAGTCCGTCCAGGGCCGCGCAGATCTCCGGCACGCGCGCGTGGCCGTCGAAACCGGGACGCACCGCACGGGCGCGTTCCAGGAACAGTTCGGCCGACGGGCGCGGCGACAGCGGCGGAACGGGCACCAGGGCCTCGCCGGTGATCCCGAGGCTCTCCCGGCTGGTGGCGAGGATCCGTACGCCCCGGCAGGCGCCCAGCAGCAGCGCCGCCAGCGCGGCGGCCGCGTCGACCAGGTGCTCGCAGTTGTCGAGCACGAGCAGCGCCTCGCGGTCCTCCAGGGCGGTCAGCAGCCGCTCGGTGGCGTCCACGCCCGCGGCGCGGAAACCCTCGCGCACACCGAGCGCGGTGAGCACGGCGTACGGGATCTGCCCGCCGTCGGTCAGGGGCGCCAGCTCGACGAAGCAGACGTCCGCGGGGGAGTCCGGAGTGCCGCACCGGCTGGCCGCCTCGATCGCGAGCCGGGTCTTGCCGGTGCCGCCGGGACCGGTGAGCGTGACCAGACGCGCGTCGGCGAACAGGGCGGTGATCCGGTCCAGCTCGGTGTCCCGGCCGACACAGCGGGTCAGCTGGGCGGGCAGTCGGGGCCGGCGCGGGGCGGCGGCGGGGTGGCCCCGCAGCAGTTCGCCGTGGAGGGCGGACAGCTCGGGCGAGGGATCGGCGCCGAGCTGCTCGGCCAGCGTGCGCCGCGCCTCCTCGTACACCGTCAGTGCCTCGGCCGGCCGCCCGCTCGCGTGCAGGGCCCGCATCAGCTGCCCGTACAGCCGCTCGCTCAAGGGGTACGCCGACAGCAGCCCCCGCAGCTCGGGCACCAGCTCGGCGCCGCCACCGAGTGCCAGATCCGCCTCGACGCGGTCCTGTACGGCGGCCAGCCGCAGCTCCGTGAGCCGGGCCGCCTCGGCGGGCGCCTCCGGCAGGTCGGGCAGCGCGGGACCGCGCCACAGCGCGAGCGCCTCGCGCGACACGGCCGCCGCGCGCGCGTGGTCACCGGCGGCGAGAGCGGTCCGCCCCTCAGTGCACAGACGTTCGAATATATGGCTGTCGACGGATTCGGGCGGTGTGACGACGCGGTAGCCGGCGCCGCCGCCCTCGACGGACGTGTGCGGAGCCAGCCGCACGCGAAGGCGCGAGATCTGCGACTGGAGGGCGTTCGCGGCACCGGCGGGCGGCTCACCGCCGTACAGGCCGTCGATCAGCCGGGCCGCGGGGACCGTGCGGCCGGCGTCGAGGAGCAGGAGGGTCAGCAGCGCGCGGGGCCGGGGGCCGCCGGGGTCGACGGGGGTGCCGTCGTCGGTGCGGATGTCCAGGGGGCCGAGAATCCCGAAGCGCATTCCCGGGATTCTGGCACGACGGAGAAGGACCGCACGGAGAAGGAGGACCGCACGGACGAGGGGACAGCACGGAGAACGGGACCGCACGGCGGGGAATCCCGGCACGGCAAAAAGCCGGCCCACACGAGGTGGACCGGCTCCCTACAGCGGACCAGGCAGTGGCCGCGCGCTCAGCTGATGCGTCAGCGCGAGACCTTGCCGGCCTTGATGCACGAGGTGCAAGCGTTCACGCGCTTCGGCGTCCCGCCCACCACGGTACGCACACGCTGGATGTTCGGGTTCCAGCGACGGGACGTACGGCGGTGCGAGTGCGAGATGTTGTTGCCGAAGCCCGGCCCCTTGCCGCAGACGTCGCAGTTGGCAGCCACGGGTCACTCCAAAGACTTCAGATGCACTTACGGTTGATCCCGGCATGCCGGGATCAAGCTCTCGAAGCCGCGAACGGTCCGGGATCTGAGTGGCGGTGCCAGGGGGAGAGCCCGATCGGGATCGGGCAACCGGAGCAGCATACAACGGCTGCTCCCGTACAACGAAACTACCACGGCAGCTCAGGGGCCCGTCCCGGCCCTCTTCCGGTGGGCCGGGTCCCCGAGGTCTACGCTGCCAGCCACGTCCGCAGCTCAGGGAGGCGCAGGTGGCGCAGGTACCGCAGAGGTTCTTCGACGCTCTGGCGGTGCGTACCTGGTGCGGTCTGTCGCTGCGCGCGCTGGGGCAGGCGCGCGAGGAGATCGACGCGATCAACGTCTACCCCGTCGCCGACGGGGACACCGGCACGAACCTCTACCTGACCGTCGAGTCCGCCGTCGCCGCCGTGGAGGCCGTCTTCGCGGCGCACGAGGTGGACGAGGGACGCCGGGACGCGGGCGAGGCTCCCCGGGACGCGGACGACGGGCCCTCGCTGGCCGACGCCGTGGGCGCCATGGCGCACGGCGCGCTGATCGGCGCGCGGGGCAACTCCGGCACGATCCTCGCGCAGCTGCTGCGCGGCATGGCCCAGGTGCTCGCCGCGCGGGGTGACTGCGCCCACACCGAAGGCGCCGGACTGCGGCTGGCCCTGCGGCATGCCGCCGGATCCGCCCGGCAGGCCGTGGCCCACCCGGTCGAGGGCACCGTGCTGACCGTCGCCTCGGCCGCCGCCGACGCGGCCGGCGGCACCGAGGGCGGCTGCGCCGAGGTGGCCCGCGCCGCCTACGAGGGTGCCCGCGCGGCGCTCGCCGCCACCCCGGGTCAGCTGGCCGTCCTGGAGCGCGCCGGAGTGGTCGACGCGGGCGGGCACGGACTGGTGACGGTCCTCGGGGCCCTGGTGGAGACGTTCACGGGCCGGGCGCCGGGTCCGGCCGCGGTGCCGCACGCGCGCGCGGAGCACGGCGGCGAGGACCGCGCGGGCGGGTGCGTGGTCGGCGGGTGCGCGGCGGCCCAGGAGCACACCACGCGGGAGGAGCACGCCGCCGACCTGGCCGGGAGCGGTCCCGCGTTCGAGGTGATCTACCTTCTGGAGGCCGGGGACGCGGCCGTGGCCCGCCTGCGGCAACGGCTCGACGCCCTCGGGGACTCGCTCGTCGTCGTCGGCGGCGACGGCCTGTGGAACGTCCACGTGCATGTCGACGACGCGGGCGCCGCAGTGGAGGCGGGCGTCGAGGCCGGGCGGCCGCATCGGATCCGCATCACCCACTTCGGGCACGACGACGCGCACACCACCAAGGCCGAGCGCCCGCCCCGGGAGCGCACCCAGCGCGCCGTGGTGGCCGTCGTCCCGGGGGAGGGGCTGGCGGCGCTGTACGCCGAGGCCGGCGCGACCACCCTCCTCGCGCGCCCCGGGGAACCGCCCGCGAGCGGTGAACTGGTCCAGGCCGTCCGGCGGGCACACGCGTGCGAGGTGGTGCTGCTGCCCAACGACGCCGAGCTGCGCCACACCGCCGCCGCCGCGGCCGAGCAGGCCCGCGCCGAGGGCATCCGCGTCGCCCTCATCCCGACCCGCTCCGCGGTCCAGGGCATCGCCGCGCTCGCCGTGCACGAGCCCGAGCGGCGCTTCGACGAGGACGTGGTGGCGATGACCTCGGCGGCCGGCGCCACCCGGCACGCCGAGGTCACCGTCGCCGAGCGCCAGTCCTGGACCACGGCCGGCATCTGCCAGGCCGGTGACGTGCTCGGCCTCATCGACGGCGACGTGGCCGTGATCGGCGCGGACGTCGCACAGGTCGCCGCGACCGTCCTGGACCGCATGCTGTCGGCCGGCGGCGAGCTGGTCACCCTGGTCCTCGGCGACGAGGCGCCCCCGGCCGTCGCCGACCACCTGGAGGCCCGCGTCCGGGAGGCCTACCTCGCTGTCGACACGGTGGTCTACCGGGGCGGCCGGCAGGGCGCCCTGCTGCTGGTCGGCGTGGAGTAAGGGGGGCAGGCGGACCAGGAGGGCCGGGAGGAGGCCGGTACGGCGCTCCCCTGGGCCGTTGTCAGTGGCGTGGTGTGCAATGGATCTCGTGCCCGCACTGCGAGAACCCCTGAAGAAGGTCCTCGGCCCCGCCACCGCGAAGGTGATGGCCGAGCACCTCGGCCTGCACACCGTCGGCGACCTCCTCCACCACTACCCCAGGAGATACGAGGAGCGCGGTCAGCTCACCCACCTCGCCGACCTCCCCATGGACGAGCACGTCACCGTGGTCGCCCAGGTCGCCGACGCCCGGCTGCACACCTTCGCCTCCTCGAAGGCCCCGCGCGGCAAGGGACAGCGCCTCGAAGTCACCATCACGGACGGCAGCGGCCGCCTCCAACTGGTCTTCTTCGGCAACGGCGTCCACAAACCCCACAAGGAACTGCTGCCGGGCACCCGCGCGATGTTCGCCGGCAAGGTCTCCGTCTTCAACCGCCGACTGCAACTGGCCCACCCGGCGTACGAGTTGCTGCGCGGTGACACCGAAGGCGAGGAGACCGTCGAGTCCTGGGCGGGCGCCCTCATCCCCCTCTACCCGGCCACCGCCAAGCTGGAGTCCTGGAAGCTCGCCAAGGCGATCCAGACGGTGCTGCCCAGTGCCCAGGAGGCCGTCGACCCGCTCCCCGGCTCCCTGCGCGAGGGCCGGGGCCTGGTCTCCCTGCCCGAGGCCCTCCTCAAGATCCACCGCCCGCACACCAAGGCCGACATCGAGGACGCCCGCGCCCGCCTGAAGTGGGACGAGGCCTTCGTCCTCCAAGTGGCCCTCGCCCGCCGCCGCCACGCCGAGACCCAGCTCCCCGCCGTCCCCAGGAAGCCCGGCGCCGACGGGCTGCTCACCGCCTTCGACGACCGTCTCCCCTTCACCCTCACCGACGGCCAGCAGAAGGTCTCCCGGGAGATCTTCGACGACCTCGCCACCGACCACCCGATGCACCGGCTGCTCCAGGGCGAGGTGGGCAGCGGCAAGACCCTGGTCGCCCTGCGCGCCATGCTCGCCGTCGTCGACTCGGGCGGGCAGGCCGTGATGCTGGCGCCCACCGAGGTGCTCGCCCAGCAGCACCACCGGTCGGTCGTCGAGATGATGGGCGAGCTGGCCGAGGGCGGGATGCTGGGCGGCGCCGAGCACGCCACCAAGGTCGTGCTGCTGACCGGCTCCATGGGCGCCGCCGCCCGCCGGCACGCCCTGCTCGACCTGGCCACCGGCGAGGCGGGCATCGTCATCGGCACCCACGCGCTGATCGAGGACAAGGTCCAGTTCCACGACCTCGGCCTGGTCGTCGTGGACGAGCAGCACCGCTTCGGCGTCGAGCAGCGCGACGCCCTGCGCGGCAAGGGCAAGCAGCCCCCGCACCTGCTCGTCATGACCGCCACGCCCATCCCGCGCACCGTCGCGATGACCGTCTTCGGCGACCTGGAGACCTCCGTCCTTGACCAGCTCCCGGCCGGCCGGTCCCCGATCGCCAGCCACGTCGTCCCGGCCGCCGACAAACCCCACTTCCTCGCCCGCGCCTGGGAGCGGGTCCGCGAGGAGGTCTCCAACGGCCACCAGGCGTACGTCGTCTGCCCCCGCATCGGCGACGAGGACGAGGATCCGAAGAAGGGCGCCAAGCAGTCCGGGCAGCCCCCCGGGGGCGATGCCGACAAGCGCCCCCCGCTGGCCGTCCTCGACGTCGCCGAGGGACTGGCCAAGGGACCACTCCAAGGGCTCAGGGTCGAGGTCCTGCACGGCAGGATGCAGCCCGACGACAAGGACGCGGTGATGCGCCGCTTCGCCGCCGGGGAGACCGACGTCCTGGTCGCCACCACTGTCATCGAGGTCGGCGTGAACGTCCCCAACGCCACCGCGATGGTGATCATGGACGCCGACCGCTTCGGCGTCTCCCAGCTGCACCAGCTGCGCGGCCGGGTCGGGCGCGGTTCCGCTCCCGGCCTGTGCCTGCTGGTCAGCGAGATGCCCGAGGCGAGCGCGGCCCGCCAGCGGCTGAACGCGGTCGCGAGCACCCGCGACGGCTTCGAGCTCTCCCGCATCGACCTCGAACAGCGCCGCGAGGGCGACGTGCTCGGCCAGGCCCAGTCCGGCGCCCGCACCTCCCTGCGCGTGCTCGCCGTCATCGAGGACGAGGAGATCATCGCGGAGGCGAGGCAGGAGGCGGCGGCCGTCGTCGCCGCCGACCCCGAGCTGACCGGTCTGCCGGGGCTGCGCACGGCCCTGGAGGCACTGCTGGACGAGGAGCGGGAGCAGTACCTGGAGAAGGGCTGAGAGACTGGCAGCGGACACCGTCCCTCCACCCGAGCACACCGACAAGGACCCAGAAATGACCCGCGTGATCGCCGGCAAGGCCGGCGGACGTCGACTGGCCGTCCCGCCGGGAACCGGCACCCGTCCCACCTCCGACCGCGCGCGCGAGGGCCTGTTCTCCACCTGGCAGTCCCTGCTCGGCGGCCCGCTGGACGGCGAGCGGGTCCTCGACCTGTACGCGGGTTCCGGCGCCGTCGGCCTGGAGGCGCTCTCGCGGGGCGCGGGGCACGTCCTGCTCGTCGAGGCCGACGCCCGTGCCGCCCGCACGGTCCGGGAGAACGTCACGTCCCTCGGTCTGCCCGGCGCCGAGGTCAGGGCGGGCAAAGCGGAACAGATCATCCGCACCCCGGCCCCGGAGGAGCCGTACGACGTCGTCTTCCTGGACCCGCCGTACGCCGTCTCGGACGACGATCTTCGCGAGATCCTGCTCACACTCCGTACGGAGGGGTGGCTCGGGGCGGAAGCGCTCGTCACCGTGGAGCGCAGCACCAGGGGCGGCGAATTCCGCTGGCCGCACGGCTTCGAAGCGATCCGGGCCCGTCGCTACGGCGAGGGAACGTTTTGGTACGGTCGCGCCGCCTCTACGTGCGAAGACGCACGATGACCGGACCGGAGAGCGAGGGAACACAAGTGCGCCGTGCCGTCTGTCCCGGGTCGTTCGACCCGATCACCAACGGACACCTCGACATCATCGCCCGGGCCTCCAGCCTCTATGACGAGGTCTACGTCGCCGTGATGATCAACCAGGCGAAGAAGGGCCTGTTCGAGATCGAGGAGCGGATCGACCTCATCCGCCAGGTCACCGCCGAGTACGGGAACGTCCGCGTCGAGTCCTTCCACGGTCTGCTCGTCGACTTCTGCAAGCAGCGCGAGATCCCCGCCATCGTCAAGGGCCTGCGCGCGGTCAGCGACTTCGACTACGAGCTTCAGATGGCCCAGATGAACAACGGCCTCTCCGGTGTGGAGACCCTCTTCATCCCCACCAACCCCACCTACAGCTTCCTGTCGTCCTCCCTGGTCAAGGAGGTCGCGACCTGGGGCGGCGACGTCGCCCACCTGGTGCCGCCGCTGGTCCTCGACGCCCTCACGGAGCGCCTGAGGAACCGCTGACCGCCCCGTCGCACGGCCACCGCCACGGCCCCCGGAGACTGACAACCCGTCACCCGGTGTCCCCGGGACACCCCAGGGTCGTACAGTCGTCCCGTCCGTCTCCAACACAGCTGTAGAGAGTGGCGAGCACACGGTGGACGTGCAGAACAAGCTCGACGAGATCACCGCGATGGTCTCCGGCGCCCGCGCCATGCCCATGTCGGCCTCGTGCGTGGTCAACCGCGCCGAACTGCTCTCGATGCTGGAAGAGCTGCGCGCACAGCTGCCCGGTTCGCTCGCCCAGGCCCAGGAGCTGATCGGCGACCGCGAGCAGATGGTCGCGCAGGCCCGCCAGGAGGCCGACCGGATCATCGAGAGCGCGCACGCCGAGCGCGGCTCCCTGATCGCCGGCACCGAGGTCGCCCGCCGATCCCAGGCCGAGGCCGACCGGATCCTCGCCGAGGCCCGCCAGGAGGCCGAGGAGATCCGCGCCGAGGCCGACGACTACGTGGACTCCAAGCTCGCCAACTTCGAGGTCGTCCTCACCAAGACCCTCGGCTCCGTCGGCCGGGGCCGCGAGAAGCTCCTCGGCACCGGACCCGGCCTCGACGAGAACGGCTACGAGGACGAGGACGCCCCCGAGCGCAGCCACGACCCGGAGACCCTGCGCCGCGACGCCGACGCCTACGTCGACACCAAGCTCGGCGCCTTCGAGGCGGTCCTGGCCAAGACCCTGGACGCGGTCGGCCGAGGCCGCCAGAAGCTGCACGGCCGGATCGCCACCGACGACCTCGGCGTCCTCGCGGACGACATGACCACCGTCCAGCACTCCAGCGACGCCGACTACCTCGCGGGCCTCTCCGATCCCTCCGCCGCCGAGCAGCCCAGGCAGCCCCAGTACGGCGAGCCGGAGCCGGCGGCGGCCCAGGTGCCGGCGCAGGCCGTACCGGAGATGCCGGCCCAGGAACCGGCGTACGGCTACGCATCCCAGCAGCCCGATCCGTACGCCGCCTACCAGCAGACCTACGACGGCGGGCAGGACCCGTACGGCTACCAGCAGCAGGGCGCCGACCCGTACGCCTACCAGTACGACGGCGGGCAGCAGGCGTACGAGGCGCAGCAGGGCTACGTCCAGCCCCCGCAGCCGCAGCAGCCCCCGCACGCCCCGCAGACCCAGCCGCAGGCGCTCGACGAGACCAGCCTCTTCGACACCAGCATGATCAGCGCCGAGCAGCTGCGGGCGTACGAACAGGGCCGCGGGCTCTAGCGGCAGGGGGGTGCCCGGCCCGGATTGGGCCGAGAGCGAATGGTCCAGTATCCTGGCTCTTCGGTCGCGTGTACGTCCGCGATCGCCGCTGCCCGGGAACACCGAAGGGCGGCACCCCCAACCCACGAAGACCGAAAGCAGGAATGGTTCTGAACGCGCGCCTCGACCACCGCGACCCCCTCGTGTTCGACACGCACGAGCTGGGACGGCGGCCCGGTGCGCTCCAGCGCCTGACCCGCACGGTCGACGCTCCCAAGGACTTCGGTCTCCAGGGAGTCATCGGAGTGCCGGAAGGCGCCCCGGTGGAGCTCGATCTCCGGCTCGAGTCGGTCATGGAAGGGGTGCTCGTCACAGGCACCGCCCGTGCCAGGGCCGAGGGGGAGTGCGTAAGGTGTCTGGAGCCGCTGGAGCAGCAGCTCGAAGCGGACTTCCAGGAGCTGTTCTCGTACCCTGACGCCGACGACCGTGGCCGCCCCGTGGCGGAACCGGGCGACGACGCCGAGGACGACGAGGACAGGTACTTCGTCGAGGACGGACTGATCGGCCTCGAACCCGTGCTGCGCGACGCGGCGGTGCTCGCACTGCCGATGCAGCCGGTGTGCCAGGAAGACTGCCAGGGCCTGTGCTCCGAGTGCGGAGTGCGCCTGTCGGACGACCCGGACCACCACCACGACGCCGTCGACATCCGTTGGGCGGCATTGCAGGGACTCGCCGGTTCACTCGGAGACGGCGAGAAGGACGAGATGAGCGGCGACGGGGCAGACTCCGCGGACGCCGCCGAGAAGCAGGAGAAGTAGCCGTGGCTGTTCCGAAGCGGAAGATGTCGCGCAGCAACACGCGCCACCGCCGGTCGCAGTGGAAGGCTGCGGTCCCCACCCTGGTTGCGTGCGAGCGCTGCCACGAGCCCAAGCAGCAGCACATCGCGTGCCCGTCTTGCGGCACTTACAACAAGCGCCAGGTCCTCGAGGTCTGAGCGGCTGGTGAGAGGCACTGTGTCAGTCCCCAAGAAGGCGGAAGACGCCAAGGCGGACCCACCCGCCAAGAAGAAGGCGGACACCCAGGCCTCGTCCCACACGCTTCTGGAAGGGCGGCTCGGCTATCAGCTCGAGTCCGCCCTTCTGGTGCGTGCACTGACCCACCGTTCCTACGCGTACGAGAACGGCGGTCTGCCGACGAACGAGCGGCTGGAGTTCCTCGGTGACTCCGTCCTCGGCCTTGTCGTCACGGACACGCTGTACCGCACCCACCCCGACCTGCCCGAAGGCCAGCTGGCCAAGTTGCGGGCCGCGGTGGTCAACTCGCGTGCGCTGGCGGAGGTGGGCCGTGGGCTCGAACTCGGCTCCTTCATCCGGCTCGGCCGCGGTGAAGAGGGCACGGGCGGCCGGGACAAGGCGTCCATCCTCGCCGACACCCTCGAAGCGGTGATCGGCGCGGTCTATCTCGACCAGGGCCTCGACGCGGCCTCCGAACTGGTGCACCGCCTGTTCGACCCGCTGATCGAGAAGTCCTCCAACCTCGGTGCCGGCCTGGACTGGAAGACCAGCCTCCAGGAGCTCACCGCGACCGAAGGGCTCGGCGTCCCCGAGTACCTGGTCACGGAGACCGGCCCCGACCACGAGAAGACCTTCACTGCTGCCGCCCGCGTCGGAGGCGTCTCGTACGGCACCGGCACCGGCCGCAGCAAGAAGGAGGCGGAGCAGCAGGCCGCGGAATCCGCGTGGCGGTCCATCCGGGCCGCGGCGGACGAGCGAGCCAAGGCGACGGCGAACGCCGTCGACCTGGACACCGACGAGGCGTCCGCCTCCGCCTGAACCGTCCACCGCACGGTCCGAACGCCCGCCCCGCCTCCGGGGCGGGCGTTCGGCTCGTCGCCCGTCCACCAGCCCGGCCCACCGGCCCATCCGAGGGGAAGCCATGCCCGAGTTGCCCGAGGTAGAGGTCGTACGGCGCGGCCTGGAGCGCTGGGTCGCCCACCGGACCGTCGCCGACGCCGAGGTACTGCACCCGCGCGCGGTACGCCGGCACCTCGCCGGACCCGACGACTTCGCCCACCGCATCGAGGGCCATCGGGTCGGCACACCCAGCCGCCGCGGCAAATACCTGTGGCTGCCCCTGGAGGACACCGACCAGGCGGTCCTCGCCCACCTCGGCATGAGCGGCCAGCTCCTGGTCCAGCCGCACGAGACACCCGCCGAGAAGCACCTGCGCATCCGCGTCCGCTTCGCCGACGCCCTCGGCACCGAACTCCGCTTCGTCGACCAGCGCACCTTCGGCGGCCTCTCGCTGCACGAGACCACCCCCGACGGACTGCCCGACGTCATCGCGCACATCGCCCGCGACCCGCTGGACCCGCTCTTCGACGACGAGGCGTTCCACCGCGCCCTGCGCCGCAAGCGCACCACGGTCAAACGGGCCCTGCTCGACCAGTCACTGATCAGCGGCGTCGGCAACATCTACGCCGACGAGGCCCTGTGGCGCGCGCGTCTGCACTACGAACGCCCCACGGCGACCCTCACCCGCCCCCGCACCACCGAACTCCTCGGCCACGTCCGGGACGTCATGAACGCCGCCCTCGCCGTCGGCGGCACCAGCTTCGACAGCCTGTACGTCAACGTCAACGGAGAGTCCGGTTACTTCGACCGCTCGCTCGACGCGTACGGCCGCGAGGGCCTGCCCTGCCGGCGCTGCGGCACACCGATGCGCCGCCGGCCGTGGATGAACCGCTCCAGCTACTTCTGTCCGAAGTGCCAGCGGGCGCCGAGGATCACGCCGTAGGCATCCGCTGCGCGTCGTAGCGCTCGCGCGATGCCAGCACCTCGTCCATCCGGCCCTCCAGGCACTGGATGAGCGCCCTCAGCCGCTCGGCCACCTCGCGCCCGAGCGGCGTCAGCTCGTAGTCCACCCGAGGCGGGTTGGTCGGCTGGGCCTCCCGGTGCACCAGCCCGTCGCGCTCCAGCGCGTGCAGGGTCTGGGCCAGCATCTTCTCGCTGACGCCGTCCACCCGGCGCCGCAGCTCGTTGAACCGGAGGGAACTCTCGTACAGCGCGCCGAGCGTCAGCCCGCCCCAGCGCCCCGTGACGTGCTCCAGGGTGCCGCGCGAGGGACAGGCCCGCGAGAACACGTCGTACGGCAGATCCTGCTCCGCCGTGCGCTCCTGCGTGGTCGACATGCCTACAGCGTACGCGAGCACAGCGCTGCCCCGCAGGTCGCGCTGAGCGGGGGACAGCGCCGGAGCCGGCCCCGTCGCAGCGCCGTCCGGGGTGGTCAGTAGCCGAAGAAGTGCGGGGTCGGGCCTTTGACCTGCGGCCACGTAATCGATCAACGCTGCGACCTGCGACTTAGCTGTCGGTTGTTGTCAGCGTTGGTCGTCGTTGAGCACCCCCGCACGGCCCAGAGACGGCCCGGGCGGGGGTGTCATGGTGTTGCCCTTCGATGCGAACTACGGGCAGGTGGCTCGCTGAGGGTCGTTTACCTCATCAGCCGGTTGGCAGAGTGCTTGCGGAGCAAGCAAAGATCGATGAGGTTGCTGTACTCCGTCGCTGTACGTGCATCGTGAAGGACGCGGAAAGAAGAGCAATGATCTCGAGTGTCTGTCCGAGCACCCGGGCAGCGTCGCTCCAAAGGATCACCAGCACGATCACGACCGTGATCACTACGAGTTTGCGTTCAGGGTTTGACAAGTCCCATGGTCGTGCAGCAACACTCATGTTGAGCCTCCTTCGGTTCGCGCCCACCTTGTCGCTCTCGCCGGGAAGCCTGTGCGACTAGGTGGGCTTTCCTTGCTTTGAGTGTGGCTGGCGATAGGCTCGCAATCACTGCCTGGTGGGGGCCAGGTTCCTGCGTACGCAGGATGTTGGTGGGGCGCGACCTTCGTACTTGTCACTCGGTGAGCGGGGCAGGAGACCGAGAGGTCGGCGTAGCGGCTTTGGGCTGGAGCTGCTTTGGGGCGAGTGATCTTGGCCCCGTAAGCTGATGGCGAGTCGGGCAGTCTGTGGACCTGCCCGTTAAAGCACGACGTTGGGGCCAAGATCTTAGAGGCTCGCCCCAAAGTGGCTGCCTAAAGCCGTGGAGCCGACCGCCCCAGCCACGACGTGTTCTGACCTCATGCCGCCGGCCAACCCTTATCAGGGCGCGCGTCGGCGCAGCGCGGGCGGAGCGGGCCGAAGGCAGGAGCGGCGCCCGGAGCGGAGCCGGGAAGCGCGCCCGGCGGAGCGGAGCGCAGCCGGGGCTTGATGAGGTAGAGAAACCTGTAACTCGTGCCTGTGTCGGCTGGGTGCCTGCGGTCTCGGGCTATGGGCTGGTCTGCTCTGATTGCAGGGTCTTGAGAACGGCCTCAGGATCGCCGCTGTAGACGATGTGCGGTTCACCGGGCTCCGGGGCGACGAATCGCTTGCGGTAGCGGAGTAGGTCGCTTTCGGCGAAGTAGATCGAGTTCGGATCGTCCTCATGCCGAGCATTGCGCTTGTTGACGCGCGACCACAGCTCTTCGTGGCTGGCCTCCAGGTAGACGACCACCGAAATCGCGCTAGCTTCGGTAGCGATCGATCGCCAGTGGGCCCGGTCTTCCGGAGTCCAGAAGCCGTGGTCGACCACCACGTCGTGACCGGCCTGGAGTTCCTCGCGGAGCTGCACGGCAGTCTCTTCGAGGATCGGCCGCTCAAGGGTCGGGAACGTCCCTCGGGGAAAGTCGACCCCGTACACCCCATGACGACGGAACATCTCCTCGTCCGGGCAGAGCCTGACGAACCCTCGTGCTGTCAGAGCACGGGCCAGAGTCGTCTTCCCTGAGCCGGGAAGTCCCACCATGAGGACACAGAACGGTTGGCGAGCGCGGTTCACTGAGTGACTTCCGATTCCGTCTGCCACGTGCGCCCAGGGCCGCCGAGGTCGACGCCGTACTCAACGACTGCGCCTTCGCTGTCGACGAACCTCGCAGTCATGACGACTGCCGGGTCCCGCGGGGCCTTCTCGGGGTCCAGCTCCAACAGCTTCGCGTCATCCGGAGTGAGCAGCCGAGCCGACGCGGTGTCGAACCGGTGCGTGATCGGGCGGCCGGTTGCCTGCGCGATGAGTTGCAGGGAGGTTCCTCCGGTAAGTCGCTCGCTGCTCGTGAGCTGAGGGATCAGCTCTCCGTACCGGGCGGGAATCCATGACGTGGAGTGCGCGACGATGCCGTGTCGGTCGCGGTAGACCCGGCTGCGTCGGATCACGTTCGAGCCGGGCTTGAGGTCCAGTGCCTGGGCCACTTCCGCGGGCGCCGGCACCACCGAAGCCTGATGCGAGTCGGACCGTTCGCCGGTTCCCCAACTGGACCCGGTGCGGCGACCTCGGTCCTGGCGCTGAGACCCGGAGGACATAGGAGCGGGACGGTCCAAGACCTCGGTTCCGATGCCATGGATGCCCCTGACAAGGCCCTCGTTGCGCAGCTTCCGCAGGGCCTTCTCGGCAGTCGCAGTGCTGACGCTCCACTCCTGCGACAGGTTCTTGATGCTCGGCAGAAGTGTGCCCGGCTGGAGTTCACCGGATGTGATCAGTTCTGCGTAGTGGGCGGCAATCTGCGCATAGGGCGCTCGATTGTCGGCCTGGTCTGCCATGGGGGTCATCTCCTCGTCTCAGTTGGCTACATCCCTAGCGTACCCCTTGACACCCTAAGGTGCCCTAGGGAACCTTAGGGATGTACCTGCTGTACGGACCATCCCGGCACCACTAAGCCTTGCCCAGGGGCGGCGCTCAACCGCCAAGAAGAACCGCCGCCCCTGGCTCCCTGGAAGGGAAGTCCCATCATGCCCGCAACTCTGGTTGCTGAGCACGTTGCCCCGACCACTCCCGCCGTATGCGTTAGGGACTTATCGAACGCGGAACGGGCGGTGGCGCTGTACGCGTCGGACAAGCCCACCAAGTACGTCTACAAGCGCGGTGACGAGGCGCAGGTCGAGGCGTGGATCGTGCAGGGCGCCCTCCGGATGGGACTGGAAGACCTCTACCAGTCGGCCGCGTTCCTGCGTGGCTTCCGGATGCTGTCCCAGGTCGCGACCAGCGAGCAGAAGAAGGCCCACCACGCGCGCTTCCCGCAGGCGGCCCGGCTGAACCGCGCCGAGAGTCTGGCCTCCCTCACCCTCCTCATGATCGAGGTGAGCGAAGCGGCTCGCGAGCGGAACGGCCGTGTCCAGGTCGAGGGGGCCTGCCTCTGTGGCGGTACCGGCTGGTCCGAGTTCTGCTTCGACCCGGATGAGCCGACGGATTCGGCCCTGGTGGCGTGCCCTGGCCACAACCCCAAGGGGCTCATGCCGACACCGGGGCGGGTGTACGCGTGACGGCCTTCCCCGTTTCCCCGGAGGCCGTGGCCGGTGCTGCGGCCTCCATGGGCACCGACCCCGTGACCCTTGCTGACCTGTTGCGCGTGGCGAACTCGCCTGGCTTCGATCGCTGGCAGGAGCAGATTCGCCGCACGGGCGGCTGCTCGCACCCCATCCGCCTGATGGGCCAGACCGTCACCCGTGACCGCGCGACCGGTGACGTGCTCTACTCCTACAGCACCGAGCATGAGCCGGGTGGTGCCCTCCGGGTCGCGTGCGGGAACCGCCGTGCCTCCCGCTGTCCGGCCTGCGCCTGGACGTACGCCGGGGACACCTACCACCTGATCCGCTCCGGGATCACGGGCGACGAACGCAAGGACGTGCCTGCCACCGTGCGGGACCATCCCCGCGTCTTCGCCACCCTGACCGCCCCCTCGTTCGGGGCCGTGCACAACCGGCCGGACTCCGGGCGCTGCCGCTGCGGGCACACGCATGCCGAGGATGCGCCGGAGCTGGGTACGGCGCTCGCTCCGGAGCGGTACGACTACGTGGGGGCGGTGCTGTGGAACAACTACGCCTCCGACCTGTGGCGCCGCTTCACCATCTACCTGCGCCGCGAGATCGCCGCGCACGCCGGGATCACTCAGACGGCCATGAAGGAGGTGTGCCGGGTCTCCTTCGGCAAGGTCGCCGAATTCCAGAAACGCGGCTCCGTCCACTTCCACGCCGTGGTGCGCCTCGACGGACCCGACGGACCCGACACCGCTCCGCCGGCGTGGGCCACGGTCGCTCTCCTGGATGGCGCGATCCGTGCTGCCGCTGCTCGGGTTTCCGTGCCGGTCCCCGCGTCCGGCGAGTTCCCCGCCCGCACGCTGCGGTGGGGTGAGCAGGTCGACGTGCAGCCCATCGGCGCCCTCGGGCACGAGGAGCTGACGGAACAGGCCGTGGCTTCCTATGTCGCCAAGTACGCCACCAAGGCGGCCGAGACCACCGGCACCGTTGACCGCCGGATCGGGGAGCTGTCCGAGCTGGACAAGCTGCCGCTGCCCGCGCACACCCGGCGGCTCATCGAAGCGTGCTGGGACCTGGACGGCGCCTACCCGGATCGCCTGCTGGCGCGCTGGGCTCACATGCTCGGCTTCCGCGGGCACTTCTCGACCAAGAGCCGCCAGTACTCCACCACCCTCGGCGCCCTCCGCCAGGTCCGCGCCGACTACCGCGCACGCCAGGAACGCCGCGAACGCGGGCTCTCCGAAGACCTCGACGACACGGAGGGCTCCACGCTCGTACTCGCCCACTGGACCTACGCCGGACAAGGCCACACCCCCGGTGAATCCTGGCTGGCCGCATCGATCGCCCGTGAGCTGCGCCTGAACCGCGAGACAGCACGCGAAGCACTCGCCGACCTGCCTGACATGGACGACATGGAGGTGTGGGCATGAAGCGCTCGTTGCCCGACCGCTACCTGACCCCGGTCGACCTGGCTGACCTCCTCGGTGTCCCGGTCGAGACTGTCTATCAGTGGCGCCGCAAGCAGACCGGACCGCGCGGCTTCCGCGTCGGCCGGCACCTTCGCTTCGACCCCGAAGACGTCCGCGTCTGGGTCGAGTCCCAGATGGAGAGGGCCGCCTGATGGCCGGACACGTGCAAGACCGCTGGTACAAGGTCGAGACCGGCACCGACAGCAAGACCGTCAAGGTCAAGACCGACCGCTTCGGCGTCGGATTGCGCTACCGCGCCCGCTACGTCGGCCCTGACGGCTCCGAGAAGTCCAAGAGCTTCCCTGACAAGCAGAAGCGCAAGGCTGAACAGTGGTTGGCCAACATTGAGGCCGACATGTCGCGCGGCGACTACGTGGACCCCGTGGCTGGCAAGGTCACGTTCGAGCAGTACGCCACTGAGTGGATGGCCTCGCAGATCACTGACCCGCTGACCCGTGAGTCGGTGGAGAGCCGTCTCCGCCTGCACGCGATTCCGTACCTGGGCTCTCGGCCTCTGGCCTCCTTTACACCATCGCATCTGCGGGTCTGGCTGCGGACGCTGGAGGACCGTGGGCTCTCCGCCGGGTACCGACGCGGCATCTTCGCCCACGTGTCGACGGTGTTCACCTCCGCCGTGGAAGACCGGATCATCCGCGCCAACCCGTGTAGCGCTCGGTCCGTGCGTGCGCCGCGTCTGGAGCCTCGCAAGGTCAAGCCGTGGCCTGCTGAGCGGATCATGGATGTGCGCTCGGCCCTGCCGGACCGCTATCAGGCGCTCGTCAACGTCGCTGCCGGATGCGGCTTGCGTCAAGGGGAGGTCTTCGGCCTGGCCGTGGAAGACGTCGACTTCCTCGGGGGAGTGGTCCACGTCGTCCGGCAGGTCAAGCTACTGCGTCTGCACAGGCCGGTGTTCGCTCCACCGAAGGGTGGCAAGGAGCGTGACGTTCCTCTGCCTCAGTCCGTCGCCTTCGCCCTGGCCGCTCACCTCAAGCGCCACCCCGCGACGCGGATCACGCTTCCCTGGAAGAACCTCGACGGTCCGCCGGTCACGGCATCGCTCATCTTCACCGGTCCCACCGGGCTGCCGCTCGACCGGAATCGCTTCAACGATCGCGTCTGGCGGCCGGCACTTCGGGCAGCGAGTGTAGAGACCGGTCGGGACAACGGCATGCACGCCTTGCGGCACTTCTACGCCTCGGTCCTGCTGGACGCGGGCGAGAGCATCAAGGCTCTCAGCGAGTACTTGGGGCACCACGATCCCGGCTTCACGCTGCGGACGTACACGCACCTGATGCCGTCGAGCGGGACCCGGACCCGGGCCGCTGTCGACCGCGTCTTCTCGGACGGGGGCCCTGCCGCTGACGGCCCCGACACGGCCCACGAGGGCGCCTAGCCCTCTGACCTGCGGTTATCTCAATAGCCGAAGTCCTGGGTCCACCAAGGGCCGCCGGAGCCGAAGTGGACGCCGACTCCCAGGGTCTTGAAGTCGCAGTTCAGGATGTTGGCCCGGTGGTCGGGGCTGTTCATCCAGGCGTCCATCACGGCCTGGGCGTCGGCCTGGCCGCGGGCTATGTTCTCGCCTCCGAGACCGGATATGCCCGCTGCCGCTGCCCGGTCCCAGGGGGTCGCGCCGCTGGGGTCGGTGTGGTCGAAGAAGCCCTGGGTCGCCATGGCCTGGCTGAAGTCCTCGGCCAGTTCCCGCAGGGCGCTGTTCGCGGCCACCGGGCTGCAGCCCACCTTGGCCCGTTCGTCGTTGACCAGCTTGAGCACCTGCGCCTGCGCGACGGCCTGCTCGGAGACAGCGGGGGGCGTGCTGGGCTTCGCGGGTTTCTGGGCGGCCGGGCGCGAGGGCGTGGGCTTCGGCTTCGCGCTCGGCGTCGTCTTCGGCTTCCTGGTCTTCGACGGTGTCCCGGCCGGGGCCGCGGGCTTGGAGGCCGCCGGTGCCGAGGTGGAGGGGGAGGCCGAGGACGGCGAGGAGGACGGGGAGCCCTCGGCGGACTCCTCCTGCGACGGGGACTGGGCGGACCGGGAGGGAGAGGAGGAGCGGTCGGTGCCGCGGCTCGTGGCGGCGTCGTCGCCCCGGCCGGTGTCGGCGCTGCCCGAGGTGCCGCCCTGCTGGGACGGGCTGTTCGTCGGGACGTCCTGGGCGTGGACCCGGTCGCCCCCGCCGCTGCCGCCGCCGAGCCGGTAGTTGTCGAGGCCGGGCACCGCGCCGGTGGCCACCGCCACCGTGCCGAGGGCGACCGCGGCGGACACGCCGAGCAGACCGGTGCGGACCGGAGTGGCACCCTTCTTCCGGCGGCGCCGTCGCGCCGCGCCGGGGACCGAGCCGCCGTCGGGCGTGTACCCGCCACTGGGGAAGGCGACGGTGCGGCCGGCCTGCGGGCCCTCGCCGTCCGGGCCGTCCGCGAACAGGTAGGCGTCGCTCTTGGCGCGGACCTCGGCGTAGGCCTCGGGGTTCAGATAGGGGGCGATTCCCATCGTGGGGGCCTCGCCCGCGTCCGGCGCCAGCGGATCGTGGCCCCGTCCCGCCGTGCCGTCCGTCTGACGGCCCCCCGCGGCGCGGCCCGTGGCGGCGCGGCCGGCGGCGGAGCGTCGGTGGCGTCCCATGTCCTGGCCTTCCTCGTCCTCGTCCTCGCGCTGGGCGTGCCCTCGCGGTCGACTGTGCTCACGATCAACACGGAACTCACACGATCGAGTGAGTTTCAAGTGAGATTCACTGGGTCGGGACGGTACCGCATGGCGCCAGGGGCTGAAGTGTCCCGCGAGACATTGACTGGTTAGGTTGCAGTCATGAGCGAGGATGTACGACTGGTCGCGTGGGTGCGCGGACAGGTCCAGGGCGTGGGATTCCGCTGGTTCACGCGGGCCAGGGCGCTGGAACTCGGCGGGATGAGTGGTTTTGCTCTCAATTTGGGCGACGGCCGCGTCCAGGTCGTCGCGGAGGGCCCGCGCGAGCGCTGCGAGGGCCTGCTCGCGTGGCTGCGCGGTGACGACACGCCCGGACGCGTGGACGGAGTCACCGAGATCTGGGACACACCCCGCGGGGGCTATGACGGCTTCGCCATCCGCTGACGGCGCTGCGCGTGAGGGTCCGCTGGCGCCCGGGGCGACCCTCCCCGCAGGGGCGGCCCGGGCGAAAACGGGCAGGTAGTTGCCAAGGGCGGCCGCTCGTGGCAGGCTCCGCACGCACAATGATCGCCACGCCCCGAGGGGCCCGCAGGAGTCGCAGCGTCGCCGTATCCCGGCCGCATGCCCCCGGGCGCCCGCCAGTACGGGGCGTGATCGTGTTGACCGTCAAACTTTTTGGTGAGACGCTGAAAGCCCCGCGCACCTTAGCTGTTTGGCATGGTTGAACGGCAGTAAAAACTCCAAAGTGCCAAGCACCGCGGGTGCGATTCCCTCACGACCCACACCGCTTCGGTCGTCACTCATTGTGGAGGACCATCCATCATGGCAAAGGCGCTTCTCGGTTACGTCGGCGGCTCCGACCCTCGACTCCTCGCCGAGATGCGACGGCTCCAGCAGCGCGTCCAGGACCTGGAATCCGAGCTCGGACGAATCCAGGCGGAGAACGACGCGTTGGCGGCTGCCGCTTCTCACGACAGGATCATGGAGAGCATGGAGAGCGTTGACGCACACCAGGCGGAGCCTGCGCTCACCTGATCACTGCATCGCTCCACCACGGCACAGCAGTGGTTGTGCCCGCCCGTACAACCGCTCGGGTGTCTGAGTCTGCAAGGGACGCTTCGGCGTCCCTTCTTTCTTTCCGCCCCCTGTCCCGCCCGCCGTATGTCCGTCCCCGCGCAACCTTTCACCCTCTTCAACGTCTGATGTGCCCTGCACGTTCACCGGTGAAACCGCGTCGGTTCACCGGTTCGTGGAGTGAGACACACCCGAGAGGTAAAGTCCGACGGCGTGCACCTGAAGGCCCTGACCCTCCGAGGGTTCAAGTCGTTCGCCTCGGCGACCACGCTCCGGTTCGAGCCGGGCATCACCTGTGTCGTCGGCCCGAACGGCTCGGGCAAGTCCAACGTCGTGGACGCGCTCAGCTGGGTCATGGGCGAACAGGGCGCCAAGTCGCTGCGCGGCGGCAAGATGGAGGACGTCATCTTCGCCGGCACCACCGGCCGCCCCCCGCTCGGCCGGGCCGAGGTGTCGCTGACCATCGACAACTCCGACGGCGCCCTGCCCATCGAGTACGCCGAGGTCACCATCACGCGGATCATGTTCCGCAACGGCGGCAGCGAGTACCAGATCAACGGCGACACCTGCCGCCTCCTCGACATCCAGGAGCTCCTCTCCGACTCCGGCATCGGCCGCGAGATGCACGTCATCGTCGGCCAGGGGCAGCTCGACTCCGTCCTGCACGCCGACCCGATGGGACGCCGGGCCTTCATCGAGGAGGCCGCCGGCGTCCTCAAGCACCGCAAGCGCAAGGAGAAGGCGCTCAGGAAACTGGACGCGATGCAGGCCAACCTCGCCCGCGTCCAGGACCTCACCGACGAACTGCGGCGCCAGCTCAAGCCCCTCGGCCGGCAGGCGGCGGTCGCCCGCAGGGCCGCCGTCATCCAGGCCGACCTCCGCGACGCCCGGCTCCGGCTCCTCGCCGACGACCTGGTGCGGATGCGCGAGGCGCTCCAGGCCGAGATCGCCGACGAGGCCGCGCTCAAGGAACGCAGGGAGGCCGCCGAGCAGGAGCTGGGCCGTGCGCTGCGCCGCGAGGCGGATCTGGAGGACGAGGTGCGCCGGCTCACCCCGCGCCTCCAGCGTGCCCAGCAGACCTGGTACGAGCTGTCCCAGCTCGCCGAACGCGTGCGCGGCACGATTTCGCTGGCCGACGCGCGCGTCAAGAGCGCCACCTCCGCGCCGCCCGAGGAGCGCCGGGGCCGCGACCCGGAGGAACTGGAGCGCGAGGCCGCCCGCGTCCGCGAGCAGGAGGCGGAACTGGAAGCGGCCCTGGAGGCGGCCGAACACGCCCTGGAGGACACGGTCGCCCACCGCGCCGACCTCGAACGCGAACTGGCCGTGGAGGAGCGCCGTCTCAAGGACGCCGCCCGCGCCATCGCCGACCGCCGCGAGGGCCTGGCCCGGCTGAGCGGCCAGGTCGGCGCCGCCCGGTCCCGCGCCGCCTCCGCCCAGGCCGAGATCGAACGCCTGGCCGAAGCCCGCGACGAGTCGAGGGAGCGGGCCGCCGCCGCGCAGGAGGAGTACGAGACCCTCCAGGCCGAGGTCGACGGACTCGACGCCGACGACCAGGAACTCGCCGACCGGCACGAGGCCGCCAAGCGGCAGCTGGCCGAGGCGGAGGCCGCTCTCGCTGCCGCCCGCGAGTCGGCCACCGCCGCCGAACGCGAGCGCGCCGCCACGCAGGCCCGGCACGAGGCCCTGGCCCTGGGCCTGCGCCGCAAGGACGGCACCGGCACGCTGCTCGCCGCCAAGGACCGGCTGACCGGCCTGCTCGGTCCCGCCGCCGGACTCCTCACCGTGACCCCGGGCCACGAGACCGCCCTGGCCACCGCCTTCGGCGCCGCCGCCGACGCCCTCGCGGTGACCTCCCCGGCGGCCGCCGCCGACGCGATCCGCCTGCTGCGCAAGCAGGACGCGGGCCGGGCCGCCCTGCTGCTCGCCGGCGCCCCCGACGACGTACCCCACGAGCCGCGCGGCGACGGACCGCCGTACGCCGCCGACCTGGTCCACGGACCGGCGGACCTCATGCCCGCCGTACGGCGGCTGCTGCGCGGGATCGTCGTCGTGGCCACCCTGGAGGACGCCGAGGACCTGGTCTACGCCCGCCCCGGGCTGACCGCCGTCACCGCCGAGGGCGACCTGCTGGGCGCCCACTTCGCGCAGGGCGGGTCCGCCGGGGCGCCCAGCCTCCTGGAGGTGCAGGCCTCCGTGGACCAGGCCGCGACCGAGCTGGCGGAGCTGGGCGTGCGGTGCGAGGAGCTGGCCGCGGCGCAGGACGCGGCCGCCGCACGGCGCCGGGAGTGCGCCGTGCTCGTCGAGGAGCTGGGGGAGCGGCGCCGGGCCGCCGACCGGGAGAAGTCGTCCGTCGCCCAGCAGCTGGGCCGGCTCGCGGGACAGGCACGCGGCGCCGCCGGGGAGGCGGAACGGTCCGCCGCCGCGGCGGCCCGGGCGCAGGAGGCGCTGGACAAGGCGCTCATGGAGGTCGAGGAACTGGCCGAGCGGCTGGCCGTGGCGGAGGAGATGCCGGTCGAGGAGGAGCCCGACACCTCGGTGCGCGACCGGCTGGCCGCCGACGGTGCCAACGCCCGCCAGACCGAGATGGAGGCCCGTCTCCAGGTCCGTACCCACGAGGAGCGGGTCAAGGGGCTGGCCGGACGGGCCGACTCCCTGGACCGGGCCGCCCGCGCCGAACGCGAGGCACGCGCGCGTGCCGAGCAGCGGCGGGCCAGGCTGCGGCACGAGGTGGCCGTCGCCGAGGCGGTCGCCGCCGGGGCCCGGCAGCTGCTCGCCCACGTCGAGGTCTCGCTGGCCCGCGCCGACGAGGAGCGCACCCTCGCCGAGGCGGCCAAGGCCCGGCGCGAGCAGGAGCTGACCGCTGCGCGCACCGCCGGGCGCGACCTCAAGGCGGAGCTGGACAAGTTGACGGATTCAGTTCACCGGGGCGAGGTACTCGGCGCCGAGAAGCGGCTGCGCATCGAGCAGCTGGAGACCAAGGCGCTGGAGGAACTCGGTGTGGAACCGGCGGGGCTCGCGGCCGAGTACGGCCCCCATCAAGAGGTGCCGCCCTCGCCCCCCGCCGAGGGCGAGGTGCTCCCGGAGGACCCCGAGCACCCGCGCAACCGCCCCCGCCCGTTCGTCCGCTCCGAGCAGGAGAAGCGGCTGAAGGCCGCCGAGCGCGCCTACCAGCAGCTCGGCAAGGTCAACCCGCTGGCCCTGGAGGAATTCGCGGCGCTGGAGGAGCGGCACCAGTTCCTCAGTGAGCAGCTGGAGGACCTGAAGAAGACCCGCGCCGACCTGCTCCAGGTCGTCAAGGAGGTCGACGAGCGCGTCGAACAGGTCTTCACCGAGGCCTTCCGGGACACCGCCCGGGAGTTCGAGGGCGTCTTCGGGCGGCTCTTCCCGGGAGGGGAGGGGCGGCTGATCCTGACCGATCCCGACAACATGCTCACCACGGGCGTGGATGTCGAGGCCCGGCCGCCGGGCAAGAAGGTCAAGCGCCTCTCGTTGCTCTCCGGCGGGGAGCGCTCCCTGACCGCGGTGGCGATGCTGGTGTCGATCTTCAAGGCGCGGCCGAGTCCGTTCTACGTGATGGACGAGGTCGAGGCGGCGCTCGACGACACCAACCTGCAGCGGCTGATCCGGATCATGCAGGAGCTGCAGGAGGCCTCGCAGCTGATCGTCATCACGCACCAGAAGCGCACGATGGAGGTCGCCGACGCGCTCTACGGCGTGTCCATGCAGGGCGACGGTGTGTCGAAGGTCATCAGCCAGCGGCTGCGTTAGCTCCCACCTCCTCTGCTTCAACTCTTGAACGTGTGTCCTGCTCCAACACGCTCAAAGCATTCCCAAACTCACAGCTGTCGTCCTATTGACTTCGAAACTTGAAGGCATAGTCTCTGCAACGTTGCTTTTACCTTCAGGTCCCTTCGTCGGTACCTCGAAGAGAGAACCGCCCCGGCAGCGTTGCCGGTAGCCCGAGGAGTACACGTGGCCAGCACATCGCAGGCACCCAATTCAGGAGCCAGGACGGCTCATCCCGATCATCTCGGGCACGTCATCTTCATCGCGGCGGCGGCCGCGATGGGCGGTTTCCTGTTCGGCTACGACA
>NZ_JBVJEA010000027.1:0-86178 GCF_055581985.1 Streptomyces sp. NPDC042336 | reverse complement strand
CAGGGGCAGCGGCTCGGAGGAGGTGACCAGCTCGCGCAGCGGGTGGCGGGCCAGGACCGCGTCCACCTCCGGCGTCAACGCCGCCGCCAGCCGGGACGCGGCGGGCCTGCTCTCGTCCCGCAGCGCGTCGACGGCGGCCAGCAGCTCGCGCCGGTCCTCGCTCCCGGGCACCTCGGCGGCGGCCCGCTCGTACAGCCGGGCGCCCTCCTCCAGGACCAGGTCCGTGTCCATCCCCGCCGGGATCTTGATGCGCGCGGCGTGCCGCCAGGTGGTGACCGGATCGCTCCACGCCTCCACGGTGTACGACCACAGGCCGGTCCCGCCCGCGGTGACGGTGGCGCCCCAGCGGTCGGTGCCCGGGGCCAGCTCCCGCATCGGCGTCCAGGGTCCCGGCCGGCCCCGTGGATCTCTCAGGACGACGTTGGCGGCGACCGCGTCGTGTCCCTCGCGGAACACGGTGGCGGAGACCTCGAAGGACTCACCGGTGACGGCCTTGGCCGGTCTGCGCCCGCGTTGGACGACCGGACGGACGTCCAGGACGGGGATGCGCCCGACGACGGTGGTGTTCTCCGCGGGGGATGCTGACGAGTGGTGCGTGGCGGGCATGACCGCTCCTGTCCGCGTCAACTGGTTGGGCGGATGACTTCTGGGGAGGTGGGTCCTGCGAGGTGCGTGCGGGGCGTACCGCAGGAGCCTTCCCACACTCTTCCGGTGGGCAATCCGGCACTTTGTTAACTACTCGCGCGTATGTCGACAACGCGACACACACGGCGATCTGACCGTCGCTTTCCCGGCTGACGCTCCCGCAATCAGCGTGCGTCGCGACATGTGCAGCTTTCCGTGCGGGCCGAACTGTCACAAGAAGGCCGACGCGGAAAGATCCGGCCATATCGACACGCCGTGCGCGTCCGATCTGTCCGGCGCATCAGGGCGAAGGCCCCAGCGAGGGACACATCGCGCGGTAACGTCGTCCGGGTGAAGGCGATTCGTCGACTGACCGTCCGTCCCGTACTCCCCGACCCCCTCCGGCCGCTCAGTGATCTGGCCCGGAATCTGCGCTGGTCCTGGCATCCGGAGACCCGCGACCTCTTCCAGTCCGTCGACCCCGAGTGCTGGACCGCGTCCGGCCGTGACCCGGTGCGGCTGCTCGGCACCGTGCCGCCCGCGCGCCTGGCGGAGCTGGCCGAGGACCGGCGCTTCCTGCGCCGGCTGACCGCGGTGTCCGACGACCTCGACCACTACATGACCGGCGACCGCTGGTACCAGGCCCAGCCGGGCCGGCTCCCGGCCGCCGTGGCCTACTTCTCGCCCGAGTTCGGCATCACCGCCGCGCTGCCCCAGTACTCCGGCGGCCTCGGCATCCTGGCCGGCGACCACCTCAAAGCGGCCAGCGACCTGGGTGTGCCACTCGTCGGCGTGGGCCTGCTCTACCGCCACGGCTACTTCCGCCAGTCCCTCTCCCGGGACGGCTGGCAGCAGGAGCACTACCCCGTCCTCGACCCCCACGAGCTGCCCCTGGCCCCGCTCAAGGAGAGCGACGGCACCCCCGCCCACGTCGCCCTGGCGCTGCCCGGCGGCCGGGAGTTGCGGGCCCGCATCTGGCTGGCCCAGGTCGGCCGGGTGCCGCTGCTGCTCCTCGACTCGGACGTCGAGGAGAACGACCACGGCGAACGCGGCGTCACCGACCGGCTCTACGGCGGCGGCAGCGAGCACCGCCTCCTCCAGGAGATGCTGCTCGGCATAGGAGGTGTCCGGGCGGTGCGCACGTACTGCCGGCTCACCGGCCACGCCGCGCCGGAGGTGTTCCACACCAACGAGGGCCACGCCGGCTTCCTGGGCCTGGAACGCATCGCCGAACTGTGCGACGAAGGGCTGGAGTTCGGAGCCGCCCTCGAAGCGGTGCGGGCCGGCACCGTCTTCACCACCCACACCCCGGTCCCGGCCGGCATCGACCGCTTCGACCGCGAGCTGGTCGCCCGCCACTTCGGCCCCGACTCCGAACTCCCGCGCATCGACGTCGAACGCGTCCTCAGGCTCGGCATGGAGACCTACCCCGGCGGCGAGCCGAACCTCTTCAACATGGCCGTGATGGGCCTCAGGCTCGCCCAGCGCGCCAACGGCGTCTCCCTGCTGCACGGCGGGGTCAGCCGGGGCATGTTCGCCGGACTGTGGCCCGGCTTCGACGCCGACGAGGTGCCGATCACCTCCGTCACCAACGGAGTGCACGCGCCCACCTGGGTGGCACCCGAGGTGTTCCGGCTCGGCGCCCGGCAGATCGGTGTGCAGCGGGCCGAGGACGCGCTGGCCGTCGGCGGCTCGGACCGCTGGGACTCCGTCGCCGACATCCCCGACCAGGACATCTGGGACCTGCGCCGCACCCTGCGCGCCCAGCTCGTCGAGGAGGTGCGCGAGCGGCTGCGCGCCTCCTGGCGGCAGCGCGGCGCCGGTACGGCCGAGCTGGGCTGGATCGACGACGTCCTCGACCCGGACGTGCTCACCATCGGCTTCGCGCGGCGCGTCCCGTCGTACAAGCGGCTCACGCTGATGCTGCGCGACCGGGACCGGCTGACGGAGCTGCTGCTGCACCCCGAGCGGCCGGTCCAGATCGTCGTCGCGGGCAAGGCGCACCCGGCGGACGACGGCGGCAAGCGGCTGGTGCAGGAGCTGGTGCGGTTCGCGGACGACCCGCGGGTGCGCCACCGCATCGTGTTCCTGCCGGACTACGGCATGGCGATGGCGCAGAAGCTCTACCCCGGCTGCGACATCTGGTTGAACAACCCGCTGCGGCCGCTGGAGGCGTGCGGCACCTCCGGCATGAAGGCGGCGCTCAACGGCTGCCTCAACCTGTCGGTCCTCGACGGCTGGTGGGACGAGTGGTACCAGCCGGACTTCGGCTGGGCGATCCCCACCGCCGACGGCGTCGGCACCGATCCCGACCGGCGCGACGCCGTAGAGGCCAACGCCCTCTACGACCTGCTGGAGCAGCGGATCACCCCGCGCTTCTACGAGCGGGGCGCGAGCGGGCTGCCCGACCGGTGGCTGGAGATGGTGCGCAGGACCCTCAGCCTGCTGGGCCCGAAGGTGCTGGCCGGCCGCATGGTGCGCGAGTACGTCGAGCGGCTCTACGCCCCGGCCGCCGAGGCGCACCGCGCGATGGACCCGGACTCCGCGCGCGGGCTCGCCGAGTGGAAGGCGCGGGTACGGGCGGCCTGGTCCGGGGTGAGCGTCGACCACGTGGAGACGTCCGCCGCGTCCGCCAGCGCCGAGCTGGGCACCACCCTCGCGCTGCGGGTGCGGGTGAAACTCGGCGACCTCGCGCCGGAGGACGTGGAGGTGCAGGCGGTCTCCGGCCGGGTGGACTCCGAGGACCGGATCACCGACGCGGCGAAGGTGCCGCTGAAGCCGGTGGGCGGCCCCGACCTGGAGGGCCGCTGGGTGTACGAGGGCCCGCTCGCCCTGGACCGCACCGGTCCCTTCGGCTACACGGTCCGGGTCCTGCCCGCGCACCGGCTGCTGGCGTCCGGAGTGGAGACCGGTCTGGTCGCGGTGCCCTCGGGCGACCTGGTGGAGGCGGCGGGGCTGCTGATGCGGTGAGGCCGCGGCGGGGCGGTGGACGGCGGACGGACTCAGTCCTGCTCGTCGCCGCCGCTCAGCCTCCGCAGGACGGTGCCGCACCGGCGGGCGTAGGCGTGCTGGAAGGCGCGGGCCGCCGGTCCGCCGGCCTTCGCGTACCACTTGGCGGGGCGGCTGAAGGCGGACACGGTCAGCCACACGGTGCCGTCCCCCGTGCGGTCCACCACGAAGGCCTCCTCGCCGGACTCGGGGTGGCCGGGCAGCGTGCCGTAGGCCCAGCCGGCCCGGCGCGGCTCCTCCAGGGTCCACACCACCCGGCAGGGCGCCTTGATCATGCCGGCGAGGGTGACGGTGACGTCGACGCCGGGCGCGGCACGCTCCGCGCTCGCGTCGATGCCGACGCCCATCTCCCGGTGCATCTCCCAGGTGAGCACGGCCTCGACCGCCCGCCGGAACACCGGTTCGCCCTCCCCGAGGCGGGTGCGTACGTGCAGGGGGCGGAAGCCGGGCGGGCAGTGGCCCTGCTCGCGGGTGGCGCCGACGTCGTCGTACGTGAAGGACATGGGTCCCAAGAGTAGGGCGGCACCCGGGAACCGCTGGTTCCGGGTGCCGCCCCGCCGTGTTGCCGCCGCTGTCCCCTCCGGGTCAGTTCACGTTGATCGCGGTCCAGGCCGCGCCCACCGTCTTGTACTCGGTGCTGTCGGCGCCGTACAGGTCGGACGCCGCGCTCAGGGTCGCCGCGCGGGCGTCGGCGTAGTCGGTCGTCGAGGTCATGTACGCGGTCAGCGCCTTGTACCAGATCTGCAGCGCCTTGGCGCGGCCGATGCCGGTGACGGTGGAGCCGTCGGAGGTCGGGGAGTCGTACTCCACCCCGTCCACCGTCCGCGCGCCGCTGCCCTCGGCCAGCAGGAAGAAGAAGTGGTTGGCCGGGCCCGAGGAGTAGTGCACGTCGACGCCGCCGAGGCCGGAGTCCCAGTAGTCCTTGGACGCGCCGTCCTTGCTGGGCTTGTCCATGTAGCGCAGCGGGGTGCCGTCCCCGTTGATGTCGATCTCCTCGCCGATGAGGTAGTCGCCCTTGTCGGCGGAGTTGTTCGCGAAGTACTCCACGCCGGTGCCGAAGATGTCGCTGGTCGCCTCGTTGAGGCCGCCGGACTCCCCGCTGTACTCGAGTCCCGCGGTGTTGGAGGTGACGCCGTGGCTCATCTCGTGCCCGGCCACGTCCAGCGAGGTCAGCGGGTTGGTGTTGCCCGTGCCGTCGCCGTAGGTCATGCAGAAGCAGCTGTCGGACCAGAAGGCGTTGACGTAGTTGCTGCCGTAGTGGACGCGGGAGTAGGCCGCCTTGCCGTCGTTCCTGATGCCGCTGCGGCCGAAGCCCTCCTTGTAGAAGTCCCAGGTGACCTGGGCGCCGTAGGCGGCGTCGACGGCGGCGGTCTGGTCCTGGGGGTCGCTGGAGGCGGCGCCGGTGCCCCAGGTGTCGTCGGAGTCGGTGAACAGGGTGCCGGTGCCGGAGGTCTTGCGGGCCAGGTTGTACGTCTTGTGGCCGCCCCGTCCGGTGTCGTAGAGCTGGTACGACGAGCCCGACTTGGTGGTGCCGAGTTCGACCGTGCCCGAGTAGAGGCTCTTGCCGGAGCCGGTCTCGATGCCCTGGTACTGGTAGAGCTCGGCGCCGGTGGCGGCGTCGGTGATGACGTGCAGTTCGTTCGGGGTGCCGTCGTCCTGGAGGCCGCCGACCACGGTCTCGTAGGCGAGGACGGGCTTGCCCTCGGCGGCCCAGATCACCTTGCGGGGCGCGGAGTCGGCCGCGGTCTTCGAGGAACCGGCGTCCTCGGCGGCGGCCAGCGCCTGCTGCTCGGCCTTGGCGGCCTTCACCTTCGGGGTGACGGTGGCGACCTCGACGGCGGCCTCGGTCGCCTTGGTGACGCCTCTGGTGGCGCCGGACTCCGACCGGTGCACGACGAGGTCGCCGCCGAGGACGGGCAGGCCGTCGTAGGTGCGCTCGTAGCGGGTGTGCACGGTGCCGTCGCGGTCCTTGACCACGTCCTTGACGACCAGCTTCTCCTTGGCGCCGAGGCCCATCGCCCGGGCGGTGCCGGCCGCGCCGGCCTGCTGCTCCTGTATGAGCGCGCTGCGGGCGGTGCCCGACAGCAGGACGGGGGCGCCCGGGAGCGCCGTCGGCGCGGTGCTGTCGGCGGCGGCGTTGCCCGCGGTCAGGCCGGTGGTGAGCATCGCTCCGGCGGCGACCGCGGTGGCGAGGGCCAGGGTGGTGCGCTTGTGGCGCGCGAAGACGGAAGACACACAAGCTCCTTCGGTGGGGGGATCCGGTCGGCGTGGGGTGTCCGGCCGGTTGCTGCGAAGTCGTGCTGTGGGTGACGGAAGACTGACACCGAAGGCGCGTACATGTCAGGAGGGCGCGATGATGTTGGCCGAAAATCGTCGGCCGGGATGTGTTGCGGGGATGTGAAGGCCGTGTGACCTCGGTCAAGAGGCAACAAGGCGAGTGCAAGTGCCGGGCAAAAAAGGGAGGTTGGGGCGGCACATGAAGAGGGCGCCGCTCCGGAGGAATCGAACCTCCGGAGCGGCGCCCCGACTTGGGGTGGCGCACCCGCGGGCCGGCCGGCCTACGGGAAGGTGAGCCGCCAGGCGTCGATGTAGCCGGTGTCCGCCGGACCCTGGTCCTGGACGCGCAGCTTCCAGGTGCCGTTGGCCGATTCGGAGGAGGCGTTGACCGTGTAGGTCTCGTGCACGTCCGCCGCCGGGTCGTTGCCGCTGTTCTTCAGGCGGTACGCCGACCCGTCGGGCGCGACCAGGTCGATCTGCAGGTCACCGCGCCAGCTGTGCACGATGTCCACGCCCACCTTGAGGTTGCTCGGCGCCTTGCCGGTGCGACCGGAGACCGTGAGGGACGAGGTCACCGCGGACCCGTAGTCGGGGATGTTCACGTTCGTGGTGCTCTCGAACGTGGTGCCGTCACCGGGGTCGCCGCCGCCGGGCCGCGCGCCGACGTTGATGCCCGCCCACGCGTTCGCCACCGCGGTGTACTCGGCGCTGTCGGTGCCGTACAGCTCACCGGCCGCCGCGAGGGTGCCCGTGCGGGCGCCCGCGTAGTTGGTGGTCGAGGTGAACTTGGTGGTCAGCGCGCGGAACCAGATCTTCTCCGCCTTGGCGCGGCCGATGCCGGTGACCGGAAGGCCGTCCGAGGTGGGCGAGTCGTAGGTGACACCGTTGATGGTCTTGGTGCCGCTGCCCTCGCTGAGCAGGTAGAAGAAGTGATTCGCCGGGCCCGACGAGTAGTGGACGTCCACCCCGCCGATCCCCGAGTACCAGTAGTCCTTGGACGCGCCGTCCTTGCTGGGCTTGTCCATGTAGCGCAGCGGGGTGCCGTCGCCGTTGATGTCGATCTCCTCGCCGATGAGGTAGTCACCGATGTCCGAGGAGTTGTTGGCGTAGAACTCGACCGACGCGCCGAAGATGTCGGACGTGGCCTCGTTCAGACCGCCGGACTCGCCGCTGTAGTTGAGTCCCGCGGTGTTGGACGTGACGCCGTGGCTCATCTCGTGCGCGGCCACGTCGATGGAGGTGAGCGGGTTGGCGTTGCCGGAGCCGTCGCCGTACGTCATGCAGAAGCAGCTGTCCTGCCAGAAGGCGTTGACGTAGTTGTTGCCGTAGTGGACCCGGGAGTACGCGCCCACACCGTCGCCGCGGATGCCGGACCGGCCCTGCACGTTCTTGTAGTAGTCCCAGGTCAGCGCGGCCCCGTAGTGGGCGTCGGCGGCGGCGGTCTCCGCGTTGGACGCGGTTCCGTTGCCCCACACGTCGTCGGAGCCCGAGAAGAGGGTGCCGGTGCCGGAGGTGCCGCGGTTGAGGTTGTACGTCTTGTGGTTGCCGCGCGCCGTGTCGGTCAGCGTGTACGACGACCCGGACTGCGCGGTGCCCAGCGTCACCGTGCCGCTGTACATCGTGTTGCCGGTGCCGTTCTCGACGGCCTGGTACTCGTACAGCTTGGCGCCGGTGGCGGCGTCCGTGACCACGTGCAGCTCGTTCGGGGTGCCGTCCTCCTGGAGGCCGCCCACGACCGTCTCGTACGCGAGGACCGGGGTGCCGTTCGCCGCCCAGATCACCTTGCGCGGGGCGCGGTCGGCGTCCGGCCGCTCGGCGCCGGCGGCCTTCGCGGCCGACACGGCCTGCGACTCGGCCTTCGCGGCGGAGATCTTCGGCGTCACGGTGGCCGGCTTGATCGCCTTCGCCGTGGCCTTCACGACCTGCTCCGTCTTCCCCGCCTCACTGGCCACCACGAGGTCGCCGCCGAGGACGGGCAGACCGTCGTAGGTGCGCTCGTAGCGGGTGTGCAGGGTGCCGTCGCGGTCCTTGAGCACGTCCCGGACGACCAGCTTCTCCTTGGCGCCCAGGCCCAGGTCGTCGGCGGTCTCCGCCTTGGTGGCGTTGGCGTCGCGGATCAGCTCGGCGCGCTGGGACGGGCTGAGCTTGACCAGCTCGTTGCCCTTCACGGGCGAGGGGTCGGGGGCCGCGGTGGCGGTGCCGGACTGGACCGCCGTGGCGATCAGCGCCGCGACACCGGCCAGCGCGACGGCCGCGGCACGCCGGTGCGTGGTGCGCCGGGAGGAGACGGGCGAGGTGGTGTGGGAGGTGCGTCTGTGGGGAGTACTGCTGCTCAACACTGACTCCTTCTGCGTGGCCGCGGGTCACGCGGCCGGGGGAGACCGGCCGGCGGGTGGCCGACCGGGCGGAACTGTGCGGTACGCAGAAACCACGTGCTACGAGCCGGCCGCTGCACAGCACTCGTGGGGAAGCTGTGGGGGCGCTGTGGAGGGCCGACGGAAGAGTGGCAGGAGAAAGCCCTACTTGTCAGGGGCGCGTCAGTAAGTTGGCTGGAATTGGTTCGTTGACCGGGAGTTCACGTTCGATAAACGGAACCTTTGCTTGCCGGCGTGCCCGGCGGTCTCCCTGCTGCCCGCTCGGTCAGTGGCGCGGTCGGCGGCCCGGCTCCCCGTGCCAGGAGCCCCACAGGGCCGCGTACGCCCCGCCCGCCGCCACCAGCGCGTCGTGCGTGCCCAGCTCGGTCAGCAGGCCGTCCTCCATCACCGCCACCCGGTCGGCGTCGTGCGCGGTGTGCAGGCGGTGCGCGATGGCGATGACCGTACGGCCCGCCAGTACGGCGGCCAGCGCCCGCTCCGTGTGCCGGGCCGTCGTCGGGTCCAGCAGGGCCGTGGCCTCGTCCAGGATCAGCGTGTGCGGGTCGGCCAGCACCACCCGGGCCAGGGCGAGCTGCTGGGCCTGCGAGCCGTCCGTCGAGTGCCCCTTCGCCCCCAGCTCGGCGCCGAGGCCCTCGGGCAGCTCCCGCACCCAGCCCTCGGCGCCCACCGCGGCCAGCGCCGCCCACAACTCCTCGTCCGTGGCCGCCGGTTCGGCGATCAGGAGATTGTCCCGGACCGACCCCAGGAACACGTGGTGCTCCTGGGTGACCAGCACCACCTGACGGCGCAGCCGCTCCGGACCCAGGGCGACCACGGGCACCCCGCCCACCGTCACCGAGCCCTCCGTCGGCGCGTCGACCCCGGCCAGCAGCCGGCTCAGCGTGGTCTTGCCGGCCCCCGAAGGACCGACCACCGCCAGCCGCTCGCCCGGCCGCACGGTCAGGTCCACCCCGCGCAGCACCTCCCCGCCCCGCTCGTAGGCGTACCGCGCACCGGACACGTCGATACGGTCGTCCGCGGGCACCGCCGACTCGTCCGCCGTCGCCCGCGGGGCCCGCGCCAGCCCCTCCACCCGGGCGAAGGAGGCCCCGCCGGCCTGGAGCTGCTCGGTGCGCATCAGCACCTCGTCGAGCGGCCCGGCCAGTTGCTGGAGGTACACGGCACACGTCACCACCGCTCCCAGGCTCACCGCTCCGCGGGCGTGCAGGACCCCGCCGAGGAGCAGCACGCCCGCCACCGGAAGCACGTAGGAGATGTCCACCGCGGGGAAGAACACACTGCGCAGGAACAGCGTCTGGAACCGGGTGCGCCGCGAGACCTCCAGCGCCTCGTGGTTGGTCCGCACGCGCCGCTCGGCCAGCCCGAACGCCTCGACCGTACGGGCCCCGGCCACCGTGGCGGCCAGGCTCTCGGCGACGTCCGAGGTGGCCGCGCCCTCGGCCAGGTAGCCGGCCCGCGCCCGGCGCAGGTACCAGCGCAGCGCCAGCCAGGCCGGCGTCAGTCCGAGCACCCCGACCAGACCCAGCAGCGGGTCGAGGACGAACACCGCGCCCATGAGGAACAGCGCCTGCACCGCGTTCACCAGCAGCTCGGGACCGGCGTCGCGCAGCGTCGTGCCGACGGTGGTCACGTCGGCGGTGCCGCGTGTCGTCAGGTCCCCGGTCCCCGCCCGCTCCACGACCGACGCGGGCAGGGCGAGCGCCCGCTCCACGTACCGCTCCCGCACCCGCGCGAGCGTCCGCTCCCCGAAGCGGTGCCCCACGTACCGCGCCCAGCGGGCCAGCAGCAGCTGCGCCAGCGAGCACAGCAGGATGGCGAGGGCCATCCGGTCCACGGCGCCCACCCCGCCTCCGCCGCGCACCTCGTCGACGATCCGGCCCAGCAGCCACGGACCCGCGAGACCGGCCAGCGCGGCCAGCGCGTTGAGCCCCAGGACGACCGCGAAGGACCTCCGGTCGGCCCGCACGAGACCGGCCGCCGCCCGGCGGACGTCGGTGCGCTCGGCGACGGGCAGCTGTGTCATCGGGCCGGTTCCCCTTCTTCTGATGCCTCGGCTGCCTCGGCTGCTCCGGTTGCCTCTGCTGGTTCGGCGACCTCGGCGTCCCGCGCGACCAGGGCGCGGTATCCCGGTTCGCTGTCCAGGAGTTCGCGGTGCGTGCCGGTCGCCGCGACCTTGCCGTCGACCAGGTGGTGCACGACGTCCGCGCGGTCGAGGAGGAGCGGTGAGGTGGCGGCCAGCACGGTGGTACGGCCCTGGCGGGCGTGCTTGAGGCGCTCGGCCACGGTGGCCTCCGTGTGGGCGTCCAGGGCGGAGGTGGGCTCCGCGGCGAGGAGGACTTCGGGGTCGGTCAGGAGGGCGCGGGCGAGCCGGACGCGTTGGCGTTGTCCGCCGGACAGGTCGCGGGCCTGGGCCGCGAGCGGGGTTTTCAGTCCCTCTGGGAGGGCGCGGATGATGTCCTCCGCGGCGGCTGCGTGGATGGCCTGGGTGAGGGGCGCCAACTCATCTGCCCGGGTGGGTGGTTGTGCGTGTGCGGGTGCGTTGTGGCTTGTCGCGCAGTTCCCCGCGCCCCTGAGGGGCGCTTCCTCATCGCCGATTACAGCGCTCAGGGTGCCCGCGCCGCTGAGGTTGGTTTCCGGAACGCCAATTACGTCGTGCAGGGGGCCTGCGAAGAGGTCGGCCTCCGGGTCTGCGACCAGGATGCGGGAGCGGATCTGGGGGAGTGGGACGTCGGTCAGGGGGATGTCTCCCCAGGTCGCGTCGGACGGGGTGTAGCGGCCCAGGCGGTCCAGGATCTCGGTGGCGTCGGACGGCCGGGAGGAGACCAGGGCGGTCAGGCGGCCGGGGGTGATCCGTACGCCCGAGGCGGGGTCGTACAGCACCGAGGGCTCCGCGGGAGCGTCCCGGGTGCCGTCGTCCGGGGCCGGTTCCAGACGCAGGAAGGCGACGACGCGGCGGGCGGCCACCACGCCGCGGCTGAGCTGGTGGCCCATCTCGATGAGGAACGCCACCGGCCAGCCCAGCGCGACGACATAGCCGTACACCGACACCAGCTCGCCCACGCTGATGTGCCCCCGCGCCGCCAGCCGGGCGCCCAGCCAGGTCACCAGGGCCAGGAACAGCACCGGCAGTCCCACTCCGAGGGCCTGGATCCAGCTGGTCACCGCGCCGACCCGGTAGCCCTGCTCGCGCAGCCGGCCCGAGTCCCGGTGGAAGGCGTCCGCGACCAGGCCCTTGCCGCCCAGCCCGTTCAGGACCCGCAGTCCGCCCGCGAGGTCGCCGATCCGCGCGGTCAGCACGGACTGCCGCTCGCGGTACTCGGCCTCCCTGCCCTGGAGCCGTCCCATGAGCGGACCGAGGAGCACCCCGAGCACCGGCACCCCGAGCAGCACCACCAGCGCGAGCCGGGTCGACACGGACAGCATCAGCCCGCCGACCGCCGCGTAGGCGACGATCGCGCCGACGCCCGGCCCCACGGCGGTCAGGGAGGCGCTGATGGTCTGCACGTCGCCCACCCCGATGGTGACGACCTCACCCGTGCCCACCTGCCCGCGCAGTGCCGCGCCGAGCCGGGTCGCATGGCCGACGACCACCTTGACGGTGCGGAAGTTGGCGTCCATCCGCACCTTCGTCATGGTGCGGTGCCGCATCATGCCCAGCCACGCGTTGACCGCGCCGACGGCGACCATGGCGCCCGTCCAGCCCGCCAGCGCGCCCAGGTCACCGGGCTCCAGGCCGTGGTCGACGGCCCGGGCCATCAGGTACGGCGTCGCCGCCAGCAGCACCATCCACGCACTGGCCAGCACCGCCCCCGCCAGGCACCGGGGCCACTGCCGCCGGACCAGCCACACCAGGTACCGCCAGCCGCCCCGACGGTCCGGGGTACCCGGGTCCTCGTACGCGTCGATCCTCACGCCAGGCTGTCCCGCCACGCCCGGTGCAGATCCGCGAACCGGCCCGTACCGGCGATCAGTTCGTCCGGGGTGCCGTCCTCGACGATCCGGCCGTGCTCCATCACCAGCACCCGGTCGGCGATCTCCACGGTGGAGAGCCGGTGCGCGATGACGACCGCCGTACGGCCCCTCAGCACCGTCGCCATCGCCCGCTGCACCGCCCGCTCACCGGGGACGTCCAGCGAACTGGTCGCCTCGTCCAGGATCAGCACCGCCGGGTCCGCGAGCAGCGCCCGCGCGAACGCCACGAGCTGCCGCTGACCGGCGGAGATACGGCCGCCCCGCTTGCGCACGTCGGTGTCGTAGCCGTCCGGCAGCGCGGCGATGAAGTCGTGGGCGCCGATCGCCTTCGCGGCCCGCTCGATGTCCTCCCGGGTCGCCTCCGGACGGCCGATGGCGATGTTGTCGGCGACCGTCCCGGAGAACAGGAACGCCTCCTGCGTCACCATCACCACCCCGCGCCGCAGTTCGGGCACGGCCAGGTCGCGCAGGTCGGTCCCGTCCAGCAGGACCCGCCCGGCGGAGGGGTCGTAGAACCGGGCGAGCAGCTTGGCCAGCGTCGACTTGCCCGCGCCGGTGGAGCCCACGACGGCGACCGTCTGCCCGGCCGGGAGCGTCAGCCCGAAGCGCGGCAGCACCTCGCCGCCGGTGCGGTAGCCGAAGCTCACCGAGTCGAAGACGACCTCGCGGCCGGGGTGCTCCGACTCCAGCGGCGGCAGTTCCTTCGGCGCGGTCGGCTCGGGCACCGACGGCGTCTGGGCCAGCAGCCCGGCGATCTTCTCCAGCGAGGCCGCCGCCGACTGGTACGAGTTCAGGAACATGCCCAGCCGGTCGATCGGGTCGTACAGGCGGCGCAGGTACAGCACCGCCGCCGCCAGCACACCGAGCGCCAGCGTGCCGTCCGCGACCCGGTAGGCGCCCCACAGCACGATGCCCGCGACGGCCGTGTTGGCGACCAGCCGGGAACCGACCACGTAACGGGCCATCTCCAGCAGCGCGTCGCCGTTGGTCCGCTCGTGCCGGTGGTTCAGGACCGCGAAGTCGGCGTCGTTGGCGGCCTCCCGGCGGAAGGCCCGCACCGGCCGGATGCCGTTCATCGTCTCCACGAACTTCACGATCACCGCCGCGATCGCCGTGGACCGCTTCCGGTACACCCGCCCCGCGCGCCGCTGGTACAGCCGCACCAGCGCGTACAGCGGCACGAACGACGCCACCGCCACGGCGCCCAGGCCCCAGTCCAGCCAGAGCAGCAGCGCGGTGATGTAGACGAAGGACAGGATGACCGTCACCAGCTCCTGGAGCCCCTCGTCGAGCAGCTCGCGCAGGGACTCCACGTCCGTGGTGGAGCGGGAGATGAGGCGGCCGGAGGTGTAGCGCTCGTGGAAGTCGACGCTCAGCGCCTGCGCGTGCCGGAAGATGCGGCCGCGCAGGTCGAGCAGCACGTCCTGGCTGACGCGGGCCGCGGCGGCGATGAAGGCGTACTGGAGTGCGCCCGCCGCCAGCGAGCACAGCAGGTAGCCGGCGCCCACCGCGATCAGCGGGCCGTGGTCGTCGTCGCGCAGGGCCGGCACGGCGTGGTCGATGGCGTACGCCACCAGCAGCGGGCCCGCCTGCACGGCCGCCTGCTGGAGCAGCAGGAGCAGGACGGTGAAGGCGACGCGGGCCCTCATGGGCGTCAGCAGGGAGCGCAGCAGGGCGCCGGTCGCACCGGGTGGGCTGGGCAGGACGTCCTGGTCGAACGAGTCGTCGTCGGCGGCGAGTACCGCCGCCTCGGCCGGGTCCCCGTGCCCCGGGTCCTCCGGCTGGTCCCGGTCCGGCGCGGTGGCCGTGGGCGCGGTCATCGGCCGTCCCCTTCCTGGGCTCCCTCAAGATCGCCGGACCCGTCGAGTCCGGACATCAGATGGGCGTACTCGGCGTTGGTGCGCAGCAGTTCGTGATGGGTGCCGACGGCGGCGATGCGGCCCCCGGAGAGCAGGGCGACGCGGTCGGCGAGCAGGACGGTGGAGGGGCGGTGGGCCACGATCAGCGCGGTGGTGTCCGCGAGGACCTGCCGCAGGGCGGCCTCCACGGCGGCCTCGGTGTGCACGTCCAGCGCGGACAGCGGGTCGTCCAGGACCAGGAACCTCGGCCGGCCGACCACCGCCCGCGCCAGCGCGAGGCGCTGACGCTGGCCGCCGGAGAGGCTGAGGCCCTGCTCGCCGACCTGGGTGCCGGTGCCCTGGGGGAGCGCGTGCACGAAGTCGGCCTGTGCGACGGCGAGGGCCCGGTCCAGCTCCTCTTCGCCGGCGTCCTCTGCGGCCCCCATCAGCACGTTCTCGCCGACGGTGGCGGAGAAGAGGGTGGGCTCCTCGAAGGCCACGGCGACCATCGCGCGCAACTCCTCGCGGGACAGGGCGGTGATGTCCTCGCCGTCCAGCGTGATCCGCCCCTCGGTCACCTCGTGCAGGCGCGGCACCAGCGCGGTCAGCGTCGTCTTCCCGCTGCCGGTGGCACCGACCAGGGCCATGGACTCACCGGGGCGGATGTGCAGGGTGACGTCCGTCAGGAGGGGCGGGGAGCCGGGCGGCGCGTCGGGATAACGGAACCGCACGTTCTCGAACCGGATGCCGGTGCGGGCCCCGGGGATGGTGCGCTGCTCGCCGGGAGGTGCACCACCACCGGGGCCGGCGCCGGACTCGACCGGCGCGTCCATCACCTCGAAGTACCGGTCCGTGGCCGTCGCCGCCTCCTGGCTCATCGCCAGCAGGAAGCCGATGGACTCCACCGGCCACCGCAGCGCCAGCGCCGTGGACAGGAACGCCACCAGCGTCCCCGCCGACAGCGCCCCGTCCGCCACCTGTACCGCCCCGACCACCAGCGCCGCCCCGATCGCCACCTCGGGCAGCGTCACGATGACCGCCCAGATGGCCGCCAGCAGCCGCGCCTTGCGCAGCTCCGTGCCCCGCAGCGTGTGCGACAGCTCGTGGAAGGCGCGGGCCTGGCTGCGGTGCCGTCCGAAGCCCTTGATGATCCGGACGCCGAGCACGCTCTCCTCGACCACCGTCGTCAGGTCCCCGACCTGGTCCTGCGCGCGCCGCGCCACCGCCGAGTACTTCTTCTCGAAGATCCCGCAGGTGATCATCACGGGGATGGCGGGCCCGAGGATGACCAGCCCCAGCGTCCAGTCCTGGACCAGCATGATGCCCACGCCGACCAGGATCGTCACGCCGTTGACCAGCAGGAAGGTCAGCGGGAAGGCGAGGAACATGCGCAGCAGCATCAGATCGGTCGTCCCGCGCGAGAGCAGCTGCCCCGAGGCCCAGCGGTCGTGGAAGGCCACCGGCAGCCGTTGCAGGTGCCGGTACAGGTCGGCGCGCATCCCCGCCTCGACCCCCGCCAGCGGCCGGGCCACCAGCCACCGGCGGAGCCCGAACAGCAGGGCCTCCGCCAGTCCGAGGAGCAGCAGGTAGAGCGCCCCGAGCCACACGCCCGCCGGATCGCGGTCGGCGACCGGCCCGTCCACCATCCACTTCAGGACGAGCGGGATCACCAGCCCCACGCAGGAGGCGAGGATCGCCGTCACCGCGGCCGTCCCCAACCGCGCGCGCACCGGCCGCACATAGGGCCACAGCCGCAGCAGGGCACGTACGGTGGAATGCTTCTCGGCGGCGTCCGGGGCGGCGTCCGGGGTGGCGTCCGGCGCGGATTCTGAAGCCGGGTCGGGAGCGAGATCCGTGGCGGGTGCAGGTTTCGTGGGCATCAGCAGCGAGCCTACGGTTCACCACTGACACTGCCCACCGAGTTTTCGGGCCCCACCGGGGTCGTACGGGGGCATCGCCCGGGTCGTACGGGGGCATCGGCCGATCGGCTGATGCGCCTTCGAGCGCATCGGCCGATGTGCCGGACCCCCGCCCGCCGGGACGCTGGTGCCATGCCCGTCATCGAAGTCACCGACCTGCGCAAGTCCTACGGCGGCCGCCCCGTCGTCGACGGTGTGTCCTTCGCCGTCGAGGAAGGCGAGATCTTCGGCGTCCTCGGCCCCAACGGCGCCGGCAAGACCACCACCGTCGAGTGCGTCGAGGGACTGCGCGTCCCCGACGCCGGCCGGGTCCGGGTCACTGGCCTCGACCCCGTCGCCGACCGCCGGCGGGTGGCCGAGATCCTCGGCGCCCAGCTCCAGCAGAGCGAACTCCAGCCCAAGCTCACCGTCCGCGAGGCCCTGGAGCTGTACGCCGCCTTCTACCCGAAGCCGGCCGACTGGCGCCCGCTGGCCGAGCGGCTGGACCTCGCCCCGATGCTGGACACACGGTTCGGCAAGCTCTCCGGAGGCCAGAAGCAGCGCCTGTTCATCGCGCTCGCGCTGGTCGGCGACCCCCGCGTCGTCGTCCTGGACGAGCTGACCACCGGCCTCGACCCGCGCGCCCGCCGGGAGACCTGGCAGCTGATCGAGGACATCCGCGCGGGCGGGGTCACGGTGCTGCTGGTCACCCACTTCATGGAGGAGGCCCAGCGGCTGTGCGACCGGATCGCGGTGATCGACCGGGGCCGCGTCGCCGCGCTGGACACCCCCGCCGGACTGATCCGGCGCTCGGCGGGCGCCACCGTCATCAGCTTCACCCCGTCCGCACCGCTGGACGAGGCGGACCTGCGCGCGCTGCCCGCACTCGCCTCCGTCGAGACCAAGGACGGCCGCGTCACCCTGTCCGGCACGGACGAGACGGTCAACGCGGTCATCACCCTGCTCGCCCGCACCCGCGTCACCGCCCACCAGCTCCGGGTCACCGACACCACGCTGGACGACGCCTTCCTGGACCTGACGGAGGCCACCGCATGACCACGGACGTCTTCGACACCGCCGTACTGAGGACCGAGCTGCGGCTGTTCCGCCGCGAACCCGGCGCCCTGTTCTGGATGCTGGTGTTCCCGACTCTGCTGCTGGTGATCCTCGGTTCCATCCCGTCCTTCCGCGAGGCCGACCCCTCCTTCGGCGGGCTGCGCCCGGTCGACGCCTACGTGCCGGTGGCCGTACTGCTCGGGCTGACCTTCGGCGGTCTCCAGGGCATGCCCCAGGTCCTCACCGGCTACCGGGAGCGCGGCATCCTGCGCCGGATGTCCGCCACACCGGTACGCCCCGCGGCCCTGCTGTCGGCCCAGATGGTGGTGTGCGGCGGTGCCGCCCTGGTCTCCGCGCTGCTCGCGCTCGCCGTCGGGCGGCTCGTCTTCGACGTGGGACTGCCCGGCCGGCCCCTCGGCTACCTCCTGGCGCTGCTGCTGGCAGTGGCGGCCGCGCTCTCCCTGGGCGCCGTGCTCTCGGCGCTCTCCCGCACCACGAAGATCGCCGGGGCGATCGGGTCGGCCGCGCTGTTCCCGGCGATGTTCTGCGCGGGCGTGTGGCTGCCGGTGCAGGCCATGCCGGACCTGCTGGCCCGGATCGTGGGCTGGACCCCGTTCGGTGCCGCCGCGCAGGCCCTCAACGAGGCCGCCGCGGGCGACTGGCCGGGCTGGTCCCACCTGGCGGTGCTGGTGGCCTGGACGGTGCTGCTCACGGCGGCGGCCTCGCGCTGGTTCCGCTGGGAGTGAGCGTGGGGGAAGGCGGCGGCGTGTCCGACAATGACGCCATGACTGAGGCACGATGACGGAGACGACCGCGGTCGACGAGCGGTGGGCGGCGTTCCACCGCTGGGGCCCGTACGCGCTGCTGGCCGTCGGAACCCTGGTCGCCTGGTCGGCCGCCGACGCCATCGGCATGACCGGCGGCGAGCGCCTGGCGAGCGGCGTGCTGATCGGCGCGGCCGTCGTCCTCCAGCTGTGGTGGAACCGGGCGGCGCGCACCCGTCCCGGGCCGTCCCGGGCCGGCACCGGCTACTACGCCGTCCGCTGGGCCCTCGGCTTCGCCCTCACCTGGCTGAACCCGCTGTTCGCCTTCTACGCGGTCGTCGGCTACTTCGGCGCCCAGCACCTGCTGCCCCGCCGGCTGTGCCGGGCCGGACTGTTCGCCACCGCCGTCACCCTCGCGGGCTCCCAGTCGGGCGGACTGCCGCCGCGCGGGGTCATGGGCTGGGTGCTGTTCGGCGCGATCCTCACCGTCAACAGCATGCTGGTGGCCCTCTTCGCGCACTTCGCCGCCCTGGAGGAGGCCCGCAGCCGCGCCCGGGTCGAGACCATCGCCGAACTGGAGCGCACCAACACCGCCTTGCAGCAGGCCCTCGACGAGAACGCCGCCCTCCACGCCCAGCTCCTCGTCCAGGCCCGGGAGGCCGGGGTCGCCGACGAGCGCAGGCGGCTGGCCGCCGAGATCCACGACACCCTCGCCCAGGGCCTGACCGGCATCATCGCCCAGCTCCAGGTCGTGGCGGCCACCCCGGACCGGGCGCTCGGCCGCGAGCACCTGGACCGGGCCCTCGCCCTGGCCCGGCACAGCCTCGGCGAGGCCCGCCGCTCCGTGCACAACCTCTCGCCGGTCGCGCTGGCCGACGACGGACTGCCCGACGCGCTGAAGAAGACGGTGACGGAATGGGGCGAGCGCACCGGAGTGCAGGCCCGGTTCACCGTCACCGGCACCGCCGAGCAACTCCACGACGAGGTCGCCGCCACGCTCCTGCGCATCGCCCAGGAGGCCCTGTCCAACACGGCCCGGCATGCCGCCGCCGACCGGGTCGGCGTCACCCTCTCCTACATGGGCGACGAGGTCACCCTCGACATCCGCGACGACGGCCGGGGCTTCGACCCGCTGACCGCGCGGGAGCGCACCCCCAGCGGCGGCTTCGGCCTCGACGGGATGCGGGCCCGGGCCGAGCGCATCGCCGGCTCGCTCACGGTGGAGGCGGAACCGGGGCACGGCACGGCCGTCTCGGCTCGCGTACCGTTGGTCCGCCATGACCGATGACGCCGTGATCTCCCTCCTCATCGTCGACGACCACCCCGTGGTCCGCGACGGCCTGCGCGGCATGTTCGAGTCCGCGCCGGGCTTCCGCGTCCTCGGCGAGGCGGCGGGCGGCACCGAGGCGCTGGAGCGGGCCGCCGTGCTCGACCCCGACGTGATCCTCATGGACCTGCGGATGCCCGGCGGCTCGGGCGTGGAGGCCATCCGGGAGCTGACACGGCGCGGCGCCCGCGCGAGGGTCCTGGTGCTCACCACGTACGACACCGACTCCGACACCCTGCCCGCGATCGAGGCCGGCGCGACCGGCTACCTACTCAAGGACGCGCCCCGCGACGAGCTGTTCTCCGCGGTCCGCGCGGCGGCCCAGGGGCGCACGGTCCTCTCCCCGGCGGTCGCCTCCCGGCTGGTCTCCGCCGTCCGTGCCCCGAAGGCCCCCGGCGGCGAGCCGCTCTCCGCCCGTGAGCGCGAGGTGCTCGCCCTGGTGGCGCGCGGCACATCCAACAAGGAGATCGCCCGGGAGCTGTTCATCAGCGAGGCGACCGTGAAGACCCACCTCACCCACCTGTACGCCAAGCTCGGCGTGAACGACCGCGCGGCGGCCGTCGCCACGGCGTACGACCGGGGCATCCTCGGCTGACGCCCGGCCGGGACTCAGGCCGCCGGATAGGGCAGCAGCTCGCGGTCGGTTCGCTCCCAGGCCGCCTTCAGCTCGGCCAGCAGCTCCGGCCGGTCGGCCGCGAGGTCCGCCTGTTCCCGGGCGTCGGCCGCGAGGTCGTACAGGTGGTCGCGGCCCTGCGCGTCCCGGTAGTACTTCCAGTCGCCCCGCCGCAGCGCCCGGTTGCCCCGCACCCGCCAGAACAGGTCGCGTTCGGGCAGCCTCCGGCCACGCAGCAGGTAGTCGGCGAGGCTGTGCCCGTCGAGGGGGTAGGCCGGGTCCGGGCGCGCTCCGCCCAGTTCCAGCAGGGTCGCCGTCCAGTCGGGGGAGTAGACCGGCTCGTGGCTGACCTGCCGTCCGTCGACGCGGGCCGGCCAGCGCAGCACGGTCGGCACCCGTATGCCACCCTCCAGCAGCTGCGACTTGCCGCCGCTGAGCGGCCACTGGTACGAGAAGCGTTCGCCGCCGTTGTCGCTGGCGAAGACGACGACGGTGTTCTCCTCCTGGCCGGCCCGGCGCAGCGCGGCGAGCACCTTGCCGACCGAGGCGTCCAGGTTCTCCACCATCTCCCGGTACTTCTCCACCGAGCCGCCGTCGTTGTGCAGCAGCGCGCCCAGCACGTTCCCGGTGCGCACCTCGGCGGCGATAGCGGCGCCGGTCTCCTCGTCGCCCTCGCCCAGCCACGGCCAGTGCGGGGTGGTGAAGTTCAGGTTGAGCAGCCAGGGCCGGTCGTGGTCGCGGCCGACGTACTCGACCGCCCGCTCGGTGAGGACGGTGGTGTAGTAGCGCAGGTCCTTGTACGTGGCGTCGCCCTCGTACAGGTCGTAGTCGCCGAGCTGGCCCAGCTTGGAGAAGTACTCCAGCGCGCCGCCGAAGTTGCCGAAGAACTCGTCCCAGCCGGACTTGGTCGGGCTGTGGTCGGGGAGCCAGCCGCAGTGCCACTTGCCGATCAGCGCGGTGGCGTAACCGGCCCGCTTCAGCAGGGACGCGAGGGTCGGGTGGTTCGGGTCCAGGCCCTGGCTGCGGTCGCCGATCGGCTCCGCGAGCCCGCCCTTCGTACGGCCCGGGTAGCGTCCGGTGTAGAGGCTGAACCGGGTGGGGGAGCAGGTCGCCGACCCCGAGTACGCCTGGGTGAACCGCACGCCCTGCGCGGCGAGCCCGTCCAGGTGCGGCGTCCTGATGTGCGGCGCGCCGTACGAGGACAGGTCCGCCCAGCCGAGGTCGTCGCCGAGGATGAACAGGATGTTGGGGCGCTTGCCGGGCCGGCCCCCGGTGCGCGCCGCGAACGGGCGCTCGGCGGGAGCGGTGGCCGAGGCGGGCGTGGCGGCCTCGGCGGTGGCGGAGGCACCGGCGACGGCGCTCACCGCACCGCCGCCGACCAGACCGCCGAAGAGGCGGCGGGACATCTCGGGCATGCGTGATCCCCTGGAGGACGAGGTCGGAGGTGCGCCGAAGCGGCGCCGACCAGGGACGTTTCCAGGCACGCGACGGCCCGGTCAAGAAGATCGCCGCCGGGTTCACGGAGCCGAAAAGGGCCGCAACAGGCCGCAACACGCGGCAACAGAACGGCCTCCGGAACGCGCTTCTCAGCCGCTCGCCCGCAGCAGCAGCACCGTCCGGGCCGGCACCGTGATCCCGGTCCCCGCGGGGTAGGTGGTGCCGGGCGCCTCCTCCTGCTCCTCCCGGCCGGTGTCGACGACCACCTCGTACCGCTCCGCCCACGGCGCGCCCGGCAGGACGAAGGCGGCCGGCTCCTCGCCCGCGTGCAGGACGGCCAGGAAGCTGTCGTCGGTGATCGGGTCGCCGTGCTCGTCGCGGCCCGGGATGTCCCGCCCGGACAGGTACATGCCGAGGGTGGCGGCGGGGGCGTACCAGTCCCGCTCCGTCATCTCCGTGCCGCCCCCGGTGAACCAGGCCAGGTCGCGCAGGCCGTCCGCGGAGTGCGCGCGGCCGGAGAAGAAGGCCCGGCGGCGCAGCACCGGGTGCCGGTGGCGCAGGGCGATCAGCCGGGAGGCGAGCGCGAACAGGGCCGCCCACTCCGGGTCGTCCCGCAGGCTCCAGTCCACCCAGCTCGTCTCGTTGTCCTGGCAGTAGGCGTTGTTGCTCCCGCGCTGGGTGCGGCCCATCTCGTCGCCCGCGACCAGCATCGGCACCCCGGTCGACAGCAGCAGCGTGGTCAGCAGGTTGCGCAGCTGACGGCGCCGCAGCGCACGCACCCCCGCGTCGTCCGTCTCCCCCTCCGTGCCGCAGTTCCAGGACCGGTTGTCGTCCGTGCCGTCCCGGTTGCCCTCGCCGTTGGCCTCGTTGTGCTTGCGCTCGTACGACACGAGGTCCCGCAGCGTGAAGCCGTCGTGCGCGGTGACGAAGTTGACCGAGGCGTACGGCCGCCGTCCGCCCCACGCGTACAGGTCGCTGGAGCCCGACAGGCGGTACCCCATCTCCCGCACGTCCGGCAGCGCGTGCCGCCAGAAGTCCCGCACCGCGTTGCGGTAGCGGTCGTTCCACTCGGTCCACAGCGGCGGGAAGGAGCCCACCTGGTAGCCGCCCGAGCCGACGTCCCACGGCTCGGCGATCAGCTTCACCCGGCGCAGCACCGGGTCCTGCGCGATCACCGCGAGGAACGGGGAGAGCATGTCGACGTCGTGCATCGAGCGGGCCAGCGCCGCCGCCAGGTCGAAGCGGAAGCCGTCCACGCCCATCTCGGTGACCCAGTAGCGCAGCGAGTCGGTGATCAGGCGCAGCACGTGCGGCTGGACGACGTGCAGGGTGTTGCCGCAGCCGGTGTAGTCGGCGTACCGGCGGGCGTCGGGCTGGAGGCGGTAGTAGCCGCGGTTGTCGATGCCCTTCAGGGAGAGCGTCGGGCCCAGCTCACCCGCCTCCGCCGTGTGGTTGTAGACCACGTCGAGGATCACCTCGATGCCGGCCGCGTGCAGCGCGCGGACCATCCGCTTGAACTCGCCGACCTGCCCACCGGTGGTGCCGGAGGCGGCGTAGGCGGCGTGCGGGGCGAAGTAGCCGACCGAGTTGTAGCCCCAGTAGTTCTTCAGGCCGCGCTCCAGCAGATGGCTCTCGTGCGCGAACTGGTGCACCGGCAGCAGCTCCACCGCCGTCACGCCCAGCCGTGTCAGGTGCTCGATCGCCGCCGGGTGCGCGAGGCCCGCGTAGGTGCCGCGCAGCTCGGGCGGGATGCCGGGGTGGAGCTTGGTGAAGCCGCGCACGTGCAGCTCGTAGATGACCGAGTCCGCCCACGGCGTCTTGGGCCGGCGGTCGTCCGACCAGTCGTCGTCGTCATGGACCACGACGCCCTTGGGGACGTACGGCGCCGAGTCACGGTCGTCGCGCACGGTGTCCGCCACCCGCTGCTCGGGCCAGTCCCGCACATGGCCGTACACCTCGGGCGGCAGGCCGAAGTCGCCGTCCACGGCGCGGGCGTACGGGTCCAGGAGCAACTTCGCCGGGTTCCAGCGGGCGCCGGTCCACGGGTCCCAGCGGCCGTGCACCCGGTAACCGTAGCGCTGCCCGGGCCGGACGCCCGGCACGAAGCCGTGCCAGATCCCGTGCGTCAGCTCGGTCAGCCGCACCCGGCTCTCCCTGGCACCGGGGCCCGGCCCGTCGAACAGGCACAGCTCGACCGCCTCCGCCCCGCCCGCCCACAGGGCGAAGTTGGTCCCCGCCACCTGGTCGGGGCCGGTCCGGAACCGGGCGCCGAGCGGCACCGGGGTGCCCGGCCGGGCCGGCACGGCGGGCGGCGGCGCGGCCCGCCGCGCGCCATTGACCACGACGGCGGGGCGACCGTCCGCGGTGGCCCGCTCCCCGGGCACCGCCTCCCGCTCGGCTGCGCTGGACACCTGTCAGCCTCCCACGGCTCGTGGAACGACGTCCGGCAGGAGGGCGTACGGCGTCCCGGCCGCTGCTCCCCGTCGCGTCGTCCTCCCCACAGTTCTGCCCACCGGGTGGCTCGCACTCACGTTTCCCCCGGGCCGACCGGTCGTTACGGGTGGATGTGAGGCACGAACACGGGCGCGCACGGCGCGCGGGCGCCGCTCTGGCCGCCCTACTGACATGGGCAGGACTGCTGGCCGGGGCCGCCGGGTGCACCTCGGACGGCGGCGGCATCGGCTCGGGCATCGGCGAGATGTTCGGCAAACCACCCACCCCCGAGGACGTCATCCGCATCACCCCGGACGACGGGAGCAAGGCCGTCCGGCCGGACGGGAAGCTATCGGTGCGGGTGCCCGACGGGCGCCTGGAGTCGGTGAGGGTGGTCAGGTCTCAGGACGCCCAGGAGACCCCGGTGCCCGGCCGGATCTCCGAGGACGGCCTCAGCTGGCGGCCCGACGACGACCGGCTCGCCCTGGCCGCCAAGTACACGGTCGACGCCGTCGCGCTGGACGGCGACGGCCACCGCTCGGCCCGGCACACCACGTTCACCACCAAGGTCCCCGGGGAACGCTTCATCGCCTACGTCGCCCCCGAGAACCGCTCGGTCGTCGGCACCGGAATGATCGTCTCGCTGGAGTTCAACCGGGAGCTCACCGACCGCGCCGCCGTCGAACGCGCCGTCACGGTCACCGCGAAGCCCGCCACCGAGATCCGCCCCCACTGGTTCGGCAAGGACCGCCTCGACTTCCGCCCCAAGGAGTACTGGAAGCCCGGCACCGAGGTCACCGTCGACCTGGACCTGCGGGACGTCGAGGGCGCCAAGGGGGTCTACGGGCTCCAGCACAAGAAGGTCTCCTTCACCGTCGGCCGCAGCCAGGTCTCCCGCGTCGACGCGGTCGAGCGGACCATGCAGGTGCGCCGGGACGGCACCCTGATGGCCACCGTGCCGATCACCGCGGGGGCACCGACCACGCCGACCTACAACGGCCGGATGGTGATCACCGAGATGCTGGAGGTCACCCGCATGAACAGCCGCACGGTCGGCTTCGGCGGCGAGTACGACATCCCCGACGTCCCGCACGCCATCCGCCTGACCAGCTCCGGCACCTTCCTGCACGGCAACTACTGGGCGCCCGCCGACACCTTCGGCCGGGCCAACGTCAGCCACGGCTGCGTCGGACTGCGCGACGACAAGGGCGGCGGCTCCGACACCCCGGCGGGCTGGTTCTTCGACCGCAGCCTCATCGGCGACGTCGTCGAGGTGGTCCACAGCAAGGACAGGACGGTGGCCCCCGACAACGGGCTGGGTGGCTGGAACATGAAGTGGAGGGAATGGAAGGCGGGCAGCGCGGTGAAGTGACGCCGGCCGCGCCTCGCGGCACCCTCCCGCCAACTCGGTACGGAACGGTGACAATTCACCTGTCCCGCAACCCCTGGCCTGCGGTTACGATGCGCCGGTGCGCGCGGGCGCACTGGGGTGCGGGCCGGACCGGGCCCGGCGAGGGGAGACAAGGTGAACGTGCGTCCGATAGCGGGGGCGGTACTCGGGCTGCTGATGCTGACCGTCACCGCGTGCGGTGGGGGCGGCTCGGGCTCGGGGGCCGGGGACGGCAAGGGGGAGAAGGGCAAGGACTCCACCGCGGCACAGAGCGAGCAGTCCGAGGCCGTCGTCACCATCGCTCCCGCGAACGGGGCCAAGTCCGTCGACACCAGCGGCGCCCTGAAGGTCGGCGCCGCGAAGGGCAAGCTCACCGAGGTCGTCGTCAAGGACGGCAAGGGCGCGAAGGTGGACGGGAAGATATCCGGGGACGGCGCCACCTGGACGCCGTCCACCCATCTGGCCGCCGCCACCACCTACAGCGTGCACGCGGTCGCCAAGGACTCCGAGGGCCGCACCGCCGCCGAGGACTCCCGCTTCACCACCCTGACGCCGAAGAACACCTTCGTCGGCTCCTTCACACCGGAGGACGGCTCGAAGGTCGGCGTCGGCATGCCGTTCTCGATCCGCTTCACCCGGGGCATCACCAACCCGGAGGACGTCGAGAAGGCCATCACCGTCAAGACCGAGCCGGCCGTCGAGGTCGAGGGCCACTGGTTCGGCAACGACCGCCTCGACTTCCGGCCCGAGAAGTACTGGAAGGCCGGCACCAAGGTCACCGTCGACCTCAACCTCGACGGCGTCGAGGGCCGCGAGGACGTCTACGGCAAGCAGGCCAAGACCGTCTCCTTCACCGTGGGCCGCAGCCAGGTCTCCGTCGTGGACGCCAAGAAGCACACGATGAAGGTGATGCGGGACGGCAAGACGATCAAGACCATCCCCGTCACCACCGGCGCGCCCGGCTACGAGACCTGGAACGGTCAGATGGTCATCACCGAGCGGCTCGCGGTGACCCGGATGAACGGCGAGACCGTCGGCTACGGCGGCGAGTACGACATCAAGGACGTCCCGCACGCCATGCGCCTGTCCACCTCCGGCACCTTCATCCACGGCAACTACTGGGGCGGCGACGTCTTCGGCAACAGCAACGCCAGCCACGGCTGCATCGGCCTGCGCGACGTGCGCGGCGGCTGGGACGAGAAGGCGCCGGCCCGCTGGTTCTTCGAGAACTCGATCGTCGGTGACGTGGTCGTGGTCAAGAACTCCGAGGACGCCACCATCGCCCCCGACAACGGCCTCAACGGCTGGAACATGTCCTGGGAGAAGTGGAAGGCGTAAGGGGGCGCCTGCCACGGCACGTGAACGCCCGCTAACCTGCGGGGCATGACCGTACATCTCGAAGTCGCCGAAGGCGTCGGCACGCTGCGCCTGGACCGCCCGCCGATGAACGCGCTGGACGTCGCCACCCAGGACCGGTTGAAGGAGCTGGCCGAGGAGGTCACCCGGCGCGACGACGTACGCGCCGTGGTGATCCACGGCGGCGAGAAGGTGTTCGCGGCGGGCGCGGACATCAAGGAGATGCAGGTGATGGACCACGCGGCGATGATCGCGCGGTCCCGTGCCCTCCAGGACTCCTTCACCGCGGTGGCCCGCATCCCCAAGCCGGTGGTCGCGGCGGTGACCGGCTACGCGCTCGGCGGCGGCTGCGAACTCGCCCTCTGCGCCGACTTCCGCATCGCGGGGGAGAACGCCAAGCTGGGCCAGCCGGAGATCCTGCTCGGCCTGATCCCGGGCGCGGGCGGCACCCAGCGGCTGTCCCGGCTGATCGGCCCCTCCAAGGCCAAGGACCTCATCTTCACCGGCCGCCAGGTGAAGGCCGACGAGGCGCTGGCGCTCGGCCTGGTGGACCGGGTGGTCCCGGCCGCCGAGGTCTACGAGCAGGCGCACGCCTGGGCCGCGCGGCTGGCGAAGGGCCCCGCCATCGCACTGCGCGCGGCGAAGGAGGCGATCGACACGGGTCTCGAGACGGACATCGAGACCGGCCTCGCCGTCGAGCGCAACTGGTTCGCGGGCCTGTTCGCCACGGAGGACCGCGAGCGCGGGATGCGCAGCTTCGTGGAAGAGGGCCCGGGCAAGGCCAAGTTCCTCTGACAGCTGCCGCGCGGGGCGCGGGTCCCGCCCGAAGTGGCCCCGTACTCCTCGCAATTGACGCGGTGTCTGATCCGGGTCCCTCGATGGGGCGGTTTATGGCAGCCTTAACGCACCATTAAGCGCGCCTTGTCGAGGGAGTCCGTCGCTTGTCTCCGGCCGAGCCGTTCACGCAGGTCAGTGAGGCCGTTTCCGGCCCCGAACTGCCTGCGGCATATGCCGATCGACCGTCGCCCGGCCCGGCTCCCGCGGGGGCGTATTCCCCGGGAACGGCCCCGGAGCCCGCCGAGGGCGGCCATGATGGGGGCATGGCGGGGCTGGATGGTACGGAACTGCCGCGGGGAGCCGGACGTGCGACCGCGGCGCGCTGGTCGCCGGCGGTCGAGGACGAACGCGCGCTCAAGGCGCTGGAGCTGTTCGGCAACCCGACGGAGCGCGAGGTTCCGTTACCCTCCCTGCCCGAGTCCGCCGCCACCGCCCGCCGGCTGGCCCAGGTCGTCGCCCTGCGCCAGTGGCAGCTCGGCCCCAAGATCACGGAGGACGCCGTCCTGCTCGTCTCCGAGCTGGTCGGCAACGCCGTACGCCACACCGGCGCCCGGATCTTCGGCCTCCACATGCGCCGCCGCCCCGGCTGGATCCGCGTCGAGGTCCGCGACCCCTCCCGGGGGCTGCCCTGTCTGATGCCGGTGCAGGAGACGGACATCAGCGGGCGCGGCCTCTTCCTCGTCGACAAGCTCTCCGACCGGTGGGGCGTGGACCTGCTGCCGCGCGGGAAGACCACCTGGTTCGAGATGCGGGTAGTGGACCGCTGAGAGGCCATCTGCCGCTGAAGGCAAGCAGGTTCGCCGGACACGCCACCTAAGGGTGAGAATCCGGAACACGCGGCTCCGTGACCGGGATCGTATCCGCATGATCACCACTCGCCTGCGCCGACGGACCGCCGCCGCCGTCCTGTCGCTCTCCGCGGTCCTCGCCACCACCGCCGCCACCGCCCCCGGAGCCGCCCCGGCCCCGTCGGCCGCCCCCGCCAAGGCCGCCCCGGCCTGCCCCCAGTTCGACGACAAGACCAAGGCCGCCGCCGACCGCGGCGTCGACGTCGACCGCATCACCCCCGAGCCGGTCTGGCGCACCACCTGCGGCACCCTCTACCGCAGCGACAGCCGCGGCCCCCAGGTCGTCTTCGAAGAGGGCTTCCACGCCAAGGACGTCGAGAACGGGCAGTACGACGTCGAGAAGTACGTCCTGGTCAACCAGCCCTCGCCGTTCGTCTCGACCAGCTACGACCACGACCTGTACAAGACCTGGTACAAGTCCGGCTACAACTACTACATCGACGCCCCCGGCGGCATCGACGTCAACAAGACCATCGGCGACACCCACAAGTGGGCCGACCAGGTCGAGGTCGCCTTCCCCGGCGGCATCCAGCGCAAGTACATCATCGGCGTCTGCCCGGTCGACCGGCAGACCAAGACCGAGATCATGAGCGAGTGCGAGAGCAACCCGCACTACCAGCCCTGGCACTGACCGGCCCCGCCCCGGGGACGGCCGCGGCTCAGGGCCGCAGGAACAGCGCCTCCGAGCCCACCGGCCGGTAACCCGCCGCCTGGAACGCCCGCAGACTGCGGGCGTTCCCCGCCGACACCTGCGCCCACACCGGCTCACCGGCCAGCCGCCGTGCCGCCGTCACCAGCCGCCGCCCCAGCCCCCGGTGCCGGGCCCCCTCCGCCACCTCCACGGCGACCTCCAGCCGCCCGCCGACCCCGCGGCCCAGCACCAGCACCCCGCCGTCGGCCGCCCACACCCGCACCCCGTCGCGCCGCCGCCGGGCCGCGACCACGCGCGGATGCCCGGGATCGGCGACCTCCGTCAGCGCGACCTCCGGGCGCCCCGGGAGCGGGGCACCGGTCAGCAGCACGTCGACCGTGTCCGTCGTCCGTCCCGTGCGCTCCGCGAAGGCGGCCAGGAACCGGGCGTTCATCGTCGCGGCCAGCGGGTCGCAGCCCAGCGACGCCAGCGTCCCGCGCACCCACCCCTCGTCCTCGTCGGTGAAGACCACCGAGTGCGCCGTGAAGGCGACGACGCCCGCGTCCCGGCCGCCGTGCTGCGGCACGACGCTCGTCCCGCCGTCCGCCGGGGGGAACACGCCCCGCGCCGCCGCGTCCAGAATGTCCCGCAGGCTCTCCGCCACCGCGCGCTCCTTGAGTCTCCACCCACTGGAAGGCACAGACTCCCAGACATGACCGACGACGGCACCGGCCTCATGACCATCGGCGCGCTGGCGCGGACCACCGGACTGACGGTGCGCACCATCCGCTACTGGTCCGACGAGGGCGCCCTGCCCCCGGTCACCCGCTCCGCGGGCGGCTACCGGCTCTACGACGCCCAGTCCGTCGCCCGCCTGGAGCTGATCCGCACCCTGCGCGAGCTGGGCCTCGGCCTGGACGCCGTACGCCGCGTCCTGGCCGGCGAGGCCACGGTCGCGCAGGTCGCGGCGGCGCACGTGAGCGCGCTGGACGCGCAGATCAGATCGCTGAGGGTGACCCGCGCGGTGCTGTCCACCGTGGCGCGACGCGGCTCGACCGCTGAGGAGACGACACTCATGAACAAGCTGGCACGGCTGTCCACCGCCGAACGGCGGCGGATCATCGAGGACTTCATGGCGGAGGTCTTCGCGGGCATCGACACCGCGGACCCCGACATCCGCACCCGCCTGCGCTTCGCCGCCGCCGACCTGCCCGACGACCCCACCTCGGAGCAGGTGGACGCCTGGGTGGAGCTGGCCGAGCTGATCCAGGACCCGGAGTTCCGGGGGACGATGCGCCGGATGATCGAGTTCAACGCGGCGGACCGGGGGCCGGACGTCCCCGCGGGCTCCTCGCTGTGGTTCGTGAGCCGCATGGTGCAGCTCGCGGGCGACGCCCTGCGCGAGGGTGTCGCACCGGACTCGCCGCGGGCCGCCGACATCGTGCGCGCGCTGATCGGCGACGCCGACCCGGCCGTCGTACTCGAACGCCTCACTGCGGTGACCAACGTCCGGCTCGCCCGCTACCGGGAACTGTCGGCGATCGTGAACGGCCTGGAGCCGCCCTCCGCCCACGAGGAGCAGTTCAGGTGGGTGGTCGCCGCACTGAGCGCTCGGACGGCCGGATAATCTGACCTGCGTCAGATGGACCCAGGCACGAAACGAGGGGCGGACCGGTGGCCGACATCGAGGAAGCACGCAAGCAGTTCGAGCGGATCGACACGGACGGTGACGGCCTCATCACCGCGGCCGAGTTCAAGACCGCGCTCGCCCAGGGCGGCGACTGGAACGTCACCGAGTCGGTGGCCGAGGCGATCATCGCCGGCCGCGACCTGGACGGCGACAAGCAGCTGTCGTTCGACGAGTTCTGGGCCCACCTGAACAAGTAGCGGCACCGCGACGAAAAAGGCGCCCGCCGGTCACCCGGACGGGCGCCTTCGCGCGGAATAGCCCACCTCGGCCGGAGGTTGGTGCAGGTCATGGGCGCGAGCCGACAGGCTCCGCAGGACACGACCTCCGAAAGGCCAGGCGAGTCGGCATCATGAAGATCGGCATCATCGGCGCGGGCAACATCGGCGGCAACCTCACCCGGCGGCTCACCGCGCTCGGGCACGACGTCTCCGTCGCCAATTCGCGCGGGCCGCAGACGCTCACCGCGCTGGCCCAGGAGACCGGCGCCACCCCGGTACCGGTGGAGGAGGCGGCGCGCGGCGCCGAGATCGTGGTCGTCACGATCCCCCTGAAGCGGATCCCGGACCTGCCGTCCGGCGTCCTGGACGGGGCCGCCGACGGCGTCGCGGTCATCGACACCGGCAACTACTACCCGCAGCAGCGGGACGGCAGGATCGCCGGCATCGAGGACGAGGGCCTCACCGAGAGCCGCTGGACCGAACGCCATCTCGGCCACCCGGTGGTCAAGGCCTTCAACGGCACCTATGCCCAGGACATCCTCGACCGCCCCCGCCCGGCCGGCGCGCCCGACCGCATGGCCCTCCCGGTGGCCGGCGACGACGAGGCGGCCAAGGCGAAGGTCCGCGCCCTGATCGACGAGCTGGGCTTCGACACCGTCGACGCGGGCGGCATCGGCGACTCCTGGCGCCAGCAGCCGGACACCCCGGTGTACGGCCTGCGTGAGGGCGTCGACGGCGTCACCAAGGCGCTGGCGGAGGCCTCCCCGGAGCGGCCCGCGGCCTTCCGGGGCTGACGCCGCCTCAGGCGCTCTGGGCCCACTCCTTGAGCGCCGCCCTGCTCGCGAAGTCCGCCACGTTGGTGTCGACCGGGTCGTCCGTGTACTGGTGGAATCGCCACTTCGCCTGGATGCGCGGCTTGCCCGCCGAGACGTAGTCGGCGATCCACAGACCGTCGCCCGCGTACGAGGTGGTGTCGACGTTCAACCAGAAGTGCCGGTTGCAGTAGAGGACGATCCGGTTGTCCGGCCGCAGGGCCTTCAGCTTCCTGATGAAGCTGTCCTTCTCCGCGTTGCTCGGATGGGTGCCCTCGCCGTTCGTCTCCCAGTCGACGGCGAGGATGTCGCCCTTGCGGTCCGGGGCCTTGGAGACGAAGTACTCGGCCTGGGCGGTGAGGTTGCCCGGCCACAGGAAGTGGTAGAAGCCGACGACGAGTCCGGCGTCGCGGGCCCGCTTCGTCTGGGCCGCGAGCTTGGGGTTGACGTACGAACGGCCCTCCGTCGCCTTCACGAAGACGAAGGAGAGCCCGTCCGTGTCGTAGCTGGAGGACTGGTACGCGCTGACGTCGATGCCGCGCAGCATGGGGCCTCCCTGAGGGGCTGTGGGGGGACGGGAGTTGGTTATTCCCCACGATGGCACGGGTGATCCGCGTCGGAGGCGGAAACGTCGACTTCCCTTCGCCCGGGCGCCATTGACGCGCGTAGCGCAGTGCCGCACGCTGGGCTCCGGTTCACGGACGACTCGACGGTCGGGAGGCCGGGATGTTCAGACGCGTGTCACGTCTCCTTCTCTCATTTGTCATGCTCATGGCTGGAGCGGTGGCCGGGGTGGGCGCCACCGCCGGCGCCGCGCACGCCGACTCCTGCTACACCTGGAACCGCACCCTCTCCGAGGGCTCCTCCGGCAGCGACGTGACGCAGCTCCAGATCCGCGTCGCCGGCTGGGTCACCTCCGGCGAACGGCTCTCCTACGACGGCCAGTACGGCGCCCGGACCGCCGCCGCCGTGAAGAAGTTCCAGGCCGCCTACGGCCTGGGCGCGGACGGTGTCGCGGGCCCCGCGACCTTCAGCAAGATCTACGCGCTCCAGGACGCGGACTGCACGCCCGTCCACTTCAGCTACGCGGAGCTGAACAAGTGCAACTCGGACTGGTCGGGCGGCGCGGTCTCCGCCGCCACCGCCAAGTCGAACGCGCTGAAGACCATGTGGAAGCTGGAGGCCATGCGGCACGCCCTCGGCGACGTGCCGATCACCATCTCCAGCGGCTTCCGCTCCCGCGCCTGCAACAGCGCGGTGGGCGGCTCGTCCACCAGCCGCCACCTCTACGGCGACGCCGCCGACCTCACCGGCTCGCCCAGCTTCTGCCGGCTCGCCCAGCAGGCCAGGACCCACGGCTTCTCGGAGATCCTCGGCCCGGGCTACCCCGGCCACAACGACCACACCCACGTGGCCTTCGACCCGTCGCCGTACTGGTCGGCCCCCACCTGCGGCATCTGAGCCACCGGTGACCGTCCGCCGGGCGTGGGGGCGCCCGGCGGACGGTCACGGCGCGGTGGCGGAACCCCGGGCGGACGGGGGCTCAGGAGGCGACCGAGGCCGCCCGGGGCCGGTCCTCCTCGGAGGCGTCGGGCTCGCCCTCGTCCAGGGAGACGTCCTTGGTCTCCTTGCCGAGCAGCAGGGCGATCAGCGTCAGCACGGCCATCGCCGAGAGGTAGACGCCGACCAGCCACGGCGATCCGTCACCGGCCTCCCACAGCGCCACCGCGATGAACGGGGCGACGGCCGCGCCGAGGATGGAGCTGACGTTGTAGGAGATGCCGGATCCGGTGTAGCGCACGCTCGTCGGGAACAGCTCCGGCAGCAGCGCGCCCATCGGGCCGAAGGTCATGCCCATCAGCGTGAAGCCGAGCACCAGCCACAGCACCACGCCGAGCGTGCCCAGGCCGATCAGCGGCACCCAGACCAGCCCGAAGACCACGATCGCGGCGGTGATCCAGACCAGGGTGGTGCGGCGCCCGTACTTGTCGGCGAGCGGGCCGGAGACCAGGGTGAACACGGCGAAGAACAGCACGCCGAAGATCATCATCAGGACGAACGTGGTGTAGCTGTAGCCGAGTCCGGGCACGTCCGCGTCCTTCGCGGCGCGGCCGTAGCTCAGCGAGAACGTGGTCATCAGATAGAAGAGCACGTACGTCGCCAGCATGATGAAGGTGCCGAGGACCAGCTGCCTCCAGTGGCCCTGGACCACGGTGGCCAGCGGGAGCTTGTGCACCTTGCCGGCCTCGCGGGTCCTGGCGAACACAGTCGACTCCACGAGCCGCGAGCGCACCCACAGGCCGATCGCGACCATCACGGCCGAGAACAGGAACGGGATGCGCCAGCCCCAGCTCGCGAAGGCCTCGGACGGCTGGGTGGGGTCGGCGCCGGCGTCGGAGGGCAGCAGCGCCCCGATGATCAGGAACAGGCCGTTGCCGATGATGAAGCCGAGCGGGGCGCCCAGCTGCGGGAAGGTCCCGTACAGCGCGCGCTTGCCGCGGGGGGCGTTCTCGGTCGCGACCAGCGCGGCCCCGCTCCACTCGCCGCCGAGCGCGAAGCCCTGTGCGAGCCGCATCAGCACGAGCAGCGCGGTGGCCACCCAGCCGGCCTGCGCGTAGGTGGGCAGGGCGCCGATGAGGAAGGTGGCGATGCCCATGGTGAGCAGCGAGACGACCAGCGTCTTCTTGCGGCCGAGCCGGTCACCGAGGTGGCCGAAGAAGACGGCGCCGATCGGCCGGGCGACCATCGCGGCGCCGAACACCGCGAACGACGACAGCAGCGCCGTGGTGGGGTCGCTGCTCGGGAAGAAGAGCTTCGGGAAGACGAGGACGGCGGCGGTCGCGTAGATGTAGAAGTCGTAGAACTCGATCGTCGTGCCCATGAGGCTGGCGATGAGGACCCGCGACCGGGGGTTGACGGGGGTCTTGGGTGCTGGGCCGGAGGCTGGTGCGGGCATGGCTCGGTCTTTCACGTGCGAAACATGGGCCCTGCAACGATCTCAGCCGTCTTGTTTTTCGGAAAGTGGATGTCACGATGTGAGACACCGATGAGGCGTCGGCGAGGCGGTGAGGCGCCGGTGGAGGCGCCCGCCTCCGCCCCGGCCGGGGCGCCCGCTCAGCACTCGATGATGTTGACCGCCAGCCCGCCCCGGGCCGTCTCCTTGTACTTCACCGACATGTCGGCGCCGGTCTCCTTCATGGTCTTGATGACCTTGTCGAGGGACACCTTGTGGGAGCCGTCGCCGCGCATCGCCATCCGGGCCGCCGTGACCGCCTTGACCGCGGCCATGCCGTTGCGCTCGATGCAGGGGATCTGGACCAGGCCGCCGACCGGGTCGCAGGTGAGGCCGAGGTTGTGCTCCATGCCGATCTCGGCGGCGTTCTCCACCTGCTCCGGGGTGCCGCCCAGCACCTCGGCGAGGGCGCCGGCCGCCATCGAGCAGGCGGAGCCGACCTCGCCCTGGCAGCCGACCTCGGCGCCGGAGATGGAGGCGTTCTCCTTGAAGAGCATGCCGATGGCGCCCGCGGCGAGCAGGAAGCGGACGACACCGTCCTCGTCGGCGCCGGGGACGAAGTTCACGTAGTAGTGCAGGACCGCCGGGATGATGCCGGCCGCGCCGTTGGTCGGGGCGGTGACGACCCGGCCGCCGGCCGCGTTCTCCTCGTTCACGGCCATCGCGTAGAGCGTGATCCACTCCATCGACAGGGCCAGCGGATCGCCCTCGGAGCGCAGCTTGCGCGCGGTGTTCGCGGCGCGGCGGCGGACCTTGAGGCCGCCCGGCAGGATGCCCTCGCGGGTCATGCCGCGCTCCACGCACGCCTGCATCACGCGCCAGATCTCCAGCAGGCCCTCGCGGATCTCGTCCTCGTCGCGCCAGGCCCGCTCGTTCTCCAGCATCAGGGCGGAGATGGACAGGCCCGTCTCCCGGGCCAGGCGCAGCAGCTCGTCGCCGGTGCGGAAGGGGTACTTGAGCACCGTGTCGTCGAGCACGATGCGGTCCGCGCCCACCGCGTCCTCGTCGACGACGAAGCCGCCGCCGACCGAGTAGTAGGTCTTGGTCAGCACCTCGGCGCCCTCGGCGTCGTACGCCCACAGCGTCATGCCGTTGGCGTGGTAGGGGAGGGCCTTGCGGCGGTGCAGGACCATGTCGTCGTCGTAGGAGAAGGCGATCTCGTGCTCGCCGAGGAGGCTGATGCGGCCGGCGGATTTGATCGTCTCGACGCGGTCGTCGGCCGTCTCCACGTCGACCGTGCGCGGTGAGTCGCCCTCCAGGCCGAGCAGCACCGCCTTGGGGGTGCCGTGGCCGTGGCCGGTGGCGCCGAGCGAGCCGTACAGCTCGGCGCGGACCGAGGCGACGGAGTCCAGCAGCTCCTCGTTGCGCAGGCGGCGGGCGAACATGCGGGCCGCGCGCATCGGGCCGACCGTGTGCGAGCTCGACGGGCCGATGCCGATCGAGAACAGGTCGAAGACCGAGATGGCCACGGGGACTCCTCAGAACGGGGGTGGTGCAGAGGGAGGGGTGCTCCGGGCGGGGCGCCGGACCGCTTGTGGCGGGTGCGGCGCCCCACTCGAAGGCGTGGTGTCTACTTGTTCAGACCCGGGTACAGCGGGTGCTTGTCGGCCAGGGCCTTCACCCGGGCCTTGAGGGCGTCGGCGTCGTAGGACGGCTTCAGCGCCTCGGCGATCACGTCCGCGACCTCGGCGAAGTCCTCGGCGGTGAAGCCGCGGGTCGCCAGGGCCGGCGTACCGATGCGCAGGCCGGAGGTCACCATCGGCGGACGCGGGTCGTTCGGGACGGCGTTGCGGTTGACCGTGATGCCGACCTCGTGGAGTCGGTCCTCGGCCTGCTGACCGTCCAGCTCGGAGTCACGCAGGTCCACCAGGACCAGGTGGACGTCCGTGCCGCCGGTCAGGACGGAGACGCCCGCCGCCTTCGCGTCGTCCCGCACCAGGCGCTCGGCAAGGATGCGGGCACCCTCCAGCGTACGGCCCTGGCGCTCCTTGAAGTCCTCGCTCGCGGCGACCTTGAAGGCGACGGCCTTGGCGGCCACCACGTGCTCCAGCGGGCCACCCTGCTGACCGGGGAAGACAGCGGAGTTGATCTTCTTGGCCAGCTCGGCCGTGGAGAGGATCACACCGCCGCGCGGGCCGCCCAGCGTCTTGTGGGTGGTGGTGGTCACCACGTGGGCGTGCGGGACCGGGTTCGGGTGCAGGCCCGCCGCGACCAGGCCGGCGAAGTGCGCCATGTCGACCATCAGGTACGCGCCGACCTCGTCCGCGACCTTGCGGAACGCGGCGAAGTCCAGCTGACGCGGGTACGCCGACCAGCCGGCCACGATCAGCTTCGGCCTGGTCTCCTTGGCGAGGCGCTCCACCTCGGCCATGTCCACCTGGCCGTCGTCGCCGACGTGGTAGGGGACGACGTTGTAGAGCTTGCCGGAGAAGTTGATCTTCATGCCGTGGGTCAGGTGCCCGCCGTGGGCGAGGTTCAGGCCCATGATCGTGTCGCCGGGCTTGAGCAGCGCGAACATCGCGGCCGCGTTGGCCTGGGCGCCCGAGTGCGGCTGCACGTTGGCGTGCTCGGCGCCGAAGAGCGCCTTGACCCGGTCGATGGCGATCTGCTCGACCACGTCGACGTGCTCGCAGCCGCCGTAGTAGCGGCGGCCGGGGTAGCCCTCGGCGTACTTGTTGGTGAGGACCGAGCCCTGGGCCTCCATGACCGCGACCGGGGCGAAGTTCTCCGAGGCGATCATCTCGAGGGTGGACTGCTGGCGGTCCAGCTCGGCGTCGACGGCGGCGGCGACGTCCGGGTCCAGCTCGTGCAGGGGTGTGTTCAGAAGCGACATGGGGTCGGGACTCCTCAGCCGGCGATGAAGGCGGTGTACTCGTCGGCGGAGAGCAGGTCGGCCGGCTCGTCCGAGATCCGCACCTTGAACAGCCAGCCGCCCTCGAAGGGGGCGCTGTTCACCAGCGACGGGTCGTTGACGACGTCCTCGTTGACCTCGGTGATCTCGCCGGAGACGGGGGAGTACAGGTCGGAGACGGACTTGGTCGACTCCAGTTCGCCGCAGGTCTCGCCCGCGGTCACCGAGTCGCCGACCTCGGGAAGCTGCACGAAGACGACGTCACCGAGCGCGTTGGCCGCGTGCTCCGTGATGCCGACCGTCGAGACGCCGTCCTCGGCGCCCGACAGCCACTCGTGCTCCTTGCTGTAGCGCAGCTGCTGGGGGTTGCTCATGGCCTGAATTCTCCTGTACGCGAGGAAGTGGCTGGTGAAGGGGGTGAAGAGGGAGTGCTGAGTGACCCAGGGGACTGCCGTGCGGGGGCGGCGCCCCGTGTCTACTGTCTACTTCTGGCGCTTGTAGAACGGCAGCGCCACGACCTCGTACGGCTCGTGGCTGCCCCGGATGTCCACACCGACACCCTCGGTGCCGACAGCCGCGTGCGCGGGGTCGACGTACGCCATGGCGATCGGCTTGCCCAGCGTCGGGGACGGGGCGCCGGAGGTCACCTCGCCGATCACCTCGCCGCCCGCGACCACCTGGTACCCGGCGCGCGGGACCCGGCGGCCCTCGGCGACCAGGCCGACCAGGACGCGGGGCGGCCGGGAGGCGGCACGCTCGGCGGCCTCGGCCAGGGCGGCACGCCCGACGAAGTCGCCCTCCTTCTCGAACTTCACCACCCGGCCGAGACCGGCGTCGAACGGCGTCAGCGCGGTCGACAGCTCGTTGCCGTACAGCGGCATGCCGGCCTCCAGGCGCAGCGTGTCCCGGCAGGACAGACCGCACGGGATCAGCCCGGCGCCCTCGCCCGCCCGGGTCAGCGCCTCCCACAGTTCGACGGCGTGCTCGGGCTTCACGAACAGCTCGAAGCCGTCCTCGCCGGTGTATCCGGTACGCGCGATCAGCGCGGGAACGCCCGCGACCGTGCCGGGCAGGCCGGCGTAGTACTTCAGGCCGTCCAGATCGGCGTCGGTGAGCGACGCGAGGATGCCGGGGGACTCGGGGCCCTGCACGGCGAGCAGCGCGTAGGCGTCGCGGTCGTCGCGCACCTCGGCGTCGAAGCCGGCCGCCCGCTCGGTCAGCGCGTCCAGCACGACCTGGGCGTTGGAGGCGTTGGCGACCACCATGTACTCGGTGTCGCCCAGGCGGTAGACGATCAGGTCGTCCAGGATGCCGCCGTCCTCGCGGCAGATCATGGTGTAGCGGGCCCGGCCCGGCTTCACGCTGCCGATGTTGCCGACCAGCGCGAAGTCGAGCAGCCCGGCCGCCTGCGGACCGGTGACGGTGATCTCGCCCATGTGCGAGAGGTCGAAGAGACCGGCGCGGGTGCGTACCGCGACGTGCTCCTCGCGCTCGGAGCCGTAGCGCAGGGGCATGTCCCAGCCGGCGAAGTCGGTCATCGTCGCGCCCAGCGCGCGATGCGTGGCGTCGAGCGCGGTACGGCGCGGTTCGGTACTGCTCATCGGTCGGTCGTCTCCCAGGACAGGACGTGGCGAGGTCGGTCCTCCCCATCTGTCATCGGAACCTGAGAGGTTCGCCACGGCCACCGCAGTACGGCGATCAGGGCTTGCACCTTGGGTGGGACCGCCGTCGGGGGCGGTCCGCTTTTCAGATGTGCCTCGCCCGCGCGGTAACGGGGCCTGAGAGATTCAAGGGAGGGACTTGCTCCTTCGGCGCCCCGGCGCGGCCGGGGACTCTCCCGCGCGGATTCAAACGGCCGGTATGCAGTTGGCGCCGCCATCATTGCACGCCCGGGCGATCCGTGGCAGACCGTGATCTGTAACCGGCTTGTGGCAGTAAGCGAACGAAAACGCGAGACCCGCGCATTACCTTCTCTTTACACTCGACGGGGAGGTGCTCGTGTACCGCCCCAGGGGAGGACGATCACGGTGAACAGGACCACGGCGTACGCCACGACCTCGGGACTCGCGCTGCCCAAGCAGCCCGCCGCCCCGGCCCCCGAGGCATGCGCCCCACTGACCGCACCCGTCGTCCGCGACCTGAGGGACCGCGACGGCCGCAGCCCGCACGCCCTGCTCTTCGGACCCCGGGACCTGGTGGTGATCACCGGCCTGCCCGGCAGCGGCAAGTCCACGCTGATGCGGCGCACCGTGCGCGGCGGCCGCGTCGACTCCCAGGACACCCGCGACCGCTGGGACCGCCGCATGCCGCGCTTCCTGCCGTACGCGCTCTACCGCCCCCTCGTCCGCCTCGCCCACTACGCGGGGCTGCGCCGCGCCCTGCGCTCCGGCGAGGGCGTCGTCGTGCACGACTGCGGCACCCAGGCCTGGGTGCGCGGCTGGCTGGCCCGCGAGGCCCGCCGCCGGGACGGCACCCTGCACCTGCTGCTCCTCGACGTCGCTCCCGACGAGGCGCTGGCCGGGCAGCGCGAGCGCGGCCGGGGCGTCTCGCGGTACGCGTTCCTGCGGCACCGCGCGGCCAACTCCCGCCTGCTGCGCGCGGTGACCGAAGGCACCCTGCCCGCGGGCTGCTCCTCCGCGGTCGTCCTCGACCGGGCTGCGGCCGACGCCCTGCGGCGGATCGCCTTCACGGGGTGACACACGGTAGGGCTCAGGGCCGAACGGGTTAGCCTTTCAGCCACGAACGGCGGTACCAGGCAGGCGGTAGGTAGGCAGATGGACTTCCCGGCACAGGCGCACCCCCACCCGCACGGCGGGTGGCCAGGCAACGAGCTGGAGGAGGTGCTGTCCGCCTCCCTCGGTATCCCGTCGGCCGGTGGCCGGATCGTGGAGGTCCTCGGCCGCAGCTTCGTCTGGGTCCCGCTGCCCAACGGCGGCGGCCCGCACAGCGGCCCCCTCGACCTGCCCTCGCTGGAGATCGACGGCCAGGCCTACGTGCCAGTGTTCAGCTCCGAGGAACAGCTGCGCCAGGTCGCGGGGGCGCACATGGCGTACACCATCGCCCCCGCCGCGGAGTTCGCCCGCGGGCTGCCCCCGCAGGTCGGCATCGTGGTGAACCCGGAGGGCGTGGTCGGCATCCCGCTGCCGCCGCCCGCCGTGGCCGAGCTGTGCCGGGCCGGCCGCACCCCCCTGGACGGGCCCGCGTCCGGCGGCCGGGTCCGCCTCTTCGAGCCGGACTGGCAGGACGACCCGGTGGACTTCCTGGCCGCGGCCTCCTCCGAGTTCGCCGCCATCGGCGTCGTCCGCAGCGCGCGCCGCTGCCTGGCCGCCGTCGAGACCGCCGACCCGGTCCTGTTCGTCGGCGTCGAACTGACCCACTGGGAGGGCGACGCCCGCGCCCTCCCCCTGGACGCCCTCGGCCGCGCCCTCGCCAAGTCCCCCCTGAAATGGCAGGTCAACCTGATCCTCCTGGAAGCAGCCCAGGACCCGGTCTGCGACTGGATGCGGGAGAAGGTCAGGCCCTTCTACAGCCAGGGCTTGTAAGCGCCGGACAGGGACAGCGCCCTGAAGGGGCGCGGGGCTGTGACATGTGCGGCTCCGCCGCGTGGGCGCGACAAGCCACGACGAAACCCGCACCCGCCGGACGGCAAGGAGCCCCCAGCTCCTGGGCACCCCCGCACCCGGCGGAGCCTTAAGCTGGGTCCGACACCGGGGGAACTCTCGAAGGGGCGATACGCGTGAGCGCCAGCGGCACCACGACCGGACAGGTCGAGCACATGCTGCGCCAGGTGACGCCCGGGCGCTACGACGCCTACGAGGCCCTGCTGCGCGCCCTCGCCACCCCCGCCTCCGGCCAGGTCTGGATGCTGCTGTGGCACGGCCAGGCCGGCTCCCCGGACGCCCAGTACGGGAACATGGAGGTCGACGGCTACGGCTACGCCCCCTGCGTGACCTCCGCCCAGGAGCTCTCGGCCAGCGGCTGGAACCGGTCGTACGAGGTGGTCGACGGCCTGGAGGCCGCCCGCGCTCTCTACCCCGACCACTACGGCCTGTGGCTCAACCCGCACGCCCCCGGCGGCGGCGTCGGCATCCCCTGGCTCGACCTGCGCCGCATCGCCTCCGGCCTGGACCGCCAGCCCGCGGGCCCCCTGCGGCTGTCCGAACCGGCCATCGAGATCCCCCAGTTCTACGCCCTGCTCGCGCAGAACGCCCACCGCACCCCGGCGGTCCGCGCGCTGCGCCGCGCCTGGGTGCAGCCGGCGCTGGGGGCGCCGTACCTCACCATCGGCCTGGACGTGTACGACACCTCCCCGCCCGCCGTCGACGCGGTGCGCGCGATGATGCAGCAGTCCGTCGGCGCGGTGCCGGACGGGCTGCCGGTGTCGACGGTGGCGATGACCGACGCCCACGATCCGGTCGCCCTGTGGCTGCGCGCCAACGCGCGCCCGTTCTACGACCGCGAGGCCCACGCGGCCGCCCCCGCCCAGGCGCCGGCGGGCGGGTACGGATACCCTCCGGCCGGTAGCCGGTACTGACGGCCGCGGTCCCCGTGGATCCCGCCGGAAGAGTCGATCTTCGCGCGTAGATGAGGACGCAAAGCGCCTGCTTGTCCCTGATGTACCAACTCGCCCGTGTCCGGCCCCCGTTACCCACTGTCCGGATAACGGAACACCTCAAACAGCATCACGGTTGCGCATCCATTCCCCGGCAAGTCTGGCTACAGATCGCCAAAGCGTTGAAGACTCCCGCAAGTAAGGGGTGGAAGCTCGCTCCTGTGTACGACGGACTGATCACGCCGCTACAGCGGCAAGTGCGGGCCGGCTACCGCCGGTTGAGAGGGGTCCCTGCCAGATGACGGCACCATTGCACGAGCCGACCGCGGAAGCGGCCCCGAGTGCGGCCGAGGAAGCGGCGGTTGCCGGCGCCGAGGCCAAGGCGGTACAGGGGCGTTCCCTTGGGCGCATCGCCTGGGAGCGGCTGAAACGGGACAAGCTGGCCCTCGCGGGTGGCACGGTGGTGCTCCTCCTCATCGTGATCGCGCTGCTGGCCCCCGTGATCGCCAACCTCGTCGGGCAGGACCCCGAGGCGCACCACGAGGACCTGATCGACCCGCTGTTCGGCACCCCCACCGGCTCCCTGGGCGGTATCAGCGGCGAGCACTGGCTCGGTGTCGAGCCCGTCAACGGCCGCGACATCTTCGCCCGCATCCTCTACGGCGCCCGGATCTCGCTGCTCGTCGGCTTCCTGTCCGCGATCGTCGCCGTGGTCATCGGCACCGTCCTCGGTGTCCTGGCTGGCTTCTTCGGCGGCTGGGTCGACTCCCTCATCAGCCGGGTCATGGACGGTCTGCTCGCCTTCCCGCAGCTGCTGTTCATCATCGCCCTGGTCTCGGTCATGCCGAACAACATGCTGGGCCTCACCGGCACCGGTGTCCGCCTGTTCGTGATGATCCTGGTCATCGGCTTCTTCGGCTGGCCCTACATCGGCCGCGTGGTCCGCGGCCAGACCCTGTCGATGCGCGAACGGGAGTACGTCGAGGCCGCCCGCTCCCTGGGCGCCGGGCGGTTCTACATCCTCTTCAAGGAACTGCTGCCCAACCTGGTCGCGCCGATCATCGTCTACACGACGATGATGATCCCCACCAACATCCTCACCGAGGCGGCACTCAGCTTCCTGGGTGTGGGCGTCAAGCCCCCCACGGCCTCGTGGGGGCAGATGCTCTCGAGCGCGATCGACTACTACGACTCGGACCCCATGTACATGGTGATCCCGGGTGTAGCGATCTTCATCACCGTGCTCGCCTTCAACCTCTTCGGCGACGGCGTGCGTGACGCGCTGGACCCGAAGGGCTCCCGCTGAACTGCCGTACCGCAAAGTGACCCGTGGCACCTGCACGGGGTCTCTCATCTAATCCGGAGGATCCGAGATCGTGACTACCCAACGCACCTCAGGGCGGCGCAAGCAGGTTTTGGCCGCTGCCGCGGTGGTGGCCGCGCTGCTGACCACGGCGGCGTGCGGCGGCGACAGCGACGGCGGTAACGGGGGTTCGAAGAATGGCGCTGCCGGCTTCGACGCCGCCAACAACAAGGTCGCCCAGGCAGACCAGGCCAAGAAGGGTGGCGAGCTGAAGTTCGCCAGCGCGCAGGACGCCGACTCGTGGGACACCACCCGCGGCTACTACGGCTTCATGTGGAACTTCTCGCGCTACTACTCCCGTCAGCTCGTCACCAACGCCACGGAGCCGGGCAAGGCCGGCGCCGGTGTGGTGCCGGACCTGGCCACCGCCACCGCCAAGGTCTCGGACGACGGCAAGACCTACACGTACACCCTGCGTGACGGCGTCACCTGGGAGGACGGCAAGCCGATCACCTCCAAGGACGTCAAGTACGGCATCGAGCGCGTGTGGGCGCAGGACGTGCTGTCCGGCGGTCCGACGTACCTCAAGGAGGTGCTCGACCCCGAGGGCACGTACCAGGGCCCGTACAAGGACAAGTCCAAGGACAAGCTCGGCCTGAAGGCGATCGAGACGCCGGACGACAAGACCATCGTCTTCAAGCTGCCGAAGGCCAACTCGGACTTCGAGGAGATGCTCGCGCTCACCTCGGCCTCCCCGGTCCGCCAGGACAAGGACACCAAGTCCAAGTACGGTCTGCACCCGTTCTCCTCGGGCCCGTACAAGTTCCAGTCGTACAGCCCGGGCAAGGACCTCGTCCTGGTCCGCAACACCGAGTGGAAGCAGGCCTCCGACCCGGTCCGCAAGGCCTACCCGGACAAGATCTCCATCAAGTTCTTCTCCAACGCCAACGACCTGGACTCCCGTCTGATCGCCGGCGACTACGACCTGGACCTCGCCCAGACCAGCCTTTCCCCGCAGGGCCGCTCCACCGCCCTCAAGGAGCACAAGGGCAACCTGGACAACCCGGTCTCCGGCTACGTCCGTTACGCCGTCTTCCCGCAGAGCGTGAAGCCGTTCGACAACGAGCACTGCCGCAAGGCCGTGATCTACGGCGCCGACCACGTCTCGCTGCAGACCGCGCGCGGCGGCCCGGTCGCCGGCGGCGACATCGGCACCAACATGCTGCCCCCGGGTGTCCCGGGCGCCGAGGGCCAGAAGTACGACCCGTACGGCATCGCCGGTGAGAACAAGACCGGCAACGTCGCCAAGGCCAAGGAAGAGCTGAAGGCCTGCGGCAAGCCCGAGGGCTTCAAGACCACCATCGCGGTCCGCAACAACAAGCCGGTCGAGGTGGCCACCGCCGAGTCGCTCCAGGCGTCGCTGAAGAAGGTCGGCATCACCGTCGACATCGACCAGTACGACGGCTCGCAGACCGCCGGCATCATCGGCAGCCCCGCGAACGTGAAGAAGAAGAACTACGGCATCATCATCATGGGCTGGGGCCCGGACTTCCCGTCGGTGCAGGGCTACGGCCAGCCGCTGTGGGACAGCCGGTTCATCCTGGAGAGCGGTAACAACAACTACGCGCTCATCAAGGACAAGGCGATCGACGGTCTCTTCGACACGTACGCCAAGACGCTCGACGACGCCGGCAAGGCCAAGGTCGCGACCGAGATCAACCACAAGGTGATGGAGGGCGGCTACTACCTGCCCTTCGTCTTCGAGAAGTTCCTGAACTTCCGCTCCAGCCGTCTCGCCAACGTCTACACCACCGACGGCTACAGCGGCATGTACGACTTCGTCAACCTCGGTCTGAAGTCCACGAAGTAACCGGTACACCCGCCGAACGGCACGAAAGGCAGGTGAAGGCCGGCGCGGCGTGACCGCGGGCCATCGGACAATCTCCGGTGGCCCGCGGTCCGCGGCGGGCCGTTAGCTGTGCTCGCTTACCTCTTGAGGCGGTTGTTCGCCGCCGCTGTGATGCTCGTGGTCATCGTCATGGTGGTCTTCAGCATCTTCTTCCTGATCCCCAAGTGGGCAGGCGTCGACATCGCCGCGAGCTTCGTGGGCAAGCAGGCCGACCCCGCCTCGATCAAGGCCGTGGGGGAGAAGCTGGGTCTCAACGACCCGATCTACGCCCAGGTCTGGGAGTTCTTCCGCGGCATCTTCGTGGGCCGCACCTACTCGGGCGGCGGCGACGTCACCGAGTGCGCCGCCCCCTGCTTCGGTTACTCCTTCCGCAGTGAGCAGGCCATCTGGCCGGTGCTCACCGACCGCTTCCCGGTGACCCTGGGTCTCGCGCTCGGTGCCGCCGTGCTGTGGCTGATCTTCGGTCTGGCCGCCGGTGTGCTCTCCGCCCTCAAGCGGGGCACCCTGTGGGACCGCGGCGCGATGATCGTCGCCCTGGCCGGCGTCTCGCTGCCCATCTACTTCACCGGCCTGCTGAGCCTCGCGGCCTTCTCCTACGGACTGGGCTGGCTCGACGCCCAGTACGTGCCGCTCTCGGACAGCTTCTCCGGCTGGCTCGGCGGCATGATCCTGCCCTGGATCACCCTGGCCTTCCTGTACGCGGCCATGTACGCGCGGATCACCCGTGCGACCATGATGGAGATCCTCGGCGAGGACTACATCCGGACCGCCCGCGCCAAGGGACTCAGGGAAAGTGTCGTCATCCGCAAGCACGCCATGCGCTCGACGATGACGCCCATCCTCACCATGCTCGGCATGGACCTCGGCGCCCTCATCGGCGGCGCGATCCTGACGGAGACCACGTTCAGCCTCCCCGGCCTCGGCCAGGCCGTGCTCAACGCGATCAAGAACCAGGACCTGCCGGTTATCCTGGGCGTCACCCTGATCACTTCTCTCGCGGTGCTCATCGCCAACCTCGTGGTGGACGTCCTGTACGCCGTGATCGACCCCCGAGTGAGGCTCGCATGACCGAACTGAGCAAGAGCGGGGCAGCGGTGGGCGAGCCCGCCGGCACCTCGTCCGCGCCGACCGCCTTCCTGGAAGTACGCGACCTCAAGGTGCACTTCCCGACCGACGACGGCCTGGTCAAGTCCGTCGACGGGCTCTCCTTCCAGCTGGAGAAGGGCAAGACCCTCGGCATCGTGGGCGAGTCCGGCTCCGGCAAGTCGGTGACCTCGCTCGGCATCATGGGCCTGCACACCGCCGGCCAGTACGGCAAGCGCAAGGCGCGGATATCCGGCGAGATCTGGCTGGACGGCACCGAGCTGCTGTCCGCCGACCCCGACCACGTGCGCAAGCTGCGCGGCCGGGAGATGGCGATGATCTTCCAGGACCCGCTGTCCGCGCTGCACCCGTACTACACGATCGGCCAGCAGATCGTGGAGGCGTACCGCATCCACCACCCGGTGGACAAGAAGACCGCCAAGCGCCGCGCGGTGGAGATGCTCGACCGGGTCGGCATCCCGCAGCCGGACAAGCGGGTGGACAGCTACCCGCACGAGTTCTCCGGCGGTATGCGCCAGCGCGCGATGATCGCGATGTCGCTGGTCAACAACCCCGAGCTGCTGATCGCGGACGAGCCGACCACCGCCCTGGACGTCACCGTCCAGGCTCAGATCCTCGACCTCATCCGGGACCTGCAGAAGGAGTTCGGCTCCGCGGTCATCGTCATCACCCACGACCTGGGCGTCGTCGCCGAGCTGGCCGACGACCTCCTGGTGATGTACGGCGGCCGGTGCGTGGAGCGCGGTCCGGCGGAGAAGGTGTTCTACGAGCCCCGGCACCCCTACACCTGGGGCCTGCTCGGCTCCATGCCGCGGCTCGACCGCGACCAGCAGGAACGCCTCATCCCGGTCAAGGGCTCGCCGCCCTCCCTCATCAACCTCCCGTCCGGCTGCGCCTTCAACCCGCGCTGCCCGTACGCCGACGTGCCCAAGGACGACGTCACCCGCACGGTCCGCCCCGAGCTGACCGAGGTCGGCAGCAAGCACTGGGCCGCCTGCCACATGTCGCAGGAGCAGCGGGAGCGTATCTGGACCGAAGAGATTGCGCCGAAGCTGTGAGCGACCAGGCAGAGGACAAAGCGGTGACCATCCCCGCACAGACCAGCGGCACCACCCTCACCAAGGACGCCGGTCCCGGCGACACCCTGCTGAAGGTGACCGGGCTGCAGAAGCACTTCCCGATCAAGAAGGGCCTGCTGCAGCGCCAGGTCGGCGCGGTCCGCGCCGTCGACGGCCTCGACTTCGAGGTCAAGGCCGGCGAGACGCTGGGCGTCGTGGGCGAGTCCGGCTGCGGCAAGTCGACCATGGGCCGGTTGATCACCCGGCTGCTCGAACCGACCGCCGGCAAGGTCGAGTTCGAGGGCAAGGACATCACCCACCTCGGGGTCGGCGGCATGCGTCCGCTGCGCCGCGACGTGCAGATGATCTTCCAGGACCCGTACTCCTCGCTGAACCCGCGCCACACCATCGGCACGATCGTCAGCGCCCCCTTCAAGCTCCAGGGCGTCCAGCCCGAGGGCGGGGTCAAGAAGGAGGTGCAGCGGCTGCTGTCGGTGGTCGGCCTCAACCCCGAGCACTACAACCGCTACCCGCACGAGTTCTCCGGCGGCCAGCGCCAGCGCATCGGCATCGCCCGCGCGCTCGCGCTCAACCCGAAGCTGGTCGTGGCCGACGAGCCGGTCTCCGCGCTCGACGTGTCGATCCAGGCCCAGGTCGTCAACCTGCTCGACGACCTCCAGAGCGAGCTGGGCCTGACGTACGTGATCATCGCGCACGACCTGTCCGTCGTGCGGCACGTCTCGGACCGCATCGCGGTGATGTACCTCGGCAAGATCATGGAGCTGGCCGACCGCGACCTGCTCTACAAGTCGCCGATGCACCCGTACACCAAGGCGCTGATGTCGGCCGTCCCGATCCCGGACCCGGCCCGCAAGTCGGCCAAGAGCGAGCGCATCCTGCTCAAGGGTGACGTGCCCTCGCCGATCTCCCCGCCGAGCGGCTGCCGCTTCCACACCCGGTGCTGGAAGGCCACGCAGATCTGCACCACCACCGAGCCGCCGCTGAAGGAGCTGCGGCCGGGTCAGCAGGTCGCCTGCCACCACCCGGAGAACTTCGAGGACCAGGCCCCGCAGGACGTCGTCCTGCTCACCGCCGCCAAGGAGGCGGCGGAGCTGGTGTCGGAGGAGGCGCTGGCCGAGTCGGCGGCGACCTCGGCGGCGGTGGCCGCGGAGGTCGAGGCGATCGAAACCGAGGCGTCGCAGACCGAGGCGTCGGAGCCCGAGGCGTCCGAGGTGTCGGAGACCGAAGCCTCCGAGCCGTCGGAGACCGAAGCCTCCGAGCCGTCGGAGACCGAGGCGGCCGAGGGCGCCGCGTCGGACGGTGACGAGCCGGCCGCCGAGGGGTCTCCCGCCGAGGAGCCTCCCGCCAAGGAGAAGTGACCTCTCCCACCTCGCGCGCCAGCGAGCCCCTGCCTTCATTTGTAAGGCAGGGGCTCGCTGGCGAGTAAGAATGGAAGGGTGTACGAGCAACTCTTCAGCCCCACCGTCCAGCACACGCTCGACCTGGTCGGCATCTTCGTCTTCGCCATCTCCGGCGCGCTGCTGGCCGTACGCAAGAACTTCGACGTCTTCGGCATCGCCGTCCTCGCCGAGGTCACCGCGCTCGGCGGCGGGCTGTTCCGGGACCTGGTGATCGGCGCGGTGCCGCCCGCCGCCTTCACCGACCTCGGGTACTTCCTCACCCCGTTGCTGGCGACGCTGCTGGTCTTCTTCCTCCACCCCCATGTGGAGCGCCTCCAGACCGGCGTCAACATCTTCGACGCGGCCGGCCTCGGCCTGTTCTGCGTCGCCGGCACCACCAAGGCGTACGACTACGGCCTCGGCCTGACCGCCTCCGCCTGCCTGGGCCTGACCACCGCGGTGGGCGGCGGCGTGCTGCGCGACGTGCTCGCCAACGAGGTGCCCTCGCTGCTGCGCTGGGACCGTGACCTGTACGCCGTCCCGGCGATCGTCGGCTCCGCGATGGTCGCCCTGTGCATCCGCTACGAGGCACTCACCCCGCTCACCAGCGGCCTCGCGGTCGTCACGGCCTTCGTCCTCAGGCTGCTCGCGCTGCGCTTCCACTGGCGGGCACCACGCGCCTGGAATCGCAGGTCGACGGTGGTCGAGGGGGACTGACCCCGGTCCCCACGACTCACGGAAAGCTACCGCTTAGTAGTTTCCTGTTGTACCGTGCAGTCATGCCAGAAGCAGCCTCCGCAGCGGCCACCCGGGCCACCATCGGCGACAGCGAGTTCGACCGGGACACCGCCGTGACCCCGCGCGCCCCCGGCGTCTACGACCTCGACCTGTCGGCCGGCTGGACGATCATCAGTGCCGTGAACGGCGGCTATCTGCTGGCCGTCCTGGGCCGGGCCCTCGGCGACGCGCTCCCGCACCCCGACCCCTTCACCATCTCGGCGCACTACCTCACCGCCTCCCGGCCGGGCCCGGCGGTCGTGCGCACCGAGACCGTCCGCACGGGACGCACCCTCTCCACCGGCCAGGCCTCCCTCTTCCAGTACGACGACGAGGGCAACGAGGTCGAGCGCATCCGGGTCCTCGCCTCCTACGGCGACCTCGACGCGCTGCCGGACGACGTCCGCACCTCGGCGAAGCCGCCCACGATCCCGCCGATGGACCAGTGCTTCGGCCCGGAGGACGGCCCCGCCCCCGTCGAGGGCAGCTCGGCCATCGCCGACCGGCTGATGCTCAAGCTAGACCCCGCAACCCTTGGCTGGGCGCTGGGGCAGCCCTCGGGCCGGGGCGAGATGCGGGCCTGGTTCGGCCTCGCCGACGGCCGCGATGCGGACCCGCTCTCGCTGCTCCTCGCGGTGGACGCGCTGCCCCCGACCGCCTTCGAGCTGGGGCTCAAGGGCTGGGTGCCGACGGTCGAGCTGACCGTCCACGTGCGGTGCCGCCCGGCGCCCGGCCCGCTCCGGGTCTCCATCACCACCCGCAACCTCGCCGGCGGCTTCCTGGAGGAGGACGCCGAGGTCTGGGACAGCGCCGACCGCCTGGTCGCCCAGTCCCGCCAGCTGGCCCGGGTCCGGCTCGGCTGACCCGGGGGCTGCTCAGTCCAGCCAGTGCCTGCGGCCGACGCTGATCAGCCGCAGTTGCCGCCGTGCCGTCTCGACGGCCCGGCGGCGTTCCTCTTCCGGGGCGTCCAGCGTCTCCAGGAACAGGGACGCCGTGATCAGCATCTGGTCGACGTAGAGGCCCGCCAGCATGCGCAGATCGGTCTCGCTCCAGCCCGCGGCCGACGCGTCCGTGGCCAGCTCGGCCCGCACCTCCTCGGCGAACCGCGCCAGCTGCTCCCGTATGGCCCGGCGCACCGGCTGTACCCCGCCGTGCCGTTCCCGCGCGATGAAGCGGACGTGGGCCGGGTGCGCGGCCACATGGCCGGCGATCAACTCGACCGCGCGGGCGATGCGTTCGTCGTCGTCCTCGGCCGGTGACATCGTGGTCCGGATCATCGGGTGCAGGCTGCCCAGCGCCTCTTCGACCAGCGCCACACCGAGATCCGCCGTGGAGTGGAAGTGCCGGTAGAAGGCGGTCGGGGCGACGCCCACGGCACGGGTGACCTCGCGCAGGCCGAGACTGCTCAGGCTCTGCTCCTCCAGCAGGCCGAGCGCCGCGTCGAGGAGCGCCTGCCGGGTCTTCCGCTTCTGCGCCTGCCGGATGCCGGGGGTGTGACTCATGCCATGCAGTTAACAACTGTTCTCCGGAATTGAAAAGCCGTGCGACGCGCTAGACTGAGAAGTCAGTGAACAACTGTAACCACAATCGTTCACCGAAGTGTCCACGCAGATTGGGGGATCAGCACCATGGTGTTTCTCGTCGTCGCACTCCTGCTCCTCGGTGTGGTCCTGGGCGCAGTCGCCCACGCACCGCTCACCTTCTCCGTCGCGGCCGGCCTGGTCATCGCCGTCTGGCTCGGCGTCTTCGCGGTCCGCGAGCGGCACGGCCGCCGACGGAGCACCTCCGCCCACTGACCCACGCCCACCAGCGCACGGTCCACCGACGCACGGCAGGGAGAACCCCATGCAGCTCACCGCACCGGCCCACCGCAGCACCGACACCACGGGCAGCACCGACGCCAGTCGCCCCACCCGTCGTACCGGCATCCACGACACCGACGGCATGGCCGTCGCCTCCTTCGTCCTCGGCCTGCTCGGTCTGCTCGTCCTCAACGTCTTCCTCGGCCCGATCGCCATCGCCCTGGCCGGCATCGCCCTGTGGCGCGGCACCGCCCGCCGCGGCCGGGCCCTCCTCGGCCTCGGCCTGGGCGTCGCCGACCTGCTGGTCCTGGTGGCCTTCATGTCCGCCGACAACACGATGTCCTGGAGCCTGTGAGCCACCGCGCGGCCTCCTCCGGGCCGCCGCGCGACGAGGCGGCCCTTGCTCCGGGACCGGGCGGAACCGCCCCGTAGAATCGGCCGCACCATGGCTTACCTCGACCACGCCGCGACGACCCCGATGCTTCCCGAGGCAGTCGAGGCACTCGCCGCGCACCTGAGCGTCACCGGCAACGCCTCCTCCCTCCACGCGTCCGGACGCCGGGCGCGGCGCACCGTCGAGGAGGCCCGCGAGACCCTCGCCGAGGCGCTCGGCGCCCGCCCCAGCGAGGTGGTCCTCACCTCCGGCGGCACCGAGGCCGACAACCTCGCCGTCAAGGGCCTGTACTGGGCCCGCCGCGACGCCGACCCGGCCCGCACCCGGGTCCTGGCCAGCCCCGTCGAGCACCACGCGGTCCTCGACGCCGTCCACTGGCTCGGCGAGCACGAGGGCGCGCAGGTCGAGTACCTGCCGGTCGACGCCCTCGGCCGGGTCCACCCCGAGGCGCTGCACGCGGCCATCGCCCGCGACCCCGACGACGTGGCCCTCGCCACCGTCATGTGGGCCAACAACGAGATCGGCACGATCATGCCGGTCCGTGAACTCGCCGACGTGGCCGCCGAGTTCGACGTGCCGCTGCACGCCGACGCGGTCCAGGCCTTCGGGCAGCTCCCGGTCGACTTCGCCGCCTCCGGGCTCGCCGCCATGACCGTTTCCGGCCACAAGATCGGCGGCCCCTACGGCATCGGCGCGCTGCTGCTCGGCAGGGAGTACACCCCGGTCCCCGTCCTGCACGGCGGCGGCCAGGAACGCCACGTGCGCTCCGGCACCCTCGACGTCCCCGCCGTCGCCTCCTTCGCGGTCGCCGGGCGCCTGGCCGCCGAGCGGCGCGAGTGGTTCGCCCGGGAGATCGGCGCCCTGCGCGACGACCTGGTCGACGCCGTCCGCACGGCCGTCCCGGACGCGATCCTCGGCGGCGACCCGGCACCCGACGGCCGCCTCCCGGCCAACGCCCACTTCACCTTCCCGGGCTGCGAGGGCGACTCGCTGCTCCTGCTGCTCGACGCCCAGGGCATCGAGTGCTCCACCGGCTCCGCGTGCACCGCGGGCGTCGCCCAGCCCAGCCACGTCCTGCTGGCCGCCGGAACCGACCCCGACCTGGCCCGCGGCACCCTGCGCTTCTCGCTGGGCCACACCTCGACCGAGGCCGACGTGGCGGCGCTCGCCAAGGCGATCGGCCCCGCGGTGGAACGGGCTCGGGCGGCGGGGCTGTCGTAGACGCCGTCGTCGGGCTCAGGCCTTGGTCGGCGGCTTCGACGGGCCGCTCGTGGCCGCCCGCCGCACCAGTTTCAGGTACCGGTCCCAGTCCCAGTGCGGCCCCGGGTCGGTGTGGTCGGTGCCCGGCACCTCCACGTGGCCGAGGATGTGCCTGCGGTCCACGGGTATGTCGTACCGCGCGCAGATCCCCGCCGTCAGCCGCGCGGAGGCGGCGTACATCGCGTCGGTGAAGTCCTGCGGCCGGTCCACGAAGCCCTCGTGCTCGATGCCGACACTGCGTTCGTTGTAGTCGCGGTTGCCCGCGTGGTACGCCACGTCCAGCTCGCGGATCATCTGGGTGACGCGCCCGTCCTGCCCGACGACGTAGTGCGCGGCCGCCTTGTGCCCCGGGTCCTGGAAGGCCCGCACCGCGCTGTCGAAGCTGCCCTGTGTGACATGGACGATCACCATGTCGATGCCGAAGTCGTCCGGCCGGTCCGCCCGCCGCCAGTTCGCGTCCGACGCCGCCACCCAGCGTGCGCCCGCGTAGTCGACCGCGCCCTCCTCGCGGGGCCGCTCGACGCCCGGTATCCGCCACCACAGCCGGGCCAGCTCGTCACGGGCCAGCACACCGGTGCCCACGGCCGCCGCCGCACCGCCGACGATCAGCGCGCGGCGGCCGATCCGCCGGTCGCCGTCCGCGGACCCGCCGCTCGTGGACCCGCTCGTGGATCCCTGCTTCGCCCCCATGCGATCTTCAACGCATACTCGCGCGCTCCGGTTCCCGCCTCCCCGTACTCTGGAGGGGTTATGACTGAGACCCCGCAGCGCACCCGTCCCCTCCGCGTCCTCGCCGCCATGTCGGGCGGAGTCGACTCCGCCGTCGCCGCCGCCCGCGCGGCCGAGGCGGGGCACGACGTGACCGGCGTCCACCTGGCGCTCTCCGCCAACCCGCAGTCCTTCCGCACGGGCGCCCGGGGCTGTTGCACCATCGAGGACTCACGGGACGCCCGCCGCGCCGCGGACGTCATCGGCATCCCGTTCTACGTGTGGGACCTCGCCGACCGCTTCCGGGAGGACGTGGTCGAGGACTTCGTCGCCGAGTACGAGGCCGGCCGCACCCCCAACCCGTGCCTGCGCTGCAACGAGAAGATCAAGTTCGCCGCGCTGCTCGACAAGGCGCTGGCCCTCGGCTTCGACGCCGTCTGCACCGGCCACTACGCGAAGGTGATCCTGCGCGAGGACGGCGTCCGCGAGCTGCACCGCGCCTCCGACATGGCCAAGGACCAGAGCTACGTCCTCGGGGTGCTCGACGACCGGCAGCTCGCCCACGCGATGTTCCCGCTCGGCGACACGGACACCACCAAGGACGAGATCCGCGCGGAGGCCGAGCGCAGGGGCCTCGCGGTGGCCAAGAAGCCCGACTCGCACGACATCTGCTTCATCGCCGACGGCGACACCCAGGGCTTCCTGGCGGACCGGCTGGGCAAGGCGGAGGGCGACATCGTCGACGAGGCGGGCAACCGGCTCGGCACCCACGAGGGCGCGTACGGCTACACCATCGGCCAGCGCAAGGGCCTCAGGATCGGCACCCCGGCCCCCGACGGCAAGCCGCGCTACGTCCTGGACATCTCCCCGGTGGACAACACCGTGACGGTCGGCCCGGCCGAGGCGCTCGACGTCGACGCCCTCAGCGCGATCAAGCCCCGCTGGTGCGGCGCGGCCCCCACCGGCCCCGGCACCTACACCGCCCAGCTCCGCGCCCACGGCGGCGAGACCGAGGTACGGGCCGAACTGGTCGACGGCACCCTGCAGGTGGCCTTCACCGAGCCGGTCCGCGGCGTCGCCCCCGGCCAGGCGATCGTGCTGTACGACGGCACGCGCGTGGTGGGCTCCGCGACGATCGCGTCCACCTCGCGCGCGACGGCCGGCGCGGTCTGAGTCGTCCGCCGGGGCGTACGACGGCGAGGGTGACCGCCGTGGCGTCGGCTCACCCGGCGAGGAACTCCGCCAGCACCGGCGCCAGTACGCCCGGCTCCACCATGTGGGTCTGCCCGGCCACGGTGCCGTACCGGCCGTCGGGCGCCGCCTGAGCGATCGCACGGGCGGCCCCGTGCCACCACGCGTCGCTCGCCCCGCCCGCGAGGGCCAGCAGGGGAGCGCCGATCGAGGCGATCGCGGACGCGGGCACCCGGCTGTCGCCCAGCACGGCGTCGTCGTACGCCAGGCTCGGCGCCACCGACTCCATCCCGGCCCACATGGGGGACTGCCGGGCACCGCGGATCATCTCCTCGCCCAGCCCCGTGTGCCGCAGGAACAGCTCCACCGCGTCCCCGCGCCGGCCCTGCCCCAGCACCTCGGCCAGCCGCTCGGTGTACTCGGCCGCGGCCCGCGCGGCGGCGTCGTCCATGGCGTACGGCACCTCGTACACCGCGACCCGGCGCACCGGCAGACCGCTCGCCGCCGCCCGGAGCACCAGCGCGCCGCCCGACGACATGCCGTACAGCGACGCCTCGCCGCCCACCGCCCCGATCAGCGCCGCCAGGTCCTCGATCTCGCGCTCCACCGCGTAGGGCGGCGTGTCGCCGCTCTCGCCGCGCCCCCGGCGGTCGTACACGGTGACGTCGAAACGGCCCGACAGCTCGGCGGCCAGGGGCGCGGTCGTGGCACCCGTCGACATGGCGCCGCTGACCAGCACGACCGCCGGCCCCCGGCCGGAGCGTTCGTAGGCGATGCGGGTGCCGTCACGCGAAACAGTCGTCTTCTCCATGCCTGTGCAGACTGCCGTACGGCACCGGATTCATCGCTCAGGACACCTCGACTTCGTAGAAACAGAGGTGGTCCTTGATCTCCGCGACCTCCGGCTTCGGGTCCGGGTACGCCCAGACCAGGTCCGCCGCGTCCGGCAGCGACCAGTAGGAGGCGTCGCCCTTGAAGGGGCAGTGGGTGGTCGTGCCGGACGGGGTCAGCAGGTCGACGCGTACGTCCCGGGGCGGGATGTAGTACCGGTCGGGACAGCCCGTCTCGTGCAGCACCAGCGCCCCGTCGCTCTCCGCCAGCACCTGCCCGCCGTGCACCACGCGCACGTGCCGGTCGCTCGGTTCGACGGTGATGCGGTGTCCCTTGAGTCCCTTGGTCACGATCGTCCTCCTGGTGGCAGTGGCCTTCGTCACTACAGCGTCCCCGGAGGCCGGGTTCTTCCCCTCCGGGCCCGGCCGTACGGTGGAGGCCATGAACATCTGCGTCTTCCTCTCCGCCGCCGACCTCGACGAGCGCTACACGGGCCCCGCCAAGGAGTTCGCCGAACTGCTCGGCAAGGGCCGGCACACCCTCGTCTGGGGCGGCTCCGACGTCGGTCTTATGAAGGTCGTCGCCGACGGCGTGCAGGAGGCCGGCGGACGGCTGCTCGGGGTCTCGGTGGACTTCCTGGCGGCCAAGGCGCGCGAGGGCGCCGACGAGATGGTGATCGCCAAGGACCTGGCCGAGCGCAAGCGGCTGCTGCTGGAGAAGGCCGACGCCGTGGTCATCATGGTGGGCGGCACCGGCACGCTCGACGAGGCCACCGAGATCCTGGAGCTGAAGAAGCACGGGCACACCGACAAGCCGGTCGTCCTGCTCAACACCGCGGGCTTCTACGACGGCCTCAGGGAGCAGTTCCGCCGCATGGAGGACGAGGGTTTCCTGCCCCGCCCCCTCACCGAGCTGGTGTTCTTCGCCGAGGAGCCGGTCGGCGCGCTCGCCTACCTGGAGGAGAGCCAGGGCATCGAGTAGGGCGCCGGGTGGCCTCCGGGCGCCGCCCGGCTGATGCGAGCATGGCGGCATGGCTACACATGTGATCACCGGAGCGGGCTCCGGCATCGGCGCGGCCGTCGCCCGCCGGCTGCACGAACGCGGCGACGAGATCGTGCTCCACGCGCGCGACGCGGGCCGCGCCAAGGAACTGGCCGCCGCGCTCCCGGGTGCGAAGACCCTGGTCGGGGACCTCGCGGAGCCGGGCAAGCTGTCCTGGGCCCTCTCCCACCAGAGCCTGCCCGACCGCGTGGACTCGCTGCTCCACATCGCCGGGGTCGTCGACCTCGGCCCGGTCGGCGACCTCACCCCGAAGACCTGGCTCAACCAGCTGAACGTCAACCTGGTCGCCCCCGCCGAGCTGACCCGTCTCCTGCTGCCCCAGATCCGCGTCGCCAAGGGCCAGGTGCTCTTCGTCAACTCCGGCTCCGGTCTCAACGCCCACGCGGGCTGGGCCGCGTACGGCGCCTCCAAGCACGGCCTGAAGGCCCTGGCCGACGCCCTGCGCCAGGAGGAGCACGCGAACGGCGTCCGCGTCACCTCCGTCTACCCCGGCCGCACCGCCAGCCCCATGCAGGCCAAGGTCCACCAGCAGGAGGGCAAGGAGTACGACCCGGCGCAGTGGATCGACCCCGAGTCCGTCGCCACGACGATCCTGATGGCCCTGGACCTCCCGAGGGACGCGGAGGTCAACGACCTGACGGTGCGCCCGGGACGGTGAGCGACCTCTCGCGAGGGGCGGCGGGGGCGAATTCCGGCCCCGCGCCCCTGCGTAGGCTTGCCCCGTGAACGACACCTTCGCCCCCGCCACCGGCATCGGCAGCCTTCCGGGCCAGGACGCCCGGGAGGCCGCCAGGACCGCCACCGGCAGCTTCGAGGACTTCCCCTTCCTCCCCGAGCTGCCCGCCCGAGGCCCCGGCGCCGACATGATCGGCCGCACCGCCGGGATGCTCGTCGAGCTGTACGCGCGCGTGGAGCCCAGCGGCTGGCGGCTCGGCGACCGGCCCGGCCGGGACACCAAGCGGGCCCGGGGCTGGCTCCGGGAGGACCTGGACGCCCTGGAGGAGTTCACCCAGGACTACGAGGGGCCGCTCAAGGTCCAGGCCGTCGGCCCGTGGACGCTCGCCGCCGCCCTGGAACTGCGCAACGGCGAGGCGGTCCTGTCCGACCCCGGCGCCTGTCGCGACCTCGCCGCCTCGCTCGCCGAGGGCGTGCGCCTGCACCTGGCCGAGGTACGGCGCCGGGTGCCGGGTGCCCGCGTCGTCCTCCAGCTCGACGAACCCTCCCTCACCGCCGTCCTGCGCGGACAGGTGCGCAGCGCGAGCGGCTACCGCACCCACCGCGCCGTCGACCGCCAGGTCGTGGAGGCGACACTGCGCGAGGTCGCCGGGGTGCACGCCGACGGCCCCGTCGTGGTCCACTCCTGCGCGCCGGACGTGCCGTTCGCCCTGCTGCGGCGGGCGGGCGTCGCGGGCGTCTCCTTCGACTTCTCGCTTCTCACCGAGCGTGACGACGACGCGATCGGTGAGGCCGTCGAGGGCGGCACCCGGCTGTTCACCGGTGTCGTGCCGGGCACGGACACCGCATTGTCAGACCCGGCCGGTAGCGTCATGGGTGTCAGAACGCTGTGGCGCAGGCTGGGGCTGCGTCCGGAGCTGCTCGCGGAGGCGGTCACCGTCACTCCGGCGTGCGGACTCGCGGGTGCCTCCCCGGACTACGCCCGGCGCGCGCTCGCCCACTGCGTCCGGGCGGCAAGATCTCTCGCGGACAACCCAGAGTAACGGGAGGACCATACGGTGGCCGGCGACAAGCAGGGCGACAAGCAGGCGGAGACGACGAGCGTGCCCGCCGAGGCGCGGGAGCGGCACGCGCAGCTCGCCGAGCAGATCGAGGAGCACCGCTTCCGGTACTACGTGAACGACGCGCCCGTCGTCAGCGACGCGGAGTTCGACCGGCTGCTGCGCACCCTGGAGGAGCTGGAGGAGCGGCATCCGGAGCTGCGCACCCCCCAGTCCCCGACCCAGAAGGTCGCCGGTGCCTACGCGACCGAGTTCACGGCCGTGCAGCACCCCACGCGGATGCTCTCCCTGGACAACACCTTCAACGACGACGAGCTGGCCGCCTGGTTCGAGCGCATCGCCCGGGAGCTGGGCGAGCAGGAGTACCACCTCCTGTGCGAGCTGAAGGTCGACGGACTCGCCGTCAACCTCACCTACGAGCGCGGCCGCCTCGTCCGCGCCGCCACCCGCGGTGACGGCCGCACCGGCGAGGACATCACGCCCAACGTCCGCACCATCGCCGAGATCCCCGAGCGCCTGGCGGGCGACAAGGTCCCCGACCTCGTGGAGATCCGGGGCGAGGTCTACTTCCCGATGGAGAAGTTCCAGGAGCTCAACGCCCGGTTGAACGAGGCGGGGGACAAGCCCTTCGCCAACGCGCGCAACGCCGCGGCCGGTTCGCTGCGCCAGAAGGACCCACGCGTCACCGCCTCCCGCCCGCTGCACATGGTGGTCCACGGCATCGGCATCCTGGAGGGCTACTCGGGCATGACCCGCCTCTCCCAGGCGTACGACCTGCTGAAGACCTGGGGCCTGCCCACCTCCCCGCACAACCGGGTGGTCGACGGCCTGGACGGGGTGCGGGACTTCATCGCCTACTACGGCGAGAACCGGCACTCCGTCGCGCACGAGATCGACGGCGTCGTCGTCAAGCTGGACGAGATCCGCCTCCAGGGCCGCCTCGGCTCCACGGCCCGCGCACCCCGCTGGGCCATCGCCTACAAGTACGCGCCGGAGGAGGTCAACACCAAGCTCGTCGACATCAAGGTGGGCGTCGGCCGCACCGGCCGGGTCACGCCGTACGCGCAGGTCGAGCCGGTGACGGTGGCCGGCAGCGAGGTGGAGTTCGCCACGCTGCACAACCAGGAGGTCGTCAAGGCCAAGGGGGTGCTCATCGGCGACACCGTGGTGCTGCGCAAGGCCGGTGACGTGATCCCGGAGATCCTCGGACCGGTGGCCGACCTCAGGGACGGCAGCGAGCGGGAGTTCGTGATGCCGGCGAAGTGCCCCGAGTGCGGGACGCCGCTCAAGGCGATGAAGGAGGGCGACATCGACCTCCGTTGCCCCAACGCCCGCGCCTGCCCGGCCCAGTTGCGCGAGCGGGTCGCCTATCTCGCGGGCCGGGAGTGCCTGGACATCGAGCACTTCGGCGGGGTCGTGGCGGCGGCGCTCACCGGGCCGCTGGAGCCGTCCGAGCCACCGCTGGTGGACGAGGGCGACCTCTTCGACCTCACCGTCGAGAAGCTGCTGCCCATCAAGGCGTACGTCCTCGACCCCGACAGCGGGCTGCCCAAGCGCGACCCCAAGACCGGCGAGGAGAAGATCGCCACGGTCTTCGCCAACAAGGAGGGCGAGCCGAAGAAGAACACCCTCGCGCTGCTCCAGCACATCGAGGAGGCCAAGACCCGCCCGCTGGCCCGCTTCATCAACGGCCTCTCCATCCGGTACGTCGGGCCGGTCGCCGCCCAGGCACTCGCCCGGGAGTTCCGCTCCATCGACCGCATCGAGCAGGCCACCGAGGAGGAGTTGGCGAGCACGGACGGCGTGGGCGGCACCATCGCCGCCGCCGTCAAGGAGTGGTTCGCCGTGGACTGGCACCGCGAGATCGTGCGCAAGTGGAAAGCGGCCGGAGTCCCCCTGGAGGACCGCTCGACGGGGGAGGACGAGGGACCGCGCCCGCTCGAAGGACTCACCGTCGTCGTCACCGGCACCCTGGAGAACTTCACCCGGGACGGCGCCAAGGACGCCCTGCAGAGCCGGGGCGCCAAAGTGACCGGTTCGGTGTCCAAGAAGACGTCGTTCGTGGTGGTCGGTGACAACCCCGGTTCGAAGTACGACAAGGCGATGCAGCTGAAAGTGCCGGTTCTGAACGAGGACGGTTTCGCCGTTCTGCTCGAACAAGGACCCGAAGCGGCGGCGGACGTCGCGCTTTCGGCTGAGGAATAGCGGTTGAAGGCCACCCGATCGGCGCATATCAGATGCATACGGGTGGCCGGGTGGCATTCGGGCAACCGTCGACGACCAGTGCCCCTGGAAGCCTTCCGCGGCCTACTGTTGAGGTGTGCGCCCGCCGTGCCCAGCTGCGGTCGGGGCACCCCCCTGCCCCGAGCGACAGGGGGAGGGGTCTCCAATGCGGAGCCGTTGAAGGTGGTCGAGGCGGGGGCCGCGTGGCGTGGGCACCGCCGGCTGTGAGAGGGACGGGAATGGAACCGACCGAGAGCGCCGCCGCGGGCTCACGGCTGAGCCTGCGTCGCATGGTGGACGCGTGGCACGTGAGCCGGTGGCTCGGGCAACGCGATGGTGGCGTCCCGCATCCCGCGACGGGCACCCGCGTGCCGCAGGCCGCCGGCCGCGCCCCCGGCCACCTCCACGGCGCGGCCGACCCGGACAGTGAACGGCACCTGTCCTGGCCCGCGTTGCCCGCGGCGATCGTCGCGACCGCCGCCTTCGTCCTGGGCGCCGGTTTCTACCGGGCGTTCAGCGACGGACACGCCCTCTTCCCGGCCGGCACCGTCGGCTGGTCCCTGGCCGTGCTGGCCGGCATCGTCGTCGGCCACCTGGTCATGCTCGGCCGCTCCCGCTGGTGGGGCGGCACCGGCTCGGGCGCCGCCCTCACCCTCGCTGTCCTGCTGCTGTACGGCTGGATTCCGGCCGGCATGGTCAGCCTCACCGTCGTCGTGCTGGTCGGCATAGCCCGCCGGGGCCGCTGGCGGCAGGGCGTCCTGCACGGCGCGGTGGACATCCTCGGCATCGCCGCGGGTGCCCTGCTCCTCGGCGTCTGCGGCTCCGTCCCGTCCGTGGAGCACCCCTGGGACCCCGACACCTGGGGGCTGTACGCGGTTCTCGAGGTGGTGCTGGTCGCCGTCGCCTACCTCGCCGTCACCCGCACCCAGCTGTGGTACCTCCAGACCCCGCGCCCCGGCCTGCCCACCGTCGCCCGCACCGCCCTGGTCAGACACGGTCTGCTCGCCATCGCCCTGCTCGGCATCGCCCCGCTGATCTGCGTCGTCGCCGTCGCCAAGCCGCTGCTGCTGCCGCTGTTCGCCATCCCGCTCATCGCCCTCGACTCCACACTGTGGATCGCCCGCGCCCGCGCCGAGGAGCAGCTGCGCGACCCGCTCACCGGCCTGCCCAACCGGCAGTGGCTTCTGGAGCGCACCTGGACCGCGCTGGACGACGCCGAGCGCATCGGCGCCCGCGCCGCCCTGATGCTGATCGACCTCGACCGTTTCCGGTCGGTCAACGACACGCTCGGGCACCTCGCCGGCGACCGGCTGCTGCTCCAGACCGCCGACCGGCTGCGGCAGGCCCTGCCGCGCGGGGCGGAGGCCGCGCGGCTCGGCGGTGACGAGTTCGCCGTCTTACTGCCCGTCGCCGACTCCACCACGTCGGCGACCCGGATCGCCCGGGGCCTGGTGGCCGAGCTGAGTTCCCCGATGGACCTGGACGGGCTCACCCTGGTCCTGGAGGCCAGCGCCGGCGTCGCCGTCTTCCCCGACCACGCGCTGGACGCCGAGGGCCTGCTGCGCCGCGCCGACGTGGCGATGTACCAGGCGAAGCGGGACCGCACCGGCGTGGAGGTCTACGAGTCCAAGCGGGACTCCAACACCCCCGACCGGCTCGGCCTCCTCGGCGACCTGCGCCGGGCCCTGGACGCCCACGAGGTCCAGCTGCACTACCAGCCCAAGGTCCGCTTCGACGGGCAGGTGGCGGGCCTGGAGGCCCTGGTGCGCTGGGTGCACCCCGAGCGGGGCAAGGTGCCGCCGGACGAGTTCATAGCCATCGCCGAGTCCTCCGGGCTGATGCCCCACCTCACCGAGTACGTACTGGAGACGGCGCTGGGCCAGGTCGCCCGGTGGCGTGCCCAGGGGCTGTTCGTGCCGGTCGCGGTCAACGTCTCGCCCCGCGACGTCCACACCCCCGGCTTCGCGGGCTCGGTGGCCGCCCGGCTCGCCCGGCACGGCGTCCCCGCGGGAGCGCTCCAACTCGAGATCACCGAGCACGTCCTCCTGGAGGACCCGCAGCGTGCGGCCGACACCCTCAACGCGCTGACCGGACACGGCGTCAAGATGTCCCTGGACGACTTCGGCACCGGCTACTCCTCCCTCGTCCACCTGCGCAGGCTCCCCGTCAGCGAGCTGAAGATCGACCGCTCGTTCGTGGCCCGGCTGGCCATCGACAACGAGGACGCCGAGATCGTGCGCTGCACCGTCGACCTCGCCCACTCGCTCGGCCTGCTCGTCGTCGCCGAGGGCGTGGAGGACGACGAGACCTGGGAGCGTCTGCGGGACCTCGGCTGCGACGCCGTACAGGGCTGGCTGGTCGCCGCCGCGATGCCGCCGGAGGAGACCACCGCCTGGCTGCTCGCCCGCGGCTCCCGCGGCTGGGTCCGAGCCGCCGCCGCACTGCCCGCGGCAGCGAGCGACGAGTGACCTGACCACCCCCCCGCCGACCGCGGCACGCCGCCGACCGCGGCACGCCGTCGACCCGTGTTGTGTTGTCTGCTCAGCCTGTCCCGGTCTGTGGTGCGAACCGGTCGATCAGCAGGGCGAGCCGGTGGTCGTGGGCCTCCTGGGGCAGTCGGCCGCTGCGCGTCAGGGTCACCAGTCCGTGCAGACCCGCCCAGAACGTCTCCGTGAGCAGCGCCGGGTCCTCGCCCTCGGCCACGAAGGGTTCCACGGCGCACAGCAGTTCGCCGAACGCCTCCTGGAGCGGTGCCGGGGCCTCGGGCGTGGCGAACGGCAGGTCCACCAGGTGCGTGAACATCGCGTCGTAGAGCGCGGGCCGACGCCGTCCGAAGTCCGTGTACGCCCGGCCGACCGCCGCCGACCTCCCGTGCGCGCCCCCGGCCGCCGCGGCCGACGCCCGCAGGTCCGCCGCCAGCTCCTCGCAGCCCCGTACCGCGACCGCCGCCATGATCGCGCCCTTGCCCTTGAAGTGGCTGTACAGGACCGGCTGGCTGTACTCGATCTCGGCGGCCAGCCGGCGGGTGGTGACCGCGTCCCAGCCCTCTGCCTCGGCCAGGTCCCGCGCGGCCGTCACGATCAGCCGCTCGCGTTCCGCTCGTTCGCGCTCCCGGCGCGTCTGGATCGTCATGACCGCGATTCTAGCAACGCTAGCCATCCTGCCGATGCTCTGCTAGCGTCATTCCTGTTCCTAGCGCTGCTAGCAAGGAGTCGTCGTGACCGTCGCCGCGTACACCCTGGCCATCGTGCTCAACCTGTTCTGCCTGTTCCTCGGGTACCGCTTCCTGTTCCAGCCCGGCCCGTCCGCCGCCGGTTACGGCGTCCCGGCCGACCCCGGTGGCGACGCCGGTGCCTACCTGACGATCAAGGGCGTCAGAGACGGCACGTTCGGCGTGGTGGGACTGGCGCTCCTGGCCTTCGCCGGCGCCCGCCCGGAGGCGTGGTTCATGCTCTGCGTCGCCCTCGTGCCGCTCGCCGACACGCTCATAGTGCTGCGCCACGGGGGTACGAAAGCGGTGGCCTTCGGGATCCACTTCGCCACCGCGGTCGTCCTACTGATCAGTGCCGGTCTGCTCTTCGCGGTCTGAGCGCCCGGTACGGCCCGTCCGTCCAGCCACCCGTCCGCCGTACCGCCGTTCCGCCTCAGGAGGTTCGAGAATGTCGCTGTTCGTTCCCAAGTTCGACGAGTCCGTGGTCGTCCGCGCGGCCGAGGCCGAAGTCGTCGGCCGCGCGCCCACCACCGTGCGCCTGCTGGCCGACAGCAGCGCCACCGGCGGCGCCCTGTCCACCCAGCGCGTCACCCTCACCGCGGGCGCCGACGGCGCCGCGCCGCACTGGCACGACAACTCCGCCGAGATGTTCTTCCTGCTCGACGGCGCCGCCGACGTCCTCTCCGGCGACGAGGTCCTCACCGCGGGCCCCGGCGACCTCGTCGTCGTCCCGCCCGGCAAGCCGCACGCCTTCGCCGCCGTGCCGGGCGCCGACGCGGACCTGCTCATCGTCATCACGCCGGGCGTCGAGCGCTTCGAGTACTTCCGCCACCTCCAGCGCATCGCCCTCGGCGAGGCCACCCGGGAGAGCCTGCTGGAGGTCCAGGAGCTCTACGACAACCACTTCCTGCGCAGTACCGCATGGGACGCGCGGCGCCGCGGAGCCGCCCCGGGGGAAACCGTTTAACGGCCACGGGGCCCGGCCCCATAGGATTGGTCCACACCCACTGGGCCGAATCGGCCGGGACGAGCACCCTGCCCCGGCCGATGTGCCCCGACCACACACTCACCCAGAGGAACGCTGCATGCCTGGCATCACGCGCGAGGAGGTCGCCCACCTCGCCCGGCTGGCGCGTCTGGAGCTGAAGCCCGAAGAGCTCGAGCACTTCGCGGGACAGCTGGACGACATCATCGGCGCGGTCGCCCGCGTCAGCGAGGTCGCCGACCAAGACGTACCGCCGACCTCGCACCCGCTCCCGCTGACGAACGTCATGCGGCCGGACGAGGTCCGTCCGTCGCTCACGCCCGAGCAGGCGCTGTCCGGCGCCCCGGCCCAGGAGCAGCAGCGTTTCAAGGTGCCGCAGATCCTGGGGGAGGAGTAACCGCCATGAGCGACGTCATCAAGCTCACCGCGGCCGAGATTGCCGCGAAGATCGCCTCCGGCGAGCTGACCGCCGTCCAGGTCACCGAGGCCCACCTGGCCCGCATCGAGGCCGTCGACGAGAAGGTGCACGCCTTCCTGCACGTGGACCGCGAGGGCGCGCTGGCCCAGGCCCGCGCCGTCGACGAGAAGCGCGAGCGCGGCGAGAAGCTCGGCCCGCTGGCCGGCGTCCCCCTCGCGCTCAAGGACATCTTCACCACCGAGGGCATCCCCACCACCGTCGGCTCGAAGATCCTCGAGGGCTGGATCCCGCCGTACGACGCGACCGTCACCAAGCGCCTGAAGGCCGCCGACGTCGTCATCCTCGGCAAGACCAACATGGACGAGTTCGCCATGGGGTCCTCCACCGAGAACAGCGCCTACGGCCCGACCGGCAACCCCTGGGACCTCACCAAGATCCCCGGCGGCTCCGGCGGCGGCTCCTCCGCGGCCCTCGCCGCCTTCCAGGCCCCGCTCGCCATCGGCACCGACACCGGCGGCTCCATCCGCCAGCCCGCGGCCGTCACCGGCACGGTCGGCGTCAAGCCGACGTACGGCGGCGTCTCCCGCTACGGCATGGTCGCCTTCTCCTCCTCCCTCGACCAGGGCGGCCCCTGCGCCCGCACGGTCCTGGACGCGGCCCTGCTGCACGAGGTGATCGCCGGGCACGACCCGATGGACTCCACCTCCATCGACGCCCCGGTCCCCGCGGTCGTCGAGGCCGCCCGCAACGGCAGCGTGGACGGCATGCGCGTCGGCGTCGTCAAGCAGTTCCGCGGCGAGGGATACCAGGCCGGTGTCGTGCAGCGCTTCGACGAGTCCGTCGAGCTGCTGAAGTCGCTGGGCGCCGAGATCGTCGAGCTGGACTGCCCGTCCTTCGACCTCGCGCTCTCCGCGTACTACCTGATCGCCCCGTCCGAGTGCTCCTCCAACCTCGCCCGCTTCGACGGCCTGCGCTACGGCGCGCGCGTCGGCGACGACGGCACGCACTCCGCCGAGGAGGTCACCTCCCTGACCCGCGAGGCCGGCTTCGGCCCCGAGGTCAAGCGCCGCATCATGCTCGGCACGTACGCCCTGTCGAGCGGGTACTACGACGCGTACTACGGCAGCGCCCAGAAGGTCCGCACCCTCATCAAGCAGGAGTTCGAGCGGGCCTTCGAGCAGGTCGACGTGATCGTCTCCCCGACGACCCCGACCACCGCCTTCGCGATCGGCGAGCGCGCCGACGACCCGATGGCGATGTACCTGGCCGACCTGTGCACCATCCCCACCAACCTGGCGGGCAACGCGGCCATGTCGCTGCCCTGCGGCCTCGCGCCCGAGGACAACCTGCCGGTGGGTCTGCAGATCATCGCCCCCGCCATGAAGGACGACCGGCTCTACAAGGTCGGCGCCGCCGTCGAGGCCGCCTTCGTGGAAAAGTGGGGCCACCCGCTGATCGAGGAGGCACCGTCGCTGTGAGTGCACTGACCAAGGCCAAGGGCTTCAAGAAGTCCAAGTCCGGTCTGTACGTCTCGATGGCCACGTCGGCGTTCGGCGCCGTCGGGGTCTACAAGCAGATCAAGAAGGCCCGGGGCGAGAGCGACACGCTGCGACTGCTCGACGCCGTCGTCACCGGCGCCGCCGTCGTCACCAACCTCGCCATCCTGTACCGCGAGCTGAAGCGTCTCGGCGACGACGACGTCCTGCTGGGCTGAGAGGGAAGTTTCACCGTGACCACCACGACCGACCTGGTGTCGTACGAGGACGCACTCGCGTCGTACGACCCCGTCATGGGCCTCGAGGTCCATGTCGAACTCGGCACCCACACCAAGATGTTCTGCGGCTGTTCGACCGCGCTCGGTGCCGACCCCAACACCCAGACCTGCCCCGTCTGCCTCGGCATGCCCGGCGCGCTCCCGGTCGTCAACGCGACCGGCGTCGAGTCGGCGATCAGGATCGGTCTCGCGCTGAACTGCGAGATCGCCGAGTGGTGCCGCTTCGCCCGGAAGAACTACTTCTATCCGGACATGCCGAAGAACTTCCAGACCTCCCAGTACGACGAGCCGATCGCCTTCGACGGCTACCTCGACGTGCAGCTGGAGGACGGGGAGACCTTCCGCGTCCAGATCGAGCGCGCCCACATGGAGGAGGACACCGGCAAGTCGCTGCACGTCGGCGGTGCCACGGGCCGTATCCACGGCGCCTCGCACTCCCTCCTCGACTACAACCGCGCCGGCATCCCGCTCATCGAGATCGTCACCAAGCCGATCGAGGGAGCCGGCGAGCGGGCCCCCGAGGTCGCGCGGGCGTACGTCCGCGAGCTGCGCGAACTCATCCGTGCCCTCGGCGTGTCCGAGGCCCGCATGGAGATGGGCCAGATGCGCTGCGACGTGAACCTGTCGCTGCGCCCGCACGGCCGGGAGAAGTTCGGCACCCGCAGCGAGACCAAGAACGTCAACTCGCTGCGCTCCGTCGAGCGTGCCGCCCGCTTCGAGATCCAGCGGCACGCCGCCGTGCTGAACGGCGGCGGCACGATCATCCAGGAGACCCGCCACTTCCACGAGGACACGGGGTCCACCACCTCCGGCCGGGTGAAGGAGGAGGCCGAGGACTACCGGTACTTCCCCGAGCCCGACCTGGTGCCCGTGGCCCCCTCGCGCGAGTGGGTCGAGGAGATCCGGTCCGCGCTGCCCGAGCTGCCGCTGGTGCGCCGCAACCGGCTCCGCGAGGAGTGGGGCATCTCCGGCAACGACATGCAGTCCATCCTCAACGCCGGAGCCCTCGACCCGATCGTCGCCACGATCGACGCCGGTGCCGACGCCGCCTCCGCCCGCAAGTGGTGGATGGGCGAACTGGCCCGCAGCGCCAACGAGTCGGGCAAGGCGCTGGACGAGCTGGCGATCACGCCGGTCCAGGTCGCCCGCGTCGCCGAACTGGTCACGAAGGGCGAGCTGAACGACAAGCTGGCCCGCCAGGTCATCCTGGGCGTGCTCGCCGGTGAGGGTACCCCGGACGAGGTCGTGGACAAGCGCGGCCTGAAGGTCGTCTCCGACGAGGGCGCGCTGACCGCCGCCGTCGACGAGGCCATCGCCGGCAACCCGGGCGTCGCGGACAAGATCCGCGGCGGCAAGGTGGCCGCGGCCGGTGCCCTGGTCGGCGCGGTCATGAAGGCGACCCGGGGTCAGGCGGACGCGGCCCGCGTCAAGGAGCTGATCCTGGAGAAGCTGGGCGTGTCCGAGGGCTGAGACCCGCGACTCCCGAACACCCGTGAGCCCTGGGGGGACGCGCCGACCGTGGCGCGTCCCCCCAGGGCCGTTGTTGTGAATAAGACCACTAAGTCCGCAAAGGATCACTTCTGGCTGCAAGAGTGATTCCGCATTGCTCATGCGTTCTTTGCGGGCCGTTCGCACCATGGACGACCGTTTCCGGTTTTTCCGGTAATTTCCGGTGTTCCCGGTCAAAGATCCACAATCAGACACCCTGGGAGCACGTTCGTGGCAGCCCTCGTACGCTGGTGTGTTCGACGTCGCCTCGTAGCCGTCCTGCTCTGGCTGCTCGCCTTCGGCGGCGTGGCCGCGGCCGCCACGGTCACCGGCTCCGCGTACTCCAACGACTACGGGATCCCCGGCACCGGCTCCGACCGCGCCTCCCAGCTGCTCGAATCCCGCTTCCCCGACCTCGGCGGCGACAGCGACACGATCGTCTGGCACACCACGAACGGCACCGTCCGCGCGGCCGACGTCGAACAGACCATGACCCGCACCCTGGACCGCGTCGCGGACCTGCCGGGGGTGGCCTCGGTCACCAACCCGTACCACGACGCCGACTCGCCCCTGATCAGCGAGAACGCCGACACCGCGTACGCCACCGTCACCTTCGAGGCCGCCTCCCAGGACATCGACCCGGGCCAGGCGCGGGCCGTGGTCGACACCGCCGAGGCGGCCGAGGGCGACGGACTCCGCATCGAACTGGGCGGCAGCGCCATAGCGCTCACCGAGTCCGGCGGCGGCCACCTCGCCGAGGCCGTCGGCGTGGCCGTGGCCGCGGTGGTCCTGTTCCTCGCCTTCGGCACCGTCGCCGCGGCGCTGCTGCCCATCGCCACCGCGCTGGTCTCCGTCGGCACCGCCTACGCCGGCATCACCCTCCTCGGCCACGCCATGACCGTCGCCGACTTCGCGCCCATGCTGGGCACCCTCATCGGACTCGGCGTCGGCATCGACTACGCCCTGTTCATCGTCACCAGACACCGGCGCGGACTGAAACGGGGGCTGCCGGTGGCCCAGGCCGCCGCCGACGCAGTGGCGACCACCGGGCGAGCCGTCGTCTTCGCGGGTGCCACCGTGTGCATCGCCCTGCTGGGCATGCTGATCCTCAGGCTGAGCTTCCTCAACGGCGTCGCCGTCGCCGCCTCGCTGACCGTGATCCTCACCGTCGCGGCCTCCGTGACACTGCTGCCCGCCCTGCTGTCGTACATCGGCCCGCGTGCCCTGAGCCGGCGCGAGCGGCGCCGGCTCGCCGAGCACGGTCCCGAGCCGGAGGTGCCGACCGGGTTCGCCGCCCGCTGGTCGGCCTTCGTCGAGCGCCGGCCCAAGCTGCTCGGCGCCCTCGCCCTCGTCGTCATCACCGTCCTCGCCCTGCCCACTCTCGGCCTGCGCCTGGGCACCTCCGACCAGGGCAACGACGCCAAGGGCACCACCACCCGCCAGGCGTACGACCTCCTCGCCGACGGCTTCGGCCCCGGCGTCAACGGTCCGCTCACCCTGGTCACCGAGGTCCGCGGCGCCGAGGACCGCCTCGCCCTGGACAACCTCGACGCCACCCTGCGCACCACCGAGGGCGTCTCCTCGGTGACGCCGGTGATGTACAACTCCGGCGGCGACGCCGCGTACCTCACCGTCGTACCCGAGTCGGCGCCGCAGTCGCAGCAGACCAGCGACCTGGTCGAGCGGCTCCGTTCCGAGGTGCTGCCGCGCGCCGAGGCCGGTACCGCGCTCGACGTGCACGTCGGCGGCGTGACGGCCGGCTACGACGACTTCGCCGACGTCATCGTCGGCAAGCTGCCCCTCTTCGTCGGCGTCGTCATCGGCCTCGGCTGCCTGCTGCTCCTGCTGGCCTTCCGCTCCGTCGGCATCCCCGTCAAGGCCGCCGCCATGAACGTGGCCGCCGTGGCCGCCGCCTTCGGCGTGGTCGTGGCGATCTTCCAGTGGGGCTGGGGGAGCGAACTGCTCGGCCTCGGCAGCGCCGGGCCGATCGAACCCTTCCTGCCCGTGATCATGGTCTCGGTGCTCTTCGGGCTCTCCATGGACTACCAGGTCTTCCTGGTCAGCCGGATGTACGAGGAGTGGCTGGAGACCGGCGACAACCGCCGCGCCGTCCGGGTCGGACTCGCCGAGACCGGCCGCGTGATCAACTCCGCCGCCGTCATCATGATCTCGGTCTTCCTCGCCTTCGTCCTCAGCGGCGAGAGGGTGATCGCCATGTTCGGCATCGCGCTCGCCGCCGCCGTCGCCCTGGACGCCTTCGTGCTGCGCACCCTCCTGGTGCCCGCCCTGATGCACCTGCTCGGCCGCGCCAACTGGTGGCTGCCGCGCCGCCTGGACGCCCTCCTGCCCCGCATCAGCATCGAGCCGCCCGAGTGCCGGGCCGCCCATGAGAGGCTGGCCGCGGCGACGGACGCCGAGGTGGCGGACGTCCTTGCGGAGGAGGCACGGCAGCGGGATGTACGCGATACCACTGGGTGACGACGGAGCCGAGCTGCGCCCCCTGGAGACCTGGCACGCCGAGGAGTTCCTGGCCCACCTGGACCGCGGCCGGGACTTCATCACCGAGCACGTCCCCTTCGGCGCCAAGGCGACCGACGTCGCGTCGGCGCGCGAGGTGCTCCAGGCGTACGCCGACCGGCACGCCGCCGACAGCGGCTTCCTGCACGGGCTGTGGCTGGACGGCACGCTGGTCGGCGGCCTGCTCTACCGCGTCTTCGACGCCGCCACCGGCGTCTGCGAGATCGGCTGCTGGCTGGAGCCCGCCGCGACGGGCCGCGGCCTGGTCACCCGCGGTGCGCGCGTGCTGATCGACTGGGCCTTCGACGAGCGCGGCATGCACCGCGTGGAGTGGTACGCCTCCTCGGCGAACACCCCGAGTGTCAACGCCGCGCGGCGACTCGGCATGATGCGTGAGGGCGTGCTGCGCGAGAGCTTCCCCCACCGGGGCGCGCGCCAGGACATGGAGGTGTGGGCGGTGCTCGCACCCGAGTGGCGTGCGGCACGCGAGGCACGCGCGCGTGCCGCTCACAAGGATCATTAAGGGACCTCTCAGACAGCGTCCGTACGGTGCGAGGCATGGGAACGAAGACAGTGGACGAGACCGGCGTGAAGACCGACGAGCACGAGACGGACGAGGCGGCGCGGCCCACGGGGTCCACCGAGGTCACCAAGGCGGACGGGGCCCCCGAGGCGGCCGGGACCGACACGCCGGAGGGCGCCGACGCGGGGACGGTCGAGGACACGGACGGCAGCGAGGGGACCGGGGCGGGCCCCACCGGCGTCGGCCAGGGCGCGGGCGCCGTCGTCTCCGCCGGCCTCGGCATCGTCTCCCTGACCGGCAGCTGGGTCGGCACCGTGGCTTCCGCGCGCGAGTCGCTGATGGGCCAGCTGCAGACGTCCTCGTCGTCGAACGTCGGCACCCTGATCGAGAAGGGCTACGGCAACGCCTGGCAGGCCACCGCGATGTGGGGCGGCATCTTCGCCCTGGTCGCGCTGATCGTCGGCGTCGTCGTGCTGGCCCGCCCCGCGTTCGGCGCGCCGGGCCGCCCGCAGGCCCCGTGGATCAAGTCGGTCGCCTGGGCGGGCGTCGCCCTCGGCGTCATCGGCCTGCTCCTGGCCGTCCTGAAGTACACGGACGTCCTTCTGGGGCTGCCCGCCGCCGGCTGACCGGGCACTTCTGAGGGGTCTTAGGACGATCACGCGCCCACGGCGCGCGCCCTAAGACCCCTCACGCACGTCTAAGGCCCCACGCGGCGCCGAAGATGCGGAACTTACCCGATGTGGCCCACCCCCCTGGGAGACGAAGGTTGAGGCATCGCAAGCGAGCGGCAAGCGAGCGAGCGAAGCCGAAGCCGGGAACCGAGACCGGCTCTCACCGAGGGACCGAGGGGACACACCGTGTACGAGTACGAGATCCAGCGCTACCGCTCCGCCGAACTGATCCGTCGCGCCGACGAGGCCCGGCTGGCCCGCGAGGTGGTCCGCGCCCGGCGCGCCGCCCGCCGCCAGGCCCGGCACGGCGGCGCCGAGGCGGAGAGCCATACGCCGCGCCGGCACCGGCCCCGGTTCGCCCGGGTGGCGTGAACGGGGGAGCCGGGGAGGGGGGCCGTACGGCCTTCCTCCCCGCTGTCGTTACCGCCGCTGTCCACCTGCCGAAAACCGGTGACCCGCTGTCGTACCCGCGTGCGATGCTCGGGTCCGTGGAGACCAGGTCCGTCAGTCCCGTGTTCGTCGGCCGCACCGGCGAACTGGACACGTTGCACGAGGCGCTCGCCCGCGCGTCCGCCGCCGGGGGGGAGCCGCAGGCACTGCTGCTCGGCGGCGAGGCCGGCGTCGGCAAGACCCGCCTCGTCGAGGAGTTCGCCGCCACGGCGGACCGGCGGGGAGCCGTCGTCGCGCTGGGCGGCTGCGTGGAGATCGGCGCCGACGGGCTGCCCTTCGCGCCCTTCTCCACCGCGCTGCGCGCCCTGCGCCGCCACCTGCCCGAGGAGCTGGCCGCCGCGGCCGCCGGGCAGGAGGAGGAGCTGGCCCGGCTGCTGCCCGAACTGGGCGAGGGCGCCCCGGTCACCGGCGGCGGCCGGCACGACGAGGAGAGCATGGCCCGGCTCTTCGAACTCACCGCCCGTCTGCTGGAGCGCGTCGCCGCCCGGCACACGGTCGTCCTCGTGCTGGAGGACCTGCACTGGGCCGACGCCTCCACCCGCCACCTGATCGCCTACCTGTTCCGCACCCTGCGCACCGGCCGCCTCGTCGTCCTGGCCACCTACCGCTCCGACGACATCCACCGCCGCCACCCGCTGCGCCCCCTGCTCGCCGAGCTCGACCGGCTGCGCACCGTCCGCCGCCTCGAACTCGGCCGCTTCACCCGCGACGAGGTGGGCCGCCAGATCGCCGGGATCCTCGCCCACGAACCCGACCCGCTCCAGGTCGACGAGATCTTCGAGCGCTCCGACGGCAACGCCTTCTTCGTCGAGGAACTCGCCGTCGCCGCCCACCAGGGCAGCTGCACCGGCCTCACCGACTCCCTGCGCGACCTGCTCCTAGTCCGCGTCGAAGCACTGCCCGAGAGCGCCCAGCGGGTCGCCCGGATCGTCGCCGAGGGCGGCTCCACCGTCGAGTACCGGCTGCTCGCCGCCGTCGCCCGGCTCGCCGAGGACGACCTCATCGAGGCGCTGCGCTCCGCGGTGAACGCCAACATCCTGCTCCCCGCGCCCGACGGCGACGGCTACCGCTTCCGCCACTCCCTGGTCCGCGAGGCCGTCGGGGACGACCTGCTCCCCGGCGAACGCTCCCGCCTCAACCGGCGCTACGCCGAAGCGCTGGACGCCGATCCCACGCTGGTGCCCGCCGCCGAGCGCGTGATGCGCCTGGCCAGCTACTGGTACCACGCCCACGCCCCCGCCAAGGCCCTGCCCGCCGTCCTGGACGCCTCCGTCGAGGCCCGCCGCCGGCACGCCTACTCCGAGCAGTTGCGGCTGCTGGAGCGCGCGATGGAGCTGTGGGACTCCGTCCCCGACGACGTACGCGCCACCCTGCGCCCCGTCGACTACACCGAGGTCTACCCTCCCTGCGGCTGCGACCCCGCCACCAAGCCCCTGCGCTACCTGGACCTGATGGCCGAGGCCGCCGTCGCCGGGCGGCTGTGCGGCGAGCGCGAGCGCGCCATGAAGATCACCAAGCGGGCGCTGCGCCTGCTGGACGAGCAGGACGCGGGCGCGGGCGCCGGCGGCCGGGACCCGCAGCGCGCCGCCTGGTTCTGGACCCAGCGCTCGCTGCTGGTCCAGGCCCAGGGCCGCGGCGACGGCTGGCGGGAGCTGGGCATCGCCCAGGAGCTGGTCCGCGGCCTGCCGCCGTCCCAGGTGCACGCCGAGGTGCTGGCCATGTCCGCCAACTGGTCGATGCTCCACTGCCCCGGCCCCGACGCGATGACGGCAGCCGAACGGGCCGTCGAGTACGCGCGCATGGTGGGCGCCGAAGAGATCGAGCTGAACGCCCGGCTCACCCTCGGCGGCCTGATGGTGGACGCGGGGCAGATCGACGCGGGACTCGACGAGATGTTCCAGGTCAGGGACCTGGTGGTGGCCCAGGACCGGTCCGCCGTGGTGGCCCGCAGCCATGTCAACCTGCCCTCGTCCCTGGAGAGCGTCGGCCGCTCCCGGGACGCGCTCGGCATCCTGCGCGAGGGCGTCGAACTCACCCGGCGCAGGGGCCTGCTGGAGTCCGAGGCCTGGGTCTGGGGCAACCTCGCCGAGTCGCTCATCTCCCTGGGTCGCTGGGACGAGGCCCTGGAAGCGGCCGACCGGGCCGGAGCACCGGGCCGCAGCCCCGCACCACGCGGCGGCGCCGCGCTCAAGCGCGCCGCCGTCGCCCTCGCCCGCGGCGAGCGGGCCGAGGCCGCCCGGCTGCTCGCCGAGGCCCGCGCCGCCTACGGCGCCCACGACCCCATGCCGCAGTACGGACTGCCGCTGGCCGCCCTGACCGTCGGCATCGCCGCGGCCGACGGCCGGCTCCCGGACGCCCGCGCCGAACTCGTCCGCGTCCTGGACGCGGGCTTCCCGCCCGGCACCCAGCGCTACGGCTGGCCCCTGCTGCTGTCCGCCGCGGCGGCGGAGGCCGACGCGCGCGGCCTGCCGGCCGCCGAGGAGGGCCGCGCCGACGTACTCGAACGCCTCGCCGATGCCGCGAAGCACCTGACGACGGGCGCCCCGGTCTGGGTCGCCCACGAGCGGTGGGTCCGCGCCGAACTGCACCGCGCGCAGGGCCGCGACACCCCGCAGCTCTGGTCGGAGGCGGTCACCGCCTTCGAATGCCTGGAGCGGCCCTACGACCTCGCCCGCGTCCGGCACCGGCTGGCCGGTGCCCTCCTGGCGACCGGCGGCGAGGACGAGCGCGCCCGTGCCACGGAGCTGCTGCGCCTGGCCCGCACCGTCGCCGACCACCTCGGCGCCCGCCCGCTGTCCGACGCCGTGGCCGAACTCGGCCGACGCGCCCGCCTCACCCTCGGCCGCGCCGCCGAACCGGCCCCCGTGTCCGCCTCCCCGCCCGCCGACCCCGCCGGCGCCCTCGGCCTCACCGGCCGGGAGCGCGACGTCCTGCGGCTGGTCTCCGAGGGCCGCACCAACCGGCAGATAGCCGAGGAGCTGTTCATCTCGCCCAAGACGGCCAGCGTCCACGTGTCCAACATCCTGGCCAAGCTCGGCGTCTCCGGCCGCGGTGAGGCGGCGGCGGTGGCCCACCGGCTGGCGCTGTTCCCCGCCGAACGGCTCACGTCCGGTTCGGCGGAGTGAGGCTTACGCTGTAAGGACGCCGACCGACGGAGGCACGATGTTCAACGCATTCGAGGAACTGTTCTCCCCCGGCCGCAAACACACCCGCGACGAGCAGAACCGCCTCGAACTGACCCGCGAGGACATCGGCGACGGCGACCCCGGCCGCGGCCCGATAGACCTCACCTCGGGCAAGGTCGTCGTGCACGCGCCGGCTCCCGAGGAAGCGGAGCCGGGCACCGAGGGCCCGGCGGCGAACCGATAGGGGTGTCCAGGGCCCGGGTCGCGGAGAATCGCCTACGTCACCCGCAGCTCCAGGATCCGGTCGTCGTCGCCCTTCGCGTCGCCCCGGCCGTCCGTGTTGCTGGTCACCAGCCACAGCTTGTCGCCGCCCGCCGGCGCCACCGTGCGCAGTCGGCCGTACTCGCCCTCCAGAAAGGCCTGCGGGTCGGCCGCGGCAGCCGTCCCCTTCAGCGGGATGCGCCACAGCCGCTCACCGCGCAGCCCCGCCATCCACACGGAGCCCTCGGCGTAGGCGATGCCGCTCGGGGAGGCCTCGTCGGTGCTCCACTGGGCGAGGGGGTCGTGGAACCCGGAGCCCCCGCCCTTGCCCTCCGCCTCGGGCCAGCCGTAGTTGTCACCCGGCTTGATCGCGTTCAGCTCGTCCCAGGTGTCCTGGCCGAACTCCGAGGCGAACAGCCGCTGCTTGCCGTCCCAGGCCAGGCCCTGCACGTTCCGGTGGCCCAGCGAGTACACGGGGGAGTCGGGAAAGGGGTTGCCGGGCGCCGGTTCGCCGTCCGGGGTCATCCGCAGGATCTTGCCGCCGAGGGACTCCTTGTCCTGCGACAGGCCCGTGTCACCGCTCTCGCCCGTGCCCGCGTAGAGCATCCCGTCGGGGCCGAAGGCGATCCGGCCGCCGTTGTGGATCACGCCCTTGGGGATGCCCCGGAAGACCGTGTCCGGCGCGCCCAGCTGCTCACCGGCCGGCTTCTTCTCGTCGTACAGCATCCGCACGACGCGATTGTCCGAGGCGGAGGTGAAGTACGCGTAGACCAGGTGGTCCGAGGCGTAGTCGGGGGAGAGCGCGATGCCCAGGAGGCCGCCCTCGCCGGACGGGGACACGCCGGGCACCTCGCCCAGCTCCGTCTTCTCGCCCGTCTTCTCGTCGACCCGCGTGATCGTGGCCTCGTCGCGGGAGGAGACCAGCAGGTCGCCGCCCGGCAGCGGGGCCAGACCCCAGGGGCTGTCCAGCCCCGTGGCGACCGTACGGAGCACCTTCACGGAGCCCTTCGCCGGCGGCGCCTGCTCGGCGGGCGACCCGGCGGGCGAGGACTGCGCCGCCGTGCCGGCCGGGGAGGAGGCGCCGTCCGCTCCGGACGGGTCCGCGCCGCCGGAGGAGTCGGAGGAGCAGCCGGCCGTCAGCAGGAGAGCGGCGGCCAGCAGGGCCGGCACGGCTCGACGTTGCACGATCTTGGTCCCTTCGACGCGGCGGGTTCTCCTTGTCATACACCGCACGGGCCGTCCAAGTTCCCGATCGGCGAATCCCGAATCCGGGACCTGGTCCCCGACCGGGTCCGGCGGCGGCCGACCGGGGCGGCCGTGCGCGTCACTCCCAGGAGCCCTGGGCCGGCGGCAGCCCCCGCAGCTCCGCCAGGTCCCGCTCGGTCAGCCGCAGCCGGGCCGCCCCCGCGTTCTGCGTCACCCAGCGCTCCTGCTTGGTACCCGGCACCGGCACCACGTGCCGCCCCTGCGCCAGCACCCAGGCCAGCGCCACCTGCGCCGCCGTGACCCCTTCGCCGTGCCGGGCCGCGATCCGGCGCAGCGCGGCCACGATCGGCTGGTTGGCGGCCATCATCTCGGCGGTGAAGCGGGGGTGCCGGGCCCGCAGGTCCTCCGGTTCGAAGCCCTGGCCGGGCGTCAGCGTGCCGGTCAGATAGCCGTTGCCCAGCGGCATCGCGGCCAGGAAGCCGACGCCGCGCGAGACGCACCACGGCAGCAGGGTCCGCAGCGCCTCCGGCGACCACACCGACAGCTCGGCCTCGACCGCGCTCACCGGGAAGACCTGCTGCACCCGCTCCAGCTGTCGGACCGTCGCGTCGTGCAGCCGCGCCCCCGGCCGCCGGGCCGAGCGCGCCCCGACCGCGCAGAGACCGAGCGCCCGCACCTTCCCGGCCCGCACCAGCTCCGCCATCGCGCCCCAGGTCTCCTCGACGGGTATCTCGGGGTCGGCGCGGTGCAGTTGGTACAGGTCGATGACGTCCGTCTGCAGCCGGCGCAGGGACGCGTCGCAGGCACGTCTCACATAGCCGGGACGGCCGTTGGCCACGATGTGCTGCTCACCCACCAGCAGACCGACCTTGGTCGACACGAAGGCCTCGGACCGCCGCTCCTTCAACACCCGCCCCAACAGCAGCTCGTTGGTGAACGGGCCGTACATGTCCGCCGTGTCCAGCAGGGAGGAGCCGAGATCGAGGGCCCGGTGCACCGCCCTGAGCGACTCGTCGCCCCGCTGCCGCGAGGCGCTGTACGCCCAGTTCATCGGCATGCACCCCAGTCCGACGGCCCCCACCGCGAGTGCCGTCGCGCCGATCGTCCTGCGCTCCACCGGTCGTGACCCTCCCTTGTCGGACCACCCAACCTAACCTTTGCCTCTCCGCCCCCTGACATAGCCTCCTGACCATGACTGCTGACGTGTGGCTGCCCATCCCCCCGGACGAGATCGAGGGCCTCCCCGAGGGCCCCGCCTACCGCCACTGGGACGGTGAGGAGACCTTCCCCGCCGACCCGGCCGACTGCGCGTTCTACGTCGTCCCCTACATGAAGCCCAGCACGGTCGGCCTGCGCCCGCTGCCCGAGATGCGCTCCGTCCAGGTCGTCCAGACCCTCTCGGCGGGCATCGACCACGTGGAGCCCGGTCTGAAGCACCTGCCCGCGGGCGTACGGCTGTGCAACGCGCGCGGCGTGCACGAGGCCAGCACCGCGGAGCTGACCCTGGCCCTCGTCCTGGCGTCGCTGCGAGGCATCCCGGACTTCGTGCGGGCGCAGGACCGCGGCGAGTGGCTCGGCGGTTTCCGGCCCGCGCTCGCGGACCGGACGGTCCTCATCGTCGGGTACGGGTCGATCGGCGCCGCGATCGAGGACCGGCTCGTGCCGTTCGAGGTCGCGCCGGTGGTGCGCGTCGCGCGCTCCGCCCGCACCACGGAGCGCGGCCCGGTGCACCCGCTCGCCGAACTCCCCGCCCTGCTCCCGCGGGCCGACGTCGTCATCCTGTCCACACCGCTCACCGAGGCCACCCGGGGGCTTGTCGACGCCGAGTTCCTGGCCCGGATGAAGGACGGTGCCCTGCTCGTCAACGTGGCGCGCGGACCGGTCGTGGACACGAAGGCGTTGCTCGCCGAACTGGAGAGCGGGCGCCTCGCCGCGGCCCTCGACGTGACCGACCCCGAACCGCTGCCGCCGGGCCACCCCCTGTGGCATGCTCCCGGCATAGTCGTCAGCCCGCACGCGGGCGGTCCGACCTCGGCCTTCCTGCCGCGCGCCAAGCGGCTGCTGGTGGGCCAGTTGAACCGGTTCGTGAACCGGGAGCCGCTGCGCAACGTGATCCTGACGACGGGGGCGTAATCCGTTTCGGGCACCCTCCGCGACGCCCCGGATGCGGTGGGTGCCCGCATATCCGCTGGTCGTCACGGAGCGTAGAGAACCTATGTCCCTGAGTGACGAGACTGGTGTATCGTCCGACAGGGGAAGCGCCGCGCACCGTACGGCGCCGGGGATGGACATCTCAGACTGTGAGGGGGGCGACGGGCGATGCACGGCCTATGGACCAACGATCCGACGCGGCGGAGCCGCCGCCGGCGACCCTGGCGCACGACCACCACCACGACCGCGACCGCACGCCGACAGGGTCGGCCCGGCGGTCACGGCGGCCGGCCCGCTCAGCGCTGCCCCCACCCGCGCCGGCCGGGCGACCGCAGAAGGCAGGACCGGCCGGTCCACCGGTGCGTGCGGGACGCGGGAGCGTTGCGGACCCGGAGGCCGCGGTGAGTCCGCCCCCCGTGTCCACGCTGGACGGAGCGCTGCGCGGCCGGCCCTCGGCCGGACCGCTGCTGACCCGGCCGTCGGCCGCCGCCGGCGGACCGCCCCTCGTCCGCCAACTCCTGCTCGCCCTGGTCTGCGCGGCCTACGCCGTCGGTGCCGCGCTCGGCTGGGGTTCGCAGTACGTCGCCAAGATCATGGGCGACTTCGGCCTGAGCGCCGCCGCGGCGGCCGCCGCCGTCTCGTGCTTCCTCTACGCCCGCGGGCGCCGGGTCCGCTTTCGGCCCGCCTGGCTGCTCTTCGCCCTCTCCTCGGCGATGGCGTCCCTGGGCAACCTGGTCTGGGGGTGGTACGAGGTCGTGCTGCGGGTGCCGGTGCCCAGCCCCAGCTACGCGGACCTGTTCTTCCTGTGCTTCGCCCCGCCCGCCATCGTGGGACTGCTGGTGCTGGCCAAGCGGCCGGTGACCAAGGCCGGCTGGATCTGCCTGGGCCTGGACGCCTGGCTGATCGGCGGCTCGCTGCTCACCCTGGCCTGGAGTCTGGCGCTCGCCCAGGCGGCCAAGGCCGAGGGCGGGTCGAGCGTCGCGCACTCCGCGCTCTCGGTGGCCTACCCGCTGCTCGACATCGCTCTCGTCAGCATGGTGCTCGCGCTGCACTTCAGGCGCTCGCCCGTGTGCAGATCCGCCGTCAACACCGCCATCGGCGCCCTCGGCCTGACGGTGGTGTGCGACGCCCTGTTCACCTCGCCGCTGCTGCACAACAGCTACCGCTCCGGGCAGTTGCTCGACGCGGGCTGGTTCGCCGGTTCCCTGCTGCTCGCCTACGCCCCCTGGGCCGCGTCCCGGCGCGGCCGGCCGGCGCTGGACGACGAGGGGACCCGTGGTCACACCCGCGTGGTGCGCGAGCACGTGCCCGGACAGCGCGGCGCAGGTCACCAGCCCGCACCCCCCGCCGCGCCGTCCGCGGCGCCCACCGCCCTGCCCGGGCCCGGACAGGGCGGCGAACGGGGGCGCTATCCGGCCGCCCGCCCCATCGCCGGGTCCCTGGCCGCGCTCACGCCGTACCTCGCGGCCGCCGTCTGCACCCTGGGCATCCTCTACAACGTGCTCAACGGCCGCAGTGTCGACCGCGTGGTGCTGCTGACCGGCGGCACCGTCGTGCTGGCGCTCGTCGTCCGGCAGGGCATCATGCTGCTCGACAACATCGTCCTCACCCAGGAACTGGCCCAGAAGGAAAACCACTTCCGCTCCCTGGTCCAGGGCTCGAGCGACGTCATCATGATCGCCGCGCCCAACGGCATCCTCCGCTACGTCTCCCCGGCCGCCGCCGGGGTCTACGGACGGGCCGCGGAGGAGCTGGTGGGCACCGAACTGGCCGGTCTCATCCACCCCGAGGACCTCGGCTGCGTGGTGCACGAGGTACGCCGGTTCCTGGCCGCCAGCCCGGTCGAGGAGCCCACCACGCGCATCGAGTGCCGCTTCCGCTCCGGAGAGGGCGGCTGGCTCAATGTCGAGTCGACCGTCAACCGGCACCACGGCGGCCTCATCTTCAACAGCCGGGACGTCACCGAACGCGTGCGCCTCCAGGCGCAGCTCCAGCACAACGCCGAACACGACCCGCTCACCGACCTGCCCAACCGCGCCCTGTTCACCCGGCGTGTCCAGCAGGCGCTCTCCGGCCGCCGCGCCTCCGACCGGGGTGCCGCCCTGCGCGGCACGGCGGTGCTCTTCATCGACCTCGACGGCTTCAAGGGAGTCAACGACACCATCGGGCACCAGGCCGGGGACGAGCTGCTGGTCCAGGCGGCCCGCAGACTCCACGAGGCCGTCCGCAAGGGCGACACCGCCTCCAGACTGGGCGGTGACGAGTTCGCCGCCCTGATCGTCGGGGACGGCGCCCGGGACCGGGCCGCCCGCGAGGGCCACATCCGGGAGCTGGCCGACCGGCTCAGGCTGACCCTCTCCCAGCCCTACCTCATCGACGGCAACGAGGTCCGGGTCAACGCCTCCATCGGCGTCGCCTTCGCCGAACCGGGCCTGGGAGCGGGCGAGTTGCTGCGCAATGCCGACCTCGCCATGTACCGGGCCAAGGCGGGCGGCAAGGGACGCGTCGAGCTGTACCGGCCGCAGATGCAGCAGGACGTCGTACGCAAGGCGGAGCTGGCCACCCGGCTGCGTGCCGCGCTGCACGACGGGGAGTTCGCCCTGCTGCACCAGCCGGTGGTCTCCCTCACCGACGGCCGGATCACGTCGGTCTGCGCCCAGCCGCGATGGCGCTCCTCGCAGGGCGTGCTGTTCACCCCCGCCGAGTTCCTGCGGGTGACCGAGGAGGGCGACAGAACCGCCGAACTCGACCGCTGGGTGCTCCGCGAGGCCGTCGAGCAGGCCGCCGAGCGCGCGGCGACCGGGCTGTCCGTGGCCGTGGCCATACGCATCGGCGCCCGCCGCCTGCTGGACCGTTCCATGCCGCTGGGCTCCGTGGAGGCCCTGCTGACCCGCCACGGACTGCCTCCGGGCTCCCTTGTGATCGAGCTGTCGGACATCGACCCACGGGTCGGCCTCGACGAGCTGGACCGCCGGCTGAACGCGCTGCGCAGGGTCGGGGTCCGGATCGCCCTGGACGGCTTCGGCAGCGGCTACGCGGCGATCACCGCGCTGCGACGGCTGCCCGTGGACGTCCTCAAGCTCGACCGGGGCCTGGTCGAGGGCGTCGTGGAGTCCGCTCGACTGCACAAGATCACCAGCGGTCTGCTGCGCATTGCCACCGACCTCGGGCTGAAGTCCGTCGCCGACGGCGTCGACCTGCCCGAGCAGATCGTCGCCCTGCGCGCGATGGGCTGTACGCACGGACAGGGCATGGCGTTCTCCGGGGCCCTGGACGAGTACCGGCTGCGCAGAGCGCTCGGCACCGGTCACTACCCGGTGCCGCACGGACCGGCCGAACCGGCCTTCGCGGGCGGCGGCGGGGTGTACACCAAGGGTGTCGGCGGTCCCGCCCCCGGCCAGGTCGTCGGCGGTGTCCCCTCCGGGCTGCCGGCCGTCCTGAGCGGCGGCACCGCTCTCCGCTCACATAATGAGACTCCCGTCCCACCCACTTGACAGTGAGTGCGCGCCGGAGGGAAGGTCAGTGCCATGCGCACCCGAATTCTCGTACTTGGACAGCGCGTCGGCTGAAGCTGGTGACGTCCGGACCGACCCGGACTCCCGCGACCCACACCCGGCGCGCTCCCCTCGCTTGCCTTATGGCACGAGGGGTTTTTTGTTGCACAGGCACCTGCCGAGCAGCAGCCGAAGATCGCTCAAACCTCGCAAAAACCCTCAGCATCGAGAAGAGAACGCCGATGACCGAGCAGGCCACCGGGGCTCACCCGCAGCCCCGGCCCCGATCCGGAGGACAGTCCGCCCCCGAGCACGTCACGGGTGCGCAGTCCCTCATTCGCTCTCTCGAGGAGGTCGGCGCCGACACCGTATTCGGCATCCCCGGTGGCACGATCCTTCCGGCCTACGACCCGCTGATGGACTCCACCAAGGTGCGCCACGTCCTGGTCCGCCACGAGCAGGGCGCGGGCCACGCCGCCACCGGCTACGCCCAGGCCACCGGCAAGGTGGGCGTCTGCATGGCCACCTCGGGACCGGGCGCCACCAACCTGGTCACCCCGATCGCCGACGCCAACCTGGACTCGGTGCCGCTGGTCGCGATCACCGGGCAGGTGGTCTCCTCCGCGATCGGCACGGACGCCTTCCAGGAGGCGGACATCGTCGGCATCACCATGCCGATCACCAAGCACAGCTTCCTGGTCACCAAGGCCGAGGACATCCCCAAGGTGATCGCGCAGGCGTTCCACATCGCCTCCACCGGCCGTCCCGGCCCGGTCCTGGTCGACATCCCCAAGGACATCCTCCAGAAGAAGACCACCTTCTCCTGGCCGCCGGTCATGGACCTGCCCGGCTACCGCCCGGTCACCAAGCCGCACGCCAAGCAGATCCGCGAGGCGGCCAAGCTGATCTCCGCGGCCAAGCGCCCCGTCCTCTACGTCGGCGGCGGTGTCCTCAAGGCGAAGGCCACCGCCGAGCTGAAGGTCCTCGCCGAACTCACCGGAGCGCCCGTCACCACCACCCTGATGGCGCTCGGCGCGTTCCCCGACAGCCACCCGCTGCACGTGGGAATGCCGGGCATGCACGGTGCGGTCACCGCCGTCACCGCGCTGCAGAAGGCCGACCTGATCGTCGCCCTCGGAGCCCGCTTCGACGACCGCGTCACCGGCAAGCTGGACAGCTTCGCCCCGTACGCCAAGATCGTCCACGCCGACATCGACCCGGCCGAGATCGGCAAGAACCGCGCCGCCGACGTCCCGATCGTCGGAGACGCCCGCGAGGTCATCGCCGACCTCGTGCAGGCGGTCCAGAAGGAGCACGACGAGGGCAACCGGGGCGACTACACCGCCTGGTGGAAGGACCTGTCCCGCTGGCGCGACACCTACCCCCTGGGCTACGACCAGCCCGAGGACGGCTCGCTCTCCCCGCAGCAGGTCATCGAGCGCATCGGGCAGTTGGCCCCCGAGGGCACGATCTTCGCGGCCGGCGTCGGCCAGCACCAGATGTGGGCCGCGCACTTCGTCCAGTACGAGAAGCCCGCCACCTGGCTGAACTCCGGCGGCGCGGGAACCATGGGCTACGCCGTCCCGGCCGCCATGGGCGCGCAGGCCGGCATGCCCGGCCGCACCGTCTGGGCGATCGACGGCGACGGCTGCTTCCAGATGACCAACCAGGAACTGACCACCTGCGCCCTGAACAACATCCCGATCAAGGTCGCCGTCATCAACAACGGCGCCCTCGGGATGGTCCGCCAGTGGCAGACCCTGTTCTACAACCAGCGGTACTCCAACACCGTGCTGCACTCCGGCCCCGACGACGTCAACCCGGACGCCCGCGGCACCCGGGTCCCCGACTTCGTGAAGCTGTCGGAGGCCATGGGCTGCTACGCCATCCGCTGCGAGGACCCGGCCGACCTCGACAAGGTGATCGAGGAGGCCAACTCCGTCAACGACCGCCCCGTCGTCGTCGACTTCATCGTCCACGAGGACGCGATGGTCTGGCCGATGGTGGCCGCCGGCACCTCCAACGACGAGATCATGGCCGCCCGGGACGTCCGCCCCGACTTCGGCGACAACGAAGACGACTGAGCGAGAGAGACCGAAGAGACCATGTCCAAGCACACGCTCTCCGTCCTGGTGGAGAACACCCCCGGCGTCCTGGCGCGGATCACCGCCCTCTTCTCCCGCCGCGGCTTCAACATCGACTCGCTCGCCGTCGGTGTCACCGAGCACCCCGACATCTCCCGCATCACCATCGTGGTGAGTGTCGAGGACTTCCCCCTCGAGCAGGTCACCAAGCAGCTCAACAAGCTGGTCAACGTGCTCAAGATCGTCGAGCTGGAGCCGACCCAGGCCGTCCAGCGCGAACTCGTTCTGGTGAAGGTGCGCTCCGACAACGAGACGCGCTCCCAGATCGTCGAGATCGTCCAGTTGTTCCGTGCCAAGACCGTCGACGTCTCCCCGGAGGCCGTCACCATCGAGGCCACCGGCAGCGGGGACAAGCTGTCCGCCATGCTCAGGATGCTGGAACCGTACGGCATCAAGGAACTCGTCCAGTCCGGCACGATCGCCATCGGCCGCGGCGCCCGTTCGATCACGGACCGCTCGCTGCGCGCACTCGACCGGTCCGCATAACGACGGAAACGGGCGGTCGCGGAGACCGTCGGCCGCCCGTATCCCGAGACCCCGAAACTTCCCTTCCCCTCACCGGCATACGGTGGGACGCAACACCTGCACACAAGGAGAGAACCCAGTGGCCGAGCTGTTCTACGACGCCGACGCCGACCTGTCCATCATCCAGGGCCGCAAGGTCGCGGTCATCGGGTACGGCAGCCAGGGCCACGCCCACGCCCTGTCGCTGCGCGACTCCGGTGTCGACGTGCGCGTCGGTCTGCACGAGGGCTCCAAGTCCAAGGCCAAGGCCGAGGAGCAGGGCCTGCGCGTCGTGTCGGTGGCCGAGGCCGCCGCCGAGGCCGACGTCATCATGATCCTCGTTCCGGACCCGATCCAGGCCGAGGTCTACGAGAAGGACATCAAGGACAACCTGAAGGACGGCGACGCCCTGTTCTTCGGTCACGGCCTGAACATCCGCTACGGCTTCATCAAGCCCCCGGCCGGTGTGGACGTCTGCATGGTCGCCCCCAAGGGCCCGGGCCACCTGGTGCGCCGTCAGTACGAGGAGGGCCGCGGCGTGCCCTGCATCGCCGCCGTCGAGCAGGACGCCACGGGCAACGCCTTCGCGCTGGCCCTGTCGTACGCGAAGGGCATCGGCGGCACCCGCGCCGGCGTCATCAAGACGACCTTCACCGAGGAGACCGAGACCGACCTCT
>NZ_JBVJEA010000026.1:0-89018 GCF_055581985.1 Streptomyces sp. NPDC042336 | reverse complement strand
GTCGGGCGTGAATGTCGCAATCCACACCGAACCCAGAAGGCCCTCACCCGTTCAAGCACCCAGCACGCGTGTCACCAACGTCCCGGGACAACACATCTAGAGCGCGCAGCTGTCGCTGTCCACCTGCTGGCTGGCGGTGCGGCCCTTGCTGATGTCCTCGCGGATCTCGTCCGCGGTGAGCGCGTAGCCGGTGTCGGGGTCGTCCAGGGACTTGGCGAAGACCACGCCGTACACCTCGCCCTGCGGCGTCAGCAGCGGTCCGCCGGAGTTGCCCTGACGGACGGTCGCGTACAGCGAGTAGACGTCTCGGCGGACGGTGTCGCGGTGGTAGATGTCCGGTCCGTTGGCCGAGATGCGCCCGCGCACCCGCGCGGCACGGACGTCGTACGCCCCGTTCTCCGGGAAGCCCGCGACGATGGCGCCGTCGTCGCGCTGCGCGTCCTCGTCCTCGTCCGTGAACCGCAGCGCGGGCGCGTCCAGTTCCGGCACGTCCAGTACGGCGATGTCGCGCTGCCAGTCGTAGAGGACCACGGTCGCGTCGTACTTCCGGCCCTCGCCGCCTATCTGCACCGTGGGCTCGTCGACGCCGCCCACGACGTGGGCGTTGGTCATGACGCGGCGGTCGGAGAAGACGAAACCGGTGCCTTCGAGGACCTTGCCGCAGTCGGGGGCGGTGCCCATGACCTTGACGATGGAACGCTTGGCGGTGACGGCGACCGGGCTGCCCGACAGCGCCGGGTCGGGGGCCTGCACCGGGGGGATCGACTCGTCGGAGAACGGGCTGAAGACCTGCGGGAAGCCGTTCTCCGCGAGGACCGAGGTGAAGCTGTCGAACCAGTTCTCGGCCCCGGCGGGCAGCACCTCCTGCACCCCGGCCAGCAGCGTGGACTGCCGTACCTCCTTGCCGACCGTCGGCATCGTGGTCCGGGCGAGGGCGGAGCCCAGCAGCCAGGCCACCAGCAGCATGGCGAGGACGTTGACCAGGGCACCGCCGGTCGCGTCCAGGGCGCGGGCCGGGGACCACGTGATGTAGCGGCGCAGCTTGTTGCCCAGATGGGTCGTCAGGGCCTGGCCGACGGAGGCGCACACGATGACGATGACGACCGCGACGACGGCGGCGGTCGTGCTCACCTCCGCGTTGTCCGTCAGCGCGTCCCAGATCACCGGCAGCAGGTAGACGGCGACGAGTCCGCCGCCGAGGAAGCCGATCACCGACAGGATGCCGACGACGAACCCCTGGCGGAAGCCGACGATCGCGAACCAGACGGCGGCCAGCAGCAACAGGATGTCCAGCACGTTCACCGATTCAGGCCTCGTCTTGTCGTCTGCGGTACGCAGGCCACCCTGTCATGCGCGCCAGTCCAGCGGGACCTGCTTCTCCCGGTCCCAGGGCCGCTCCCAGCCCGCGAAGTGCAGCAACCGGTCGATGATGCCGGCGGTGAAGCCCCAGACGAGCGCCGATTCGACCAGGAATGCCGGGCCTCGGTGACCGCTGGGGTGGATGGTCGTCACCCGGTTGGCGGGGTCCGTGAGATCCGCCACGGGGACCGTGAAGACGCGCGCGGTCTCGGCCGGGTCGACGACACCGACCGGGGTGGGCTCGCGCCACCAGGCCAGCACCGGGGTTACGACGAAGCCGCTCACCGGGATGTAGAGCTTGGGCAGGGCCCCGAAGAGCTGGACGCCCGCCGGGTCGAGTCCGGTCTCCTCCTCGGCCTCGCGCAGGGCGGCCCGCAACGGACCGTCACCGCGCGGATCACCGTCCTCGGGGTCGAGGGCGCCGCCCGGGAAGGCGGGCTGGCCGGGGTGGGAGCGCAGGGAGCCGGCCCGCTCCATGAGCAGCAGCTCCGGGCCACGGCCCGCCTCCTTGCCGCCCTCGCCCGCGCGCGTGCCGTCGCCGAAGAGGATCAGGACGGCGGACTGGCGCCCGGCGCCGTCCGCCGGCGGCAGGAAGCGGCTGAGCTGGGTGGGCCGGACCGTCTCGACGGCCCGCACCACCGGGTCCAGCCAGTCGGGCAGACCCTCCTTGCTGAGCATCGCGCCCCGAGTGCGGTCCCTCGCGGGGCCCTGCGTGTCGCTCGCCCGTGTCATCTCCACCCCCGTCCTGCCGTTTCCAACGCCCGACGCCCCCGTGATCGTTCCGTCACCCGGCCCCCAGCGGCGGTGCCGGCTTCCCGCCCGCGTCCAGGTACGCCTGCGGGGGCTTCAGCCGCTGCCCCGGGAAGCCGCCCTTCTCGTACTTCAGCAGCTTCTTCGCCTTCTCCGGGTCCGTCTCGCCCTCGCCGTACGCCGGGCACAGCGGGGCGATGGGGCAGGCGCCGCAGGCGGGCTTGCGGGCGTGGCAGATGCGGCGGCCGTGCCAGATCACGTGGTGGGAGAGGTCGGTCCAGTCGCTCTTCGGGAAGAGCGCGCCGACGGCGGCCTCGATCTTGTCCGGGTCGGTCTCCTCGGTCCACCGCCAGCGGCGCACCAGGCGCTGGAAGTGCGTGTCCACGGTGATGCCGGGGCGGCCGAAGGCGTTGCCGAGCACGACGAAGGCGGTCTTGCGGCCGACGCCTGGCAGCTTGACGAGGTCTTCGAGGCGGCCGGGGACCTCGCCGCCGAAGTCCTCCGTCAGGGCCTTGGACAGCCCTATGACCGACTTGGTCTTGGCCCGGAAGAAGCCGGTCGGGCGCAGGATCTCCTCGACCTCCTCGGGGACGGCCGCGGCCAGATCCTCGGGGGTGGGGTACTTGGCGAAGAGGGCGGGCGTCGTCTGGTTGACCCTGAGGTCGGTGGTCTGGGCGGACAGCACCGTGGCCACGACCAGCTGGAACGGGTTCTCGAAGTCCAGCTCCGGGTGGGCGTACGGGTAGACCTCGGCGAGCTCGCGGTCGATACGGCGGGCGCGGCGGACCAGCGCGGTGCGCGACTCGCCGCGCGGCGGCTTCGGGGCGACGGTCTTCGCCGGGGCGACGCCCTTGACGGCGGCGGTGGCCTTCTTCGGGGCGACGGCGGGCTTCTTGGCGGGCGCCTGCCTCTTGAGGGGCGCGGCCTTCTTGGCGGCGCCCGCCTTCTTGGCCGCAGGGGTCTTCTTGGCCGCAGACGTCTTCCTGGCTGCTGGAGGCTCCCCGCTCGCGGCGGACTTCCCGGCCGCGGGGGCCTTCTTGCTCGCAGAGGTCTCCCCGCTCGCGGCGCTCTTCACACTCGCGGCGGACTCCTTGCTCGCGGCGCTCTTCTTCACGGCACCCTTCTCCGCAGTCACCCTCTTGGCAGGTACTACCTTCTTCGTCGCTTTCGCCGGTTTCCTACCGCCATCGGGACCCTGTTCGCCCACAGCGGAATCGCGACGTACGCCCACCCGCGCAGCCCCCTAGGCCTGTGCTCTCACCGGCGATTTGGACACCCGGCCAGCCTACGGCCCGGCACCGACATCCGCCCCGGACCTCGAAGATCGGCGTCCAATTGGACCCCTGCCGCGTACCCCGGGACATCAGTGCGGCATCCTTGTGACAGATCACACTGTTTGGACTGTCCGGCAAAATGGGCACCACGGACCCCTGGTACACCGGGGGAACAAGATCCTCTGAGCCGGTCGACAAGGAGAGAACTCGTGGACGACGTTCTGCGGCGCAACCCGCTCTTCGCGGCGCTCGACGACGAGCAATCCGCGGAGCTCCGCGCCTCCATGAGTGAGGTGACCCTCGCCCGCGGCGACACCCTGTTCCACGAGGGGGACCCCGGAGACCGCCTCTACGTGGTCACGGAAGGCAAGGTCAAGCTCCACCGCACGTCCCCCGACGGGCGCGAGAACATGCTGGCCGTCGTCGGCCCCAGCGAGCTGATCGGCGAGCTGTCGCTCTTCGACCCGGGCCCGCGCACGGCGACCGGCACCGCGCTGACCGAGGTCAAGCTCCTCGCCCTCGGCCACGGCGACCTCCAGCCCTGGCTGAACGTCCGGCCCGAGGTGGCCACCGCGCTGCTGCGCGCCGTCGCGCGCCGCCTGCGCAAGACCAACGACGCCATGTCCGACCTGGTCTTCTCGGACGTCCCCGGCCGCGTCGCCCGCGCCCTGCTGGACCTGTCCCGCCGCTTCGGCGTGCAGTCCGAGGAGGGCATCCACGTGGTGCACGACCTGACGCAGGAGGAGCTGGCCCAGCTGGTCGGCGCGTCCCGCGAGACGGTCAACAAGGCCCTCGCCGACTTCGCCCAGCGCGGCTGGCTCCGCCTGGAGGCCCGCGCGGTGATCCTGCTGGACGTGGAGCGGCTGGCCAAGCGCTCCCGCTGACCCACTGCCCTCCGGGGCCTACTCGGGCAGCTGGATGAGCCCGTGCTCGCCCAGGTACTCCAGCTGCGCCCGCACCGACAGCTCCGCCGCCGGCCACAGGGAGCGGTCGACGTCCGCGTACACCTGGGCGACGACCTCGCCCGGCGTGCGGTGCCCGTCCTCCACCGCCGTCTCGACCTGGGCGAGGCGGTGGGCGCGATGGGCGAGGTAGTACTCCACGGCGCCCTGGGCGTCCTCCAGGACGGGCCCGTGCCCCGGGAGCACCGTGTGCACCCCGTCGTCGGCCGTGAGCGACCTGAGCCTGCGCAGCGAGTCCAGGTAGTCACCGAGACGGCCGTCGGGGTGGGCCACCACCGTCGTACCGCGGCCCAGGACGGTGTCGCCCGTCAGGACCGCCCGGTCGGCCGGGAGATGGAAGCACAGGGAGTCCGCCGTGTGCCCCGGGGTCGCCACGACCCTCAGCTCCAGGCCGCCGACCCCGATCACGTCACCGGCGGCCAGACCTTCGTCGCCCAGCCGCAGGGCCGGGTCCAGTGCCCGTACGTTCGTGCGGGTCAGCTCGGCGAAGCGTGCCGCGCCCTCCGCGTGGTCCGGGTGACCGTGCGTCAGGAGCGTCAGCGCGACCCGCTTGCCGGCCCGCTCGGCCGTGTCCACGACGTGCCGCAGGTGGGCGTCGTCCAGCGGGCCGGGGTCCACGACGACGGCCAGGTCGGAGTCGGGTTCGGCGAGGATCCAGGTGTTCGTGCCGTCCAGGGTCATCGCCGAGGCGTTGGGTGCCAGGACGTTCACCGCGCGCGCGGTGGCCGGGCCCGACAGGACACCCCCACGCGGTTGTCCGGGCAGTGCAGTCGCGTCCGTCATGCGGGAGCTCCCCCGGTCGGGTCGGAAGGTGTCGCCGGTGTCGCCGCCGCACTCGGTACGTGCTTGGTGAACTCGTCGTGTCCCGGCCAGGAGAGGACGACCTCGTCGCCGGCCAGCCGGGCGCGGGCCAGTACCGGTGTCATGTCGCGGCCGGGGGCCGACGCCAGCGCCTCGGCCGCCGTGGCGCACTCCGCGAGGCCGCGCAGGGTGGCGACGGTGGGCGGCATCATCAGCAGCTCGCCCTTGTCGTACCCGGCGGTCGCGTCCGCCGGGGTGATCCACACCGTGCGGTCGGCCTCCGTGGAGGCGTTGCGGGTGCGCTGCCCCTCGGGAAGCGCGGCCACGAAGAACCAGGTGTCGTAGCGCCGGGACTCGAACTCCGGGGTGATCCAGCGCGCCCAGGCGCCCAGCAGGTCGGAGCGCAGGACGAGGCCCCTGCGGTCCAGGAACTCCGCGAAGGACAGCTCACGGTCGACCAGCGCGGCGCGGTCCGCCTCCCAGTCCGCGCCCGTCGTGTCGCCGGCCACCGAGTCGCCGGTCGGACCGGCGAGCAGGACGCCGGCCTCCTCGTACGTCTCCCGTACGGCCGCACAGACGATCGCCTGGGCGCCCGCCTCGTCGACGCCGAGCCGGTCCGCCCACCACGCGCGCGTGGGGCCCGCCCAGCCGATGTCGCGGTCGTCGTCGCGCGGGTCGACCCCGCCACCCGGATAGGCGTACGCGCCGCCGGCGAACGCCATGGAGGTGCGGCGACGCAGCATGTGGACGACGGGGCCGGAACCGGTGCCGGTGTCCTTGAGAAGCATGACGGTGGCCGCGCGCCTCGGCGTGACCGGGGTGAGGGTGCCGGCCGCCAGCGCGCGGATGCGGTCCGGCCACTCCGGTGGGTACCACTGACCATTCGCCATGGCCGGAGGCTATCCGGTGACGGGCGGATGTTCGAGTGGCCCCCGGGGCCCGGTGGGCGTCAGGAGGGCAGGCCGGTCAGCCACTCGGTGAGCAGCCGGTTCGTCTCCTCGGGGCGCTCCTGCTGGAGCCAGTGGCCGCAGCCGTCGAGGACGTGCGAGGCGTGCAGGCCGGGCAGGGTGACCGGATACGCCTCGATCGCGTCGGTCAGCCAGGTGGTGGAGGCGTCCAGGCCACCGCCGAGGAACAGCGACGGCTGGGTGATCGGGGCGCCCTCGTGCGCGGCCAGGTCGGCCCAGTCGCGGTCCATGTTGCGGTAACGGTTGAGGGCGCCGGTCAGGCCGGTCCGCTCGAACTCCCCGGCGTAGACGTCCAGGTCCTCCTCGGTCAGCCAGGAGGGCAGCCGCCCGGCGGCCGGGAACCGGTCGCGCATCCTGCCGCCGGGGGCGACGAAGTGCGGGTCGGGCTCCGCCGGGCCGGGCATGGTGTCGGCGGACAGGGCGGCGTAGAGGCCGGCGAGCCAGCCGCGTACGTCGGGCTCGATCTCCGCCTCGGCGCGGCCGGGCTCCTGGAAGTACGAGACGTAGAACTCCTGCCCGGCGAAGGGCCCGGCCGGGTCGCTCATGCCGGCGAAGACCTCGCTGGGCTTCGGGCCGCCCGGCGGGGTGTACGGCACGCTCAGCAGGCCCACCGCGCGGAAGACGTCGGGGCGCAGCAGCGCGGAGTGGGCGGCGATGTTCGCGCCCCAGTCGTGGCCGACGATCACGGCGGAGCTCTCGCCGAGGGCCTCCACCACGGCGACGCCGTCCGCCACCAGGTCGAGCATCCGGTACGCCTCGACGGCGTCCGGCCGCGAGGAGCGCCCGTAGCCCCGGACGTCGACGGCGACGGCGCGGAACCCGGCGGCGGCCAGCGCGGGTAGCTGGTGGCGCCAGGAGTACCAGGACTCGGGGAAGCCGTGCACGAGCAGGACCAGTGGTCCGCTGCCCTGCTCGACCAGGTGGATCCGGCCGGCGGGCGAGGGCACCAGCCGGTGGACGGGCGACCCGGCTGTCCGTCCGGGCCGGTGGGACCGCTGGTCTTCCTGCTGGTCGGCCTGTCGGTCGGTCACGGGCGGCTGCGGCATGGCTCCTCCTGGCGCAAACGGTCGGTACGGCCCCCCGTCCACGGCAGGGACCACCGACCGAGGGCCGGCTCCCGCGCCGAACGGGGCGCCGGAACCGATCCTGCGGGGCCGGGGCGGCGGGGGCGAGGTTTGTTGCCGACCTGGCAACGCGCGGGGCCGTCGGCGCAACGCGCGTGGCCGTCGGCGCGCTCTGGCTGCCGGTCCCGTCGGCCGCCCGTGATGCCGCGGGCGGCGGTTGGAGCCAGAACCGCGTCCCGGCGTCCCGCTCCGTCGGCGCACGGGGAGCCCGGTCCGCTACGGCTGGACGAGCTCCACCTGGATCTCGACCTCCACCGGCGCGTCCAGCGGGAGGACCGCCACGCCGACCGCGCTGCGGGCGTGCACGCCCTTGTCGCCCAGGACCTCGCGGAGGAGTTCGCTGGCGCCGTTGATCACGCCGGGCTGCCCGGTGAAGTCGGTCGCGGAGGCGACGAAGCCGACGACCTTGACGACACGCGCGACGCGGTCGAGGTCACCGGCGACGGACTTCACGGCGGCCAGGGCGTTCAGCGCGCAGGTGCGGGCCAGCTCCTTGGCCTCGTCCGGGGTGACCTCGGCACCGACCTTGCCGGTGACCGGGAGCTTGCCCCCCAGCATCGGCAGCTGGCCGGAGGTGTAGACGTACGGGCCGGACTGCACGGCCGGCTGGTACGCGGCCAGCGGCGGGACGACCTCGGGCAGCGTCAGACCGAGCTCGGCGAGCTTCGCCTCGACGGCGCTCATGCCTGCTTCTCCCGCTTCAGGTAGGCGACGAGCTGCTCGGGGTTGTTCGGCCCGGGCACGACCTGGACGAGCTCCCAGCCGTCCTCGCCCCAGGTGTCCAGAATCTGCTTCGTGGCATGGACGAGCAGCGGCACGGTTGCGTATTCCCACTTGGTCATGCGGCCGACTCTAGCCGTTGGCCGGGGCACCCCCGCAGCCGCTGTCCGGGCATCCGCGCGCGCCGTCCGCGGCGACGTTGTCCACAGCCTCCGGCGTACTCGGCGCGCGGACTGGTTACGCTCGAATACGTGAGCAGGCTCCAGGTCGTCAGCGGCAAGGGCGGTACCGGCAAGACCACGGTGGCCGCGGCCCTCGCGCTGGCCCTGGCCACCGAGGGGAAGCGCGCGCTTCTCGTCGAGGTCGAGGGCCGCCAGGGCATCGCGCAGCTCTTCGAAACGGAGGCGCTGCCTTATGAGGAGCGGAAGATCGCCGTCGCTCCCGGGGGCGGGGAGGTGTACGCCCTCGCCATCGACGCCGAACTGGCCCTTCTGGACTACCTCCAGATGTTCTACAAGCTGGGCAGCGCCGGACGGGCCCTGAAGAAACTCGGCGCCATCGACTTCGCCACGACCATCGCGCCGGGGGTCAGGGACGTCCTGCTGACCGGGAAGGCGTGCGAGGCGGTCCGGCGCAAGGACAAGCAGGGCCGGTTCGTGTACGACTACGTCGTCATGGACGCCCCGCCGACCGGCCGCATCACCCGCTTCCTCAACGTCAACGACGAGGTGGCCGGGCTCGCGAAGGTCGGCCCCATACACAATCAGGCGCAGGCCGTGATGCGGGTGCTGAAGTCGCGGGAGACCGCCGTGCACCTGGTGACGCTGCTGGAGGAGATGCCGGTCCAGGAGACCGTGGACGGCATCGCCGAGCTGCGCACCGCGCGCCTCCCGGTGGGCCGGGTCGTCGTCAACATGGTCCGGCCCCAGACCCTGGACGCCACCGACCTGGAGCTCGTACGGGAGACACCGCGTACGGCCCTGGCCCGGTCGCTGTCCGGGGCCGGGCTCGGCGGGGCGCGGCGGGGCGGGCACGCCGAGCGGCTGGTGGACCCGCTCCTCGCCCAGGCCGGGGAGTACGCCGAGCGGTACGCGCTGGAGCAGGAGCAGCGGGCGGTCCTCGGCGAGCTGGGCCTGCCGACGCACGAACTGCCGCTGCTCACGGAGGGCATGGACCTGGCGGGCCTGTACGAACTGGCCACCGAGCTGCGGAAGCAGGGGATCGCATGAGTCCGGACGACCCGGCCCGCCACCAGGAGGGCGCGCGCCGCCTGAGCCCCGCGCGCGTGCTCGACGTCGACCGCCTGCTGGAGGACCCGCGCAACCGCATCGTGGTGTGCTGCGGTTCGGGCGGGGTCGGCAAGACGACCACGGCGGCGGCGCTGGGCCTGCGCGCGGCCGAGCGCGGCCGCAAGGTGGTCGTCCTCACCATCGACCCGGCCCGGCGGCTCGCGCAGTCCATGGGCATCGACTCCCTGGACAACACCCCGCGCCGGGTGAAGGGCGTCGACGACTCGGCGGGCGGCGAGCTGCACGCCATGATGCTCGACATGAAGCGGACCTTCGACGAGATCGTCGAGTCCCACGCGGATCCCGAACGGGCGGCGGCGATCCTGGGCAACCCCTTCTACCAGTCGCTGTCGGCCGGCTTCGCGGGCACGCAGGAGTACATGGCGATGGAGAAGCTGGGGCAGCTGCGGGCGAAGGACGAGTGGGACCTCATCGTCGTCGACACGCCGCCGTCCCGCTCGGCGCTGGACTTCCTGGACGCCCCCAAGCGCCTCGGTTCCTTCCTGGATGGCAAGCTGATTCGCGTCCTGCTGGCCCCGGCCAAGGTCGGCGGCCGGGCGGGCATGAAGTTCCTGAACGTCGGCATGTCGATGATGACCGGCGTTCTGGGGAAGGTGCTGGGCGGGCCGTTCCTCAAGGACGTGCAGACCTTCGTGGCCGCGATGGACTCGATGTTCGGCGGGTTCCGTACGCGCGCGGACGCGACGTACAAGCTGCTCCAGGCGTCCGGGACGGCGTTCCTGGTGGTCGCGGCCCCGGAGCGGGACGCGCTGCGCGAGGCCGCGTACTTCGTGGAGCGGCTGGCCGCCGAGGACATGCCGCTGGCCGGTCTGGTGCTCAACCGGGTCCACGGCAGCGGTGCCGACGGGTTGTCGGCCGAGCGCGCACTCGCCGCCGCGGAAAATCTTGAGGATCCCCGCATTGTGGATCAGGACGGCGGGAAAGCTGGAGTTCGTACCTCTCCCGGCAACTCTCCCGACACGCACGGCAGTTCAGGACCGGCCGACTCCGCCCACGACGACTCGGCCTCCGATGCCTCGCCCGAGGCTCCCGACCCGTCTCCCGAGGCCCCCGACACCTCTTCGGAGGTCGCCGACAGCTCCTCCGAGGCCCCCGACGCACCGGAGCGGTCCGTCGACGCCCTCGCCGCCGGCCTGCTGCGGTTGCACGCCGAGCGCATGCACCTGCTCGCCCGCGAGCAGCGCACACGTGACCGCTTCACCGCGCGTCATCCCGAGGTGGCGGTCACCGAGGTGGCCGCGCTGCCCGGCGACGTGCACGACCTCGCGGGACTGCGGGACATCGGGGCACGCCTCGCGACCGGCCGGCCCGAGCTGCCCGAGCCGGGCGCCTGATCCGGCCCCCGGGCCCCCGGATCCCCGGGGCCCTTGCGGGGTCAGCCCACGGCCGCGTAGTTCTCGTAGACCTCGTCGTCGTCGAGGGGCACGATGCCGACCCCTCGTTCGTACTCCGTCCGCGCCGTCTCGAGGAGCCGGCGCCAGGAGGTCACGGTGGGCCGCCTGCGCAGCAGTGCGCGGCGTTCCCGCTCCGTCATGCCTCCCCACACGCCGAACTCGACGCGGTTGTCGAGCGCGTCGGCCAGGCACTCGGTCCGCACCGGACATCCGGTGCACACCGCCTTGGCCCTGTTCTGCGCTGCTCCCTGAACGAACAGTTCGTCCGGATCGGTAGTGCGGCAGGCAGCCTGCGCACTCCAGTCGGTTACCCAGCCCATACCGGCGCCGTCCTCTCCCGAATCGAGGCTCCCCCACGGCGGCAGCGGCATATTCACCGCCGCCAGTTGAGGACGTTACGGAAGGTGGGCACAGCGCAACACCCCCTTCGGGCCCAATCTTGAATGGCCCGAACGGACTATGGGTAAGCGGCAGATCACCCGGGGGAGTGAGCTGGCGACATGCGCGACGATCCCGACATACGGGTCATCTCTGTTGCGCCACAACGGACACCGGTTGACACACAAGGCGGATTCGGACACGCATCCCCCACGCCGTGACACGCGCCGGTACACACCAACGCGCCCCCAGCGGGGCCCCCTCGAAAAAAATTCGAGCAGGTCCGGAACGATTCGGGGTCGCCGGACGTATTGATACGTGGCCTCACTGCTGTGACAGTTGAGTGCAGCTTAGGCCAAGGCATATACGCGTGTCCGGCGAATGAGAACGTAGGCTGCCTCCATGCCAAAGAAGCGCTCGGGCGGTGGTCTGTCGCCAACGCAGCAGGCCGCCAAGTTCCTCGGTGTCAGTGTGCTCGCGGGAGCAGTGCTGGCCGGCATCGCGTTGCCCGCCGTGGGCGCGCTGGGCCTGGCCGCCAAGGGGTCGGTGGAGAGCTTCGACGCCCTCCCGGCCAACCTGAAGACTCCTCCGCTGAGCCAGCGCACCGCCATCCTCGACGCCGAGGGCGGCACCATCGCCACGGTCTACTCGCGCGACCGCACGGTGGTCGACCTCAAGGACATCTCGCCGTACATGCAGAAGGCGATCGTCGCGATCGAGGACTCGCGCTTCTACGAACACGGCGCGGTCGACCTGAAGGGCGTCCTGCGCGCCCTCAACAAGAACGCGCGCAGCGGCGGGGTCTCCGAGGGCGCGTCCACGCTCACCCAGCAGTACGTCAAGAACGTCTTCGTGGAGGAGGCCGGCGACGACCCGACGAAGGTCGCCCAGGCCACCCAGCAGACCATCGGCCGCAAGATCCAGGAGCTGAAGCTCGCGATCCAGGTCGAGGAGGAGCTGGGCAAGAAGAAGATCCTCGAGAACTACCTGAACATCACGTTCTTCGGCCAGCAGGCCTACGGGGTCGAGGCTGCCTCTCAGCGGTACTTCTCCAAGCACGCCAAGGACCTCAACGTCCAGGAGGCCGCCCTCCTGGCCGGCATCGTCCAGTCGCCCAGCCGGTACGACCCGGTCAACGACGAGGCGGAGGCCACCAAGCGGCGCAACGTCGTCCTGACGCGCATGGCCCAGGTCGGCGACATCTCCCCGGCCCAGGCCGAGAAGGCGAAGAAGGCACCGCTCGGGCTGAAGGTCAGCAAGCCCAAGAACGGCTGCATCACGGCCGTGAACGACGCGAGCTTCTTCTGCGACTACGTGCGCGAGGTCTTCCTGAGCGAACCGGTCTTCGGCAAGACCCGCAAGGACCGGGCCAAGGTCTGGAACCAGGGCGGCCTGACCATCCGTACGACGCTCGACCCGCAGGCACAGGAGTCGGTGCACCAGTCGCTCAAGGACCACGTCAACAAGTCGGACTCGGTCGCCGCGGCGAGCACCCTGGTCGAACCGGGCACCGGCCGGATCGTCGCCATGGGCCAGTCGAAGCCGTACGGCTACGGCAAGAACGAGACCGAGATCAACTACTCGGTCGACCACGCGGTGGGCGGCTCCAACTTCGGCTTCCCGACGGGTTCGACGTTCAAGCCCTTCCTGGCGGCCGCTGCCCTGGAGGAGAACGTACCGGCGACGAAGGAGTACGCGTCGCCGTACGACATGGACTACCCGAGCCCCATCCAGACCTGCGACAGGCCCTGGATCAACGACAACGGCTACCGCGTCGAGAACGAGAACGAGTCGGAGGTCGGCCCGTACCGGCTGAAGGAGGCGATGGCCAAGTCGGTCAACACCTACTTCGTCCAGATGCTCGCCGACATCGGGCTGTGCCCGGTCTCCTCCATGGCGGACAAGCTCCACGTCCACCAGGGCAACGGCGACAAGCTGCCGCAGAACCCCTCCGCCCTCGCCCTCGGCTCGGTCGGTATGTCCCCGCTGACGATGGCGAGCGCCTACGCGACCTTCGCCTCGCGCGGCATGTACTGCACGCCGGTCGCGATCGAGTCGATCGCCCAGAAGGTCGGCAACAAGCAGAAGTCGCTCGAGGTGCCGAAGTCGACGTGCTCGCGCGCCATGACGGAGAAGACCGCGGACAGCGTGAACACCCTGCTGCAGGGCGTGGTCGACTCCGGTACCGGTAAGGCGGCCGGTCTGAGCGACCGCGACAACGCCGGCAAGACGGGTACGACCGACGAGCGCAAGAACGCCTGGTTCGTCGGCTACACGCCGAACATGTCGGGCGCCGTGTGGGTCGGCAGCGCCAGCCAGGAGGTCGAGATGAAGAACATCACGATCGGCGGCGTCTACCATCCCCTCGTCTTCGGTGGCGCGGTCCCGGGCCCGATCTGGAAGGACGCCATGACCGGCGCCCTGGACGGCAAGGACTCCCCCTCGTTCAACCTCGTCGACATCCCGGACGGCGACAAGAACAAGAACAAGGACAAAGACAAGGACAGGGACAAGGGCCGCGACGAGGACAAGCCCGACGACGGGAACAACGGCGACGGGAACGACGAGGGCTTCATCGCCGGCCTGACCGACGGCGGCACCGGCAACGGCGGCGGGGACGGCGGCTTCCCCGGGAACCTGATCCAGGGCCCGGGCAACGGTCCCGGCGGACGGCGCTGACCGACCCCTTCACCGAGTGAGGGCCCCCTCCGCTGGTCGCGGAGGGGGCCCTCACTCACTGCTCTTGCCGCTCTTGCCGCTCTTACTGCGTCACAACGGCGCCGCGGCGACTCAGCCGGCCAGGAGCTTCTTGACCGCGGCGGCGACCCGGCCGCCCTCGGCCTGTCCGGCCACCTTCGGGTTCACGATCTTCATCACGGCGCCCATGGCGCGCGGGCCCTCGGCGCCGGCCGCCTTCGCCTCCTCGACGGCCTGCGCGACGATCGCGTTCAGCTCGTCGTCGGAGAGCTGCTTGGGCAGGTAGGCGGCGAGCACCTCGCCCTCCGCCTTCTCCCGCTCGGCCTGCTCGGCACGACCGCCCTGGGCGAAGGCCTCGGCGGCCTCACGGCGCTTCTTCGCCTCGCGGGTGATCACCTTCTGCACCTCGTCGTCGGAGAGCTCTCGCTTCTCCTTCCCGGCGACCTCCTCCTTGGTGATCGCGGCCAGCGTCAGCCGGAGCGTCGAGGAGCGGAGCTCGTCGCGCTCCTTGATCGCGGAGTTGAGGTCGTCGTGCAGCTTCGACTTGAGCGTGGTCATGGACCTGATTGTCGCAGGTGCGCGAGGAACGGCGCCCGCTGATTTCCGCGCCCTCGGTGGCGGTGGCCCCGGACGGCCTCCCACCACCGCTTACCCCAGGGCTTCTGACACGATGGAGGTATGCGCGCGCGATACGGAGTACCCCTGGGAATCACGGCGGTTGGCACCGCCGGTCTGATCTACGCGGCGGGGATCGAGCCCCGCTCCTTCCGCCTCCGACGGGTGACGGTCCCCGTCCTCCCGTCCGGGATGCGCCCCCTGCGCGTGCTCCAGGTCTCCGACATCCACATGGTCGGCGGTCAGCGCAAGAAGCAGCGCTGGCTGCGCTCGCTGGCCGGGCTGCGCCCCGACTTCGTGATCAACACCGGCGACAACCTGTCCGACCCGGAGGGCGTCCCCGAGGTACTGGACGCCCTGGGTCCCCTGATGGAGTTCCCGGGCGCCTACGTCTTCGGCTCCAACGACTACTACGGTCCCCGGCCGCGCAACCCCGCCCGGTACCTGCTCGAGAAGGTCCAGGGCCGCCACGGCCTCAACGGCAACCCGCCGGTGGTGGGAGCCGTCCACAACCCGTGGGAGGACCTGCGTGACGGTTTCGACGCGGCGGGCTGGCAGAACCTCACGAACACCCGCGGCTCGCTCAAGACCGAGGGCGTGTCGGTCGAGCTGACGGGACTGGACGACCCGCACATCAAGCGGGACCGGTACGCGGAGGTGGCCGGCGGCCCGTCCGGCACGGCCGACTTCTCGATGGGCGTGGTCCACGCCCCGTACCTGCGCGTCCTGGACTCCTTCGCGGCGGACGACTACCCCTTGATCCTGGCCGGCCACACCCACGGCGGCCAGCTGTGCATCCCCTTCTACGGCGCCTTGGTCACCAACTGCGACCTGGACACCGACCGCGTGAAGGGCCTGTCCACGCACACGTCCGGGGGCCACACGTCCTACCTCCACGTCTCGGCCGGCTGCGGCGCGAACCGCTACACCCCGTTCCGCTTCGCCTGCCCACCGGAGGCGACGCTGCTCACGCTGGTGGGGCGGGAGCACTGACCGACCGGGCCCCCCGGGGGTCCCGGGGCTCCCGGGGCTCCCGGTCGTCCGAGGAACCGGGGGCCGCCCGGAGTAACCCACACGGCCCACCCACATAGCCCGCTATGCCTGGTCTGTCTACTTTGAGTCCATGACAGCCCCGATACCCCGGGACATCCCGGACCTCCCCCCGATTCCGGGCCACGTCGTCCTCCCGCCCACCGTCGTACCGGCCCGCGCCGTACTGATCCCGGCCCGCCGTCGCCTGGTCGCCGTCTTCCGCGGCCTGATCGCCGCGCTGGCCCTGACCGGCGTGACGTTCGAACTGCTCGCCGGCGGTGCGCCCACGACGGCCCTGAGCCACTTCACGATCCAGAGCGGCATCCTGCTGGCGCTGGTCATGCTCGTCTCCGCCCGGTGCGCCTGGTCCGCGCACCACCCGCTCCCCGGTGCCCTCACGGGCGCGGCCCTGTTCTACGTCGTCGCCGCGGGCCTGGTCCACCATCTGCTCCTGACCCACGCGGCGAGCCCCTTCGCGGCGCCGGACGGCAGCGGCACGGCCTGGCAGACCGCCGCGACCCACATCCTCCACACGGCCGTCCCGGTGGCCGCAGCCCTGGACTGGCTCCTCCTGACCCCCGCAGGCCACCTGCACCTGCGCCATGCCCCCGCATGGCTCCTGTACCCCCTGGCCTACCTCGCCTTCACCCTGGCCCGCGGCGCACTGCTCGCCCCCGGCTCCCAGGACCGCTACCTCTACCCCTTCCTGGACGTCGACCAGCACGGCTACAAGATCGTCCTCGGCAACGCCCTCCTCATCGGCCTCGCCCTCTACGCCCTGGCCGTACTCCTCGTCGCCCTGGACCACATCCGCCCGGACCCGCTCCGCCGCCCCCGGTAAACCGGATTTCGCCTCCGGCCACCGGTGGGCTAAAGTAAACGACGTCGCCGCGACGAGCAGCGACAATCGGGGTGTGGCGCAGCTTGGTAGCGCGCTTCGTTCGGGACGAAGAGGTCGTGGGTTCAAATCCCGCCACCCCGACAGAGAAACACCAGGTCAGGCCCGGTGCTGAGAGATCAGCACCGGGCCTGATTTGCTGGCCTTGGCGAGGCGCCTCCCGTTGCGCTGCTGACGCGGAACACGAAGGCCGGCACAGACTGATCCCCGATCCCGCAGCACCGAATCGTGCTCGCCGTGGCCAGCACGAGCGAACTCTGCAGCACGCCGCAGAGGGGACCGACATGCTCAGCCGCAGGCCGTTGCGGACGAGGTGCCTACAAACCGGGAAGGACTCCCAGGAAGTCACGCACACGACGCCACCCGACAGCCGTGACGGCTGCGGCGATGCCGCGCACAATGGCGAACGATTCCTGGAGCGCGTGGCGCCGCAGCGAGACCGGTGCGACACCCTTCCAGAACGCGGATCGCACGACGGCCGCTCAGACGGATCCGCACCCACGCTCGGCGCCGGGTGCCGCGCGCTGATGACGGGGATGTTCTACCGCTCGGCCCTACTGTCGTCATGGGCGCGATGATGCAGTACCCCACTGACGACACCCGCATGGAGCTGCCTTCAGTCGGCTTCTGAGTCAAGCGACGGAAGCTCTCAGGCTGGGTGGCGGTCATTCCCCTCTGAGCCGTGGTCCCAGGGACAGGAAACGCGCCTGGGTCCGCCGTGTCCGCAAGCTCTGTCGCAGTCGGCTCCTCGCGCCGTCGCGGTGTCGTGCCGGTCGCTCCGTGTCGGCTCCGTCGGTGCTGCGGGGGCTTGTCACCGGTACGGCGGCGTCGGCTGTTCGGGGTCACGGGGCCGGTGCGGACGGGTGAGAACCGTCGTGACCGGTGGGCTTTTCCAGTCGTTACCACCTGCGACGGGCGTTCGATCTATCCGGTCCACAACACGCCTTGTATCACGCTAAGTTGTGCCTTCCGGAGAGGTGTAGCGGTCCACGTCTCTCCCACACATCACTGGGAGCGAAATGCTGGAAGAACTTGCCGTGCTCGGAGGCGCGGCGCTGGTGAGCGCGGTGACGTCCGACATCTGGGAGTCGGTCAGGAGCGGCTTCACTCGGTTGGTGCGCCGGGGCGACCGCGAGGAGCAGCGTCAGATCACCCGCATCCTCAACAGCGCGCCCGCCGAGATCGCCGAGGCCGAGGATGACGCCGAGCGGCAGCAGGCGGCCGAGGAAGGGCTGGCGCAGGACATGACGAGGGAGCTGACGCAGTTCCTCACCCGCCACCCGGACGCGGCGGACGAGCTGCGAGCCCTGGTCGACGAGGTGCGCCGGCGGATCGAGGCACGACCGGCGGCTCCGGCCGGGCAGGTCAACAACGCCTACGACAACGCCGTGCAGTACATCACGCAGAGCGGCGACATCAACGTCAACGGGGTCCCGCGCAGGTGAGCGAGGAGCAGCAGCCGCGCGCCGAGCGGCGGCAGGAGACCGGACAGCAGGGCGTCGGGCAGCAGAACAACGCCGCCGACCGGGCGGTCCAGTTCATCGCGCACAGCGGCACGATCAACGTCCATCAGGCCACACCGGCGGACCCGGCCCCCGCCGTGGCGGCAGCCGAGCCGAAGCGGCGGCGACTGCGGCGGGCGATCGTGCTGACGTCCACCGGCGCTGGCGCCGCAGCCGTCGCCCTGGTGGTGGGCACCCTGGCCTGGACCGGATCCGGTCCCTTCGACCGGGTCGAGGAGACGGGGGACGCCCGGGGGCTGACCACGGCCGTGGAGTCGACGAGCCCGTCCGCGTCGCCGAGTCCGTCCGCGACGGCGACGGCGACGGCGTCGCGGACCGCGAGCAGCGCGAGCCCGGGCACGGAGCCGACGGTGGAGAAGCCAGCCAAAGAACTGGCGGAGCCGGCCCCGTCGTCGGCGCCGACGGAGAAGCGGACGTCACCGAGCGTCGACTTCACGGAGCAGGCCAACACCCACTGTGGGACTTTTCGCGACATCGTGCACTCCTCGGCCATCAAAATACGGGCCTGCAGCCAGGTGAACCCGGACCGGCGAACTGCCACCTTCGGCATGCAGGTGTGGAACACCGGAGTCAAACCCGTGACGGTGAGCACCATGGTCAAGCAATTCCGCTCCGGAGCGCAGGCGGACTGCCCCGGAATGTCGTCACCGCGTCGGAAGATCGACATCAATCCCGGTGACTCCTGGTGGAGCGACCTCAGCCTGTGCGGTGCGGAAGGCCTGGACTTCGAGCCGTTTCAGGCAGTGGCCTACGCCGTCGAGGATCCAGCGGGCAACATGGACCCCACCTCGCCCATGGGCGTCAACTCGATCTCGCTCACGCTGAACGACAAGGGCCAAGTGCTCTGCAAGTACGGCAACGCCTGGACTCCCTGCTGAACGGACTGGACGACGCCGCCGTCACCGGCGACTTTCTCGACCGCAACCTCGGACGTCCCGTCCCGTCGCGTCGCGTCGCGTCGCGTCGCGTCGCGTCGCGGAAGGGCTGAGGGCGCGCGGCTGGACCGTTCACCGCGCACCTGGCCACCCTGGGTCCTCCTGGGCTCCCTCCATGGGCTCAGTCGCTCACCTTCCGGCAGGCAGGTGGGTCGGTGGTAGGTGCACGGTGATGCGGAGACCCCCCGTGGGGCGGGGGGTGAGGGTGAGGGTGCCGTCGTGGGCCTGGGTGATGGTGTCGACGATGGCCAGGCCCAGGCCTACGCCCGGGTGGTCGGTGTGTACGCGTTCCGTGCCGCGCTGGAACGGTTCGGTCAGGGTCGAGGCCTGGTGGGGGCTGATCGGTTCACCGGTGTTCTCGACGGTGAGCAGGGCGGCGTGAGGGCCGGGGGTCGTGCGGACCCAGACTCTGCCCCGGCCGGGGAGGTTGTGGACGATCGCGTTGTGGACCAGGTTCGTGGTCAGTTGCAGCAGGAGGGTCGGCGATCCGAGGGTGGGGGTCACCTCGCCGCCGGTTTCGAGGGTGATGCCGTGTCTCTCCGCGAGAGGGAGGAGGGTTTCGGTGGCCTCTTCCGCGAGGAGGGACAGGTCGACGTGTTCCCGGGTGAAGGAGCGCTGGCCGGCGCGGCTGAGCAGGAGCAAGGCCTCGGTGAGGTCGATCGCCCGGGTGTTCACGGTGTGGAGGCGGTCGATGATCTCGTCGGTGTCCTGGTCCGGGTCGGTGCGGGCCACGTCGAGGAGGGCCTTGGAAACGGCCAGCGGGGTGCGCAGCTCGTGAGAGGCGTTGGCCGCGAAGCGCTGCTGTTCGGCCACGTGGGCTTCGAGGCGGGCGAGCATCGTGTCGAAGGCGTCGGCGAGTTCGCGGAACTCGTCCCTGCGCCCCGGCAACCGGATCCGGTGTGACAGCGAACCGGCCTCGGCCGTGCGGGTCGCGTCCGTGATGCGGTCCAGGGGGGCGAGCATGCGTCCGGCGAGGAACCATCCGCCCACGAGGCCGAACACCAGGAGGAACGCCATGACCCAGGCTGCCGTGGGGGCGAAGCTGCGGAGGAAGACCGTACCCGGAGTCGCTCTCACCGCCCCCCATTCGTTGGTGATCAGCCACCCCTGTCGCACGAGGAACACGCCCACGGCCGCGAGCAGCAGGGCACCGGCCAGCATGAGGAATCCGGCGTAGCTGAGGGTGAGTTTGAGACGGACGCTCAGGCCGGGCTGTCTAATCACGGTCACCGCCGTCGTGCCCGGCGTCGGACCCCGTGTCGATGCGGTAGCCGACGCCCGGCACGGTGGCGATGATCCACGGTTCGCCCAGGCGCTTGCGCAGGGCCGAGACGGTGATGCGGACGGCGTTGGTGAAGGGGTCCGCGTTCTCGTCCCACGCGCGTTCCAGGAGTTCTTCGGCGCTGACGACCCCGCCCTCGGCGGCGACCAGCACTTCGAGTACCGCGAACTGCTTCCTGGTCAGCGCGACGTAGCGGCCGTCCCGGTAGACCTCTCGGCGGAACGGGTCGACGCGCAGGCCGGCGATCTCCCGCACGGGAGGTCTGCTGTGGGCGCGCCTGCGGTCGAGTGCCCTGAGCCTGAGCGCCAGCTCCTGCAGTTCGAACGGTTTGGTGAGGTAGTCGTCGGCGCCGAGTCCGAAGCCCGAGGCCTTGTCGTCGAGGCGGTCGGCCGCGGTGAGCATGAGAATCGGCATACCGCTGCCGGAGGCGACGATGCGCGCGGCGATCTCGTCGCCGGACGGGCCGGGGATGTCGCGGTCGAGGACGGCGATGTCGTACGCGTTGATGCTCAGCAGCGTCAGCGCGGTGTCGCCGTCCCCCGCGATGTCCGCCGCGATCGCCTCCAGGCGCAGGCCGTCGCGGATCGCCTCCGCCAGGTAGGGCTCGTCCTCGACAATCAGCACACGCATGCCGTCGAGATTACGAGTGGGCGCATATCGTCGGCATATCGAAAACCGCATACGTGCCGGCAACATCGCGCCCCGTTCACTGGCCGTATGCGCCAGATCTCACCACCGACCCCGCCTCCGGCAACAGAAGCGGGAACAGAAGCACGTACAGGTACAGGAAGCGCGAGAGGTGCAGGGGCTGCGCGCGGCCTGCTGCCGCGCGCCGTGTTCCGTCGAGCCGTCCGGTCCGGGGCCTGGAAGCGGGGACCGGTGCTAACGGGGGCGGCGCTCCTGCTGGGGCTGGTCATGCTGCTGCACGCCGAGATCCCGAACCGGGTCGGCGCCCTCGGCAGTCTGGTGGAGACCTTCCTGCCGTGGTTCGGGGTCTTCGTCCCCGTGCTGGCGGCCGGGGCGCTGTGGCGCCGGTCCGCCTCCGCGGTGATCGCGCTGGTGCTTCCGGTGACGGTGTGGCTGAGCCTCTTCGGCGGGCTGCTCTCCGAGAAGTCCGCACCGGGCGGCGACCTCACCGTGGCCACCCACAACGTCGGCGCCGAGAATCCGGACCCGGCCGGCACCGCCCGCGACCTGGTCGCCTCCGGGGTGGACGTGCTGGCTCTGGAGGAGATCACCCCTGAGGACCGCGGAGTGTACGAGAAGGGGCTCGCGGGGGCGTACCCGTACCACACCGTTCAGGGGACCGTCGGGCTGTGGAGCAGACTGCCGCTGTCGGACACGCGGCCGGTCGACATCGCGTCGGACTACGGGCCGCTGGCGGACACCAAGCCCGCCGACGTCCAGCTGGCCGGCAGCCGGGCGCTGCGGACCACGGTGGCCACGGACCAGGGACCGCTGGTGGTGTACGTCGCCCACCTGGGCTCCGTACGGCTCACTCCCCGGGCGGGCTTCTGGACGGACTCCCGCGACCGGAACGCGCGGGCGCTCGGCGAGGTCCTCGCCGCCGATCGGAGTGAGCGGGTGATGCTGCTCGGCGACCTGAACGGCACCCTGGACGACCGCGCGCTGTCGGGCATCACCTCACAGCTGCACTCGGCGCAGGACGCGGCGGGGGACGGCTTCGGCTTCACCTGGCCGGCGAAGTTCCCGGTGGCGCGGATCGACCAGATCCTGGTGCGAGGCATGGAACCGACCGGCTCGTGGGTGCTGCCCGCCACCGGCAGCGACCATCTGCCGGTGGCGGCCGGAGTCAGCCTGTGAGCATCGCCCGACGAGGGATAAGGCACCGTCCCTGCCCGGCGTGCCCGGGACATATCGTCGGCGTATCGAAAACCGCATACGTGTCGGCAACACCGCGCCGCCTTGACTGGCGTCATGTCCTACAGCGAACCACGACGACGACCAGCGGCCCGGCCCCGGCGGTACTCGTCCGGGGCGGCGGGCGTGAACCTGACCGTCCGGCCGATCAGCGCTGCCGAGCACCTGGCGTTCGTGCGGGCACAGCGCTCGGTCAGCTTCCTTCAGACCCCGGCCTGGGGGCGCGTCAAGACCGAGTGGCGCAGTGAGTCCCTCGGTTGGTACGACGGCCCGCGACTGGTCGGCGCCGGGCTCGTGCTGCACCGGCCGGTGCCGCGGCTCGAGCGCTTCACGCTGGCGTATCTGCCCGAGGGCCCGGTCATCGACTGGACCGGCGACATCGACGCGTGGCTCGCCCCGTTGGCCGCCCACCTCAAGGCACGCGGCGCGTTCGCGATCCGGCTCGGTCCGCCGGTGCGCACGGACGTCTGGAGCGCCGACGCGATCAAGGACGGCATCGCCGATCCGGGCACGCGGCGGCTCACCGATGTGCCCGCCCACTGGACCGACCCGGTCGGCGCCCGGGTGACCGGTCGACTCAGGGAGGCGGGCTGGCTGGCGCAGAGCCCGGAGGACGGCTTCGGGGTCGGGCATCCGCAGTTCAAGTACGAGATCCCGCTGGCCGGCCGAACCGAGGACGACCTGCTCAGGAGCATGAACCAGCTCTGGCGGCGCAACATCAAGAAGGCGGCCAAGGAAGGCGTCGAGGTCACGGGCGGCCGGGTCACGGGCGGGCAGGTCACCGACGGGCTCATCGCAGGCGGGCCCGGCACGGGCGGGCCGGGCGTGAGCGGGCCGGGCATGACCGGGGAAGACGTGAAGGCGTTTCACGGCCTCTACGTCCACACCGCCGAGCGCGACCGCTTCACGCCCCGGCCGCTGAGCTACTTCGAGACCATGTTCGCGGTGCTCGGCGCCGAGGATCCCGAGCGGATCAGGCTCTACCTCGCCCGCCACCGGGGCGACCTGGTCGCCGCCACCGTCATGGTCCGCGTCGGCGCCCACGCGGTGTACGCCTACGGTGCCTCGTCCACCGAGAAGCGCGAGGTGCGGGGCTCCAACGCCTGCCAGTGGGCGATGGTCCGCGACGCGTTGGCCGCAGGCTGCGACGTCTACGACCTGCGCGGCATCACCCCGACCCTCGACGCCGACGACCCGCATGTAGGGCTGATCCAGTTCAAGGTCGGCACCGGCGGTCAGGCGGTGCGGTACGTGGGCGAGTGGGACCTGCCGCTACGGCCGCTGGTCTACCGGACCTTCGACCTCTACATGAGACGCCGCGGGCGATGAGGAGATGCGCCTCGCGCACACCCCCCAACATTACCTGTCGGTAATATATCGCCGGGATATCGAAAAGCGCATACGCGACGGCAACACCACGTCGCCTTGACTGGTGACATGACCTTTTCCCCGGCAACCCCAGCCTCCTCGGCCCCGTCGATCTCCTCGGCCCTTCCGACGACGGGAATCACGGTGTATGGCTGTGGGCAGGACGAGGCTGACCTGTTCCGGCAGCTGGCACCCCGTTTCGGCGTCACGGCGACCCTTACGGAGGCCGCGGTGTCCGAAGGCAATGCCGAGTTGGCCTCCGGAAATCGGTGCATCAGCGTCGGGCACAAGGCACCGGTCACGCCCGCCGTTCTTCTCGCGCTCCGCCAAGCCGGGGTGACGTACATATCCACCCGGAGCATCGGCTGCAATCACATCGACGTGGACTACGCGGCGCGTATCGGCATCTCCGTCGAGAACGTCGTCTACTCCCCCGACAGCGTGGCCGACTACACCCTGATGCTCATGCTGATGGCGGTGCGCAATGCGAAATCCACCGTCCGCCGCGCGGACCTGCACGACTACCGGTTGCACGAGGTGCGCGGCAGAGAGCTGCGCGATCTGACCGTCGGGGTGGTCGGAACGGGGCGCATCGGCGCGGCGGTCGTGGACAGGCTGCGGGGTTTTGGGTCCCGTGTCCTGGCGCACGGCGGCCGGCCCGGAACCACGGCCGATTACGTCCCCCTCGACGTATTGCTGAGGTCGAGCGACATCGTGACGCTGCACGTTCCGCTGAGTGCGGATACGCATCACCTCCTCGACGAGCGACGCATCCGGCAGATGAAAAGGGGCGCGTTCGTCATCAATACCGGACGCGGCCCCCTCATCGACACCGGGGCCCTGGTCCCGGCGCTGGAAAGCGGAAGATTGGGCGGGGCGGCGCTGGACGTCCTCGAAGGCGAGGAGGGGATCTTCTACGCCGACTGCAGGAACAGGCCCATCGAAAACACACTGCTGCCGCGGCTGCAGAAGATGCCGAACGTGCTCATCAGCCCGCACACCGCCTATTACACCGAACACGCCCTGAAGGACACGGTCGAGAACTCCATCATCAATTGCCTTAGTTCCGAAAGCAGGAAACAGCATGCCTAAGTCGGACGAGTCGGCCAAGGTGAGGATCGGCATCGTATTCGGAGGTTCTTCCGAAGAACACGCCGTCTCCGTGAAGTCGGCCCAGGAGGTCGCACGCAACCTCGACACAGAGAAATACCAGCCCTTTTACGTGGGAATCACGAGGGACGGCGCGTGGAAGCTCTGCGACGGTCCCGGGCCGGACTGGGAGGACGGCGACTGCCGTCCGGCAGTGTTGTCGCCGGACCGGAGCGCCCACGGGCTGCTCGTGCTGGAGCAGGGGCGGTACACGACGTTCCGCCTGGACGTCGTCCTGCCCGTCCTGCACGGCACCCTCGGTGAGGACGGTGCGACGCAGGGCCTGCTGGAGCTCTCCGGCATTCCGTACGTGGGCTGCGACGTCCAGAGTTCCGCCGTGTGCATGGACAAGTCCCTCGCGTACGTCGTCGCCGGGAGCGCGGGGATCGCCACGCCGGACTTCCGGACCGTGACGGGGGACGAGCGCGTCGACCCCGACCGGCTCACGTACCCCGTCTTCGTGAAGCCGGCCCGTTCGGGGTCGTCCTTCGGCGTCAGCAAGGTGTCCCGGCTGGAAGACCTGGCGGCGGCGGTGGAGACCGCCCGGCGGTACGACCAGAAGGTGCTGATCGAAGAGGCCGTCGTCGGCAGCGAGATCGGCTGCGCCATCCTGGGGAACGACCTGGAACTGGTCGCCGGTGAGGTGGACCGCATCGCGCTCTCCCACGGTTTCTTCCGGATCCATCAGGAGGAGGAGCCCGAGAGCGGCTCGGAGAACTCGACGGCGATCGTCCCCGCCGACATCCCGGCCGAGGCACGCTCGCGCGTTCAGGAGACCGCGAAGGCCGTGTACCGCGCGCTGGGATGCAGAGGGCTCGCGCGAGTGGACATGTTCCTCAAGGAGGATGGTGAAGTCGTCCTCAACGAGGTCAACACCCTGCCCGGCATGACCTCGTACAGCCGCTATCCGAGGATGATGGCCGCCGCCGGTCTGCCGCTCTCCGAGGTGATCGACCGGACGGTGTCGCTGGCGTTGACGGGGAAGCTCCGATGACCGGGGACTTCGCCTTCGTGGACGAGCTGGTGCCCGGAATACGGTGGGACGCCAAGTACGCCACCTGGGACAACTTCACCGGCAGACCGGTGGACGGATACCTGGCGAACCGGATCGTCGGCACGAAGGCCCTGTGTGCGGCTCTGGGAAGGGCGGAGGAGAGGGCGAAGTCCCTCGGTTTCGGGCTGCTGCTCTGGGACGGCTACCGCCCGCAGCGGGCCGTGGACAGCTTTCTTCGCTGGTCCCGACAGCCGGAGGACGGCCGGACCAAGGCGCGGCACTATCCGAACATCGGCAGGGCCGAGATGTTCGACCGGGGGTACGTGGCCGCCAGGTCGGGCCACAGCCGGGGCGGCACCGTCGACCTGACGCTGTACCACCTGACCACCGGTGAACTCGCCTCCATGGGCGGCGACCACGACCTCATGGACCCGGTCTCGCATCATGACGCTCCAGGAATCACGCGGACCGAGGCGGCGAACCGTCGGCAGCTGCGCTCGATCATGGATGCCTGCGGTTTCGACTCCTACGACTGCGAATGGTGGCACTACACGCTGAGGGACGAACCACACCCGGACACCTACTTCGACTTCCCCGTCGCATGCCACAACGGGCGGGCCCAATCGCCCGCCCGCGTGACCGCGGAGTCTACGGGCGCCGTCGGCCCGTGCGGCGGGTGAGGAGGAGGACCGTCACCGTGAGGGTCTGGATGCCGAGGATCATGGCCTGGACCTTCGGCTCCTCCACGGCGAGCAGAATCATCGTCGTGTTGACCGCGAAGTGCACCGCGATCGAGGCGACGATGCCGGCGCGCTCGTAGGCGGCGGTGACCAGCATCGCCATCGGGATGTTGCTGACGACGAACAGGACGCCGCTCGGGGTGGCGAGGCCCAGGTCGTGCTGGACGGTGCCGTCGATGAAGAACAGCGGGAGGTGCCACACGGCCCAGGTGACGCCCAGGACCAGGCAGACCCGGAAGGTACCCAGCTTCTCGCGCAGCCTGGGGTAGGCGGTGCCCCGCCAGCCCGGCTCCTCGGACAGTGGGCCGCTGACCAGCATGCCGACGAGGAAGGCCGCGGGTCCGCCGAAGTCCTCGAGGGCGTCCTTCGCCACGTCCAGGCTCAGCTCGGGGCCGCCCGCCCGGCTCGCCAGCAGGGCGGCGGCCAGGACGGTCGCCGAGCCCAGCACCAGCAGGAGCAGGGCCTTGGGCAGGAGCGCCGGCCGGAAGGGGACCACGTGCTCGGGGGCCGGTTCGCCACGTCGGCGGCGGCGGACGCGGAGCACGAGGGCGCCCACCAAGGGGCCGAAGGCGCCGAGCATGTACGGGGCGTTGGCGGCTTCGTTCGTCTCCGTGCCGCCCAGCGCGATCGCCACGCCCCAGGAGAGCCAGCTCACGGCGAAGGCGATGATCATGAAGAGGGTCAGGTCGGCGCGGTAGGAGCGGCCGGGGGCGTTGCGTGAGTCGAGTGCAGGGCCGTGCGACGTGGTCTCTGAAGTGGGCATGCCAAACCTCTGGTCGTCCGTGGTCAGGTGGTGTCGTACGTGCGAAGTGCGCGGGGGCGTGCGCGGGTGCGCGCAGGGGCTTGCGTGCGGGGGGGGGGTGTTCGGGTTGCGGGAGAGCCGGTCAGGGGCGGGGCGCGGGCCATTCGTCCGAGGGTGCGTGCGAGGGCTCTCGCAGGTGCGCCCCGAGCCATGCGGCGACGAGGGCGAGCAGCTCTGCGTCGACCGGCTCGCGCAGGAGGCGCCGGTAGGTGCGGATCGTGGGGCGGCCGCTGTCGCGGCGCAGCAGGTGGGTCAGGTCGGGGACGCGGTGGATCTCGGTGCCGCCGCCGGGCACCAGGCGTCGGATCTCGTCGAGGTCGGCGGGCGGGACCTGGATGTCCTTGTCGCCGGTGACGGCGAGGACGGGGACCGCGGCCGGGACGGCGGCCAGGTCGTCACGGCTGTCGTGGACGAGCATCTCGCGCATCCAGCGCGCGTTGACCGGGAGCAGACCGGCGATGCGCGCCACGTCGGTGCGGGTGCGCTTGACGTAGGACAGGACACGCTCGCCCAGGGCGGCCAGCGGGCGGCGCAGCAGGCGGACCGGGGCGGGCAGGCCGCCGAAGACCGACGCCGCCTGCCAGCGGAAGGCCGACTCCCCCTCACGGGCGAACCCGGCCAGCAGTACCGCGGCCGCCACCTCGTGCCGGGCGGCGAGGGTCATCGCGTGCAGGGCGCCTTCACTGTGGCCGACGACGCCGACGACGTCGAGGCTGATGTCCGGGTGGGCGGCCAGGGCCCGCAGGGCCGCGCTCGCGTCGCGGCGGTTGTCGGTGAAGCCGGTCTCCTCCCAGACGCCGGGCGTGGCTCCCGCGCCGCGCCGGTCGTAGCGCAGGGTGGCGATGCCTGCCGCGGCCAGTGCGTCGGCCAGCGGGCGCCCGAGGTTCAGCGGCAGGGTGCGCGTGTTGCCCTCGCGGTCCAGGGGTCCCGAACCGTGCAGCAGGAGGACGGCGGGGTGCGGTCCGGGGCCGGCGGGAAGGCTCAGGGTGCCGGCCAGCGGGGTCCCGTCGTCCGCGGGGACCGTCAGGTCGGTTTCGGGCAAGGCTCCGCCTCTCTCAATCGATCGATCAACTCAATCGTTCTCAACTGCGAGAACGTTATCAGATGTGAGAACATGAGTTCATGGCTACCTCGAACCTCCTCCTCCACCCCGTCCGCATGCGCATCCTCCAGACCCTGGTGGGCGCCGGTGAACTGACCACCGCCCAGCTGCGCGAACGGCTCCCCGACGTCTCGCCCGCCTCCATGTACCGGCACATGGCCACGCTCACCGAGGCCGGTGTCCTGGAGGTGAGCCACGAGAAGCGGGTCCGCGGCACCGTCGAGCGCAGCTACCGGGTCCGCCAGGACGAGGCCCTCGTCGACGAGGACGCCCGAGCCGCCATGACCAAGGACGACCACCGACAGGCCTTCACCGTCTTCACCGGCGCCCTCATGGCCGACTTCGACCGCTATCTCTCCCGGGACGACACCGAACCCGTACGCGAGGGTGTCCTCTACCGACAGGGCGCGGTCTGGCTGACCGACGAGGAGTTCACCGAACTCGTCGAGGAGTTGGAGGCCGTGGTCGCCCGTCGCAGCGAGCGCAGACCGGACGACGGCCGCGTCCGCCACCTCATCAGTCTTGTCGTCATGCCGGACAAGGAGGGCGGTAGGGAGGGCGGCTCGGAGGGCGGTACGCCGGGTGATACGGGGGGCGGTACGGAGTGACCGGGACATGAGGGGCGAGGAGGACGGCGCTGCCCGCCCTCACGCGCTCACAGCCTCACGCCCTCACGCCCTCACGCGCCGACGTGCTCCGATTCCGGTGCGCCGTGCTCGCCCAGCCAGCGGGCCAGTCTGCCGCGGCGGCCGATGGCGCGCAGTCGGCGTTCCGCCGCCTCCCTGACCCGGGGTGTGGTGATGAGCAGCAGCTCGTCACCGGCGCGCAGCACGGTGTCGCGGTCGGGTACGAGGCTGGTGCTGTCGCGGATGACCAGGGTGACCACCGTCGGGTGCGGCAGCCGCAGTTCGGAGACGGTGACGCCGTGCAGGCGCGAGCCCGGCGGGACGGACACGGTGAGCAGGTCGGCGTCCAGGAGGTCGAGCGGCGCGGTCTCGACCTGGATCTCACGCAGCGCGTCCGGACGGGTCACCCCCGTCCACCGGGCGACGGCGGGCAGCGTGGGCCCCTGGAGCAGGGTGAACAGCACGACGAGGACGAACACGATGTTCAGGGCGTCGCGCGCACCGGTCACCCCCGCCACGACCGGGAAGGTCGTGAGCACGATGGGGACGGCGCCGCGCAGGCCGGCCCAGGAGATGAAGACCTGCTCGCGCCAGGGAACCCGGAACGGCAGCAGGCAGAGCAGGACCGAGACCGGGCGGGCGACCAGCAGCAGGACCAGGCCGACGACCAGGGCCGGGAGGATCGCGGCGGGCAGCTCGGTCGGGTCGACGAGCAGCCCGAGCATGACGAACAGGCCGATCTGGGCCAGCCAGCCGACGCCCTCGGAGAAGGAGCGGGTGGCCGCGCGGTGGGGCAGCTTGGCGTTGCCGAGGACGAGCCCGGAGAGGTAGGCGGCGATGATGCCGCTGGCGCCCAGCGCTCCGGCGGCGGCGAAGGCGACGACGCCGAAGCCGACGGTGGCCAGCGGGTACAGGCCGGTCGCGGGCAGGGCGATGTGCCTCAGCGCCGCGACGCCCAGCCATCCGATCACCACGCCCAGGACGCCGCCGACCACGAGCTGGAAGAGGAGGTTGCCCACAACAGGGAGCGGCCCTGGCAGTCCGGCGGTGGTGGAGAAGAGCAGGACCAGGATGATGGTGGGCGCGTCGTTGAAGCCGGACTCGGCCTCCACCAGCACGCTCACCTTGCGCGGCAGCGGCAGGGCGCGCAGTACGGCGAAGACGGCGGCGGCGTCGGTGGAGGAGACGATCGCGCCGATCAGCAGGGCCAGCCGCCACTCGATCCCCAGCAGCCAGTGCGCGCCCGCCGCGGTCACCACGACGGAGACCGCCACGCCCACCGTGGCGAGCACCCCGGCGGGGGCGAGCAGACGACGTACGTCGCTCCACCGGGTGGTCAGGCCGCCCTCGACCAGGATGAGCGCGAGGGCTGCGGCGCCCAGTGCCTGGGCCAGCTGGGCGTCGTCGAACCGCAGGCCGAGACCGTCCTCGCCGGCGACGAGGCCGACGCACAGGAACAGCAGCAGGCTGGGCAGGCCGATGCGGTGGGCGGCGCGGGCGGCGGCGATGCTGGCCAGCAGCACCGTGCCGCCGATCAGCAGCATCAGGTACAGCTCGGACAGGGTCATCGAGCGGACTCCGGGCCGCACGCGGCCACGGTCGCGGGCAGGTACACGGCCACGGTCACGGGCCCGCGCACGGCGACGATCGCGGGCAGGTACACGGCCACCGTCACGGTCCCGCGCACGGCGACGATCGCGGGCAGGTACACGGCCACCGTCACAGGCCCGTCCGCAGCCACCGTCACAGGCCCGTCCGCGGCCGGTCCGTACCCGCCGGGGTCAGGACCCGGGCGGCGGGCACCGGGTGCCGCGCTCGCGCCGGTGCGGGTCGAAGAGTTCACCGGCGACGCCGGCGAAGACCAGCCCCGCGGCGATGAGCAGCCCGTGGGCCAGGAACATCCCGGCGGCCAGCGCGCCCAGGGCGACGGTGAGCAGCAGCCAGGCCCGGTGGTACCGGTACTCGCGCGGGCGGCGGGGGCGGCCGTCGGCGAGGGCCCTGGCGAACCGGGGGTCCTCGCGGCGCAGCCGGGACTCGATCTCGGTGAGCCTGCGGTCCTCGGGTACGGGCATGAGGTCCTCCTCCCGACGCGGGGCCCCGGGCGGGCGACGCGGTCAGCGGGGCGGGCCATGTGCTCTCCTTGCAGGGTGGGGCATCCCGATCGCACCGGGACCGAGCGGCCGGGTAAGGGGAGTGGGCTCCACAGTCGCCCGCGCGGGCCCGTCCGGGCCATCCGGGACGGCACCCAAATACGGCGGCGTGCGACCTGTAGGGGCCGGGGATCTGAGAGAGGATCGGGGTGTCCTGCGCGTTCGCAGGGGGCCGACCGGGAAGGACCCAGCTCGTGATCATCTTCGGCACCAAGGGATACCTCTACCAGCTCGCGATACTGACGCTGGTGTGCGGCCGGTGCGGAAACCCCGCCGCGCACACGCTCAGGAAGCGCGTCACGAAGTTCACGCTGTTCTTCGTGCCGCTGTTCCCGTTCTCCACCAAGTACGCGACCCAGTGCACGTTCTGCGGCGCCGAGCAGCAGGTGACCAAGGAACAGGCGGAGCAGCTCCAGGCGCAGGAGACCGGCGGCCAGGTGTACGGCCCGTCGGGGCAGCAGCCGTACCAGCGGCCGTAGCCCGCCGCTGAGCCGTCCGTCGTCCATTGCCGGGTTCCGGCAGTGTTGACTACCCTCACGTTGCCGGAGACCGCGCACCGGGCGTGAACGGCAGGGGAGGCGCGGGGTGACGGACCTGCAGACGGACCAGCGGGAGACGTACCTGTCCGGGTACGCCGAGATGCTGGCGGGGGTCGCCGACACGGGGCGCCGGCTGACCCGCGACGAGCTGGAGGAGCGGCGGCTCTCCGGCGAGCAGGCCGCGGAGGCGGGACACAGTCTGCGCAGTCTCGTACGGCTGCATCTGGACGCCACTCGCATGTCCTGGCCCGGCGGCGGTTCGGCGTTCTCCGGCCCGGAGGTCACCCGGACCGTGCTGGCCGCCGTCGCCCAGGCCGTGGACGCCTTCGCGGAGGGCTACGAACGCGCGCAGCGGCTCGCCGTACGCCAGGAGGAGGCCGCGCGGCGGGAGTTCATCGACGACCTGCTCTACGGACGCAGCGACCTCGGCCGCCTCGCCGAACGGGCCGAGCGCTTCGGGCTCGTCCTCTCCCGCGCCCACGCCGTCGCGGTGGCCGAGGGACCCGAGGCGTACGACGACACCGCCCCGGTCACCCGGGTCGTGGAGAACGCGCTCATCTCCCGCTTCGGCGACCGGCGCATCCTGATCACCACCAAGAACGGGCAGTTGATCTGCATCGCGCCCGGCGACCAGGACGACGTCCTGTCCTTCTTCGCCAAGCAGGCCTACGCCGCCACGGACGGCAGCCGGGTCGCCATCGGGCGACCGCAGAGCGGCGCGGGCGGCGTGGTGCACAGCTACGAGGAGGCGCTCAGCACCCTCGAACTCGCCGAGCGGCTGGGCCTGGAGGAGCCGGTGGTGCGCGCCGCCGACATGCTGGTCTACCCGGTCCTCGCCCGTGACCGGCAGGCGATGGCCGACCTGGTGCTGAGCGTGCTGGGTCCGCTGCGCGAGGCCCGCGGCGGTGCCGAGCCGCTGCTGCGGACCCTGGAGGTGTACTTCGACGCGGGCTGCACCGCGGCCGAGGCCGCCCGGCGTCTCACCCTCAGCGTGCGGGCGCTCACCTACCGGCTGGACCGCATCCACCAGCTGACCGGGGCGAACGCCTCCGACCCGGTGCACCGCTACACGCTGCAGACCGCGGTCATCGGGGCCCGGCTGCTGGGATGGCCCGACCAGGAGATCTGATCGGACCACCCGGCAGCAGCACCCCGACAGGAGCACCCCGACAGGAGCCACCCCGCGGGGACACCCCGTCAGCCGGGCTGCCGGGCTGCCGGGGCTCCCCTCCTCGGGTCAGCCGGTGATCTCGACCTTGCCGTTGCGCTGGTCCGGGCCGCTCTCCGGCTCCGCGGCGCCCTTCGCCGTGATGTTCTTCAGCAGGGCCGCCAGGTCGACGCCCGTGGTCGAGCCGAGCAGTTCCATGCCCTGCGCCACGTTGTCGGCGACCGTACGGGTGAGCCGGCTCGCGCCGTCCGTGGAGATGACGGTCATCTTGTCCACGGCCGACAGCGGCTCGGACGCCTTGGCGACCACCTGCGGCAGCGCCTCTACCAGCATCTGGAGCACGGCCGCGTCGCCGTACCGCTCGAAGGCGTCGGCCTTCTTCTCCATGGCCTCGGCCTCGGCCGCGCCCTTGGCACCGATCGCGGCGGCCTCCGCCTCGCCCTCCAGCCGTACGGCCTCGGCGATCGCCGCACGCCGGGACCGCTCGGCCTCACCCTGCTTGAGGCCCTCGATGGCCTCCGCCTCGGCCAGCGCGCTGCGCCGCTGCTTCTCGCCCTCACCGGTGAGCCGGGCCCGCTCGGCCTCGGCCTGGGCCGCGGCGATACCGGCGGCGCGCTCGGCCTCGGCCTGCTTCACCCGCGCCACCCTGCGGGCCTCCGCCTCCTGCTCGGCCTCGTACCGCTTGGCGTCGGCCGGCTTGCGCACCTCGGTGTCCAGCTGGCGGTCCTTCAGCGCGGCCTGCCGCTCGGCGACCTTCTCCTGCTCGGCGAGGATGTCCTGCTGCCGGGCCGCCTCCGCGAGGGGGCCCGAGGCGTTGGCGCGGGCCGCGGCCTGGTCGGTCTCGGCCTTGATCTCGGCCTGCTTCAGGTAGAGGGTCCGCTGCGCGACGGCGATCTCCTCCTCCGCCTTCAGCCGCGCCTGCTCGGCCGCCCGCCGGGCCACCGCCTCCGCGATGTCGGCCTCCTGCTTCGCGCGGGCCGCCTCGGGACGGCCGAGGTCCTCCAGGTAGGAACCTTCGGTGGTGATGTCCTGGATCTGGAAGGCGTCGAGCACCAGGCCCTGCCCCGACAGGCTGGCCTCCGCCTCCTCGGCCACCTGACCGGCGAACGCGGCCCGGTCCCGGATGACGTCCTCCACGGACATCCGGCCGACGATCGCACGCAGCGCGCCGGACAGCACCTCCTGGGTGAAGCCGACGATGCCGTCCTGCTGCATCAGGAACCGCTGGGCCGCGGCGCGGATCGCGTCCTCCGTGCCCCCGACCTTGACGATCGCGACGCCCTCCAGGTGGGCCTTCACTCCGCGCAGCGTCACCGCGCCGCGCACGGCGACCGGGATGTGCCGCGAGGAGAGGTCGAGGGTGAACCGCTGCTGCACGAACGGCACGACGAACACGCCGCCGCCGACCACGACCTTCTGGCCGCTGTTGTCGGTGAAGACGCGGCCCGTCTCCGGATCGGTGGACTTCTTTCCGCGCCGCCCCGTGACGATGAACGCCTCGCTCGGACCGGCCACCTTGTACCGGCTGACCACCACCAGCGCGAGCAGCACCAGGAGTACGACGACCCCCAGCACCGCGATGACGACAGGACTCATGGCAACGCCCCCGATTCAGAGTTGTGCGAAGAACAAGAACAAGAACAAGAACAAGAACAGGAAGAGGAAGAGGCAAGAAGCAAGAGGGAGGAGGAGCCGGGGGTTCCCGGGGCGTTCAGCGGTCCACCGGGCGGACCACGACCGACGTCCCGGTCGGCGCCGCCTCGACCCACACCTCGGCACCCCGCGCCACCGGCACCGCGCTGCGCGCCGCGCACTTCTGCGGCTGGCCGGCGAGCCGGAGCATGACCTCGCCGTAGCCGTCCGCCGGGATGGCGGTCACGACCCTGCCGGACGTGCCGAGGAGGTCGTCGGTACGGGGCGTGACGGCCGTCTGGTCGCGCATCAGGGCGCGGCTGAACCGGTACGTCAGCCAGCCGGCCCCCACTCCGGCGACCGCGCCGACCCCGGCGGCGCCCGCGGGACCGGTCCAGCCGGTGCCGAGGGCGATGGCGCCGGCGAAGCCGGTCATCGCCGTGAACCCGGCGACGACCGGCAGCGACAGCCACCCCTCCAGGAGCCCGTCCAGCGCTCCCCCGAACACGCCTTCCAGCACTCCGTCGAAGACCAGCGACAGGGCGAGCAGCACGACCCCCGTGATACCCAGCCCGAGAAACCAGGCCATGCGTGCCGTCCCCCTCTCGCCCGTCGCTGAGCTTCGGTGAGAGGAATGGTCACACGGGGCGGGACGGCAGGTCATTGCCGTGTTCCGGCAATCTTTACGCTCCTTTGATGCCGCCCCCGGTCCGTTCCGGCGCTGCTGCAACCGACCACGGTGCCTGTACTGTCCTTCTCCAAATGGGGACTCATACGGGGAGCGTTCCGAACCAGGTTCCGCAGGGCGACGGGTACGCGCACATGGTGGTGTGCGGCGACGACGGGCTGGCCCACCGGCTGGCCGCCGAACTGCGCGGTGTCTACCGCGAACAGGTCACACTCGTCGTCCCGCCCTCCGGGCGCAGGGTGCGTCAACCGGTGGTCGGACGGGCCCGGGCGGCCTCGGCGGCCCTGCTGGACATGGTCAACGCGGCGGTCAACCGGGCGGGCAACGGCGACTCCGCAGGCACCGGCCGCGAACTGGAGGCCACCGAGCCGACCGAGGACGTGCTCGCGGACGCCGGTGTCGAGCGGGCCACCGCGCTGGCGCTGGTGTACGACGACGACGAGACGAACATCCGCGCCGCCCTGACCGCGCGCCGGCTCAACCCCCGTCTGCGGCTGGTCCTGCGCCTGTACAACCGGCGTCTGGGCCAGCACATCGAGGAACTCCTCGACCAGAGCGCCGCGCTGGCGACCGGTGGCGGTCCCGGCTCCGGATCCGGGTCCACGACCGTGCTGTCCGACGCCGACACCGCCGCGCCCGCGCTCGCGGCCACCGCGCTCGTCGGCACCAGCAAGGTCGTCGAGACGGACGGCCTGATGCTGCGCGCCGTGGAACGCCAACCGCCCCGGCCCGGTGAGGTGGCCGACCCGGGTCTGTGCACCCTCGCGCTGCTGTCGGCGACGAGCAACGACCCGGCCGGTGCGGACGGTTCGGAGGGCAGCGGCGAACAAGGGCCGCAACTGCTGCCGGACGCGGCGGCGGTGCGGGCGGCCACCGGACGCGGGACCGTGGCCCTGGAGCACGTGTCGTACTCCGGGCCGCCGCTGCCCGCCGGGCGGGCCGGGGTGCCCGCCTTCGGGGAGCTGTTCTCGCGGCGGCTGCGGTGGTCGCTGGCCGGTCTGGCGGCCTGCGTGGTCGCCCTCGCCGTGGCGCTGATGGTCGTCACCGGCGATCATCCGCTGCACGCCACGTACGTGACGCTGCTCGACCTGTTCTCCATCAACGAGCCCGCCCACAACGACGACGTCGGGCGGCAGATCCTCCAGCTGCTGTCCGGCTTCGTCGGACTGCTGCTGCTGCCCGTCCTGCTGGCGGCCGTCCTGGAGGCCCTCGGGACCTTCCGCAGCGCGTCCGCACTGCGGAAGCCGCCGCGCGGGCTCGGCGGGCACGTCGTCCTGCTGGGCCTCGGCAAGATCGGCACGCGGGTCCTGACCCGGCTGCGGGAGATGGACATCCCCGTGGTGTGCGTCGAGGCCGACCCCGAGGCGCGCGGCATGGCGACCGCGCGGCGGCTGCGGGTGCCGGTGGTGCTCGGGGACGTCACCCAGGAAGGCGTCCTGGAGGCCGCCAAGATCCACCGGGCGCACTCGCTGCTCGCGCTGACCAGTGTGGACACGACGAACCTGGAGGCGGTGCTGTACGCCCGGTCCGTGCGGTCGCGGCTGCGGGTGGTGCTGCGCCTGTACGACGACGACTTCGCGACCGCCGTGTACCGCACGCTGCGTGCCGCGCACCCCCACGCGCTCACCCGGAGCCGGAGCGTGACGCACCTGGCGGCACCGTCCTTCGCCGGGGCGATGATGGGCCGCCAGATCCTGGGGGCGATCCCCGTGGAACGGCGGGTGCTGCTGTTCGCGGCGGTGGAGGTGGCGGGGCATCCGCAGCTGGAGGGGAAGACGGTCGGCGAGGCGTTCCGGGCGGGGGCCTGGCGGGTGCTGGCGCTCGAGGTCTCCGAGGGGGTCGTCGACGGTGAGCGGGCGGGGCGCGTCGATCCGGAGGACGGGATGTCGTCGGGGCGCGGTGCGCGGTTGGTGTGGGAGCTGCCCGAGACGTATGTCCTGCGGGGGTCGGACCGGGTGGTGCTGGCGGCCACGCGGCGGGGGCTCGCGGAGTTGCTCGGGCGGCGGGCGCGGCAGGGGTCGGACGTGTAGGGGCGCCGCCCCTACCACCCCGCCGGGGGCTCCGCCCTCTGGGCCCCCGGCCTGTGCCCACCCGCCACCCGACTCGGTGGGCCGAGAAGCTAGCTCTCCGGCAGGTGCCTTCTCGCGAAGTCCAGTTCCAGCGCCACCTGCTTGATGCGTTCGTCGACGACCAGGGAGCCGTGGCCCGCGTCGTAGCGGTAGACCTCGTGGACGGCGCCTCTGGCCTCCAGGCGCTTGACGTAGTTCTCGACCTGGCGGATCGGGCAGCGCGGGTCGTTGACGCCCGCCGAGATGTACACCGGGGCCTTGACCTGGTCGACGTAGGTCAGCGGGGAGGACGCCTCGAAGCGCTCGGGGACCTCCTCGGGGGTACCACCCAGCAGGGTGCGGTCCAGGGCCTTCAGGCCCTCCATCTCGTCGTGGTACGCGGTGACGTAGTCGGCGACCGGCACGGCCGCGATGCCCAGCGCCCACGCCTCGGGCTGGGTGCCGATGCCGAGGAGGGTGAGGTAGCCGCCCCAGGAACCGCCGGTGAGGATCAGGCGCTCGGGGTCCGCGAGGCCCGAGGTGACCGCCCATTCCCGCACCGCCGCGATGTCCTCCAGCTCGATGAGGCCCACCCGGTGCTTGAGGGCGTCGGTCCACGCGCGGCCGTACCCGGTGGAGCCCCGGTAGTTGACGCGGACCACCGCGTACCCGTGGTCGACCCAGGCGGCGGGGCCCGCGGCGAAGGAGTCGCTGTCGTGCCAGGTCGGGCCGCCGTGGATGTCGAAGACCGTCGGGAGCGGACCGGCCGCCCCGGCCGGCTTCTGGACCAGGGCGTGGATGCGGCCTCCCGGCCCCTCCACCCACACGTCCTCCACCGGGACCGAGCCCGGCGACTTCGGGCCGGGCGGGTCCAGGACGACGCGGCCGGTGGTGGAGCGGACGGCCGACGGCTCGGCGGCCGAGGACCACAGGTACTCCACACTGCCGTCCGGGCGGGCCGTGGCCCCGGAGACGGTGCCGGCGGGGGTGTCGATCTCCGTCAGGCCGCGCTCGGCGAAGTCGTAGCGGAACAGCTCGCTGCGGGCCTCGAAGCCGTGCACGATCAGCAGGGCGGACCCGTCCGGATACCACTCCGCGCTCACGTCGCCCGGCAGCTCCAGCGCGAGGTCGGTCTGCTCCCCCGTCGCCACGTCCCACACCAGGGGCTCCCAGCGGCCCCGGCGCTGGTGGCCGATGAGCAGGCGGGTGTCGCCGTCGACCGGCGCGAAGCCCAGCACCTCCAGGCCCAGCTCCTTCTCGCCGCCCTCGGTGTCGTCCAGCTCGGCGACCGTGCTGCCGTCGGGGCGCAGGACGCGCAGCGCCGAGTGCATGGCGTCGCCGTGCTCGGTGTGCTCGATCGCGATCAGGGACCCGTCGTGCGAGAGGTCGCCGACGCCCGCGGACTCGCGGTGCCGGTAGATCTCCACGGCGCCGCCGTCACCGCGCGCGAGGTGGATCGTCGTACCGTCCTCGTCGGTGGAGCGGCCGATCACCGCCGTGCGGCCGTCGCGGCCGAGGGCGAGGCCCGCCGGGTAGGAGGGGTCGAGGCCGGGCACGGCCTCCTCGTCCGCACCGCCCGCGAAGGGCTGGCGGCGCCAGACGCCGAACTCGTCGCCGTCCTTGTCGTCGAACCACCAGATCCAGTCGCCGTCCGGCGCGAGCACGCCGTCCGTCGTGCCGTTGGGCCGGTCGGTGACCTGGCGCTGCTCGCCGCTCGACCGGTCCCAGGCGTACAGCTCGTACGTCCCCGTCGCGTTCGACACGAACAGGGAGCGGTCCGGGGCGTCCTCGGCCCAGTCGGGCAGCGACACCCTCGGCGCCCGGAACCGCTTCTCCCAGTCGGGCACCTGCCCGCCCCGCGTCTGCCGCCCGTCCTCGGCCCGCTCGTCCACACCCATGTCCCCGTCCACGGCCGCATCCCTGTCCGGCGGAACGGACCCGTTGCTCTCAGTCATGGCCCCATACTGCCCCGACCGGGCGACAGCGCGCAGAAGAGATCCCCAGCCTGTGGACAACCTCCCCCGGGTCGCTCCCTCGCCGCCATGTTTTCCACAGCCCCGCTGCGGGACCGTCCGGCGCGCACCGTACCGTGGAGGGCGTGTACCGGTTTCTGCTGACGCCCCGATGGTGGGGGATCAACGTCTTCGTCGTCCTGGCCATCCCGTTCTGCATCTTCATGGGTTCCTGGCAGCTCGGCCGGTTCGAGGACCGGGTGCAGGACCACGAGACCGCCTCCACACAGCACGAGTCGGCCCGCCGGGAAGCGGCGCGCCCGCTGACCGAGCTGCTGCCCGTGGACAAGGCGACGGTCGGCAAGCAGACCACCGTGACCGGCCGGTACGAGGATCAGCTGCTGGTCCCGGAGCGGAAGCTGGACGACCGGGAGGGCTTCTACGTCCTCACCCTGCTGCGCACCGACGGTGGCGAGGCCCTGCCGGTCGTGCGCGGCTGGCTGCCCGGCGAGCCGGACCCGGCGAAGGCCCCGGCCCCGCCCACCGGCGAGGTCACCGTCACCGGGGCGCTCCAGGCCGCCGAGTCCCCCGGCAGCAACGGCGTCAGCGGCCGCTCCGGCTGGCCCGCCGGGCAGACCGGCGCGATCAGCGCGGCGACACTGCTGAACCTGGTGCCGTACGACGTGTACGACGCGTGGGTCACGCTGAACGAGGGCGACTCCGGGATGCGGGCCGTGCCCGTGAGCGCGCCGCAGAACTCGGGCCTCGACCTGAAGGCCTTCCAGAACCTCGGCTACACCGCGGAGTGGTTCGCCTTCGTCGGCTTCGTGATCTTCATGTGGTTCCGTCTGCTGCGCCGCGAGGTCGAACTCGCCCGCGACGCCGAGCTGGGCCTGGACACGCGGGACGACGCGAACGACGCCGACGGGGAGGGCGGCGAGTCCGGGGACCGGGCCGACGGGGCCAGGGCGGGGCTCGTCTCCTGATCGCCGCGGGGCCGCTCCCCCGGGGCTACGCTCCCGAGCCCGAGTCCGCCAGCAGGCCCGTCCAGTACACGGTCCCCACACACGCGTTGGACACCGTGGCCGTCGCCGAGCCGGAACCGCTCTGCGGGGTGTAGGTCACCGACACGCTCCCCTCGGCCGGACCGTCCTCGGTGATCAGCTGGGTGGTGGGCCCGGCCTCGCCACCGCCACCGCCTCCGCCGCCCGCGGAGGTACCGCCGGCGGCGGTCGTGTCCCCGGTGGGCGAGGGGTCGGGCGAGGGCCCGCCGGTGCTGCCCCCCGTGGTGCCGCCGGTGGTGGGGCAGGTCTCGGAGGGCACCCAGGCGAACTGCACCTCGTACGCGGCGCCCGGCGCCAGGGTCAGCGAGGCGGCCTCCAACGAGGGGTCGGGCAGTCCGGCCGCGGCGTCCCCGGCGGCGTGCCGCGCGGTGCCGATCCGGGTGGCGTCCGCCGCGCCCAGCGAGGCGGTGGTCACGCTGCCGGGGCCCGTGACGGTACAGCCGTCCGAGGAGACGTTGGTGACCCGGAAGGAGCCGTAGACCACGCCCGTGGAGTCGGGGGCCGCGCTGCTCGCGACGGCCGGGCCGAGCGACCCGGGGGCGCACGCCGGGATGTCGGCGGGGCTGCTGGCGCTGGGGACGCCCGAGGGGGCCGAGCCCGTCGCGGCGCCGGACTCCTTGCCGCCGGGCGTCTCCTTGGGGTCGGCCTTGTCCTTGCCCTCGGCGGTGTCCCCGGAACCGGCGATGCCGCTCTGGCCGCCGGCCGGGTCCTTGCCCTGGGACGCGCCGCCGTGGGCCTGTGAGGCGTTGCCCGCGACGGACGGGTCGGCGCTCGCGCCGGTGGAGTTGGAGACGTGCACGAGGGCCGGGACCGCCGTGCCGAGGAAGAGGGCGGCGGCCGCGACGCCGACGACCGCCTGGCGCTTGCGGGCCCGCCGGGCGGGGACCGCGCGCCGCAGGTGCTCCAGGGTGCCGTCGCTCGGCTCCAGCTCGCCGACCGCCCGGTGCAGCATCGCCCGCAGGACGACCTCGTCGGTGGCCGACCCACCGGCGGCGGGCTCGGTGGCCGATCCGCCGGTGACCGACCCGCCGGTGATCAACCCGTCCGTGGCCGACCCGCCGGTGGCCGACCCGCCGGCGGCGGGTTCGTCGGTGGCGGGCCCGTTGGGCCCCGGGGCGTCGGGGCCCTGCGAGGTGGGGCCGTGGTTCACAGTTCCGTTCCCAGCGTGCGTGTACTTCTGCTGCTCTCGCCCGGCAGAACCGGCGGGCGCGCCATCCTGCCCTTGACGGACGTCCGGTCGCGCGCCGTCCCCTTCCCGGGCATCCGGTCGCGGCCCGCGCCTATCGCGGGCGTCCGGCCGCGGATCGTGTCCTTCCCGGGCGTCCGGTCGCGGATCGTGCCCGTCCCCGGCGTCCGGTCGGGACCCGTGCCTCTCGTGGGCGTCCCGGCGCGCGTCGTCGCCCTCCCGGGCGTCCGGTCGCGGATCGTGCCCGTCCCCGGCGTCCGGTCGGGACCCGTGCCTCTCGTGGGCGTCCCGGCGCGCGTCGTCGCCCTCGCGGGCGTCCGGTCGCGCGCCGTGCCCGTCCCCGGCGTCCGGGCGCGGATCGTGCCCGTCCCCGGCGTCCGGCCGCGGGTCGTGCCTCTCGCGGGCGTCCCGGCGTGCGTCGTCGCCCTCCCGGGCGTCCCGGCGCGCGTCGTTGCCGTCGCTCATGCCGGGGCCTCCATGGCCACCCTGAGCGCCGCGATCCCGCGTGAGCCGTACGCCTTGACCGAGCCCAGGGATATGCCGAGCGTCTCGGCGACCTGGGCCTCCGTCATGTCGGCGAAGTAGCGCAGGACCAGCACCTCGCGCTGACGGCGCTGGAGCCCCTTCATCGCCTTGATCAGGGAGTCGCGCTCCAGCTGGTCGTAGGCGCCCTCCTCCGCGCTCGCCATGTCCGGCATGGGCTTGGAGAGGAGCTTGAGGCCGAGGATGCGGCGGCGCAGCGCCGAGCGCGAGAGGTTGACGACCGTCTGACGCAGGTACGCCAGGGTCTTCTCCGGGTCACGGACGCGTTTGCGGGCCGAGTGCACCCGGATGAAGGCCTCTTGGACCACGTCCTCGCAGGAGGCCGTGTCGTCGAGGAGGAGGGCGGCGAGGCCGAGCAGCGAGCGGTAGTGCGCCCGGTAGGTCTCGGTGAGGTGGTCGACGGTGGTGCCCGCCGCCACGTCCTCGGCGCCGTCGCGCTGGTTCGATATGCGGGCCGGCCGCGCTGCGGGCATCGGCGCGATCACCGGCATGCCACCGGCCGGACCGGCCACACGGGGACGGACGGACCGGGCGGGGGGACGCAGAGCCGCGCCCCGCGTGCCTGCGGTGAATTCGAGAACCTCTGCCACGCCAGTTGGACACGCCCGACCCCGTGAGGGTTGTACGTGCCGGGCGTCACGTTCCCGAGTCCGTCGGACAGCCGTCTGGGCGGCCACCCGGCTGACGGTGCGTCATAGGCCCTCATCGTCCGCTCTTCCCCTGTGTCCGTGTGAACGGGCGTCCCCACGCCCGTCCTCGGCGCCCCCGCGCCGACCCACGCCCCGCGCGCCCCGAATGGGTGACCGCAAAGACGCTCCCCGCCGCTCGCGCGGTTGCGGAGGGCGGGGAGGAAATCCTCTGACGGCACGGGTGCCCGGTACAAGTAGTCCGGACCAACTTCCGGATCACATCTGGTCCATGGATTCTACAAACCAAACCCACAGCGTCCGGAGGCTTTTGCCGTACTGGTCCCGGTTCAGGCGAACTCGGCCGCCACCAGTTCCGCGATCTGCGCGGTGTTCAGAGCGGCGCCCTTGCGCAGATTGTCCCCGCACACGAAGAGTTCGAGCGCGGTCGGATCGTCCAGGGCCCGGCGCACCCGGCCGACCCAGGTGGGATCGGTGCCGACCACGTCGGCGGGCGTCGGGAACTCCCCCGCCGCCGGGTTGTCGAAGAGGACGACGCCCGGTGCGGTGGCCAGGATCTCCCGGGCCCCCTCGACGGTGACGTCGCTCTCGAAGCGCGCGTGCACGGTCAGGGAGTGGGTGGTCACCACGGGGACCCGTACACAGGTCACGGCGACCGGCAGCCGGGGCAGTCCGAGGATCTTGCGGGACTCGTCCCGCACCTTCATCTCCTCCGAGGACCAGCCGTCCTCGCGCAGCGATCCGGCCCACGGTACGACGTTCAGCGCGACCGGCTCCGGGAACGGCCCGGTGTCGTCGCCGACGACACGCCGTACGTCACCGGGGTGGGTCCCCAGCTCGGTGCCGGCCACCAGCGACAGCTGCCGGCGCAGCGTGTCCACGCCGTCCCGCCCGGCCCCGCTGACCGCCTGGTACGAGGAGACGACCAGCTCGCGCAGCCCGAACTCGGCGTGCAGCGCGCCCAGCGCCACGATCATGGACAGCGTCGTGCAGTTCGGGTTGGCGACGATCCCGCGCGGCCGCATCCGCACCGCGTGCGGATTGACCTCGGGCACGACGAGCGGCACGTCCGGGTCCATCCGGAACGCGCCGGAGTTGTCGACCACCACCACGCCCTTGGCGGCGGCGACCGGCGCCCACTGGGCGGCGACCTCGTCGGGGACGTCGAACATGGCGACGTCGACCCCGTCGAAGGCCTCCTCGCTCAGCGCGACGACCTCGACCTCCTCCCCGCGCACGGTCAGCTTGCGGCCGGCCGAGCGCGGGGAGGCGACGAGGCGGATGTCGCCCCAGACGTCCGCGTGCTGGGACAGGATCTGGAGCATGACCGAGCCGACGGCACCGGTCGCGCCCACGACGGCGAGCGTGGGCCTGCCGGTACGGCCGTCCCGGCCGGTGTCCTGCGCGGCGGACATCAGCGTCCGGTGCCCCCGTAGACGACCGCCTCGTCACGATCGGAGTCGAGCCCGAAGGCGGTGTGCACGGCGCGCACGGCCTCGTTCACGTCGTCCTTGCGGGTGACGACCGAGATGCGGATCTCGGAGGTCGAGATCAGCTCGATGTTCACCCCCGCGTCGGAGAGCGCGGTGAAGAAGTCGGCGGTGACGCCCGGGTTGCTCTTCATCCCCGCGCCGACCAGGGAGATCTTGCCGATCTGGTCGTCGTAGCGCAGCGAGTCGAAGCCGATGCCCGGGCGGTTCTTCTCCAGCGCGTCGATGGCCTTGCGGCCCTCGCTCTTGGGAAGCGTGAACGAGATGTCCGTCAGGCCCGTGGAGGCGGCGGACACGTTCTGCACGACCATGTCGATGTTGACCTGGGCGTCGGCGATGGCGCGGAAGATCGCGGCCGCCTCGCCCGGCTTGTCGGGCACGCCGACAACCGTGACCTTGGCCTCGGAGGTGTCGTGTGCGACTCCGGAGATGAGGGCCTGCTCCACGTGCTTTTCCCCTTGCTTGATCGGCTCGCTGCTGACCCACGTGCCCTGCAGTCCGCTGAAGCTGGACCGCACGTGGATCGGGATGTTGTACCGGCGGGCGTACTCCACGCAACGGTGGAGCAGCACCTTGGAGCCGGAGGCAGCGAGCTCCAGCATGTCCTCGAAGGAGATCCAGTCGATCTTCTTCGCCTTCGGCACCACGCGCGGGTCGGCGGTGAACACGCCGTCGACGTCCGTGTAGATCTCGCAGACGTCCGCGTCGAGCGCGGCGGCGAGGGCGACGGCCGTGGTGTCGGAGCCGCCGCGGCCCAGCGTGGTGATGTCCTTGCTGTCCTGGCTGACGCCCTGGAAGCCGGCCACGATGGCGACGTTGCCCTCGTCGACCGAGGTGCGGATGCGCCCCGGCGTGACGTCGATGATCCGGGCCTTGTTGTGGACCGAGTCGGTGATGACTCCGGCCTGGCTGCCGGTGAACGACTGGGCCTCGTGACCCAGGTTTTTGATCGCCATGGCCAGCAGCGCCATGGAGATGCGCTCTCCGGCGGTCAGCAGCATGTCGAGTTCACGCCCGGCAGGGATCGGGGATACCTGCTCGGCGAGATCGATCAGCTCGTCCGTCGTGTCGCCCATCGCGGAAACGACGGCGACCACCTGGTTGCCGTTCTTCTTCGCTTCCACGATCCGCTTGGCGACGCGCTTGATGCCCTCGGCATCGGCTACGGAGGAGCCTCCGTACTTCTGCACGACAAGGCCCACGTGCGCTCCTCGCTCAATCCGTCTCTTTCCGCACGTACGTATATGTACTGCGGTCGGCTCATTTTACCGAGGGTCCGGATTTCCCCCCTGCGGTATCGCATGGTGAGACTTCCGGACCGCCCACTGTTCCGGGTGGCTCATGCCCATCGCGGGGCGGGTCACTCGGGAAAGTGCGGTGTGTCACACGTTCACAAGGTCTTTCGGCCACAACCTCGTGGGACGGCGGCGAGTCTGGTCATCCGCGGCGCGTGGTGCGCCGCACCCCGGGGAGGATCACCGCCTTGTCACACGCACGCCCAGTGCGCGGACGGCTCGCCGTCGCCGCCGCCGTCGCCCTCGCCGCCACCGTCGGCGCCGCCCTTCCGGCGCTTCCGGCTGCGGCCGCCCCACCGGCCCGTCCGGCGGCCGTGGCCGCCGCACCCGCCTTCCCGGCCGGCCACAAGATCGTGGCGGTGACCGCGTCCGGGTACCTGACCTGGAACAACATGAAGAGCGACCGTGCCTGGGTCCGGGCCTCGGACGGCGCGGTGACCGATCTGGCCGACGGTCCTGCCATGCAGGGCACCGGGTACGGCGACCTCGCGGCCGTGCTCCCCCGGCGCGACACGGCCGAACTGCGGGACCTGGCCACCGGACACAAGGTCTTCGAGGTGTCCATCCCGCCCGCCGCCGGGCTCGACTACGCGGGAGCGGCGGGCCGGGCCCTGTTCGTCAGGGACCGGAGCACTCCCGCGGAGACCGTCCTGGTCATGCACACCAAGGACGGCGGGCCGGTCCCGGTCACCGGTCTCCCGGCCGACGCGAAGATCCCCATGGTCTCGACGGGCACGTCCGCACACGGTCTGGTCACGTACACCAGCGGCGGCAGGAAGTACTGGGGGCTGATCGACCTGGCCACCGGCGCCGTGACGGAGACCGGCCTGCGGGAGGATACCGAGGGCAACGGTGACATCGCCGTCTCCCCGGAGTACGTCGCGTGGGTCGAGTACCGCTCCGAAGGGCCCCGCATCGTGGTCCGCACGCGCGCCACGGGCGAGGACCAGACCGTCGCGCTCGTGCGCGGAACGAGGGTCCGCGACATCGAGGTGGGCCTCCAGGGCGACCACCTGGTCTACGGCGACCCCGGCGGTCTCACCGACACCTACAAGGGCTCCCTGCACCCGCTGACCGCCCGAAACCTGAAGACCGGGTCCACGACGAAGCTGCTGGACCACCTCACCTCCGCCGCGACCTCCCCCGACGGCGTCCTGCACGTGCGCGGCGGCACCGTCGCCCAGGGCGAGGGCCTCTACCGCATCACCTCCGACGCCGACGGCGCCCCGACCGCGGCCATGGTCGCGAGCACCGGCGAACCGACCGGGCTCGCCCTCGTCGGCCACGATGTCCCCGCCGTGATCGACCTGGACCGCGACGGCGGCCGGGTCAAGCTGCGCTGGACGCTGTCGCGGGACAACGCGGAACTGCGGGTGACACTGCGGAACAAGCGCACCGGGGAGTTCGCGCAGGATGTCTTCTACGGGCCCGAGCCGACCGACTTCACCTTCGACTGGCGCGGCGACGTCGTCCAGGGGGCGGCCGGCGCACCCAACGGCGACTACACGTGGGAGATCTCGGCCGTCCCGCGCAACGGCATCGGCCCGTCCCTGACCGCGTCCGGCACCTTCAAGGTCGTCCGCGAGGCCGCGCCGCACGACTACACGGACAACGGCAGCCCGGACCTCCTGGCCCGGGACCCGTCGGGCCGCCTGTGGCGCACCGACTCCCACCTCCGCACGCTGGACAACCAACTGACCCGGGCGTCGGAGCGGAAGCTCGTCGGCGGCGGCTGGAACACCTACGACCGGATCGAGGCGGGCGGCAACCTGGGCGGGGCCGCGCACGGGGACCTGGTCTCCCGCGACAAGGCCGGCGTCCTCTGGCTCTACCTGAGCAAGGGCGACGGCACCTTCGCGCCCCGCACGCGGATCGGCGGCGGCTGGAACGGCTACGACGAGATCGCCGCGGGCAGCGACCTCACCGACGACGGCAGGGCCGACCTCCTGGCCACCGACAAGAGCGGCGTCCTGTGGCTGTACAAGGGCACCGGCGACTGGCGGGCCCCCTTCGCCCAGCGCACCCGGGTCGGCGGCGGGTGGGGCGCCTACAACGACCTGACCGCCACGGGCGACATCGGCGGCGCCGCGACGGGCGACCTGGTCGCCCGCGACAAGGCGGGCGTCCTCTGGCTCTACCTCGGCAAGGGCGACGGCACCTTCGCGCCCCGCACGCGGATCGGCGGCGGCTGGAACGGCTACCGGTACACCGTCGGCATCGGCGACGCCGACCGCGACGGACACCCCGACCTGTACGCCTACGGCACCGACCGCACGTACTACTACCCCGGCACCGGCAACTGGCGCGCGCCCTTCGGCAGCCGGAAGACCGACGCCGTCCTGGACACGTACCCGGAACACACGGCGGTTTCCTGACCGCCGGCGCTTACCGGCCCGGGACACCGTCCCCGGCCGGGCTCAGTCCGCCAGCTCCTTGAGGGGCTCGGTGTCGAGGGTGAGGTCGACGGGGGCGGGGAGGTACACGGTCGCACCGAAGGGCAGCCTCTCCTCGTGCTTCCGCGTCCCACGAGGTGACCTCCACGGCCATCAGTGCGCCGTCGGGCGGCGACCACTCACCGTGCCCCTGGAAGGCAGGTGTCGCGCCACGTCCCGGGGGCGTAGTCGGACCTACTTCACCGGGCGCAGCCCCAGCGGGCCCGCGATCTCCTGGACCATGACGCGGCCGGCCTCCGATTCCAGGGCGTCGTCGCCGAGGTCCTGGTCGGTGTCGAGGCCGTCCAGCTCCTCCAGGGGCTGGTTCAGGCGGACGTGGGCGACGACCGACTGGAGGGCGCGCAGGGTCGCGGAGGCGGTGGAGCCCCAGTTGGAGAAGTAGGAGAACTGCCACCACCACAGGGCCTCCGTGGTGCGGCCGGCCTTGTAGTGGACCATGCCGTGGCGGAGGTCGGTGATGACGTCGGTGAGGTCGTCGGAGATCCGGGCCGGGACCGGGGCCTTGCGCGGTTCGTAGGGGTCGAAGACCTCGGAGTAGACGTCGATCGGGTCGAGGATGCGCGCCAGGTTCTCGCGGAGCAGGTCCACGTCCTGCTCCGGGCCCGGGTCGGGCTCGTAGCGCTCGTCCGGGACGATGTCCTCATGGGCGCCCAGCCGGCCGCCGGCCAGCATCAGCTGGGAGACCTCCAGGAGGAGGAAGGGGACGGCCGAGTCGGGCTCGTCGCCCTTCGCCACCTCGGTGACGGCCACCAGGAAGCTCTCGATCTGGTCGGCGATCTGGACCGCGAAGTCGTCCGGGTTCTGGTCGGTCGCGTGCAGCGTGGCGTCAGACATCTAGGAGTCGTCTCCCCTCGAAGGCGCGGCCGAGGGTCACCTCGTCCGCGTATTCCAGGTCGCCGCCCACAGGGAGGCCGCTGGCCAGGCGGGTGACCTTGAGGCCCATGGGCTTGATCATGCGGGCGAGGTACGTGGCCGTGGCCTCGCCCTCCAGATTCGGGTCCGTGGCCAGGATCAGTTCCGTGACCGTGCCGTCCGCCAGGCGGGCCAGCAGCTCACGGATGCGGAGGTCGTCGGGGCCGACTCCGTCGATCGGGCTGATCGCGCCGCCGAGCACGTGGTAGCGCCCGCGGAACTCGCGGGTGCGCTCGATGGCGACGACGTCCTTCGGTTCCTCCACCACGCAGATGACGGAAGGGTCGCGCCGGGTGTCGCGGCAGATGTTGCACTGCTCTTCCTGCGCGACGTTCCCGCAGGTCGCGCAGAAGCGGACCTTGGCCTTCACTTCCATGAGGGCCTGGGCGAGCCGCCGTACGTCGGTCGGCTCCGCCTGGAGGATGTGGAAGGCGATCCGCTGCGCGCTCTTGGGACCGACGCCGGGCAGCCGCCCCAGTTCGTCGATGAGGTCCTGGACCACGCCTTCGTACAACGGACTGCCGTCCTTCCTGAGGTTCGTGCACTACGTACGGTAGAGGGCTCCGGCCGGTCTGAGGAAGGCGAACCGGGAAAGGGCCGGATCGATCCTCCTGGATCAGAACGGCAGGCCGGGGATGCCGCTGCCGCCACCGCCCAGCCCCTGGGCGAGCGGGCCGAGCTTCTGCTGCTGGAGGTTCTGCGCGTTCTCGTGGGCCGCCTGGACGGCGGCGACGACCAGGTCGGCGAGGGTCTCGGTGTCCTCCGGGTCCACCGCCTTCGGGTCGATGACGAGGCCGCGCAGCTCGCCGGAGCCGGTGACCGTGGCCTTCACCAGGCCACCGCCCGCCTGGCCGTCGACCTCGGTCTGCGCCAGTTCCTCCTGGGCCTTCGCCAGGTCCTGCTGCATCTTCTGGGCCTGCTGGAGCAGCTGCTGCATGTTGGGCTGGCCACCACCGGGGATCACGTTCAGCTCCCATCACGTCCGGTCACGACGGTTTTGCCGTTCGGCACGAGCCTACGTGGTCCGGGCGGCCCTCGCTCCAGCACTCTTTCGAGTGATGCCACGGGATCCCTATACCTGATCAACGCCCTCTTCCGAGCGGAAAAGCGGCGGAACCCGGCTCTTCGCCACCCATTGGGCGGTAGGAAGGGTTCCGGCGCAGGGTTCCGGCGTATGAGTCCTCGCGGACGGCGAGCGGTACGGCGAGCAGTGGCGAGCAGTAGGGAGTGCCGGGTGGGTCAGCCGGAGATGCAGCCCGAGGGGCCGCCCCAGCACGGAGCGGGCGGTGGTGAAGGGGCGGCCGGGACGCGGCCGGGCGACCTGACCGGGCGGGCGTTTCCCCTCGGGGACTGGGCACTGCCCGCAGAGCGGCTGGACGAGCTGTACCGGTGGGTGGAGCGGGGTGCGCTGGACACGGCGGCCTGGTATCTCGCGGACCGGGTGTGGAAGCGGCGCGGTGCCGTGCTGCTGCGGTGCGGGGCCGCGGTGGGGGCGGCGGCCGGGGCGGCGCTGCCGCTGCTGGACCTGTCCGGGGCGGTGGGCGGGGTCGCGCCCTGGGGGTATCTGGCGCTGCTGTGGGCGGTGGCGTGCGTGGCGGGTGACCGGTATTTCGGGGTCACGGCCGGGTGGATGCGGAACGTGGCCACGGCTCAGGCGGTGCAGCGGCGGCTCCAGGCGCTCCAGTTCGACTGGGCGTCGGAGAGTGTGCGGGAGGTGCTGGGTCCCGCGGACGGGACGGCGAGCGAGGCGGCGGAGCGGTGCCTGCTGGTGCTGCGGCGGTTCTCGGAGGACGTGACGGAGCTGGTGCGGGCGGAGACGGCGGACTGGATGGTGTGCTTCCGCCCCGGGCCTGCACCGCTGGGGCCGCACTCGGCGGCGGCCGACGGGCCCCGGCCGGACGGCGGAGGCACGGGTGCCACCGGCCGCTTCCCGGTCCCTCCGCAGAACGGCACCCGCCCGAACATGCCCCGCCAGCGCCCGCCGGAGCCGCGCTGACCCCGGGCGGCGGGATCACGTCCCCTCACTGGCGGGTGTAGACCAGGGCCTCGCCGGTGTCGTCGTTGGTGCGTTCCAGGCTGCCGTCCGGGAGCAGGGTGACCGTGGTGGACCCGCCCGGGGCGCAGTTGCTGGAGGGACCGGTCCTGACCTGGGACGGACCGAGCCGCAGCGGCCCGTCGGCGCTCGGCTCGGCGGTGAGGGCGGCGTCGAACACGCAGTGGTAGGTGCCGGTGTCCGTCGGGCCGTCCGCCACGAGGGTCATCACCGTGTCGCCGACCTCGCCCTGCGCGATGGTCAGCTTCCGCGGGTGCGTGCCGGAGGCGTTGTCGATGGCGGTCGTCCAGTCACCCACGTACCCGGTCGGGACGGTGCCCTCGTCGGCGGCCGGAGCGGTCGAACCGGCCGAGGGCGACCGGCCCGCCGTCGGATCGGAGGGTCCGGGCGAGCCCGACCCCGGGTCCTGCGGTGCGCCGGTGGACTGCGCGGGCGTGGGGTCACCGCCCGCCCGGTCGTCGCCGTCGCCGCGCATCAGGGCGTAGACCGCGCCTCCCGCGCCCAGCGCGACGACCAGGGCGACGACGATCAGCAGCGCGGTGGAGCGGCCGGTCCGGGCCGGCTCGTGCAGGGGCCCGTACGGCGGTCCGTACGGGGCCGGGGGCCCTTGCGGCGGGGTGGGGCCGAGACCGCCGCCGTACGGGTGCTGGTATCCGGGCTGCGAGGCGTGCCATGCCGGGGCCGGGGCGTATCCGGGGTGGCCGTGGGCGGTGGGTGGGGGCGTCGGCGGGTGCTGGCCCGCGACCAGGGTGGGGAGGTGATTCAGCGGTGCGCCGTCGCCGCTGCCGGGCTCACGCGGCGGCGGCGGACCATCGGACCCCGGATCACCACCCGGGCCACCGGACCCCGCACCACCGGGCCACGCACCGTCCGACCCTGCACCGCCGGAACCCGGACCACCGGACCCCGCACCACCGGCCCACGCACCGTCCGACCCCGCACCACCGGAACCCGGACCACCGGACCCCGCACCACCGGCCCACGCACCGTCCGACCCCGCACCACCGGAACCCGGACCACCGGACCCCGCACCGTCCGACCCCGCACCACCGGAACCCGCACCACCGGCCCACGCACCGTCCGACCCCGCACCAGCGGACCCCACACCACGGGAGCCCGCACCGCCAGGGCCCGCACCGCCAGGGCCCGAACCACCGGGACCCACACCGTCCGACCCCACGCCGGCTGGCCCCGCACCACCGGGCACCACGCCAGCGGATTCCGCCCCGGCGACTCCACCCGCAGCGGCAGACACCGCACCACCGGACCGCGCACCACCGGACCGCGCATCACCTGGCCCCGCACCGTCGGCCCCCGCACCACCGGGCCCCGCGCCGCCGGGCCCCACCACCGCACCACCGGACACCGCGCCGCCAGGCCCCACCACCGCACCACCGGACACCGCGCCGCCAGGCCCCACCACCGCACCACCGGACACCGCGCCACCGGCCGACGCCGGGCGCCCCGCCGGGCCGGGGGTTTGCGGGTTCTCCGTGTCCAGCAGGCGGACCGCGTGGCGGCCCAGCTGGGCCACCAGGGCGCTGGGCAGCCACGGGTCGCGGGAGCGGCCGCCGGTGACCGTGTCCTGCGCGCCCGTGCGCTCCAGGACCTCGGCGAGGCCCGGCCGCGCGGCGGGGTCCTTCTTCAGGCAGTCGCGGACGAGGTCGGCGATGCCCTCGGGCACGCCCTCCAGGTCGGGCGCCTCCTGCGCGATGCGGAACATCAGGGCGTGCACACCGCTGTTCGCGGCGCCGAAGGGCAGCCGGCCCGTGGCGGCGTAGGCGAGGACCGAGCCGAGGCAGAAGACGTCGCACGCGGGCGTGACCCGGTCGCCCCGCACCTGCTCGGGCGCCATGAAGCCGGGCGAGCCGACGAGCGCGCCGGTGCGGGTGAGGCCGCCGTCGGCCACCGTCTCAAGGGCGCGGGCGATGCCGAAGTCGATGACGCGGGGGCCGTCGATGGTGACCAGGACGTTGGACGGCTTGAGGTCGCGGTGGATGATCCCGGCGGCGTGGATGTCCTGGAGCGCGTGCGCCAGACCGGCGCCCAGCGTGCGGACCGAGCGTTCCGGCAGCGCGCCGTGGTCGTGCCCGACGACCTGCTGGAGGCTGGGCCCCGCGACGTATCCGGTGGCCACCCACGGCACGGCGGCCTCGGTGTCGGCGTCCAGTACGGGCGCAGTCCAGTACCCGCCCACCCGGCGCGCGGACTCGACCTCCTGCCGGAACCGCTCGCGGAACTCCTCCAGCGCGGCGAGTTCCTCGCGCACCAGCTTCACGGCGACCGTGCGCCCGCGGTCCGAACGGGCCAGATAGACGTGGCCCATGCCGCCCGCGCCCAGCCTCCCCAGCAGCCGGTAGGCACCGATGTGCTGTGGGTCCCCGTCCCCCAGTTCCCGCATGCTGCGCCGCCTTCCCCCCGCACGTGTGCAACAGAGCGAGGATAGTGCGGGGGCGGGCGCGTGGAGGGCGGGCGTTGTCCACGGTTCCGTAACGGAGCGACCGCGCCGCGTCGGCAACGCGTCGACAACCTGTCGTGGAAAGCCGCCGACCGCAGACAAGACGCCGATTCCGTTTCCGCATCGCGGACATCTACCCTCGGCCGCATGACCCCTCAGCCCTCCCCTCAGGCCGGCGCAGCCGTGAAGGCCGCGGACCGCGCGCACGTCTTCCACTCCTGGTCAGCACAAGAGCTGATCGACCCGCTCGCCGTCGCCGGCGCCGAGGGGTCCTACTTCTGGGACTACGAAGGCAAGCGCTACCTCGACTTCTCCAGCGGACTCGTCTACACCAACATCGGCTACCAGCACCCCAAGGTCGTCGCCGCGATCCAGGAGCAGGCGGCGAGGATGACGACGTTCGCGCCCGCGTTCGCCGTCGAGGCGCGCTCGGAGGCCGCCCGGCTCATCGCCGAGCGCACGCCCGGCGACCTGGACAAGATCTTCTTCACCAACGGCGGCGCCGACGCCGTCGAGCACGCCCTGCGCATGGCCCGGCTGCACACCGGCCGCCCCAAGGTGCTCTCCGCCTACCGCTCGTACCACGGCGGCACCCAGCAGGCGGTCAACGTCACCGGCGACCCGCGCCGCTGGGCCTCCGACAGCGGCACGGCCGGGGTGGTGCACTTCTGGGCGCCGTTCCTCTACCGCTCGCGCTTCTACGCCGAGACCGAGGAGCAGGAGTGCGCGCGGGCGCTGGAGCACCTGGAGACGACGATCGCCTTCGAGGGCCCGGGGACGGTCGCCGCGATCGTCCTGGAGACGATCCCCGGCACCGCGGGGATCATGATGCCGCCGGCCGGTTACCTGGCCGGGGTGCGCGAGATCTGCGACAAGTACGGCATCGTGTTCGTGCTCGACGAGGTCATGGCCGGATTCGGCCGGACCGGCACCTGGTTCGCCGCCGGACTGTACGACGTCGTACCCGACCTGATGACCTTCGCCAAGGGCGTGAACTCGGGCTACGTGCCGCTGGGCGGCGTCGCGATCTCCGCCGAGATCGCCGCGACCTTCGCCGAGCGCCCCTACCCCGGCGGACTGACCTACTCCGGGCACCCGCTGGCCTGCGCCGCCGCCGTCGCCACCATCAACGTCATGGCCGAGGAGGGCGTCGTCGAGCACGCCGCGCGGCTCGGTTCCCAGGTCGTCGAACCGGCGCTGCGGGAGCTGGCCGAGCGCCACCCGAGCGTGGGCGAGGTGCGCGGCACCGGCATGTTCTGGGCCCTGGAGCTGGTGAGGAACCGGGAGACCCGGGAACCGCTGGTGCCCTACAACGCGACCGGGCAGGCGGCCACGCCCATGTCCGCGTTCGCCGCCTCCGCCAAGGCGCACGGCCTGTGGCCGTTCGTGAACATGAACCGCACCCATGTGGTCCCGCCGTGCAACGTCTCCGAGGCGGAGCTGAAGGAGGGCCTGGCGGCCCTGGACAGGGCACTGTCCGTGGCGGACGAGTACACGGAGTAGGACCGGGACCGGCCGGGGCGGGGCAGGGGCCGGAGCGCGTAGGGTTGCGTGCTCGTACGCGGTAGACATGTGTACGAGCACGCCCCCGAGCGGCGCCCCCGGGCGACGCCCCGAACGCGACGAGGAGACGCCCGCCCATGCCCGGCCCCAGCGGTACCGGTGCCGTCACGCGCAGCACCCTGCGGCAGCAGATCGCCGACGCGCTCCGCGACGAGGTGCTGGCCGGGCGGCTCCAGCCGGGGCAGGAGTTCACGGTCAAGGAGATCGCCGAGCAGTACGGCGTCTCCGCGACCCCGGTGCGCGAGGCCCTGGTCGACCTGTCCGCGCAGGGGCTCCTGGACGCCGACCACCACCGCGGCTTCCGCGTCCACGAGTACTCGGTCGACGACTTCCGCGGCATGATCGAGGCGCGCAGCCTGGTGACCGACGGGATGTTCCTCTCCCTCGCCGCGGACCTGCCGGGCGGACCCGACCCGGCCGACCCGCGCATCGCCGCCGCCCTCGCCGGGGTCCGCCGCCGCGGCGAGGAGGCCCAGCGCGCGGCCGCCGCCGGGGACCTGACCGTCCTGATCGGCTACGACCTGCGCTACTGGCGCGAGCTGGCCACCCTCTTCGGCAACCCCTACCTCTGCGACTTCCTGCACCGGCTGCGCGTGCAGAGCTGGGTGTGCACCGTGCAGCACCTGCGCCGGCTCAGCGAACTGCGCGGCGCGCTGTGGTGCGGGCACACCGAACTGGTCGACGCCCTGGCCCGGCGCGACGTCCCGGGCGCGCGTGCCCTCGTCGACGCCTACAACGCCCACTCGCTGGCCCTCATCGAGGGGCTCGCCGCCGGATGACCAACGCCGGACGTGTCGTGGCCCGGCCCCAGATGGGTATGGGACCTGCACGCAGGCGCGCACCTGCGCCCACCGACTACGCTGCCGTGACCACCGTGCTGTGTGAGGAGCCCTCTTTTGGCCTGTGACCTGTGGCTGGTACCGCTCGTCGACGTCTTGTGCCACACGCCGGACAACCCGTTCGCCGAGGAACTCGCGCAGTACGACAAGGTGCTGGCCGAGGCGGGGCTGCCGCCGGTGCCGGTGTACCAGTACATGCCGGGTCTGTCCGGCGAGGTCGCCCCGGTGGCCGGTTTCGACTACGACGCGCTGCACTTCCTGCGCCGGGCACACCTCCTCCAGGTGTGCGGCCTCCCGGTGACGCCGGTGGACGAACTGGGCGGTGACTACGAGCAGTTGCTGGAGATGTTCGAGTCGACGGCGCAGCAGTCCCACCTGGTCTGGCACTACGACCACGCGGGCGCCTACGTCCCGGTCGACTTCCCGCACCCGCTCTCCAGTGACGAACTCCTGGCGGGCGGCGGCCCCTTGGGCTCCTCGCACACCCTGCTGCGGGAGCTGGAGGCCGTCGCCCCGGCCCTCGGCATCGACCCGGCCAACCCCCCGGCCCCGCCGCGTCCGCCGTCGGCCCCGACGGAGCTGGAGGAGCCGGCGGTGCCCGCGCCGTACGACTCCAGTCCGTTCGCCCGGGAGCGCCATGTGTGGCTGGGGCTGCACGCGGCGGCCACCCGGAGCCTGGCCCAGGGGTCGATGATCGTCTTCAGCTGACCGGCGCCGGTCAGCCGAGCTGGGACAGGCCCTTGCGCAGATCGTCCGCGTTCATGATCGGGGAGACCTCGACCTCGGCGTTCAGCTCGGTGAAGAACGGCTCACCGGTGGGCGGCAGTTCGGAGCTGTCCTGCATGTCGAAGACCATCAGCGCCGTCCGCCGGCCGCCGAGGGGGCCGAAGTAGGCGGCCTCCGGCTTGAGGTGGTCGAGGGTGCGGCTGATCAGCTCGGGCAGCTTCCCGCTGCGGATCGCCTCGTTCGCCTTGTCCGTGTCCAGCGTCGCCTTGAGCAGCACGCGCATCGCACTCACCTTCTCCTGTCGACGCGCCGTGTACCCCTTCAGCCTATGCCCGTGATGTCCAGTTCGTTCAGGCGAGCCGGTTCCGCGATCACGTCGATGCCGGTGATGCGGCCGTCCGCGGCGAAGTCGAACCGGAGCACGACGCGCAGCCTGCCGTTCTCGGCCATCGCCAGGCCCGCCCGGCCGTCCACGAGGACGACGGCGGTGGCCCTGGCCCGGCCCATCGAGGCCATCGCGCCCCTGGCCACCTGCTCCACACCGCTGACGGCGAAGGGCTCGGGCGTCGGGACGACCGCCGCGTCGGCGTGCAGCACGACGTCCGGGTGGAGCAGGGCCACCAGCGCGTCGAAGTCGCCGCCGCGGGTGGCCGCCAGGTAGGCGTCGACCGCGCGGCGCCTGCGCGGCGGATCGGCGTCGGGCGCGGGGACGCCCCGGACCCGGCGGCGGGCGCGGCTGGCCAGCTGGCGGGTGGCGGCGGGGGTCTTGTCGAGCATCGCGGCGATGTCGTCGAAGGGCACGTCGAACATGTCGTGCAGCACGAACGCGAGCCGCTCGGCGGGGCCGAGGGTGTCCAGGACGATCAGCAGCGCGATGCCGACCTCGTCGGCGAGCTGCACCTCCTCGGCCGGGTCCGCGGCGGTGCCGGTCACGGCCGGCTGCCTGCGGACCCCGTCGTCCAGCGGATCCTCGCGGCGGGTGTCCCGGGCGCGGAGCAGGTTGAGGCAGACCCGGGCCACGACCGTGGTGAGCCAGCCCGAGGGATTGTCCACCTCGGAGGTGTCCGCCCGGTCGGCCCGCAGCCAGGCCTCCTGGAGCGCGTCGTCCGCCTCACTGAGCGAACCGAGGATCCGGTACGCGACCGCCCGCAGCCGGGGCCGGTCCCGCTCGAACTGCCGGGCCATGTCATCGCGTCGTCCGGGCACCCTACGGCTTCCTTCCGCGTCCACCGGCCCTGGAGGGCGGGCCCCCAAGTCAACCATCCGGCCCACGCGTCCCGGCAAGGGCCTCTCACCGGATCAGCGTGATCCCCGGCGGCCACAGCACCCCGTCGGCCAGCAGCAGCGCCGGTCCCAGGTGGACGGGGCACACCCGCAGCGGCGGACGCAGGTGCCGGGCGACCTCGAAGCGCGCCGGGTCCCCGCACTCACCGGGCCCGGCCCCGCCGCCGTACGGCCCCCGGCAGGAAGCGGCGTAGCGGTCGGTCATGCCCCCGATCCGACACCACGGAGCACGCCGCCGCCCGGCGGAGGGGGCCGAACGAAGGGCTACAGGGCGGTGGCGGCGTCGTCGAGGCCGATGCACTTGCGCTGCTGCGGGAGCCACTTCACGGCCGGGTCCAGCGTGGCGAGGATGCCGCCCACCTCCTCGCGCGGACCGGAGTACGTGAACTCCACGGCCGGTGAGCGGCCGTAGGTCCGCAGGACGCTCACGCCGTCGCGCTTGAGCCGTGCCTCGTCCAGGACCCAGTCGACGCCGTCCGCGGTGACGCAGAGGTTGACGTTGGGCTGCAGCTCCTCGGCGCCGCAGCGGAACACCGCCTTCTGGCCGCCCCAGGAGGCGACCCCGTCCCCGAGGGCCCAGTCGCGCGAGGCGCCGGGTATGTCGTCCGGGAGGCGGGAGACGACCTTGTCGCACTTGGGGTCGTCGGCGTGCGGGGCGGCGGAGACCCGGTGGCCGTCGACGTAGAAGAGGCCGCCGGTCACGGCGACGACCGCCACGGTCAGCCAGATCCACGTCCGGGTGGTGGGCTTCCGCATGTTCGCTCGCTCCGTGCTGTCCGTCGCTGTACGTCCGCCGGAAGGCTGTGCGGCTCCGCGGCTGCGGCCAGCGTATCCGCCGTCCGGACGGCGACGGCCGGGGCCCCGTGCGGGGTCCCGGCCGTCGGAGAGCGTGCGCGGTGCGCGGGCGGCTCCTACAGGAACGAGTTGATCTCGATCGTCTCGTCCCGGCCCGGGCCGACGCCGATCGCGGAGATCGGGGCGCCGGACATCTCCTCCAGGGCCTTGACGTACGCCTGGGCGTTCTTCGGCAGGTCGGAGAAGGACTTCGCCTTGGTGATGTCCTCGCTCCAGCCGGGCAGCGTCTCGTAGACCGGCTTCGCGTGGTGGAAGTCGGACTGCGAGTACGGCAGCTCCTCGACGCGCTTGCCGTCGATCTCGTAGGCCACGCAGACCGGGATCTGCTCCCAGCCGGTGAGGACGTCGAGCTTGGTGAGGAAGAAGTCGGTGAGGCCGTTGACGCGGGTGGCGTAGCGGGCGATCACCGCGTCGAACCAGCCGCAGCGCCGGTCGCGGCCGGTGGTGACACCGCGCTCGCCGCCGATGCGGCGCAGGGCCTCGCCGTCCTCGTCGAACAGCTCGGTCGGGAAGGGTCCTGCGCCGACGCGGGTCGTGTACGCCTTGAGGATGCCGATGACCCGGCTGATCTTCGTCGGACCCACGCCGGCGCCGGTGCAGGCGCCGCCCGCGGTCGGGTTCGACGAGGTGACGAAGGGATACGTGCCGTGGTCGATGTCCAGGAGCGTGCCCTGGCCGCCCTCGAAGAGGACCACCTTGTCGTCGTCGAGGGCCTGGTTGAGGACCAGGACGGTGTCGGCGACGTACGGCGCGAGCTTGTCCGCGTAGCCCAGCAGCTCCTCGACGACCTGGCCGGTGGCGATGGCGCGGCGGTTGTAGAGCTTGGTGAGCATCTGGTTCTTGACGTCGAGCGCCGCCTCGACCTTCTGGGTGAGGATCGACTCGTCGTAGAGGTCCTGGACCCGGATGCCCACGCGGTTGATCTTGTCGGCGTAGGTCGGGCCGATGCCGCGCCCGGTGGTGCCGATCTTGCGCTTGCCGAGGAAGCGTTCCGTCACCTTGTCGACGGTGACGTTGTACGGCGTGATGATGTGAGCGTTGCCGCTGATCAGGAGCTTGGACGTGTCGACGCCGCGCTCGTTCAGCCCGCTCAGCTCGGAGAACAGGACCGACGGGTCGACGACGACGCCGTTGCCGATGACCGGCGTGCAGCCGGGGGAGAGAATCCCGGAAGGGAGCAGGTGGAGGGCGTACTTCTGGTCGCCCACGACTACCGTGTGGCCGGCGTTGTTGCCGCCCTGGTAGCGCACCACATAGTCGACGGAGCCACCGAGCAGGTCCGTCGCCTTTCCCTTGCCTTCGTCACCCCACTGAGCACCGAGCAGCACAAGTGCGGGCACGCGCGTACACCCCTTCCGGGCGGGGCATGTCCATGGTCGAGGGCGTATGCGGTGGGTTTCCGCCACGTACACCGCGACCGTCGTTGGCCGCCAACCGTCGGACCGGGTGCCCCGGAATAGACGAAGCCCCTGGCGCAACAGCGCAAGGGGCTCTTGCACAAAGATGCTACCCGAGGAAGCGAGGCATGGCCGAGGTGGCGACTTCCGCGAGCTCTTCCGCGAACCCTTCCGCGAGGTCCGATCAGCTTCTGGTGGTCGTCGATCCGGCCGCCCGACGGCTGGACGGGGAGTCGGTCAGAATCGCGAAGGACGTGCTCAGCGCGGGCGCGGCGCATACGAAGGTGTGTCTGCCGGACGGCCCGGAGGAGTTCGCGCGGGCGCTCGGGCGGCGCGGTTCGCGGCGCCCGGTGGTGATCGGTGACGACGGCGCGCTGCTGCGGACCGTGGCCCTGCTGCACCGGCGGCGGGAGCTGGCGGGCTGTGCGCTGTCCGTGGTGCCGGTGGGGTCGGCGCTCGGCCTCGCCCGGTCCCTGGGGCTGCCGACGGGGGCGGTGGCGGCGGCGCGGGCCGTGCTCGACGGGGTGGAACGGCGCCTGGACCTGCTCGTCGACGACAGCGACGGGGTGGTGTTGGGGGCGGTGGGGATCCCGCCCGCTCCCGTGCCGGTACCGGTGCGGGAGGACACGGGGACGGAGGGCGGCGCGGGCCCGGAGCCGGCGCCGGGCGGGCCGGGGCCGGTCCGCCCCTGGCTGCGGACCTGTCAGTCGCTGGTCCGGACGCTGGCAACCTCGCGTCCGGCCCGGACCGCCCTCGCGCCGGGAGCGGCCGGTCCGGTCCGGCTGCGGCTGGAGGTCGACGGAGTGACGCTGGTGGACCTGGACCAGCCCGTGGAGGCGGTGACGGTGATGCCGGGCGCCGGAGGAGTGGCCCTGGTGGAGGTGCGGCCCCTGTCGGTGGGCGCGCAGGCGGCGCCGCTGACGGCGAGCGGGCGGACGGTGACCGTGTCGGGGGCGCACTTCCGCTACCGCGCCGACGCGGTGGTGTGCGGGCCGGTGGGGACGCGGACGTGGGTGGCGCGCGAGGGGGCGTGGGGGCTGACGCTGCCGGCGGGGTAGGCGTCGGCGTCGGTGGTTCAGCCCTGGCCGAACCGCTCCTCCCGGTGCACGCGCCAGCGTTCCATCATGGCCGCGATCTCCCCGTCGACGAACTCGAAGAAGGCCAGCGTCTCGGCCATGCGGCGGCCCGCGGGGGTGTCGGCGCCGAGGCTGGCGACGCCCTCGCTCAGCGCGCTCTCCCAGCGCTTGAGGACGGTCTCGCGGTTGGTGAGCGCCTCGTACCACTGGTTGCTGTGCACCCGGTAGCGCTCCCGGCGCGAGCCGGGCTGCCGCTCGCGGGAGACCATGTGCTGCTGCGAGAGGTAGCGCACGGCGCCGGAGACGGCGGCCGGGCTGACCTGGAGGGTCTCGCCGAGTTCCGCGGAGGTCAGCGAACCCGAGTCGGAGGCCAGCAGCGCGGCGAAGACCCGGGCCGGCATCCGCTGCATCCCGGCCTCGACCAGCTGGGCCGCGAAACCCTCCACGAACTTCGACACCGCCTCCGGGTCGCGCCCGGGTCCCGCCGTCTCCGCCGCCGCCCCGGCGGCTCCCGCTGGTTCCTTCGTCATCCGTCGATCATCTCTCACCCCGCTCATCATCCTGATGGTTTCTTAACTTCACAAGTTTCTGAAAGAAGCGTACTTTCCACATCATGACGAAGGCAATCAGCGTCTCCGGACTCCACAAGTCGTTCGGCCGCACGCATGCCCTGGACGGGCTCGACCTGGAGGTCGAGACCGGCGAGGTCCACGGGTTCCTGGGCCCCAACGGGGCCGGCAAGTCCACCACCATCCGCGTCCTGCTCGGCCTGCTGCGCGCCGACTCCGGCGCCGCGCAGGTCCTCGGCCGCGACCCGTGGGCGGACGCGGTGGAGGCGCACCGGCGGATCGCGTACGTCCCCGGAGACGTGACGCTGTGGCGCAACCTCTCCGGCGGCGAGGTCATCGACCTCTACGGCCGGCTGCGCGGCGGACTGGACACCCGGCGGCGCGCGGAGCTGGTCGAACGGTTCGAACTCGACCCGACCAAGAAGGGCCGCACGTACTCCAAGGGCAACCGGCAGAAGGTGGCCCTGGTGGCCGCGTTCGCCTCGGACGTCGACCTGCTGATCCTCGACGAACCCACCTCCGGCCTCGACCCGCTGATGGAGGAGGTCTTCCAGCAGTGCGTGGAGGAGGAGCGCGAGCGCGGCCGGACGGTGCTGCTCTCCTCCCACATCCTCAGCGAGGTCGAGGAGCTGTGCGACCGGGTCAGCATCATCCGCAAGGGGCGGACCGTCGAGAGCGGCTCGCTCGCCGACCTGCGCCACCTGACCCGGACCAGCGTCACCGCCGAACTCGCGGGCGCCCCGAACGGCCTCGCCCACCTGCCCGGCGTCCACGACCTCGACGTCCAGGGCCACCGGGTCCGGCTCCAGGTCGACACCGACAAGCTGGACGCCGTCCTCAGGTCGCTGAGCGAGACGGGGGTGCGGTCGCTGACGTCGACGCCGCCGACGCTGGAGGAGCTGTTCCTGCGGCACTACCAGACCGGGGACGCGGAGACCGGGACGGCGGTGACGGCACGATGACCACCACCGCCGACGCCACCGCCACGGCCTTCGCGGCCAGGCCCGGCGGCGCGCGCCGGCTGGCCGGCACCGGCACGCTGCTGCGCTTCGCCCTGCGCCGCGACCGCGTGCTGATCCCCGTCTGGGTCGCCGTGAACGCGCTCATGGTGCTGTCGATGCCGGGCACCATCAAGGGCCTGTACGGCACCGCCGCCGAACGCGCCGACCTGATGCGGCAGATGGAGACCAACTCATCGCTGCGCGCGCTGGTCGGCCCCGTCTTCGACGACGGTCTCGGCGCGCTCACCGCCTGGCGCGTCGGCCTGTACGCCGGTGCGCTCGCCGCCGTGACGAGCCTGCTGATCGTCGTACGGCACACCCGGGACGAGGAGGAGAGCGGACGGCAGGAGGTCGTCGCCTCCGGGATGGTCGGCCGCCGGGCCCCGCTGACGGCGGCGCTGCTGGCGGCGGCGGTCGCCAACGCCGTCCTGGCCCTGCTGATCGCCGTCGGACTGGCCGGGCAGGGGGCGGCCGGCGCACTGGCCCTCGGACTCGGGGTCGCGGCCGTCGGGATGCTCTTCGCGACCATGGCGGCGATCGTCGCCCAGCTCACCGAGAGCGCGCGGCTGGCCCGGGGGCTGACGGCGGCGGTGCTGGGCGGGGCCTTCGTGCTGCGGGCGGCGGGCGACTCGGCGACGGACGACGGCTCCTCGGTCCTGACCTGGGTGTCGCCGCTGGGCTGGCTGGAGAACGTGCGGGCCTTCGCCGGTGAACGCTGGTGGGTACTCGTGCTGATCGCGGGCGCGACGGTGGCGCAGGGGGCGGTGGCCTACGCCCTGGCCGGGCGCCGGGACCTCGGCATGAGCTTCCTGCCGACCCGGCCGGGACCGGCCGCCGGACGCCTGCGGACGTCCGGTGCGCTGGCCTGGCGCCTCCAGCGCGGCAGCGTCCTCGGCTGGAGCATCGGCTTCTTCCTCGCCGGCGTCGTCTACGGCGGGATGACGGAGGGCGCGGCCGATCTGGTCGGGGACAACGAGCAGGCACGCGGGATCATCGAGCGGATGGGCGGACAGGCCGGACTCACCGACGCGTTCGTCTCGGCGATGATCGGGATGCTCGGGCTGATCGCCGCGCTGTACGTCGTGGCGTCGGTACTGCGGCTCAGCGGCGAGGAGACCTCCGGGCGGGCGGAACCGGTGCTCGCGGGCGCGGTGGGCCGACTGCGGTGGGCCGCGGGCCATCTGGTGATCGCCTTCGGCGGTGCGGCGCTCATCATGCTGCTCGCCGGGCTCGGTTTCGCGGCCGGGTACGGGCGGGACCTCGGGCCGATCCTGGGCGCGTGTCTGGTGCAGTTGCCGGCGGTGTGGGTGATCGGCGGGGCGGCGGTGCTGCTGCACGGGCTGCTGCCCCGGGCGGCGGTGGCCGCGTGGGCCGTCGCGGGCGCGGTGCTGTTGCTCGGGTGGGTCGGACCGGCGCTGGACGTGCCGCGGTCCGTCCTGGACGCGTCCCCGTACGGGCACCTGCCGAAGCTGCCCGGCGGGGGGATGAGCTGGCCCCCGGTTCTGGTGCTGGTCCTGATCGCGGCGGTGCTGGCCGGGGCGGGGCTGGCGGGACTGCGGCGGCGGGACCTGACGGCCTGAGGTGAAACCGGCCGTGCGGGCGATTGCGTCAGGGCAGGTATGAGTCGGGACGCGGTGACGGGTGGTGGCTGTGCGGTCTCGTTGGCCGGGGCCGTGGGTGCGGTGGTGGTCTGGTGGCAGACCGCCCGGACCCAGCGGCACCTGGGCAACGAGTTCGAGAACAACGGGCAGGACTTCGGCGCCGTGCTCACCGAGCTGCCGTTGGTCTTCCTCGCCGGGGCCGTCGTGCCCGCCGTGGTCTACGGGCTCGGCGCCTGGCTGCTGGGGCGGCGACGGCGCCCGGAGACGACGGGATCGCCGGAGCCGTCGGGCGGCTCGGAGCCGTCGAGGGGCTCGGCGTCCTCGGGGTCCTCAGAGTTCCACGCGTAGTCCCGTCAGCCCGCGCATCACGAAGTTCGGCCTGCGTTCCGGTTCCGCCGCCAGGCGCAGGCGGGGGGCCCGCTCCAGCAGGGACGTCATGGACGCCGCCAGCTCGATGCGGGCCAGCGGTGCGCCGATGCAGTAGTGGATCCCGGCGCTGAAGGAGATGTGCGGGTTGTCCCGGCGGGCGAGGTCGAGGCGGTCCGGGTCGGTGAAGACCGCCGGGTCGTGGTTGGCCGAGCCGAACAGCATCGCCACCTCCGCGCCGCGCGGGAGGGTCGTCCCGTCGATCTCGATCTCGTCGAGGACCCAGCGTTCGAAGAGCTGGAGCGGGGTGTCGTAGCGCATCAGCTCCTCCACGGCGGACGGGACCAGGGAGTGGTCGGCGCGCAGGGCCGCCAGTTGGTCCGGGTGGCGGAAGAGCGCCAGCCAGCCGTTGGTGGTCGCGTTCACCGTGGCCTCGTGACCGGCGTTCAGGAGCAGGACGCAGGTCGAGATCATCTCCTGCTCGGTGAGGCGGTCGTCGTCCTCGTCGTGGGCCGCGATCAGACCGGAGATCAGGTCGTCGCCGGGCTCCTTGCGGCGGGCGGCGATCAGTGCGCGCAGATAGTCCGAGAAGTCGAGCGAGGCGCGGACCGCCCTCGCCGCCGTCTCCTCGGACGGGTTCAGCTCGTACATCCCGCAGATGTCCGCCGACCAGGGGCGCAGCGGGGCCCGGTCGGACTCCGGGATGCCGAGCATCTCGGCGATCACGGCGACCGGCAGCGGCTCGGCCACGTCCGTGAGCAGGTCGCCGCCGCCCGCCACGACCAGCCGGGACACCAGCTCGTCCGCCAGCCCGTGCACGTACGGCTTCAGCCGCTCCACCGTGCGCGGCGTGAACGCCTTCGACACCAGGCGCCGGATACGGGTGTGGTCCGGCGGCTCCAGGTCGAGCATGCCGTGGTCGTTGAGCGTGTGGAAGGGCTCCTGCTCCGGCGGGGGCGGAGTGCGGCCGAAGTCCTCGTGCGTGAAACGGTGCCGGTAGGTCCGGCCGAGCCGGCGGTCGCGCAGCAGCGCCGAGACGTCCGCGTGGTGCGGGACCAGCCACTGGTCGCTCGGCTCGTAGTAGAGCACGCGCCCCCGGGCCCGCAGCTCGGCGAAGGCGGGGTACGGGTCGTCGACGAAGGCGGGGTCCCACGGGTCGAACGCCAGGGCGGGTTCTTCGGATGCAGCCGTCATGGACGGACGATAGGAAACGACGGGCGTCCGCGGAAGGGGCCGGGCCCCGCCGAAGGCGTACCGAACGCCGGGTTCCGGGCGCCGGGCCCTGCCCTCGGACCTAACCCGGGGTCACCAGGCGGGCCTCGTAGGCGAAGACCGCCGCCTGGGTGCGGTCGCGCAGGCCCAGCTTCACCAGGATGCGACTGACATGGGTCTTGATCGTCGACTCGGCGACCACCAGGCGCTCGGCGATCTCCGAGTTGGACAGGCCCTGCGCGATCAGGACCAGGACCTCCGTCTCGCGTTCGGTCAGGTCGCCGTAGGCCGCCTGGGCCGAGGGCAGCAGGCGCGGGGCGTCGGAGAGCTTGGAGAACTCGGTGATCAGGCGCCTGGTGACCGAGGGCGCGAGGAGGGCCTCGCCGGACGCCACCACCCGGACGCCGTCCGCGAGCTGGCGGGCCGAGGCGTCCTTGAGGAGGAAGCCGGACGCGCCCGCCCGCAGCGCCTGGTAGACGTACTCGTCCAGGTCGAAGGTGGTGAGGACCAGCACCTTCGAGGTGCCGTCCGCCGCCACGATCTCCCGGGTCGCCTCGATGCCGTTCAGCTCGGGCATGCGGATGTCCATCAGGACGACGTCCGGGGCCAGCTCGCGGACCTTCGCCACCGCCTCCCGGCCGTTGACCGCCTCGCCGGCGACCTCGATGTCCGGCATCGCGTTCAGCAGGACCGAGAAGCCCTCGCGCACCATCATCTGGTCGTCGGCGATCAGTACGCGGATCGTCATGCTTCACCCTCGGTCCGCACGGTGACCGGCAGGAACACCGCCACCTCGTACCCGCCGTCGTCCGTCGGCCCCGCCGTCATCTCGCCGTTCAGCATCGAGACGCGCTCGCGCATGCCGGTGATGCCGTGTCCGGCGCCGGGCGACGGCTTGACCAGGGTGTTCGGTGGGACGGCGGTGTTGACCACGCGCAGCCCCAGGCCGCCCAGGACGTAGGAGACCTCGACGCGGGCCGTCGCGCCGGGCGCGTGGCGCAGGCTGTTGCTCAGCGCCTCCTGCACGATCCGGTACGCCGACAGCTCCACCCCGGGCGGCAGCTCGCGCACCGCGCCGGTCACCGCCTTGTCCACGGCCAGGCCCGCCTCGCGCACGTTGGCGAGCAGGGCGTCCAGATCGGCGAGCGTCGGCTGCGGGGCGTCCGGGGCCTCGTAGTCCTCGGCGCGGACGACTCCCAGGACGCGGCGCAGCTCGGTGAGGGCCGCCACCGCGTTCTCCCGGATGGTGGCGAAGGCCCGCTCCAGCTCCTCCGGCGGATTCTCCACCCGGTAGGGCGCGGCCTCCGCCTGGATCGCCACCACCGACATGTGGTGCGCGACCACGTCGTGCAGCTCGCGGGCGATGGTGGTGCGCTCCTCCAGCAGGGTCCGCCGGGACCGCTCGTGCGCGGTGACCGTCTGCTGGGCGGTCACCTCCTTGCGGGCGGTCTGGCGTATGTGCCAGAGACAGACCACGAGCAGGGCGAACGCGGACGTCACCATCATGGGTCCGCTGTTCGTGTAGTAGTACGACCCGCCGAAAAAGGCGTCCGCGAGGAAGGCGTACACACACGTCAGGACCCACATCCAGACAGCGGTGCGGGGGCGGGTGCGCAGGGCCACGATGATCAGCACCGCAAGGTGGCAGATGAAGGCGCCAGGCATCCAGGGCCAGTCCCACCCGGCGCCGTTGATCAGTGCGACCAGCGGCGTCACCGCGAAGGACAGCCAGAACGCGCCGATCGGCCGCAAGAGGGTGAGGAGCACCGGGAGGGCGCACAGGATGCCGGTCAGCAGGGCCGGCACGTCACCGCCGGGCAGGTCGCCCGACACCGCACCGACGACGAAGGCGATGAACGCGACCGCCCCCACCACCGCATGCGGGAGGTACTGCGCGTCCGACCGCAGCCGGCCGGGCAGCCGGCGGACGAACGGACCGTCCGTCTGCCGGGGCGGCAGGCGATGGTAGGCGAAAGGGTCGTGGAACAGGTCCTGGCGCAGTCCCCGCAGGGAGGTCCGGGCCAGCCGGTACTCCTGGCTGCGGATCCCGCCCTCGTGCTGCTGGTGAGTCGTCTCGGTCACGCTCACACGGTAGGCCGACCGGGAGTGACCGGTCGTCCCCGTGGAGAGGGGTTCTCGGGCATCCGTCTCAAGTACTACGGGGGTACTGCGCGTCGCTCCTCAGTAGCCCGCGGGGCGCACCAGCCCCGACTCGTACGCGAACACCGCCGCCTGTGTGCGGTCCCTGAGGCCCAACTTGACCAGGATCCTGCCCACATGGGTCTTCACCGTCTGCTCGGCGACCACCAGACGCCCGGCGATCTCCGCGTTCGACAGGCCCTGCGCGATGAGGGCGAGCACCTCCGTCTCCCGCTCGGTCAGCTCGCCGACGCGGGCCTTGAGCGGGGCGCGCGGGCGGTCGTCCAGCCGGGAGAACTCCGTGATCAGCCGTCGCGTGATCCCCGGCGCGAGCAGGGCGTCGCCGGCGGCCACCACCCGGACCGCCTCGGCGAGCTGGTCGGCGGACGCGTCCTTCAGCAGGAACCCGGAGGCCCCCGCCCGCAGTGCCTCGTACACGTACTCGTCGAGGTCGAAGGTGGTCAGCACCAGCACCCTGATCTCCGGGGCCGCCCCGGTGATGCGCCGAGTGGCCTCGATACCGCCCAGCTCGGGCATCCGGATGTCCATCAGGACGACCTCCGGGTGAAGCTCGGCGACCTTGGCCACCGCGTCCAGGCCGTCGACCGCCTGCCCGATCACCTCGATGTCGGGCTGGGTGTTGAGCAGCACGGTGAAACCCTGCCGGACCATCTGCTGGTCGTCGGCGATCAGCACGCGGATCACGCGGCCGTTGCTGCTGGTCGTCATGGAGTGTCGTCCTCGGTGGATGGGTCGGGGGTGGTTTCGGGGGAAGGGTCGGGAGCGGGCCCGGTGGAGGGGTCGGTGGGCAGGTCGGGGCCGTCGGCCGGCAGGAACGCCGCCACCTGGTAGCCGCCGTCCGGCATCGGGTGCGCCGTCAGCGTGCCGTCGAGCATCGCCACCCGCTCCCGCATGCCGAGCAGCCCGTGCCCGGCCCCCTGCGACGGCGCCGGCGCGCGCGTCGGCCGGGTGTTGGAGACCACCACACGCAGCCCGATCGGAAGGTGCGTGAGGTGGACCCGGGCACTCGCGCCCGGCGCGTGCCGCAGCACGTTGCTGAGCGCCTCCTGCACGATCCGGTACGCCGACAGCTCCACGCCGGGCGGCAGCGGTCTGCGCGTCCCGCCCGTCTCGGTGGTGACGGTCAGTCCGGTGGCCCGGGTGTTCTCCACCAGCGCGTCGAGCCGGTCGAGGGTGGGCTGCGGGGCGTGCGGGACGGTGCCGTCACCGCCCTCGACGGCCTCCGGCGCGTCCGGGTGCTCGGAGCGCAGCACGCCCAGGACGCGGCGCAGCTCGGTGAGCGCCTCCAGCGCGTTCTGCCGGATGCCGGCGAGGTTCTCCTTCAGCTCGTCCGGCGGGTCCTTGACGAGGAGGGGCGCGACCTGGGCCTGGATGGAGATCACCGACATGTGGTGCGCGACCACGTCGTGCAGCTCGCGCGCGATGCGGCCGCGCTCCTCCAGCAGCGTGCGCCGGGCCCGCTCCTCGGCGGTGAGGGAGGTCTGCTGGGCCAGTTCCGAGCGCGCCTCGCGGCGGCCCCGCAGGGCGATGCCGAGGACGACGACGACCGTGAACAGGATGACGGCGAGCTGACCGGTCGGCTGGTAGTTCGGGGCACCCACCATGCCCTGGACGGCGTAGGTGGGGAGCGCGGTGAGGATCAACGCTTCCACGGACACCCGGGTGCGCACCCGCAGGGCGAGCAGCAGCATCACGAACAGGTGCCCGATGAGCCCGGCGGCCGTCCAGGGCCACGTGAACTCGTCACCGCCCGGGACCATCTGGGCCCGCACGGCGAAGGCCCCGACCAGCATGCCCGCCATCGACAGCCACCACGCCGCGACCGGCCGCCACAGCGCGAGCACCATCGCCCCGGCCTGGGCGACACCGATGAGGAAGGCGAAGCCCGGTTCGACCCCGCCGTTGTCCCCGAGCTGGGCGGCGTCACCGAGCAGGACTCCGAAGGCGGCCAGACACACGATCCCGTGCGGGAACCAGCGCAGCCACACCGACGGCGGCAGCGGATCGGCCCGCCAGGTCCACAGGTCCTCGTGGAGCACGCGCAGCACGCGCTCGGCCCGGGCCCGGAACCAGATCCGCAGCCGCTTCCCCCATCGCCTCACGGGCTCCACCCTAGACATGGCGTGCACCCGCCGTGGTCGCGCGGCGCCGCGGGCGGTGCGCCCGCACGACCCGGGAGCGTCGCCGTCCTCGGCCGCGCTGCTCGCAGGAGCGGAACGTGGCCCAGCAGCCCGCCAGGACCAGCGCGAACACCGGAAGCCAGGCGAGCCGGGCCGCGACCCAGTCCAGGCCGTCGGGGGCCGTGTGCAGGCCGGGCAGACGGCCCGCGAGGAGACCGGTGGCCGTGGTCGCCATCAGCGCCGTCTGGTGCCAGAGGAAGATCGTCATCGCGGAGAGGTTGACCAGCGCGACCCCTGCCCAGGCCATCGGACGCCGCATCGCACCGCGCAGCCGCTCGCGCAGCAGCAGGGCGAGCCCGCACTGGGCCAGGCCGAAGGTGACGGCGGCCAGGGTCGGCGGGTTGAGGTTCGACACCGACGCGCCCGGGACACCGACCATCGACGCCGGGTAGACCGCCCAGGCGACGAGCGCCGCGGTCGCCGCCGTGCCGCCGATCAGCAGGAACCAGCCGGATCGGCGCCGGTCCAGTTCACCGCGGGTCCAGGCGGCGCCCAGGGTGTAGGGAACCAGCCAGCCGGCGGCGAGGTTGACCCAGCCGAGCCAGGCCGGGGCGCCGAACCCGAAGCGCAGCAGGTCTGTGTGGAGAACGACGACCAGCGGCCACAGCGGATGCAGACGGGTCAGCAACGGCGTCGCCGCGGTCAGCGCGGCGAAGACCAGCAGGAACCACATCGGGGACAACGCCAGCTTCACCAGCGTGTGGACGGTCACGAAGTCCGCGCCCGTCAGGAGCAGCAGCGCCGCCGTCACCGCCCACAGCCCGAGGACGGCCAGGACCGGCCGGAAGAGCCGGGACAGCCGGGCGGTCAGCCAGCGGCCGTAGGACTCGCCGCGGGCCCGGGCCGACGCGTAGCCACGCGTGGCGACATGACCGCCGACCAGGAAGAACACGGCGAGGGTCTGGAAGGCCCAGGAGACCGGGGCGAACCAGGGCATGTCCTGGAGCGGGCTGGCCGCGTGCAGGCTGCTGCCGTCGGCGACCAGCGCCGTCACCAGCCAGTGCCCGAGGACCACCCCGAGGATGGCGAAGGCGCGCAGGGCGTCCACGGCCCGGTCCCGGTTCTCGGGTGTGGCCGAGTCGACGCGGTCGGCGGCCGCGCGCAGGGTGCCGCGCGGGTGTGCCGGGGTCGGGTCAGCCATGGGTCACCTCCGTGGTCTCGCCCAGGGCGATCCGGGCCAGGTTCGTCAGGGAGAGGGAGCCGGGGTCGAAGTAGTCGCTGTGGCCGCCCTCGCCGGCGTCGAAGACCCGGGCGCCGAAGTCCGGGGAGACCGGGTCCGTGCCGAAGCCGACGGTGGTGCCGAACAGGTCGGCGCTGACGTGCGGAACGTGCTCCACCCAGTCGTCGGCGCCCCGCCCCGCCCATATCCGGGCGTCGGAGTGCAGCCCGGCGGCGGTGTCGGACCCGGTGCCGGGGCTGCCGACCAGGGCGATGTCGGACACGTCCAGGCCGTCGGCGGCACGGGCGCAGACCACCGAGCCGTAGGAGTGGCAGAAGAGGGCGAGGCGGCTGCCGGGGCCGGTGATCCCGCGCAGGTCGGTGACCAGGCCGCGCAGCCCGGGGGCGGCCCGGTCGGCGCGGTCGGTCGTGGCGACGGTGGTGCTGACGGTGCCCGGCGTCTCGTAGCCCAGCCAGGCCACGACCGCGGTGCGGGTCCCCGCGGGCGCCTCGGCGTGGAGCTGCCGGTGCAGGGCGAGGGCGGCGGCGCGGAACCGGCCGTAGGTGTCGAGGCCGGTGTCGGAGCCCGGGACCAGGACGGCGACGCGGTCGGCGTGCGCCAGGTCACCGAAGACCTCGGTGGCCCGTCCGGCGCCCCGGCCGTCGAAGGCGAGGAGGTGGCGGGACCGGTCGGCCATCGCCCGGTCCGCCGCCGCCCGGTGATCGTCGCCGTGTCGGGCGGCCATCCGGGACGCCTGAGCCGCGTTGGCCCGGTTGGCGGCGTACGCGTCGTCCAGCGTGGCGGCCGTCGGGGCCGCGAGCGCGGCGGGGACCGGGGCGGGGATCTCGGGCCGCGCGGCCCCGGAGAGGGGAAGCGCCACGGCACCCGCGATGAGCGCGGCACTACCGGCGCGGCGCCATCCGCCCACGCGCCGCCGCCAACGTACCGTCGTTCCGGGCCTCATGGCCGCCCCCCTCCAGCACGCCCGCCCACCGGGCGCGTCTGCAAGGGAAGTTATGGACCGGGCCGGGTAACCCGCGTCCCGCCGGGGAACTCACCTGCGGGGTAGCTCTCAGGTACTACGGGTACGACGGCACCGGCCGTCCGCTCACCAGGCCAGCTGGGCGATCTCCTCCGCCACCACCGCGCACGCGTCGGCCGCCGGGTCGATCAGCGGGTAGTGGCCGACGTCCTCCAGCAGCGTCACCCCCACCACCTCCCCGGCCTTCGCCGCCGCGTCGGCGTACGCCTCGGCGACCGCCTGCGGGACGTCCACGTCGGCGCGGCCCTGCACGAGGGTCGTCGCGATCCCGGTGGGCAGCAGCAGGGCGGGGTCGGCATACGGGCGGCGTTCGGTGAACAGCTCACCGTCGCCCAGGAGTTGCCGCGTCGCGCCACCGCACACGTCGAGCTTGTCGGCGACCTCGAAGTCGGCGATCGGCGCGAGCGCGACCACGCCGCGCAGGGGCGCCGGGCGCTCGGTCCGCCACGGGGCGTCCGCGGGCAGCAGATGCCGGGCGGCCGCCCACAGGGCGAGGTGGCCGCCGGCGGAGTGGCCGGTGAGCACCACGCGCCGCGCGTCCGCCCGCGGCAGATGCCGCCGGACCAGCTCCGGCAGTGCGTCCAGCGCGGCGGCCACGTCGTCGAACGTGTCGGGCCAGCGCCCCGCGACGGGGTCACCGGCACTCTCACCGGCGGCACCCTCCGCCCCGCGCCGGTACTCCACACTGGCCACCCCGAAGCCCCGCCGGGCCAGGAAGCCGGCGAACGGGCTGATGTGGCGCCGGTCGTACGGGGCGCGCCACGAGCCTCCGTGCAGGACCACCACGACGGGAGCGGCCTCGCCCGGGCCCGTCCCGCCGCGCGGCACGTAGAAGTCGATCACCTGGTCGGGGTGGTCGCCGTAGCCGGCGGTGCTGTCGGGTTCGACCGCCGGGTGGGAGAGGGCCGATTTCTCCTCCGCGGCGTCCCTCGCGGCAGCGGTGCCCGGTTCTGCGGCGGCGTCCGGCATGGTCAACCTCTCAGCGACGGAACGGTGTTGGCGGACCGGAGGAAGGAATTCGGCCGTTGGCGGGACGTTATCAGGCCGGTGACGTGCGCGGACACGGGGATGTGACGCTGGGTGAGGACCGAAACGGCGCGTCCGGACCCCACCCCGCGGGCGGCTCAGCCGGCCAGCGTCCGGGCCAGCACCCGCGCCGCCCGCTCCACGTCCGCGAAGCCGACGTACAGCGGGGTGAAGCCGAAGCGCAGCACGTCGGGGGCGCGGTAGTCGCCGACCACCCCGCGCTCGACGAGGCGTTTCATGACCTCGCCCGCGTCGTCGCAGCGCAGCGCGACCTGGCTGCCCCGCTCGGCGTGCGCCGCCGGGGTCACGGACTCCACGCGGCCGTCCGGGACGTACGCCGCGACGCAGCGCAGGAAGAAGTCCGTCAGCGCCAGCGACTTGGCCCGCACCGCCGCCACCGAGACCCCGTCCTCGTCCCACACGTCCAGCGCCGCCTCCAGGGCGAGCAGGGAGAGGATGTCCGGCGTACCGACCCGCCCGCGCACCGCGCCCGAGCCCGGCGCGTAGTCGGACCGCATGCCGAACGGCTCGGCGTGCGAGTTCCAGCCCGGCAGCGGGGAGTCGAAACGGGGCTGGAGGTCGCGCCGGACGTACAGGTACGCGGGCGAGCCGGGGCCGCCGTTGAGGTACTTGTAGGTGCAGCCGACCGCCAGGTCCACGCCGTGCTCGTCGAGCCCGACCGGCAGCGCGCCCGCGCTGTGGCACAGGTCCCAGACCGCGTACGCCCCCGCCACGTGCACCGCGGCCGTGAGCGCCGGCAGGTCGTGCAGCCGGCCGGTGCGGTAGTCGACGTGGTTGAGCAGCACGGCGGCGGTGCGCTCCCCCCGGTCGGCCAGCACCTTCGGCACCTCGGCCGGGGCCACGGGCCGCAGGCCGCACCCCGTCATCCGGGCCGCCGACTCGGCGATGTACCCGTCCGTGGGAAAGGTGGTGGCGTCGACCAGGATCTCGTCCCGGACCGGGCCGCCCCCACCGTCGCCGCCGTCCGCCTGCGCCATGCGCACCGCGGCGACAAGCGCCTTGAAGACGTTGACGCTCGTCGAGTCACCGACGACGACCTGCCCGGCGGCCGCGCCGACCAGGGGGGCGATCCGGTCGCCGATCCGCTCGGGCGCGGTCCACCAGCCGCTCTCCTCCCAGGAGCGGATGCGCAGCTCGCCCCACTGGCGCCGTACGACGTCCTCCACGCGCGCGGGGACGTGCGCGGGGAGCGCGCCGAGGGAGTTGCCGTCGAGGTACGTGACGTCGTCGAGGACGAAACGCGCACGCACCGCCGCCAGACGGTCGGCGGCGTCCAGCTTCTCCGCCTCGCCCGCGAGGCCGGTCGGCTCAGACATAGGACCGCGCCGTCCACAGCTCGGGGAACACGTTGTTGCGGGCCCGCTTCTCCAGCCAGGCCACCCCGGCGGAGCCGCCCGTGCCGGTCTTGGAGCCCATCGCGCGCCGGGTGGCGACCAGGTGGTCGTTGCGCCAGCGCCAGACCAGCTCCGCGACGTCGGTGAGGGCCTCGCCGAGCCGGGCCAGCTCGCCGTTCTGGTCGCCGGAGTAGACGGCCGTCCAGGCGGCCTCCACCTCGGGCGCGGCCTCGTACTTCTGGGTGAGGTCGCGCCGGAGCACGGCGTCGGGGATGTCGTACCCGCACCGGGCCAGCAGCCGGACCACCTCGTCGTACAGGCTCGGCTCGTGCAGCGCCTTCTCCAGTTCCGCGTGGACGCGCGGGGCGCCGCGGTGCGGGACGAGCATGGACGCGGACTTGTCGCCGAGCAGGAACTCCATACGGCGGTACATCGCCGACTGGAAGCCGGAGCCCTCGCCGAGGGCGGACCGGTAGGAGTTGAACTGGGCCGGGGTGAGCTGCCCCAGAGGGGTCCAGGAGGCGTTCAGCGCCTCCAGCTCCCGCACCGAGCGCTTGAGCGCGTCGGTCGCCACCGGGATCCGGTCCTCGCGCAGGGCGCGGGCGGCGGTCTCCCACTCGTGGACGATGACGGTGAACCACAGCTCCATGACCTGGGTCGTGACCAGGAAGACCATCTCTCCGGGATCGTCGGAGAGGGTGTGCTGGAGGTGGGTGAGCACGTCCGCCTTGACGTAGTCCTCGTACGGCGTGCTGCCCTCGAAGTCGAGATTCGGGGCGTCGTGGGACATCGCTGTCTCCTGATGTGCACGGGTAGCGGTCCGCCCTGCCGTTACCGGCACGGGGCCCCGGTCCCCAACGGCATCCTCCGCAATCGTCGCAGGAAACCGCAAGGCCCGCCCGCGCACGGCGGACGGGCCCGGACGCGTCGGGGGCAGGTCAGCCCAGCACCTCGGCCGCGCTCGGCGAGGAGTCCTTCAGGAACTGGCTGCAGCGCTCGTACTCCTCCTTCTCGCCGATCGCCTGGGCGGCGCGGGCGAGGGCGTGCAGGGCGCGCAGGAAGCCGCGGTTCGGCTCGTGCTCCCAGGGCACCGGGCCGTGCCCCTTCCAGCCGCTGCGGCGCAGGGCGTCGAGGCCGCGGTGGTAGCCCGTACGGGCGTACGCGTACGACTCCACGACGCTGCCCCGCTCGAACGCCTCGTCGGCCAGCCGGGCCCAGGCGAGCGAGGACGTCGGGTACTTCGCGGCGACGTCGGCGGGGGAGGTGCCGCCCGCCAGCAGTTCGCGCGGGCCGGGGTCGTCGGGGAGGTGGGTCGGGGGCGGTCCCCCGAGGAGGTTCTCGTGAATGGCCATGGGACAAGTCTGCGGCATGCGCGGGGGTCGGCCGGACGGGTGCGACGGGGTGACGGGGGGGCGGTGCGTTGTCGGGTGCGACGGGGTGACGGAGGGCGGTGCGTTGTCGGGTGCGGGTGAGCTGTGGCTGGGCGCGCGGTTCCCCGCGCCCCTTGGAGGCGGGACCGGGACGTCGGCCCCAGAGGGCACCCCGCGTACCCGTTCCGCGCGCGGTTCCCCGCGCCCCTTGAGGGCGGGACCGGGACGTCGGCCCCAGAGGGCACCCCGCATACCCGTTCCGCGCGCGGTTCCCCGCGGCCCTTGAGGGCGGGACCGGGACGTCGGCCCCAGAGGGCACCCCGCATACCCGTTCCGCGCGCGGTTCGCCGCGGCCCTTGGGGAGCGGGGGCGGTCAGGTGGTGTGCTCGCCCTCCAGTGGGGGTGTCAGTACCGAGGCGTGTGTGCGGCACTCGGGCCGGGGGCAGTCCGGGGCCGGGCGGCGCACCGTGGTGAAGGCGATCACGGAGCCCGCGACCAGGACCCCCGCGCAGATGAGCATCGCCGGTCCGAACGCGTCGTCGAACGCCGGTGCCGACCGGTACGCCTCCTCCCCCATGCCGGTGAGCAGGGGCAGCGCGGCGACCGCGACGAGCCCCGCCGCACGGGCCGCCGCGTTGTTGATGCCGCTGGCCAGACCGGCGCGCGCGGTGTCCAGGGCGGCCAGCACGCTCGCCGTCAGCGGCGCGACCAGCGTGACCATGCCGAGGCCGAGCACCAGCAGGGCGGGCAGCACGTCCGCGAGGTACGAGGCGCCGGGACCTACCCGCAGCATCAGCAGCATCCCGGCCGCGCACAGCAGCGGGCCGACGGTGAGCTGGAGCCGCGGGCCGAACCGCTCGGCGAGTTCCCCGGAGCGGGCGGAGAGCAGCAGCATCAGGACGGTGGTCGGCAGCAGGGCCGTACCGGCGGCCAGCGCGGACCAGCCGACGACGACCTGGAGCTGGAGCGCGGCGAGGAAGAAGAAGCCGCCGAAGGCCGCGTACACGCACAGCGTGACCACGTTGACCGCCGTGAACTGGCGGGAGGAGAAGACGTCCAGCGGCATCATCGGATCCTTGCCGCGCCGCTCGACGACGCCGAAGGCCACGGCGGCCACCGCCCCGGCCACCGCGCTGAGCGCCACCGCCCAGGACGCCGTACGGGCCTCGATCAGCGCGTAGGTGAGCAGCGCCAGGGCCGCCGCGCACAGGGCGGCGCCGAGCACGTCGAACCGCGTGTGGGCGCGCTCGTCCGAGGACTCCGGTACGTGCCGCAGCGCGACCGGCGCGCACAGCAGCGCCAGCGGGACGTTGAGCAGGAACACCCAGCGCCAGCCCGCGCCGTCCACCAGCCAGCCCCCGACGAACGGCCCCACCGCCGCGCCGACGCCCCCGAACCCCGACCACAGGCCCACCGCCCGGCCCCGGTCGTCGGCGTGGAAGGAGGCCTGGATCAGGGCGAGGGAGCCCGGGGTGAGCAGCGCCCCGCCGACGCCTTGCAGGGCGCGGGCGGCGATCAGCACGCCGGTGTTCGGCGCGAGGCCGCACAGCAGGGAGGCGGCGGCGAACCACAGCACGCCGAGGACGAAGATCCGGCGGCGGCCGAACCGGTCGCCGAGGGCGCCGCCGAGCAGGATCAGACCGGCCAGCGTGACCATGTAGGCGTTGACGGTCCACTGGAGGGCGGCGAGGTCCGCGCCGAGGTCACGTCCGATGTGCGGCAGCGCGACGTTGACGACGGTCGAGTCGAGCAGGGCCATGCTGGATCCGAGGACGGTGGTGAGCAGGATCCACTTGCCTTGCGGTGAGGCCAGCCGGACGTCGGGCATGCCCCCAGGTATACAGCGAGCCCGGCGCGCGGGGCGCCGGACTCGTGCGTACGGTCGTGTCGACCGGGTGTTACTTGATCTTCTGGCCCGCCGAGCGCAGGTGCCCGCAGGCCTCCACGACGCGCGCGGCCATGCCGGCCTCGGCCAGCTTGCCCCAGGTGCGCGGGTCGTACGTCTTCTTGTTGCCGACCTCGCCGTCGACCTTGAGGACGCCGTCGTAGTTGCGGAACATGTGGTCGACGACGGGACGCGTGAAGGCGTACTGGGTGTCCGTGTCGATGTTCATCTTGACCACGCCGTTCTCCAGGGCGGTCGCGATCTCCTCGGCGGTGGAGCCGGAGCCGCCGTGGAAGACGAAGTTGAACGGCTTGCTGCCGGCCGGCTGGCCGTACTTCGACGCGATGCCCTCGTTCAGCTCCTTGAGCAGCTCGGGGCGGAGCACGACGTTGCCCGGCTTGTAGACGCCGTGCACGTTGCCGAAGGACGCGGCGAGCAGGTAGCGGCCCTTCTCCCCCAGGCCCAGGGCCTCGACGGTGCGGACCGCGTCGTCGACCGTGGTGTAGAGGGAGTCGTTGATCTCGTGCGAGACGCCGTCCTCCTCGCCGCCGGTCGGGGTGATCTCGACCTCGAGGATGATCTTGGCGGCGCGGGCGCGCTCCAGCAGCTCCTGCGCGATGGCGAGGTTGTCGGAGAGGGTCTCGGCCGAACCGTCCCACATGTGCGACTGGAAGAGCGGGTTGCGGCCGGCCTTCACGCGCTCCTCGGAGACCGCCAGCAGCGGGCGGACGTACCCGTCGAGCTTGTCCTTGGGGCAGTGGTCCGTGTGCAGGGCGACGGTGACGTCGTACTTCTCGGCGACGATGTGCGCGAACTCGGCGAGGGCGACGGCGCCGGTCACCATGTCCTTGTTGTGCTGGCCGCCCAGGAACTCGGCGCCGCCGGTGGAGATCTGGACGATGCCGTCGCTCTCCGCCTCCGCGAAACCGCGCAGGGCGGCGTGCAGCGTCTGGGAAGAGGTCACGTTGATGGCGGGGTAGGCGAACTTTCCTGCCTTCGCCCGGTCCAGCATCTCGTTGTAGACCTCGGGAGTTGCGATGGGCATCTGTCCGCTCCTTGTATGTGCGGGTGGGCGTGTCGGTGCTTATGGCCCTGACCTAGGACTGGGGGGCGACGTCATCGTCGGCCCCATCCTTCCAGACGAAACGGGAATGCCCGAGTGGGCCCCGATCCCGTCTCGCCCCCTGGTCTCAGTCCAGATCCAGCTCGTCCTTGTCGTACGCGTACAGGTACGGCACCCCCGCGCCGTCCTGGATCTTCTCGGCGGCGCCGGTCGCCCGGTCCACGATCGTGGCGACGGCCACCACCTCGGCCCCGGCCTCGCGCACGGCCTCGACGGCGGTGAGCGGGGAACCGCCGGTCGTGGAGGTGTCCTCGACGACCAGGACGCGGCGGCCCCTGATCTCCGGGCCCTCGACACGGCGCTGAAGCCCGTGCGCCTTGGCGGCCTTGCGGACGACGAACGCGTCGAGCCTGCGGCCGCGTGCGGCGGCGGCGTGCAGCATGCTCGCGGCGACCGGGTCGGCGCCCATGGTCAGACCGCCCACCGCGTCGAACTCCAGGTCGGCGGTGAGGTCGAGCAGCACCTGCCCGACCAGCGGCGCGGCCTCGCCGTCCAGGGTGATGCGGCGCAGGTCGACGTAGTAGTCGGCCTCCAGGCCCGAGGAGAGGGTCACCTTGCCGTGCACCACGGCCTTGTCCTTGATCTGCTGCAGCAGCTCGCCGCGTACGTCCGTCATGTACGCCAGCTTAAAGGCGGCGCCAGGCCCAGGTCGTCGTGGCCTCCAGCGGCTCCAGGGGCGTGACCAGGCGGGGGAGGGTGTTCAGGCCGTTGGGCGGGCCGGTCTGCGGCTCCACGCAGACGGCGGCCTCCTGCTCGTCGTACACCACGGCCCACTGCTCCGGGCTGGTCACCTTCAGCTCCAGCCGCCCCGGCCAGGTCAGCGTGACGTCGACGCCGTCGGGCATGCCGAAGCAGTCGTCCCAGGGGCCCGGCTTCGGCTCGACGCGGTTGCCGGTGGGCAGGTGGTCGTCGCCGCGCTCCTCCTGCCAGGCGGGGTCGAAGGCGATCTCCACACCGGTGCCGTCGAGGGTCCGGTTGAACCAGGGGTGCCAGCCGATCTGCGCCGGAAAGGACGAGTCGTACGTCTCCACGGACATCGACAGCGTGAGACCGTCCTCGGCCAGCGCGATCACCTGGGTGACGCGTCCGGAGTACGGCCAGGGGTCGGTGAGGTCATAGGTGATGACGGCCTCGTCCGCGGTGACGCGGGCGGTGTGCCAGGCGGCGTCGCGGGCGGTGCCGTGGATGGCGTGCGGCGGGGAGTTGAGGGGCATCTGGTGGACCACGGCGCCGTCGCTGAAGCGGCCGTCGCGGATGCGTCCGCACCAGGGGACCATCGGGAAGCAGCCGTAGCGCTCGCCCTGACGGAGCAGTTCGGTGCCGCCGACGCGGAGTCCGCCGATCCGGCCGCCGTTGCCCGGCAGCACGGTCGCCTCCGCGTCACCCGCGGTCAGCGTGATGGGTTCGTTACTCACGCCACGACCCTACTGGGGCGATCAAGACCGCCCCACCCGGCGGTGGTCCCGCGGCGGGTCCGGGGTGGGTCAGCGGCGTCTGCGCAGCGCGCGGCCCAGCACGATCGCCCCCGCCACGGCCAGCGCCGCGGCGGGGGCGGCCCAGCGCAGGGGGGCGCCGACCGCGCTCGCCTGGGGAGCGGGCACGGGGGCGTACCGGCCGCGCGGCGGGGCGTGGTCCACCTCCTCGGCGCTGCGGCCGATCATCGTGCGGCGCGCGTGCGCGGCCTCGGCGGGGGGTGGGGCGGCCGGCTCGTCGTGCGGGTGCTCGTCCCTGTCTCTCTGCGCGTCCTCGTCCTCGTCCGTGTTCATGAGGGAGGGCGGGGGGATCTCGGTGTCGAAGACGGAGGCGGGGCGGGGCTCGGGCTCCGGACCCGGCGCCGCTTCTGTCTCCGCCTCTGCCTCCGCCTCCGGTTCCGCCGCGGGGGGTGCCTGGGCCGCCGTGCCCAGGTTCTCCGCGAACCGGGTCAGCAGCCGGGTGGCGGCCGACGTCACCGACTCCGGCGGCAGCTCCGTGACCCGCCCGTCGGCGGTGGCCGTTCCGGTGAAGATGAGGGTGGCGCCGCCGTCGGCACCGTCCGCGCGAACGGTCAGCGCGAGGGTGACCGTGCCGGTGCCGCGCGACTCGGTGGCGTCGCCCTCGACGGCGTACGTGCCGTCCTCGCGCGCGGACAGGCGCAGGGAGCCGCGGTAGGTGATGGAGTGACTGCCGATGCGCACCTTCAGCCGGCCCGCGACGGGCTCGGCACCGGCGTCCTGCTGGAGCCCGGGAACCGCCCGGGCGACCCGGACGGGGTCGGCCAGCACGTCCCTGAGCCGCTCGGCCGGAACCGGAACGAACACCTCATGCTCCATGTCAGCGCAGCTTACCCAGCGGGCGCCCGGTGCACCCCCCGTCGGCACGAAGTCACCCGGCGCCCGCGCTCCCCGGCGTCACCAGTCCCGTCTCGTACGCCACGACCACCGCCTGGGCCCTGCTGGTCAAGCCCAGCTTGGTCATGGTGCGGTTGAGGTGGGTCTTCACGGTGGCCTCGCTGATGAACAGCCGGTCGGCGGCCTCGGCGTTGCTCAGACCGCGGGCCACCAGTTCGAGGACCTCGGCCTCGCGGCCGGTCAGCGCCGTCAGCGCGGGTGGCGGAGCGGCGTCCGGCGATTCCCCGCGCCCCGGGACCGCACGCCCCGTGTCCGTCATCCGCGTGAACGCCTCCACCAGGCGCCGGGTGACCGCGGGGGCGAACAGCGCGTCACCGCCGTGCACCGCGCTGACGGCGGCCAGCAGCCGCTCGGGTCCCGCGTCCTTGAGCAGGAAGCCGGCGGCGCCGGCCCGCAGGGCGCCGTACACGTACTCGTCGAGGTCGAAGGTGGTCAGGACGAGGATGCGGGGCGCGGGGTCCACCGCCTCGGCGAGGATCCGCTCGGTGGCCTGGATGCCGGTGAGGCCGGGCATGCGGATGTCCATCAGGACCACGTCCGGCCGGGTCCGCGCGGCCAGGCGCACCGCCTCGGCACCGTCGGCCGCCTCGCCGACGACCTCCATGCCGGGGGCGGCGCGCAGCAGGGTGGCGAGGCCGCTGCGGACGAGGTACTGGTCATCTACGACGAGCAGGCGTATCGGCCCGTCCGTCGGGCTGTCTGCGTCGGTCATTCCCGGATGGTGCCTCCCCGGCGTGCGGCTTGTACCGGCGTCGACAGGGTCAGGCGCACGCCGAAACCCCCCTCGCTGCGCGGGCCGACGGCGATCGTCCCGCCGTAGAGCTTGGCCCTCTCCCGCATCCCGATCAAGCCGTGTCCGCCCCGTTGGGCAGGTGTGTCCGGAACCAGCCCCTCGGCGGGTCCGCCGTCGGTCACCGACACCGTCACCTCGCCCGCGCGGTACGCCAGTTCGACGGTGGCGTCCGCGCCGGGCGCGTGCTTGAGCACGTTGGTGAGGGCCTCCTGCACCACCCGGTAGACGCACAGCTGGACGCCGGGCGGCAGCGGGCGCGGGGTGCCCGTGACCCGCAGCTCCACTCCGACGCCGCCGGCACGCACCCGGGTGACCATCTCGCCGAGCTGGCCGAGGCCGGGAGCGGGGGCGCCGTCCGCGCCCTGCACGCCGTCGGCGCGCAACAGGCCGAGCATGCGGCGCAGTTCGGCCAGGGCCTCGCCGCTGGCGCCCTCGATGGCGTCCAGGGCGTCGCGCGCGGTGCGGGCGTCGGAGTGGAACACGAAGCGGGCCAGTCCGGCCTGGACGTTGATGACGGCGATGTGGTGGGCGACCACGTCGTGCAGTTCGCGGGCGATCCGCACGCGTTCCTCGGCGACCTCGCGCCGGGCCCGGTCGGCCTGTTCGGCCCGGAGCCGGAGCGTCAGCTCGCCGGTCCGGCGGGCCACGTATCCGAACCGCCACAGCACCAGCGGGAAGCCCACGGCCTGCCCCGCCACCGAGGCCATCGACCCGGCGTCGCTGCGCAGCCCCGCGTAGATCCAGACCCCGGCGAGCAGGGCGGCGCAGGCTGCGGCGGTGCGGTCGGGGCGCAGGGAGGCGACGGTGTAGACGGCGAGCATGGGGCCGAAGGAGCCGACGACGGGCCAGTAGCCGAGGGTGACGTAGACCGCCCAGCAGGCGTGGACGGCGAGACAGACGGTGACGGGGGCACGGGTGCGCAGGACGAGGGGGAGGGTCAGGAGGGCGACGAGCGTCCAGGCGAGCGGGTCGAGCGCGGGCCACCCCTGGGCAACGGCCTCGGTGCCGAGCAGGACCGCCACGGTCGTCAGCGCCGCGGCGATCAGGCCGTCGGCCACCAGGGGGTGCAGGCGCATTCCCGCAGCGTAGGTCCGCCCGCCCGGCGTCGGCGTCATCCTTCCGCGGTACCGCGGAAGTCGCAGGAACCGGGCGGCTACCACGCCGGGTTGGCCCCGTTCTCCACCCAGCGCGGGATTCCGGGACCCGCGGCGCGGCCGTAGGTTCTCGGTGCGAGCGATCCGCAGGGGGATGCGGCGGTCCGTCCCGCACCCGGGGGAGGGGCGGTCCGCCGCACGGGGACGTGAGGGATCGCGACAGCGGTCGCGGTCGCGGCACCCTCGGGGATCAGTACCGCGGATGCACCAGCGTCGACGGCGGCAGCCCGGGGACCCGGGTGCGGGCCGCGTCGCGGGCGTCCCGGGCCAGCGATCCGGGTGTGAGGGTGCGCGGGCGGGGTGCCGCCGGGTCCAGGCGCGGTGCGGGGGCGGTGCGCGCGGCCAGGAGGAAGCCCCAGTCCCGGGGGGCGCGGAGGCCGGCGGCCGCGCGGTCGGTGCCGGGTGCGGAGCCGGGGTCGCGGGCGCCGACGCGGTAGGCGACGGCCGGCAGGCCGGCCGCGCGGAGGGTGGCGTCCACCGTCCAGAAGGCCCGGGGGCGCGCGGCGACCGGGCCCGCGTGGACCGCCAGCCGCCCGTCGGGCGCGAGCACCCGCCGCAGCAGGCCGTAGAACTCCTGTGAGTACAGCTTCGTGCTGGCCGTGAGACCCGGGTCGGGCAGGTCCGAGATCACCACGTCGTACGTCGCGGAGGGCGTCGAGCGCAGCCGGTGGAAGGCGTCCCCGGTGACGAGCCGGACGCGCGGGTCGCCGTAGACGTGCTCGTTGAGGGCGGACAGGCCCGGGTCGTGCCGGGCCAGCCGGGCGAGCGCCGGGTCGAGTTCGACGACGTCGACGCGGCGGACGCCCCGGTGGCGCAGCACCTCCCGGGCGGCGAGGCCGTCGCCGCCGCCGAGGATCAGCACCCGCGCGTGCGGGCCGTTCATCGCGGGGTGCACCAGTGCCTCGTGGTAGCGCCGCTCCTCGCCGGCGCGCACCCGCAGCCGCCCGTCGAGGAACAGGTCGAGGGGCCGCCCGTCGGTGTCGCCGGTGAGGACGACCTCCTGCACGTCGGTGTGCACGGCCACCCGGACGTCCTGGCCGTACACGGCGTGCCGGGCGGCGCGTTCGAAGTCGTCGGCGAGGACGGTCGCCGTGCCGAGCAGGGCGAGGACCAGCGCGTTGGCGGTCAGCAGCAGCCAGCGGGCCCGGCGGGACAGGTCGCGCCGGAACAGGCCGAGGACCAGGGCGGCGCCGACGACCGCGTTGACGGTGCCGGTGAGCAGCGCGCCGGTGAGCTGGCCGAGGAAGGGCAGCAGGACGAACGGGAAGGCGAGGCCGCCGACGAGCGCGCCGACGTAGTCCGCGGCGAACAGGTCGGCGACGGCACCGCCCGGGTCCTGTCTGCGCACCCGCTGGATCAGCTCCATGAGCAGCGGCACCTCGGCGCCGATCAGCACGCCGATGGCGAGGGAGAAGGCGACCAGCAGGACACGGGGGCCGTCGGCCCACAGGCCGCCCCAGCCGCCGGTCCAGGCGAAGACGGCGTACAGGAGCATCGCGCTGGAGCCGCCGACGAGGGCGAGGGCGGCCTCCAGCGCGCCGAAGCCCGCCGCCGCGAGGCCGCGCAGCCGTTTGGCGGCGAGCGAGCCGAGGCCCATGGCGAAGACCATGACGGACAGGACGACGGACGCCTGGGTGACCGAGTCGCCGATCAGATACGAGGCGAGCGCGACGAGTTCGAGTTCGTACACGAGCCCGCAGGCCGCGCACACGAAGACGCCCGCCAGCACCAGGAACCGTCCGACGGCGGGCCGTACGGGCAGCCGCGCGGGCGCTTCGGGGCCGCAGGGGCCGCCCCAGGACGGCGGAGAGCCGGGCGGGGCGGGCGCGTGCGGTTCGATCACGGAGTGACGTTACGTCACTCCAGCACTGCGCTTCGTCACCCACACGTGTGAAACTCGGGGCTTGTCCGGCACCACAGGTTTATTCGGACCCCACCCGCTCGCGCCCCGGCCCCCGCCCGCTCACACCGCGGACGGGCTGAGCCCGGCCGTCGGCACCCGCACGCCCACCCGGGTGCGGGTCGCCACCAACTGGCCGTCCTGCGGGTAGGCGTGCCAGGTCCGCCAGTGCACCTGCCCCTCGTGCCGCTGGGCCAGCAGCGCCGTGAAGGCGTGCGGGCTGCCGGGGAAGACGCCGGCCAGGCCGTGCGGGTGGCCGGAGACCAGGGCCAGCAGTTCCTGGGCGCGGCCGGCGAAGGAGCCCGGGGTCAGCACCTCGACGCGGGCGGCGAACTCGTACTCCCAGTCGCCCACCCGCTTGGCGACGCCCAGCGGGAGGGGGGTGCTGCTGCCGGGGATGCACGCCACCGTCTCCGAGCAGCTGCCCCGCTCCTCTTCGAGCAGGACTTGGTGGGAGGCGCCGAGCAGCCTCAATTGCAGTTTCGCGCCCTTCAGTTCGATGTCGAGGCAGGCGAGCGCGGGCAGCGGCTCGCGTCCCAGGGCCCAGGCCAGGTCGGCGGCGCGGGTGTCGGTGTAGGCGGTTTTCAGGGTCGTGAGCATGGATCGGCTCCGCAAGCACACAAGGAAGAGGAAGGTGTGGGGCATGCGCATCCGTGGCACTGCCGGGGATGCGGCCCGCTCAGCCCAGTCGGCCGGTCAGGAGGGGGGTCAACAGGTCGTCCGAGGAGCTGCGTTGATGAGGGAGAGCGAATCATGAACGATGGCGCCGCCACAGCGTTTTTACCCAACTTCGTGGCGTTTCCATCCCTCAGGGGGCTCCACAGCTCAACTGTTCAACCAGGGCGCACACCCCGCCCGTACGGCGTGCGCCGGGGTGTGGGAGCGCCCACCGGGTGTGTGGCCCGGCGGGCGCTCAGGGCGGGGCGTGGGACCCGGTCCCAGGAACGGGCCCCGTGGCGGGGATGCGGTTCCCCCGGGCCGGAGCTCAGCTGCCCCGTGTCAGCTGCCTCCGCCGCATCCGCCGCCCCCTCCCCCGCAGGACGACCCGCCTCCGCAGGACGAGCCGCCACCGCAGGACTGGCCCGAGTGGTGTCCGTCCGAGGACGAACCGCCCCCGTCACCGGCCCACCAGCTGTTGCCGCCGCCGCCGTCGCCCCCGCCGCCGCTCCGGCGCGACCCCCTGCCGCCCCTCGTCCGGACGGGGCCCGAGCCGCGTCGGCCCATCACGAAACCCCTGATCAGCAAAGCTGCGACCACGAACAGGATGATGCCTGTGAGCATGGCTCCACCGTCCTTCCGTCCCGGGCCCGAGCCCGGAGACTCCCCCGAAGCAATCCCCCGTCGGACGCCTCGCCGCGTATCGGTTGCCTGTGGATCACGCCGTGAAGCTCTCCGGCGTGAACGGGAGATGCCCCTCGCCGCCACACCCCAAAGCAGAGTTGAGGAAGTTCAGAGGCTTCTCACGGGGCAACGGCCCCTGATCTGCACAGAAGGACGCATCAGGGGCAGTTCGGATGTCGTTGGGCCGTCTGTGGGCCGTGGTCTTCCCTTGAAAGACGCTGAAGCACCCAGTCGATGGGACAGCGCCCAAAGCGCTCGGGCTGACGGACGGCGCGCGAGCGCAGCGAACCCGGTGACGCGCGACCGTAGGCCATTTATTACCCGTGGCTGAGGGTCATCAGTACCCTTTGTCCGCCAGCGGTTTGCCGTCCCTGGCGAAGACCCACACCTTGCCGTCGATCGACTTGTAGCACGTCGTGAATGCAGACGCGACCCGCAGACCTTCACTGCCCTCATCGCTGCCGTAGTCGGTGTAGACGTTCGCGACATCGGCAAGACGGCGCGGCCCGATCGCTCCCTCGACTTTGGTGACGTGCTCAACCGACGCCTTTTCGCTGACCGTGCCGAACTGACCGATGCAGTCCCGGAAGCGTTCAGCCTCCGTGGCCTTCGTTCTCGGCAGTACACCCAGATCGGTCATCATCTTGCGGGCTTCCTCCTCTACGAGGGCACCGAATTGCTCCCCCGGCAAGATCCGCAGGAGCCCGAGACCGAGTCGTAGTCCATGCCGGCGGACGTGTCCGCCAACTCCGCCCGCACCCAACTGAGGCATCACGCTGGCACCTCCGCCTTCGTAGCTTCTGGGCTACTGGTGGTCGGCGCGGCCTCAGCCTTGCCTGCGCTACTGCTGTCTTGAGTGAGAAGCAGCGCGACTCCGCCAGCCGCAACCGCAGTCGCGACGACGAGCCACGTCAGAAGGGCCTTCACTCTTCGCGGCGGAGCCGACATCGAGCTGGGGCCGTGCTGGGGCTGGCAGTTGGGCGGCTGACTCACGGAGGCTCCAGGTCGTCTGGGATGACTGGCGCATGTTCCACTGACACGGAGGCGGAGTGAAGGCAGTGTCACCAACCCGTGACCTGGACCCGAGCGAACCGCGGCCGCTCCCACGTCGCGCCCGGCACTGCCGGGAAGAGTCCGGGCGGACAGCCAGGACGAGCGCGTCGGGCGAGTTGACCTCTGAGGGCAGCGTTGACGGCCTCTGAGCTGCACAGAAAGGCAGTTCACGGGCCGTCGGTGCCTCACCGGGTCGTCTGCGGGCCGTGATCCTCATGGAGACGCGCTGAAACACCGCGTCGATGGCGCGGCGGGCACGCTGGCGGCTGTCGGGCATCAGGTGGGCGTACACCCGAAGTGTCAGCGCCGGGTCGGCATTCCCCGTGTACTCGCTGACCGCCTTGACGTTCTCGCCCGCGTCCAACAGGGCGGAGGCGTAGAAGTGCCGGAGGGCGTGCATGCCGTGTTCGCGCGCCGAGTCGTACCGGAGATCGGCCCCGGCGTTCCGGTCATGCTCTGGACCCGCACCGGGTACACGGCCGAGCGCCCAGTGCGCTGCACCGTCACGACGTTCCGAGGCGACCTGAACCGCATGAACTACGAGGTCGGCGATCTCTCCACCCGGACCGAGAACGAAGCCCAGTGAAGATCACGACCGCCACCCCGGCCGACCTCCAACGGTTGCTCGACTTCCGGAAGGAAGCGGCGTCCTGGATCAGCGCACTCGGCAGCTGCCAGTGGAGTCGCCCGTAACCGGCCAAGGGACGGGGACCAGACCGCCGCCACGATCACACTCACCCCCGGAGGCCGAAGAGGGGTTGTGGTCGGACGAGGAGCTGTCCGAACCGACGATGTTCGTCAACAAGCAGACAGTGTCCCGGGATTTACGCCGGACAGAACCTCGGAGGCGCCCTCCTGGACTGGGCGGAGACCGGGCCTACCGTGCAGCGGCCAAGTGGCTGCGCCTCGACGCCTGGACCTCCAACGCCCGGTTGCAGCGCTACTACCTCGATCAGGGCTTCCAGCATGTAAGGACCGTCCTCGAAGGAAACGCCGTCGACGGAGGGCCACGCCTCTCAGGTTGGCTTGCCCAGCGTCCTACCCGGCCAGCAGAGCCGACCTTCACCGACGAGACGCCGAGCCCGGAACCGCTTCGCGCCTGAGCTGTTACAAGTTTCTCTACCTCGTTTTCAAGCCCCGGCTGCGCTCCGCTCCGCCGGGCGCGCTTTCCGACTCCGCTCCGGGCGCCGCTCCTGCCTTCGGCCCGCTCCGCCCGCGCTGCGCCGACGCGCGCCCACATGTCGATAGGGCCGGTAGCCATGAGTCGATCACCGCGTAGAACGGGGCGCGGTCACAAGACGATGCCTCCGGCGGGGGATCGGCCGGCACCGGGATGGAGAGGGGCGCCGTCGCCGACCGCGGGCACGTTGGGGTGAGTGGTGGGTAAAGGAGGGAGGCCTGCAGGCCAGACTTGGGCCGTGACAATCAACGATGGCAGCGGGGCAATCGATCCCTGGGCACTCCTCCTGGAGACGGACTGGAGCAGCGTCGACCACTGTTGCCCTAATACAGCCCCGGCGACCCCCGTCATTCTGGCAGGGCTACTAGTCTTCTGAGTCAGGAATTCTGTTCAGTTGTGTAGGGTTGCCTGGTGGCGCGTACTGGGCGGCCGAAGGCCGAGTTGATCCTGTCGGATGCG
>NZ_JBVJEA010000025.1:0-115364 GCF_055581985.1 Streptomyces sp. NPDC042336 | reverse complement strand
ACGGGCAGCGCGTCGGCGTCGTCCTGGGTGGGGCACGCCACACGCACGATCTGGCAGCCCGACGCCGTCAGCTCGGCGATCTGCTGGAGCGTGGCCCCGATGTCGGAGGTGCGGGTGGTCGTCATCGACTGCACCGACACCGGGGCCCCGCCCCCGACCGCCACCGGCCCGACCTGGATCCGCCGCGACACGCGTCGCTCGGCGATCGGCCGGACCGGTACCTCGGGGAGCCCCAAGGGGATGGCGGTCATGAGGTCACTCCCGGTTCGAGGAGACGGTCTCGCGCATGGCGCGCAGGGACTCCTTGAGCGAACCCATGGTGGCCAGGACGGCGGTGGGCTCGTAGCCGCAGTGCGCCATGCAGTTGTCGCAGCGCGGGTCCTTGCCGCGGCCGTACTTGTCCCAGTCGGTGTCCTCGATCAGCTCCCGGTAGGTCGGGACGTACCCGTCGCTCATCAGGTAGCAGGGGCGCTGCCAGCCGAAGAGCGAGTAGTTCGGGATCGCCCAGGCGGTGCACGGGAAGTCGACCTTGCCCTCGAGGAAGTCGAGGAACAGCGGGGAGTGGTTGAGGCGCCAGCGGGCGCGGTTGCCGCCCGAGAAGGCCTTCCTGAACAGCTCGCGGGTCTGCTCCACGCCCAGGAAGTGCTCCTGGTCGGGTGCCTTCTCGTAGGCGTAGGCGGGCGAGATCATCATCTCGTCGACCTTGAGGTCGTCGTTGAGGAAGTTGAGCACCTCGACGATGGTCTGCGGGGTGTCGGTGTTGAAGAAGGTCGAGTTGGTAGTCACCCGGAAGCCGCGCCGCTTGGCCTCCTTGATGGCCTCCACGGCCTCGTCGAACACGCCCTCCTTGGCGACGGACTCGTCGTGCCGCTCCCGCAGCCCGTCGATGTGCACCGCGAAGGCGAAGTACGGCGAGGGCGTGAACTTGTCCATCTTCTTGCGCATGAGCAGCGCGTTGGTGCAGAGGAAGACGTACTTCCGCTTGGCTACCAACTGCCGCACGATCTCGTCGATCTGGGGATGCATCAGCGGCTCGCCGCCGGCGATGGAGACCATCGGCGCCCCGGATTCGAGCACCGCCCCCACGGCCTGCGCGACGGGCATGCGCTGCTTGAGCACCCCGGCCGGGTGCTGGATCTTCCCGCACCCCTCACACTTCAGGTTGCAGGCGAAGAGCGGCTCCAGCTCAACGATGAGCGGGAACTTGTCCCGTCGGCGAATCTTCTGTTCGGCCAGGTATGTAGCGACCTTGATGGACTGGCGCAGGGGCATGGCCATCTGGGCTCACCTCCGGGGGAGCAACAAAGAACGGTGCCATTCGAAAAATGCGGGAAGAACGGATCGAAGAACACGGAAAGCCGATATTCCACCGCGCACGGTGCCGATCCGGACGAGTTCGTGTTCTGGAGCGTCCACGACCACTCGGACGGCCGCAACCGGGCGCGGGCCCGTGCGGACGGCGCTCAGGAGCGTGGCCGCGGACTCCATGTCCACGGCGATCGCGCCGGTCGCGAGCAGGTCGGCGCGTTCGGGACCGCGGACGACGTGGTCCGAGCCGGTCAGCGGCCCGGTGTGGACGGTGCGTCCCGGGACGGCTCGCGCGAGTTCCTTGACGAGCCGGTCGGTTGAGACGCAGGAGACGGTGGCGCGCGGGTCCCGGGTCTCCTCGGCGACGACCAGGTCGCCGGGGTGCATGCCGGGGGCCAGTCCCGCGCAGAAACCGGTGGCGAGTACGGCGGCGGACTCGAGCGCCGGGTCGGCGAGGACCCGGGTGACCGAGCGTTCGGCCGCCTTCGGGCCCATGCCGGTGCGCAGGACGGTGACCGGCCCGCCGGCCCCGGCGCGGTCGCCGGTGCGCAGGGCGAGGTGCTCGATGCCGAGCGCGCAGGCGATCAGCAGCGGGGACGGGCCGGTCTGCGGGGTCATCAGCTGCCCTTCACCTCGGCCGCGGCGGACTCGGCGGGGACCTCGGCCGCGCGGGTCTTCTTGGCGAAGGGTTCACCGTGGACGTACCGGCCCAGGGCGGTGAGCGGGAAGACCTGGCGGTAGAGGTGGTAGTTGATGGAGAAGTCCCACGGGAAGCCGGTGCCCGTGAAGTAGGGCTCGTCCCAGGAGCCGTCCTCCCGCTGGGTCGCCGCCAGCCACTCGATGCCGCGCTCCACGGCCCTGGACTCCCGCTCCCCCGCCGCCAGCAGGGCCATCAGCGCCCAGCCGGTCTGCGAGGCGGTCGAGGCGCCCCGGCCGCTCCACTCCCGGACGTAGCGGTAGGAGCGCAGGTCCTCGCCCCAGCCGCCGTCCTCGTTCTGGACGGACTCCAGCCAGCGCACCGCGCGCCGGATGGCCGGGTGCGAGGTGGGCAGTCCCGCCGCGGTCAGGGCGGGGATCACGGACCCGGTGCCGTAGACGTAGTTGACGCCCCAGCGGCCGAACCACGAGCCGTCCGCCTCCTGCGCGTCCAGGAGCCACTGGACGCCGCGGCGGGTGCGCGGGTCGTGGGCGAGGCCCTCGACGGCGAGCATCTCGACGACGTGCGCGGTGACGTCCGCGGACGGCGGGTCGATGACCTCGCCGAAGTCGCAGAACGGCAGCCGGTTGGGGAAGGAGCTGGTGTTGTCGACGTCGAAGGCGCCCCAGGCGCCGTTCTTGGACTGCATGCCGAGGTTCCAGCGCACCCCGCGGCCGATGGCCTTCTCCACCCGCTCCGGGTCGTGGTGCTTGACCCGGCGCAGGGCCAGCACCACCTCGGCGGTGTCGTCGATGTCGGGGTAGTTGTCGTTGTGGAACTCGAACGCCCAGCCGCCGGGCGGGAGTCCGGGGCGCTTCACCGACCAGTCGCCGGGGCGCACGATCTGTTCGCCGAGCATCCAGTCGGAGGCCTTGACGAGCTGCGGGTGGTCCTCGGGCACCCCCGCGTCGGCCAGCGCGATGGTGGCCAGGCAGGTGTCCCACACCGGGGACTGGCAGGCCTCGATCATCCGGGCCCCGTCCTCGCGCCACACGGCGAAACGGTCCAGCGACTCCAGGCCCGCGCGCATCACGGGGTGTTCGAGGTCGTAGCCGAGCAGGTAGAGGGCGATGACCGAGTAGACCGCCGGGGGCTGGATGCCGCCCCAGCAGCCGTCGTTCTCCTGCCGCTCGATGATCCAGCGGGCGGCGCTGTTCATCGCGGCCCGGCGCAGGCGGCGCGGGGCGACCTTGCGGTAGGCGTGCAGGGCCTTGTCGATGCGCTGGAAGGCGCCGTCCCAGCTGGCCGCGGGTGCCAGTGGGCGCGGGGGGTTGGGCCGGGCCGGGTCGGTGTGCAGTTCGTCCAGCGGGAACGGCGCGGGGCGCACCGGCCGCTTCGCGGAGACGATGGTGAGCGGCACGATGGTCTGCCGGGCCCAGCAGCCGAAGTCGTAGATGTTGAGCGGGACCCAGGTGGGGAAGTAGATGAGCTCCGGCGGGAGTTCGGGCAGGTCGTCCCATTTCCACCAGCCGAACAGGGCGAGCCAGATCCGGGTGAAGACCCGGGCGGAGGCGATGCCGCCGCGGGACCTGATCCACTCGGAGGCCCGCGCCATGTGGGGTGCGTCGGGCGCGTCGCCGGCCAGGCGGAGGGCGACGTAGGCCTCGATGGTGGTGGACAGTTCGCCGGGGCCGCCGTAGAAGGTGGCCCAGGTGCCGTCCTCGCGCTGCTCGCCGCGGATGAACAGGGCGGCGGCGCGGGTGGTCTCCGCGTCCTGGATGCCCAGGAACTGACGCAGGAGCAGGTCCTCGGCGTCCATCGTGACGTTCGTCTCGAGGTCGCCCTTCCACCAGCCCTGGGCGTCCTGCTGGGAGAGCAGGAAGTCGGTGGCGCGCCGAGTGGCGCGTGCGGCGGCTTCTGGTACCCCGGCCGCCGCGGCGGGGATCGTGATGTCGGTTTCACTGGCCGAGGCTGCCAGGGGCCGCAGGGAGGCCCCGGTGCTTCCGTCGGTCGTCGCTGTCATGGCTTCCCCTTCGTGCAGTGTGCGTGGTGCGTCTGCTGGGTCCGCCGTCGGCCGGTGCTCGTGTCTCCACGACACCGGCCGGCGACTACGCGAGGGCTATTCGACCGATAATGATCATCTCTTTCGTACGACGACGAAGTCCGCGAGTGCCGTGAACATCTCCCGCACCCGGTCGGGCATGTCGACGGCGTCGAGGGCTTCGATGGCGATGGTGTGCTGGCGGCGCGCCTCGTCGGCGGTCCACTCCCGCCCGCCCGCTTCCTCGATGAGGGCGGCGCGGGCCGCGAACTCCTCCTCGGAGAAGTTCGCGAAGTCACTGGCCTTGGCGTCGGCGGCGAGGATCTCGCCGAGCCGCTCGGAGGCGGGCCCCCCGGCCGCGAGGGCGGCGACGACCGGCAGCGACTTCTTGCGCTGGCGCAGGTCGCTCCAGGTCTGCTTGCCGGTGGCGTCCGGGTCGCCCCAGATGCCCAGCAGGTCGTCGACGGCCTGGAAGGCGAGGCCGAGGTGGTAGCCGTACCTCTCCAGGGTGTCGGCGGTGCGCTCGTCGGCGCCGCCGAGCACCGCGCCGATGGAACTGGCGGAGGCGAGCAGGGCGCCGGTCTTGTTGCCCTCCATCTCCAGGCACTCCTCGACGCTGACGCGGTCGCGGTGCTCGTAGGAGATGTCCTGGGCCTGACCGTCGATCAGGGCCCGGGTGGCGCTGGTGAGGCGGCGGGTGGCGCGGCCGGCCTCGACGGTGCCCAGTTCGAGCAGCACCTCGCCCGCCAGCGCGAACAGGGCGTCGCCGACCAGGATGGCCTGGGCGGGGCCGTGCACCTTCCAGACGGTGTCGCGGTGGCGGCGCTGCTCGTCGCCGTCCATCAGGTCGTCGTGCAGGAGGGAGAAGTTGTGCACCAGTTCCACGGCCACCGCGCCGGGCACGCCGACCTCGGGGGCGGCGCCGGTCACCTCGGCGGAGAGCACGGCGAGCGCGGGGCGGACGGCCTTTCCGCCGTCGCCGTGCGCGGGGTTGCCCTGGGCGTCGATCCAGCCGAAGTGGTAGGCGGCGACGGTGTCCATGGGAGGCGCCAGTCGGTCGACCGCCGCCCGCAGGACCGGCGTGGCCAGGGTCCGGCCGCGCTCCAGAAGCGCGGTCACGTCCACCGTGGTCCGTCGATCGGCCTTCGGGGCCGGGGGCACAGTGGGCACAGTCTTTCCTCCAGTTGCGGTGCCGGGAGTGCGGGATCCGGTCCCGCGTGGATCGGCTTTCACGCCGCCTCCTCGAAGAAATCGGGAAGGAGGCCGCGGGACCGGCCCGGGGTGCCGAGCGCGGCGGCCACCGCTCCGACACCGCTGCGAACCGCACTCTCCATGGTCGCGGGCCACCCGGTGGCGGTCCACGCCCCGGCCAGGTAGAGGCCGGGTGCCTTGGTGCGGGCGCCGGGCCTCAGGCGGCCGACGCCGGGGGCGGGGGCGAACGTCGCCGTGCGCTCCCTGGTCACGAAGAAGTCCTTCACCTCGGCACCCCGGGTGCGGGGCAGCAGCCGCTCCAGTTCCGGCAGATACCGCTCGCGCAGCGCGGCCACGGGCTCGTCGATCTCGCTCTGCGCCGTCGACTGGGACAGCGCCAGGTACTGACCCTCCTTCAGTCCGGAGGCCTCGGTACGGTCGAACACCCACTGCACCGGCGTGCCCAGGGCCGTGAGGAAGGGCGTGGCGAGCACCTTGCGGTCGTAGACCACGTGGATGTTGAGGATCGGCGCGGTGCCGATCCGCAGAAGATTCTCCGGGGCGTCCAGCGCGCCGTCCGGCAGCAGGTCGTGGGCCTCGCGCTGGGGTACGGCGAGGACGACCGCGTCCGCTTCGAGCGTCTCGCCGGGAACCTGAACGCTCCAGCCGCCGTTCTCGTTCAAGGAGACGGAGGTGACGCGTGTACGGACCTCGGTACGGACGCCCGCGGAGTCGAGCGCCTTGCGGGCCAGCCGGTCGTGCAGTTCGCCCAGCGGGACACGGGCCCATCCGATGTCGGCCGCTCCCGGGTCGGACAGCAGACCGGTCTTGAACACCATCGCGGCGAGCCCCAGCGAGGCGTCGCCCGCGACCGCGTTGAGGGTGGCGACCCCGACCAGGTCCCACAGGGCCTCGACGGCACGCGCCGACTGGCCGTGCGCGGTCAGCCAGCTGCCGAAGTCCTGGGTGTCCAGGGTCGGATCGGCGAGGTCGAGCCCCTTCAGCGCGAGCGCGGCACGTCCCACCGAGGCGCGCTCGGCCAGGGAGAGGTGCGGGTAGGCCGCCAGGCTGCGCCCCAGGTGCAGGGGCACCGGGAGCGCGTCGCGCCGCAGTCTGCCGAGCCGGTTGCCCTCAGGCCGCGCCAGGTCGACCACGGGCACGTCGAGACGGTCCTGCACCGGTGCGAGCGCCGCTCCGCCGATCCGGTCGAGGAACCACCGGTAGGCGGTGCAGCAGCGCAGGTACACGTGCTGGCCGTTGTCGACGGTGAGGTCGCCGCGCTGGAAGGAGAAGGCCAGCCCGCCCAGCCGGGGGCGTCCTTCGAGCAGGGTGACGCGCACGCCGGCGTCGGCGAGTGCGAGCGCGGTGGTGACCCCGGCGAGTCCGCCGCCGACCACGACGGCGTGCCCTCCGGGGCCGAGGCCCGAGACGTCCGCGAGCGGCCCGCCCTCGCGCGTGCCGTTGCCCTGCGTCATGGTGCGCCCTTCCCTGTCCGGTCGCCGTGGTGGGTGAACGGCGTACGGCCGACCGTCTCAGTCAGGGACGCCGACCGCCACCGCAGGGTTGCCCGCCGCTGCCCGCCGCCGGTGTTGTGCGGGTCCCGGGTGACGAGTGTGCCCGGTGTGTCCATCAGGCGCGCCTCCTGACGGTCCGCCGGGTGACGTGCCGGGTGTCGATGCCAGACAGACCGCGCACGGCGACGTACGCCTTCTCGCGTCCGGGCAGGGAGACCCGGCCGCGCAGCACGGCCTCGGGGTCGCGCTCGATGCGGTCCAGGAGGCGGCGGTAGATGCCGGCCATGGCGGCCACGCAGGCGCCGCTGCGCCGGTCGAGCATGGGCAGCAGCCGGTAGCCCTCGGCGAAAAGGGCGCGGGCCCGACGCACTTCGAAGTGCACGAGGCCCGCGAAGTCGGAGCCCTCGGGTGGCGTCGGTCCGTTGAAGCCGGCCGAGCAGCCGAACTTGGCGAGGTCGTCGGCGGGCAGGTAGGTACGGCCGCCCTCGGCGTCCTCCCGGACGTCGCGCAGGATGTTGGTGAGCTGGAGCGCGAGCCCGAGCGTGTCGGCGTACTCGGGCGCGCGCTCGGCGCCGCGCGTCCCCGGTTCGGTGCCGAACACGCCGAGGGAGAGCCGTCCGATGGCGCCCGCCACGCAGCGGCAGTAGACCTTCAGGTCGTCCCAGGTCTCGTAGGTCTCGCCGCGCAGGTCCATCTGGACGCCGTCGATCAGCTCGTCGAGGCCGCCGAGCGGGATCGGGAACTGCCGGGCCGCGTGGGCGAGGGCCACGGCGACCGGGTCGGTGTCGTCCTCGTCGACCGCGCCGTCGTGGATCCGGGCGAGGACGGCCCGGGTCTCGTCCAGCCGGGCGACCTTGACGTCGTCCGCCAGCACTCCGTCGCCGATGTCGTCGACCCGGCGCGAGAACGCGTACAGCGCGGACATCGCCCGCCGCTTGGGCGTGGGCAGCAGCCGGATGCCGTAGGCGAAGTTGCGTGCCTGCTGACCGGTGACGGCCTCGCAGTAGCTGTAGGCGGCGAGCACCGGTGCCGACATGTTCGCTGACGACTCCACGGACCCGATCACCCCTCTCCTCGCAGGACCACGCCCGCCTCGCGCAGCAAGTGGACCTTGCCTGACTTGGGCGGGCCGGGAAGTACGTCGTGATCCGCCGCGGCGATCGCGTTCAGCGCCGCCCTTCCCCCCGCCACGAAGCCCGCGAGGAGCAGCCGCAGCCTGCCGTGGACGCTACCCACCAGGGGGGCTCCTTCATTCAGCAGGTCGCGGGCGCGACCGGCCTCGTAGGCGATCAGGGCGCGCACGGACGCGTTGGCGGTGGGCGCGGCGAGGTCCGTCTCCTGGACGTGGAAACGTTTCATGTCCTCGGCGGGCAGGTAGATCCGGTCCCGGCCGAGGTCCTCGGCGACGTCCTGGAGGTGCTCGACGATCTGCAGGGCGGTGCAGATCTCGTCGGAGCGGCGGATCCGTTCGGGCGTCGAGGTGCCGGTGACGGCCAGGACGAGGCGGCCGACCGGGTTGGCGGACAGCTCGCAGTAGGCGAGGAGGTCGTCGTAGGTCTCGTACCGTGCGACCAGCTGGTCCTGGCGGTTGGCGGCGATCAGGCCCAGGAAGGGCTCGGGGGTCAGCGCGCGGCGGCGCACGGTGGGCGTCAGGCGGCGCAGCAGCGGGTGGCGGGGCGGGCCGTCGGAGCCGTCGAAGACCCTGCGCAGGTCCGTCTCGAAGGCGTCCAGCATCAGCAGGCGGTCGTCGGCGCGGTCCTCGGGGACGCCGAGGAGGCGGGCGTCCGCTCCGCCCGGGGCGAGGTCGCCGTCGCCGATGTCGTCGACGAGGCGGGCGAAGCCGTACACCGCCATGAGGTCGGTGCGCCAGGCGCGGGGCAGGAAGAAGGGGGCGACGGGGAAGTTCTCGTCGGCGGCCTTGGCGAGGGTGCCGCGCTCCGGGTCGACGGCGTGCGCCGTGTCGGTGGCCGTCATCGCGGGCTGCCCTGGGCGGGCACGGCGCACGCTTCGCGGAGCTGGGGAGTTTCCGTCGCCATTGCCGTCACATCTCCCGTTCTACACTGCCGACCCAATACACACTATTTCGGACACGCCGCCCTGCCACCCGCGCGACAGGCCCGCTCCAGGGTGTCGGGCATTATCGCCCCATGTGCCGCGTTTCAGGACCGGTACAGCTTACGTTGTACAACTAACGGCCGTCCGTCGGGGTGCACCGCGCATCACAACAACACACCGATTGGGTTCAAGATTCCTGGGAACGCCAGGAGTTGACGTTTCCTTTGCAGACGCGGGGCCCCGCCGGAACAGTTCCGGCGGGGCCCCGGCGTGTCGGGCTACTTGCCCGTGAACTTCTCGTACTCCTTGAGCACCTCGTCGGTCGGGCCGTCCATGCGCAGCTCGCCGCGCTCCAGCCACAGGACCCGGTTGCAGGTGTCGCGGATGGACTTGTTGTTGTGGCTGACCAGAAAGACGGTGCCGGCTTCCTTCTTCAGTTCCCGGATGCGCTCCTCGGAGCGGGTCTGGAACTTGCGGTCACCGGTTGCCAGGGCCTCGTCGATCATCAGGACGTCGTGGTCCTTGGCCGCGGCGATGGAGAAACGCAGCCGGGCGGCCATGCCGGAGGAGTAGGTGCGCATCGGCAGGGTGATGAAGTCGCCCTTCTCGTTGATGCCGGAGAAGTCGACGATGTCCTGGTAGCGCTCCTTGATCTGCTCACGGGTCATGCCCATCGCCAGTCCGCCGAGGATGACGTTCCGCTCGCCGGTCAGGTCGTTCATCAGGGCGGCGTTCACACCGAGCAGGGAGGGCTGGCCGTCGGTGTAGACCTTGCCGCGCTCGGCCGGCAGCAGGCCCGCGATGGCCCGCAGCAGCGTCGACTTGCCGGAGCCGTTGGAGCCGATCAGGCCGATGGCCTCGCCCCGGTACGCGGTGAAGGAGACCCCGCGCACGGCATGCACCTTGCGCACGCCCCGCGCCGCGTCGTCGGAGCCTCTCTTGAGCATGCGGCTCAGGGCGGCGGTGGCGCTGCCCTTGCCGGTCCTGGCGCCGTTGACGCGGTAGACGATGTGCAGTTCGTCCGCGATGACCGTCGGCACCCGCTGGTCCTGCTGCTGCTCAGCCACGGCCGTACCTCTCCTCCGCCTTCCAGAAGTACACGAAGCCGCCCACGGCGAGGACCACGGCCCAGCCGAGCGCGACCGCCCACACGTGCGGCGGCAGGTTCTCGGAGCCGTACCCGTCGATCAGCGCGAAGCGGATCAGGTCCATGTAGACGGCGGCCGGGTTCCACTGGAGCACGTCGGCGAGCCAGGCGGGCTTGTCCTCCAGCATGATCGGGATGGAGAACATGACGCCCGACGCGTACATCCAGGTCCGCATGATGAACGGCATCAGCTGGGCCAGGTCCGGCGTCTTGGCGCCCATGCGGGCCACGATGAGCGCCAGGCCCATGTTGAACAGGAACTGCAGGACGAGCGCCGGCAGGACCAGCAGCCAGGACAGCGAGGGGTAGCTGCCGAAGCCGATGACCACCGCGAACAGGACGATCATCGAGGCCAGCAGCTGCTGGAGCTGCTGGAGCGCGAACGAGATCGGCAGCGAGGCCCGCGGGAAGTGCAGCGCCCGCACCAGCCCGAGGTTGCCGGAGATGGCGCGCACGCCCGCCATCGCGGAGGACTGGGTGAAGGTGAAGACGAACACACCCGTCACCAGGAACGGGATGTACACGTCCTTGGGCATGCCCTTGCCCGCGTTCAGGATCAAGCCGAAGATCGCGAAGTAGACGAACGCGTTCAGCAGCGGGGTGGCCACCTGCCACAGCTGGCCGAGCTTCGCCTGGCTGTACTGGGCGGTCAGCTTCGCCTGGGAGAAGGCGAGGATGAAGTGCCGCCGCCCCCAGAGCTGACGGACGTACTCCACGAGGGAAGGTCTGGCACCGCTCACGGTCAGCCCGTACTTGGCGGCGAGCCGGGCCGGTGTGAGGCCCTCGTCGGGCGACACGGGCTTGGTCATGGCGACCGTGCCGTCGTGCGTTGTCTCACTCACTGGTGGATACTTTCGTCTTCGAAAATGCTCGGCCGCGTGGGCCTGCATGGACCTGGTTGCCCCGGTCGGGGCCGGAACGCTCTCGGGTACGAGCTTGTCAGATCACCGGGGGGCGGCCCAGCCGGGTCAGGCGCCACACCGTACGCCACCGCATGGGCCGGCGGGGACCGCACGGGGTGGCCCAGCCCTCGCGGAAGCCGCCGAACCAGGCCTTCAGGGCAGGTCGCGACGGCCGGCGCAGCAGGGTGAGCAGCATCCAGACGCCGAGGTAGACCGGGACCAGCAGCGCGGGGAGGTTGCGGCGGGCGAGCCAGACGCGGTTGCGGGCGACCATGCGGTGGTAGACGGCGTGCCGGGAGGGCGCGGTCGTGGGGTGGTTCAGCACCATGTCGGACCGGTAGTCGATCATCCAGCCCGCGTCGAGGGCCCGCCAGGCCAGGTCGGTCTCCTCGTGGGCGTAGAAGAACGCGTCCGGCAGCCCGCCGACCTGGGTGAGGACGCGGGTGCGCACCGCGTTGGCGCCGCCGAGGAAGGTGGTGACCCGGGAGGAGCGCATCGGGTCGGAGGCGCGCAGCCGCGGGACGTGCCGGCGCTGGGTCTCGCCGGTGTCCGGGTCGGCGATGCGGAAGCTGATGATGCCCAGATCGTCGTCGGCCGCGAAGGCCTCGCGGCACAGCTCGGCGGTGTCGGTGCGGGCGAGCAGGCCGTCGTCGTCGAGGAAGAGCAGGATGTCGACGTCGCTGCCGCCCGGTCCGAAGGCCTCGATGCCGACGTTGCGGCCGCCGGGGATGCCCAGGTTCTCGGGCAGCTCGACGGTGCGCACGCCGTCCGGCACCTCCGGCACCGGAGAGCCGTTGCCGACCACCACCACCTCGACCGGGTCGCCGTCCTGCCGGGCGACCGAGTCGAGCAGGGCGCGCAGTTCCTCGGGGCGGTTGCCCATCGTGATGACGACGGCGCCGACCTTCATGGGCGCGCTCACTTCAGCCTGCTGGAGGCGAGGATGGACACCAGGTGCAGCAGGGTCTGCAACAGGGCGATGCCGGCGAGCACGGCGGTGCCGAGGCGGGTGAAGAACAGGTCGCCGCGCGCCTGGTCGACGATGGCGAGGACCAGGATCAGCAGGGACGCCTCGATGCCGAGGATCAGCCGGTGGAACTTGAGCGCCCCGGCGGCCCGGCGGGCCAGCGCCATGCCGGAGGAGCGGATCTCGGAGGCGGCCTCCTTGACCGGGGGCATCCCGTTCTGGTGCCGGGCGACGCCCACCAGGTCGGTCTCGGCCTTGATCAGGATGGCGCCGAGGGCGGCCAGGGTGCCGAGGAACGCCCACAGCCAGTCGATGCGTCCGGTGCCCCACAGGTCGGCGGCGCGCAGGCCGAGGCCGACCAGGACGGCGGCGTCGGTCAGGTAGGCGCCGACCCGGTCGAGGTAGACGCCACCGAGCGAGTACTGCTTCCGCCAGCGGGCGATCTCGCCGTCGACGCAGTCCAGCAGCAGGTACAGCTGGACCGCGACCACGCCGAGCACGGCGCCCCAGACGCCCGGCACCAGCAGCGCCGGGGCCGCGAGCACGCCGCAGACGGTCATCAGGTACGTGAGCTGGTTGGGCGTGATCCTGGTGTTCACCAGGTAGCGGTCGATCCGCAGCGAGACCTCACGCATGTAGAGGCGTCCCGCCCAGTGCTCACCGCTGCGCCGGTCCTTGACCCCCGCGGGATGGACGACCGGGCGTAGTTCAGCTACCGATGGCCTTGACATAGTCGGCGTACAGGTCCTTGATCTGGTCGGTTTTCAGGTCGAGGTGCTCGAGGATCGTGTAACGGCCGGGCCGCGTCTGGGGGGCGAACTCCACGGCCCGGAAGAACTCCTCGGGGGTGAACCCGATCTCCTCGGGCAGCACCGGCAGCCCGTGCCGCCGCAGGACCCCGGCCATGTGGGCGGACTCCTCGTGGGCCCCGCGCAGGTACATCGCGAAGGCCGCGCCCAGGCCGCACTGCTCGCCGTGGGCGGCCGCGCGCTCGGGGAAGAGCAGGTCGAAGGCGTGGTTGATCTCGTGGCAGGCGCCCGAGGACGGCCGCGAGTCGCCGGAGACCGACATGGCGATGCCGCTGAGCACCAGCGCCTCGGCCAGCACCTGGAGGAACTCGTTGTCACCGATGCCGCCGGGGTGCCGGAGCACGGCCTCACCGGCCTGACGGGCCATCGCGGCGGCCAGGCCGTCGATCTTCTCGCCCTTGACCCGGTTGGCCAGCTCCCAGTCCGCGATCGCGGAGACGTTGGAGACGGCGTCGCCGATGCCGGCGCGCACGAAGCGGGCCGGGGCCGCGCGGATGACGTCCAGGTCGATGACGACGGCGATGGGGTTCGGCACACCGTAGGAGCCGCGGCCCGCGTCGTTGTCGAGGGTGGCGACCGGGGAGCACAGACCGTCGTGCGCGAGGTTGGTCGGCACGGCGACCAGCGGGAGGCCGATGCGCGCCGCCGCGAACTTGGCGCAGTCGATGATCTTGCCGCCGCCGAGGCCGACGACCGCGTCGTAGTGGCCGCCCTTCATGGCGCCGGCCAGCTTGATCGCGTCGTCCAGGGTGCCGCCGCCGACCTCGAACCAGTCGGCGCCGGGCAGCGAGGGGGCGACGCGCTCACGCAGCCGGGCGCCGGAGCCACCGCTGACGGCGACGGCGAGCTTGCCCGAGTGGGAGATGCGCTCGTCGGCGAGCACACACCCCAGGTCGTCGAGGGCACCCGCGCGGATGTCCACGACGACCGGCGACGGGATGAGCCTCGTCAGTACTGGCACGCGATCTCCCTGCCCTTGGCGAGGTCGTCGTGGTTGTCGATCTCGACCCACTTGACGTCGCCGATCGGCGCCACGTCGACCTTGAAGCCGCGGTTGACGAGCTCCTGGTAGCCGTCCTCGTAGTACAGCTGCGGGTCGCGCTCGAAGGTGGCCTTCAGCGCGTCGGCCAGGTCGGCGGCGGCCTCACCCTCGATGAGGGTGACGCCGATGTACTCGCCGGTCGCCTCGGCCGGGTCCATCAGCTTGGTGATGCGCTGGACGCCCTTGTCGGGGTCGACGACGACCTTCATCTCCTCCTCGGCGAGGTTCTTCACCGTATCGAGGGCGAGGATGATCTTCTTGCCGTCGCCGCGGGCGGCGAGCAGGGTCTTCTCGACGGAGACCGGGTGGACGGTGTCGCCGTTGGCGAGGATCACGCCGTCCTTGAGGGCGTCACGGCCGCACCACAGGGAGTAGGCGTTGTTCCACTCCTCGGCCTTGTCGTTGTCGATGAGGGTGAGCTTGACGCCGTACTTGCGCTCCAGCTCCTCCTTGCGGTCGTACACGGCCTCCTTGCGGTAGCCGACGATGATCCCGACCTCGGTCAGGCCGACCTCGGCGAAGTTCGCCAGGGTCAGGTCCAGCACCGTGATGCTGTCCTCCGCCCCCTCGGGGCCGACCGGCACCAGTGCCTTGGGCAGGGTGTCGGTGTAGGGACGCAGACGCCGGCCGGCGCCGGCCGCCAGCACGAGGCCGATCATGCGGGTTCTCCTTCGTCGTGTACGGCGGGTGCGCCGACCTTGTGGGCGGCGACCCAGAAGCGGATGCTCTCGACGAGCACCACGAGTGCCACGGCCACGGCGAGGACCGTGAGCGCGACCTTGAACTGTGTGGCGGTGAGCAGCACGGCCAGCACGCAGATCACCAGCGTGCGGCCCTCGTGCCCGCCGATCGTCCGCACCAGCCACTGCGGCGGCGCGCCCGCGTCGCCACGGATGCGGTAGACCGTGTCGTAGTGATGGTAGGCGACCGCGGCCACCAGCCCGAATGCCGCCGGAAGGGCCCCGTTCACGTCGGCTTTCGCGGCCAGTACCAGGACGGTGAGGTACTCGGCGGCCCGGAAGAACGGCGGGACCAGCCAGTCGAGGGCGCCCTTCAGCGGGCGGGCGACGGCGAGGGCCGAGGTCAGCACGTAGACGATCGCGGCGACGAGCGGCCAGGGGCCGCCGAAGTCGGTGAGGGCGGCGGTGGCGACGACGGCCGCCCCGCCGAGGAGGGCGACGGCGGGGGCGGTGACCGCGGGCAGCCGGCGGGCGGCGCCGCGCAGGCCCCGGGCGGCGGCCTCGGCGAGCGGTCCCGAGTCGGCGAGGTCGGCCAGCGCCTTCGCCGCCCGGTCGGTGCGGGTGGCCTTGCGGGTCAGCGAGCGCAGCACGCGGCCCGCCGTGGTGTACGTCGCGGCGAACGCGCAGCCGATCAGCAGGGCGTAGAAGGTGATCCGGGGCGTGGTGAGCGCGGTCAGGACGGCGATCATGGCCCAGCGTTCACCGATCGGCAGCACGATCATGCGGCGCACCCAGACCGTCCAGCCGACGCTGTCGAGCTTGTCGGAGAGGGCGGCGGTGGGGCTGGTGTTGGCGGCGGCGTCGTGGTTGGCCTCGTTGAAGGAGAAGTCGACGACGTGCCGGCAGGTCTGCAGGACCATGGCGCCGAGCGCGAGGGCCCATACGTCGTCATGGCCGCCGCGGGCGGCTCCGAGCGCGAGGCCCGCGTAGTAGGCGTACTCCTTGGCGCGGTCGAAGGTGGCGTCGAGCCAGGCGCCGAGGGTGGAGTACTGCAGGGAGTAGCGGGCGAGCTGTCCGTCGGTGCAGTCGAGGACGAAGGAGGCGATGAGCAGCACGCCGGCGGCGACGAAGCCGGCCCGGGTGCCGGTGGCGGCGCAGCCCGCCGCTATCAGCGCGGTGATCAGCGAGGCGGTGGTGACCTGGTTGGGTGTCAGCCCGCGCCGCGCGCACCAGCGGGCGATGTAGCGGGAGTAGGGGCTGATGAGGAAGGTGGTGACGAAGCCGTCGCGGGCCTTGACCGCCGACTTCAGGCGTACGGCCTCGTCGTCGACGGCGGCGACGGCCTGCCGTGCCTCGTTGCGGGCCTGCGGGTCGGCGGGCACGGCGGCGACGAGGCTGCCCAGCTCGGGGCGGTGCACGTCGGCGCCGTCGGCGTCGAGGGCGGCGGTGATCCGGTCGGCGAGGCTGTCCACCTCCGCCACGCTCGGCTTCGCTCGCGCGGGGGCACCCCCATGCGCGGTGCCGCCGCCGGCGGAGTTCTCCCGGGCCATCGCGCGGGTCAGCGCCTGGCGGGCGGCGGGCTGGGCGGTCACGGCGCCCGGGATCGCGGCGAGCGGGAATCGGGGGTCGGTGAGGCCGAGGCGCAGGGCGTGCGGGTGGCCCACGAAGCGGGCGTCGACCACGGCGACCCGCTCCTCGCCCGGGGCCCGGGCCAGGAGGGTCTCGGTGTCGGCGGCGCCAAGGGCGAGGTGCACGTCGAACCCCAGGGACCGCAGCTCGCTCTCGATCGACGAACCGGGGACCGGCTGACCGGTGAGGATGGCGGTCGGCAACCGAACTCACTCCCTGGTGCCGGCGCGTGGACGCCGGGCCTGTGCATGGTGGAGCGCCCGTGCCTGGGGCACCCGGGCGGCATGTCGGCAGAGGTTATCGGATGCCGGGAACGCCGTGTTCACCGCCCGTTTGACGGTCGGTCCACGCCGCTTGCTCCCGCCTTTGCCGCGATCATCATCGTGGATGCGGGGCCCGCCCCACAAACCGCGCTCCCAGACCGGGCATCGCGGACATCGCACAGTGTCGACGGTTGTTCGCACAGGGTCAGGGCGGTCCTCGGCGACCGGGTGCGCCGCGTGGCGGAGGCTGCGGCTCCGATTGCCTCCCGGCGCCCTGACCTGCGGAACGTTTTCGCAGGTCAGGGCAGATGACAACGGTGTTCAGTGCCGCGTTGCCCGATACCCCCTACCCGTAGTTGACTGTCATCCGGGCGCCGGGGCACCGGACGCCGGTACGCACAGGGAGGCGGCTTTCTCATGGGGGCTGGGCACGATCACGGACACGCGCACGGGGGGCACGCCGGCGGGACGGCGACGGCCGCCTACCGGGGCAGGCTGCGGGTGGCGCTGGCGATCACCCTCACCGTCATGGTCGTCGAGATCGTCGGCGGGCTGGTCGCCGACTCGCTCGCGCTGATCGCCGACGCCGCGCACATGGCGACGGACGCCCTGGGGCTCGGCATGGCCCTGCTGGCCGTCCACTTCGCGAGCCGCCCGCCGAGCGACCGGCGCACCTTCGGCTACGCCCGCGCCGAGATCCTCGCCGCCCTCGCCAACTGTCTGCTGCTGCTCGGGGTCGGCGGCTACGTCCTGTACGAGGCGATCGACCGGTTCGTCACGCCGGCCGACACCGCGGGCGGTCCGACGGTCGTCTTCGGCGCGATCGGCCTGGTGGCGAACATGGTGTCGCTGTCGCTGCTGATGCGCGGCCAGAAGGAGAGCCTGAACGTGCGGGGCGCCTTCCTGGAGGTGGCCGCGGACGCGCTGGGCTCCCTGGCGGTGATCGTCTCGGCGCTGGTGATCCTGGGCACGGGCTGGCAGCCGGCCGACCCGATCGCGTCGCTGGTCATCGGCCTGATGATCGTGCCGCGCACCTTGCGCCTGCTGCGCGAGACCCTGGACGTGCTCCTGGAGGCGGCTCCCAAGGGCGTGGACATCGCCGAGGTGCGCGCCCACATCCTGGCCCTCGACGGGGTCGAGGACGTGCACGACCTGCACGCCTGGACCATCACCTCGGGCATGCCCGTGCTGTCGGCGCACGTGGTGGTGGACGGCGACGCGCTGAACGCGATCGGCCACGAGAAGATGCTGCACGAGCTGCAGGGCTGCCTGGGCGACCACTTCGACGTCGAGCACTGCACGTTCCAGCTGGAGCCCAGCGGTCACGCGCAGCACGAGGCCCGGCTCTGCCGCTGAGCAGGGGGGCGCCACGGCGGACGACGGGGGCGCGTACGCACCGGCACGCACCCCCGATCGCCCACCGGAAGGTTCCCGGGACGCGGCCCCGGGAACGATCACTCATCGGGCCCCTGCTCGGTGTCCGACCGGCCGCCCCCCGGTGCCGGCACGGGCACGCGGGACATGCGGGTGTGCCGAGAAGTGCCGAGAGTGCCGGATTCGTACGGCACACTTGGGGCGCGAGGACCGATGTGAAGGATGGGTATGCCGATCACTCCTGCCACCGCGACGCCCAGCTCGTCGAACGGCACCGCAGACGCGATTTTGCTGGAACTGGTCGACGAGAACGGCGTCACGATCGGCACCGCGGAGAAGCTCTCCGCGCACCAGCCGCCGGGGCGGCTGCACCGCGCCTTCTCCGTGTTCCTCTTCGACGAGCGGGGGCGGCTGCTGATCCAGCAGCGGGCCCTGGGCAAGTACCACTCCCCCGGCGTGTGGTCGAACACCTGCTGCGGCCACCCCTACCCGGGCGAGGCGCCGTTCGCCGCGGCGGCCAGGCGGACGTACGAGGAGCTGGGGGTGTCGCCCTCCCTGCTCGCCGAGGCGGGCACGGTGCGCTACAACCACCCGGACCCGGCCTCCGGGCTGGTCGAGCAGGAGTACAACCACCTCTTCGTCGGCCTGGTGCAGGCCGAGCCGCGCCCGGACCCGGAGGAAGTGGCGGGTACGGCCTTCGTGTCCCCGGCGGAGCTGACCGAGCGGCACGCGCGGGACACCTTCTCGGCGTGGTTCATGACGGTGCTGGACGCGGCCCGGCCGGCCGTCCGCGAGCTGACGGGCCCGTCCGCGGGCTGGTGACCTGGGGGGTGTCGTGCGGAGCCTGCCTGATCCGCACGACACCCCCTAGCGCAGGGCGTGCTTGAGCGGCAGGGCGGCCCAGATCACCTTGCCGCCGCTCCCGGTGTGGGCGACGTCGCAGGCGCCGCCCGCCTCCCGGGTGACCTCACGGACCAGGAGCAGGCCGCGCCCGCCGGTGCGCCCGTGGTCCGTCTCCAGGGCGGTCGGACGGTAGGGGTGGTCGTCCTCCACGGCCACCCGCACCCACTCGGGTCCGACGGCGACCTCCACGGCGAGCACCGGCGAGAGCACCGCCGCGTGCCGGACCGCGTTCGTGACCAGTTCCGAGACGATCAGCAGCAGGGCCTGGGTCACGTCGTCCGAGACCGGCACACCCTGGCGCGTCAGCAGGTCGCGCACGGCGTGCCGGGCCTGCGGCACCGAGGCGTCCACGGCGGGGGCGGTGAACCGCCAGACACCTTCGTACGGCAGCGGCCCGGCGGGCCCGGTCTCGTCCATGGTCCGGTCGCCACCCCTGGGCTCGATTGTCACCACACCCATGAGTGTTGGTAACGCACAGCGCCGCCCCGGAGCACTGAACACAAGTCAGCATGTATCGAGCGATTTCTGATCGTTGAGGCATGACACGGGACCGTTCCTGTCCCGCCTGCCCGGCCGCTCGCGGCCGAAGGGCCGGTGGATAGCATCCGGTCCATGGAGCCGCAGCTGCTGCACCGGGTCGCCGACTCGGTCGCCACCGTCGTCGTCCACCACCCGGCCAAGCGCAACGCCATGACGGCCGGGATGTGGCGGGACCTGCCCCGCGTCCTCGACGACCTGGCCGCCGATCCCGGGGTGCGGGCGCTGGTGCTCACCGGTGAGGGCGCGACCTTCTGCGCCGGGGCCGACATCTCGACCCTGCGCGAGTCCGCCGAGGAGGCGCAGGGGCTGGCGGTACGGGCCGAGGAGGCCCTCGCCGCCTTCCCCAAGCCGACGCTCGCCGCGATCCGGGGCCACTGCGTGGGCGGCGGGGCGCAGCTGGCGGCGGCGTGCGACCTGCGGTTCGCCGAGGAGACGGCGCTGTTCGGCGTGACCCCGGCCAAGCTGGGGGTCGTGTATCCGGCGTCCGCCACCCGGCGGCTGGTGGCGTTGACGGGGCCCGCCACCGCGAAGTATCTGCTGTTCAGCGGGGAGTTGATCGACGCCGCACGGGCGCTGCGCACCGGTCTGGTGGACGAGGTGCTGCCGGAGGGCGAACTGGGCAAGCGGGTGGCGGAGTTCACCCGGGTGCTGGCGTCCCGCTCGCTGCTGACGCAGGCCGCGGCGAAGGAGTTCGCGAACGGGCGCACGGACCGGGACGCCCACTGGGCCGCGCAGGCGCGCCGCAGCGGCGACACCGCGGAGGGGGTCGCCGCCTTCCTGGAGCGCAGGCAGCCGCGTTTCGGCTGGAGCGGTCCTACGTCAGGGTGAAGCGGTTCCTGGTGCGGAACTCCTCGACGAGACCGGCGGGCGCCTTCTGGGGGGAACCCGCGTCGTACGGCGGCTGCGGGTCGTACTCGGTCAGCAGCTGCACCGCCTGGGCATGCTCGTCGCCGGCGATCCGGCCGACCAGGGTGAGGCCCATGTCGATGCCGGAGGAGACACCGGCCGCGGTGACGTACTTCCCGTCGGTGACGACCCGATCCCCGGTCGGCTCGGCGCCGTACTGCTTCAGGAGGTCCAGGGCCAGCCAGTGCGAGGTGGCGCGGCGGCCGCTCAGCAGGCCCGCGGCGGCGAGCAGCAGCGAGCCCGAGCAGACCGAGGTGGTCCAGGTGCTGGTGGCGTCGGCGGCGCGGAGCCAGTCCAGCAGGGTCTCGTTGTCCATCTGCGCGTCCTGGCCGGGACCGCCCGGCACGACGACGACATCCGGCTCGGTCAGGTCCGCGAGGGTCCGGTCGGCGGTGAGCGCCAGGCTCCCCGTGTCGTTGCGCACCGGGCCGGTCCGCTCGGCGACGAAGACGGTCTCGGCGCCCGGGATGCGGCTCATGACCTCGTACGGGCCCACGGCGTCGAGGGCGGTGAAGCGGTCGAAGAGAACGATGGCTGTCTGCACGTGCTGCCTCTTTCGGTTCGTGGCGGTCCGGTCGTGCGGTTCTGCCGCGCGGTCGGGTCGTGCGGCGGGCCGGTGGCTCGGCGCGTCAGGAGACCGGTGCGGGCCGGAACCGGCGGCGGTACTCCGCCGGTGGGGTGCCGAGGGCCTTGACGAAGGCGCGGCGCATGGCCTCCGGCGTGCCGTAGCCGCTGGCGCGGGAGACCTCCTCGACGCCGTCGCCGGTGTCCTCGAGGAGCCGGCGGGCGTGTTCCAGGCGGACCCGGTCGACGTACCGCCCGGGCGTCATGCCGGTCTCGGCCTGGAAGGCGCGGGCGAAGTGGCGCGGCGAGAGACTGGCGCGGGCGGCGAGGGACTCGACGCTCAGATCGGCGCCGGGGTGCTCGGTGATCCAGTGCTGGAGCTGCCGCAGCGGCTCGCGGCGCGCGGTCTGGGCGGCGAGCTGCGCGCTGAACTGGGCCTGGTTCCCGGGCCTGCGCAGGAACACCACCAGGTGCCGCGCGACGGTCAGGGCGACGTCCCGGCCCAGGTCCTCCTCCACCAGCGCGAGCGCGAGGTCGATGCCGGAGGTGACGCCGGCGGAGGTGGCCACGTTCCCGTCCCGGATGTAGATGGGGTCGGGATCGACGTCCACGGCCGGGTGGTCGCGGCCGAGTCGGCCGCTGTAGGCCCAGTGGGTGGTGGCGCGGCGGCCGTCCAGCAGACCCGCCCGGGCCAGCAGGATCGCCCCGGTGCACACGGAGACCAGGCGTCGGGCGCCGGGACCGTGCTCGCGCAGCCAGTCGATCAGGCGCGGGTCGGGGTTCCGAGAGCCCCGGCCGCCGGGGACGACCAGGGTGTCCGGCTCCGGCAGGTCGCCGGTGAGCGCCTGGTCCGGTACGACGGTCAGACCGCTGGAGGTGCGCACGGGAGCCCCGTCCAGCGACGCCGTGCGGATGCAGTACGTGCCGGGGGTGTGCGTCTCGGCGCCCGCGAAGACCTCCACGGGGCCGGTGACATCGAGGCTCTGGACGTCGTCGAAGAGGAGGACCAGAACGGTGCGGCCGGTGCGGCCGGTGCGCTGCGCCATGCCGTCGATTCTTCGCCCCGCCGTCGTACGGCTGCAATGACGAGGACCCCTCCTTTCCTGCCATGCGTCCCGCGGACCCGGAGTACGTACTGAGCGGTTGGTAACGTGCGTGGCATGACAACTGCCGCCATCGACGACCGCGCGGGCCGCCGCTGCCACAACGCGCTCAACTCGCTGCACTCCACGCACTACTTCTCGCCCGACCTGGGCCGGGAACTGGGCGCCCTCGGGGTCACCGACGCCCCGGCCGTCAACTTCGCGGTGCGCGCCGCCGCGCTGGGACCGGTGGGCGCCGGTGCCGTGACCGCGGCGTTCTACAACTACAAGCACGATCTCGTCGCCCGGCACGTGCCCGCGGTGTGGGAGAAGGTCACGCCGGAGCAGGCGCTGGCGGCACGCGTGCGCGCCGTCGACGCGACGCTGCGCCGTCTGCTGGGCGAGGAGGCCGTGACGTCGGCCGAGATGGCGGAGGCGGCCGAGCTGGCCCTGCGCGCCGCCGAGGGCTGTACGCGCAGCGCCCGCCCGCTCTACTCGGCCCACGCGGACCTGCCCGTGCCCGACGCGCCGCACCTGGCGTTCTGGCACGCCGCGACCCTGCTGCGCGAGCACCGCGGCGACGGTCACCTCGCCGCGCTCATGACCGCGGGCCTGGACGGCCTGGAGGCGCTGGTCACGCACACCGCGACGGGCAAGGGACTGGCACCGAGGTGGGTCTTCGGCACCCGGGGCTGGAACCAGCAGGAATGGGACGCGGCCGTCGCCCGGCTGCGTGAGCGCGGGCTGACCGACGCGACCGGCGGACTGACCGAGGAGGGCACGGCCCTGCGGGAGGGGATCGAACGCGAGACGGACCGCCTGGACGCGGCCCCCTACGCGCACCTGGGAGCAGAGGGCGTGGCGCGCCTGACGGAACTCGGGACGGCCTTCGCGCGCAAGGCGCTCGGCGCGGGCGCCTTCCCGGCGGATCTGCTCGCCAAGCGCTGACGACACGCGCGGGCTCGGACGGAGTGTACGGACAGGCATGCGAAGCCGCGACCGAGGTACCCGTAGGTCTCCCGGCCGAGGCGGCCGGGAAACGAAAGGGGCTACACGTGTTCCGTGCCATCGCAGACGTTCTGCGCCAGATCGGTGGAGCGATCGCCACCGTGGTGACGCTTCCCTTCCGGGCCCTGGCCCGGCTCTTCGGCGGGGCCTCGTCCTCCACCCGGAGCCGCAGGGTCTGATCCGGGCCCCGCTCGTCGGTCGCGACCGGCCCGGACTGCGCCCTGATCCCCGATTGTCGGTGTCACCTGCCACAATTGCCGCGCAACCTCAGTGAGAAGGCGGTACGGGATCGTGACGACACCCGACGTAGGGTCCATCGAAAGCAGGATCGCCGACGAGCTCGGCGTACGGGAGCGGCAGGTGAAGGCCGCGGTCGAGCTCCTCGACGGCGGCTCGACGGTGCCCTTCATCGCCCGCTACCGCAAGGAAGCGACCGAGATGCTCGACGACGCGCAGCTGCGCACACTCGAGGAACGGCTGCGCTATCTGCGGGAGCTGGAGGAGCGGCGCACGGCGATCCTCGACTCGGTGCGCGAGCAGGGCAAGCTCACGGAGGAGCTTCAGGCGCGCATCCGCGCGGCGGAGACCAAAGCGCGCCTGGAGGACATCTACCTGCCGTTCAAGCCGAAGCGGCGGACCAAGGCGCAGATCGCGCGCGAGGCGGGGCTGGAGCCGCTGGCCGAGAGCCTGCTCGCGGACGCGTCGGTGGACCCTCTGGCCGCGGCTTCCGCGTTCGTCGACGCCGGCAAGGGCGTGGCCGATCCGCAGGCCGCTCTGGACGGGGCGCGCTCCATCCTCACGGAGAAGTTCTCCGAGGACGCCGACCTGATCGGCGAGCTGCGCGAGCGGATGTGGACGCGCGGGCGGCTCACCGCCAAGGTCAAGGAGGGCAAGGAGGAGGCCGGCGCCAAGTTCGCCGACTACTTCGACTTCGCCGAGCCGTTCACCGAGCTGCCCTCGCACCGCGTCCTCGCGATGCTGCGCGGCGAGAAGGAGGACGTGCTCGACCTCGTCCTGGAGCCCGAGGAGCCCACCGAGGGCCCGTCGTCGTACGAGGCGATCGTCGCGAGCCGGTTCGGGATCGCCGACCGGGGCAGGCCCGCCGACAAGTGGCTGGTGGACACCGTCCGCTGGGCCTGGCGCACCCGCATCCTGGTGCACCTCGGCATCGACCTCAGGCTGCGCCTGCGCACCGCCGCGGAGGACGAGGCGGTCGACGTGTTCGCCGCCAACCTGCGTGACCTGCTGCTGGCCGCCCCGGCGGGCACCCGCGCGACGCTCGGCCTCGACCCCGGTTTCCGCACCGGCGTGAAGGTCGCCGTGGTGGACGCCACCGGCAAGGTCGTGGCCACGGACGTGATCCACCCGCACGTCCCCGCCAACCGCTGGGACGAGGCGATCGCCAGGCTCGCGCGGCTGGCGAAGGAGCACACGGTCGACCTGATCGCCATCGGCAACGGCACGGCCTCCCGCGAGACCGACAAACTCGCCGGGGAACTCATCGCCAAGCACCCGGAGTTGAAGCTCACCAAGGTGATGGTGTCCGAGGCGGGCGCCTCCGTGTACTCGGCATCCGCCTTCGCCTCCCAGGAACTGCCGGACATGGACGTCTCACTGCGCGGCGCGGTGTCGATCGCCCGGCGGCTGCAGGACCCGCTGGCCGAGCTGGTGAAGATCGACCCGAAGTCGATCGGCGTCGGCCAGTACCAGCACGACCTGTCCGAGGTGAAGCTGTCGCGCTCACTGGACGCGGTGGTCGAGGACTGTGTGAACGGCGTGGGGGTGGACGTCAACACGGCCTCCGCACCCCTGCTCGCCCGGGTGTCCGGCATCACCTCGGGGCTCGCCGAGAACATCGTGGCGCACCGCGACGCGAACGGACCGTTCACGTCGCGGACCGCGCTGAAGAAGGTGTCACGGCTCGGCCCCAAGGCGTACGAGCAGTGCGCGGGCTTCCTGCGGATCCGCGGCGGCGACGACCCGCTGGACGCGTCCAGCGTGCACCCCGAGGCGTACCCCGTGGTGCGGCGGATGGTGAAGACCGCGGGGCAGGAGGTGACCGGGCTGATCGGCAACACCTCGGTGCTGCGGTCGCTGAGGCCGGAGCAGTTCGTGGACGAGACGTTCGGTCTGCCGACGGTCACGGACATTCTGCGGGAGCTGGAGAAGCCGGGGCGCGACCCGCGGCCCGCGTTCAAGACGGCCACCTTCAAGGAGGGCGTGGAGAAGATCTCCGACCTGTCGTCCGGGATGGTGCTGGAAGGGGTCGTCACGAACGTGGCCGCGTTCGGGGCCTTCGTGGACGTCGGTGTGCATCAGGACGGGCTCGTGCACGTGTCGGCGATGTCCAGGACGTTCGTGAAGGACCCGCGGGACGTGGTGAAGCCCGGGGACATCGTGAAGGTGAAGGTGATGGACGTCGACATTCCGCGGAAGCGGATCTCGTTGACGCTGCGGTTGGACGACGAAGCGGCTCCGCAGGGTGAGCCGAAGAAGGAGCGTGAGGGGAGGCCCCCTCGCCAGCGGCAGCAGCGCAGTGCCTCCGGCGGCGGGGGGAAGGGGCGGCCGTCGTCGGCGCCCGCGCCTTCCAACGGGGCGATGGCGGACGCGTTGCGCCGGGCCGGGTTGGCCTAGCGGTCGGGGTCGTGGCTGGGGCGGGTGGGCACGCAGCCCGGCGTTGCGGGGTGCCTCCCCCGCTCTCGGCTCCGCTCGAGCGGGAGGTACCCCCACCGCCCGCCCGCGCCGCCCCAGCGGCACGACTGCCCGCAGCTATGCGGTCGCCTCCACTACCTTGCCGTTCGTTACCTCCAGGCGGCGGGTCACTCTCACCGCGTTGAGCATGCGGCGGTCGTGGGTGATCAGGACAAGGGTGCCTTCGTAGGCGTCCAGGGCCGATTCGAGCTGTTCGATGGCCGGTAGGTCGAGGTGGTTGGTCGGCTCGTCCAGGACCAGGAGGTTGACGCCCCGGCCCTGGAGGAGGGCGAGGGCGGCCCTGGTGCGTTCGCCGGGTGAGAGGGTCGACGCCGGGCGGACGACGTGGTCGGCCTTGAGGGAGAACTTGGCCAGCAGGGTGCGGATCTCCGCCGGTTCCATGTCCGGGACGGCGGAGCGGAAGGCGTCGAGCAGGATCTCGGGCCCGTGGAACAGCTCGCGGGCCTGGTCGACCTCGCCCAGCAGGACACCGGAGCCGAGCGCCGCGTGCCCGGCGTCGAGCGGGACCCGGCCGAGGAGGGCGCCTAGGAGCGTGGACTTGCCCGCGCCGTTGGCTCCCGTCACCGCCACCCGGTCCGCCCAGTCGATCTGGAGGGAGACCGGGCCGAGCACGAAGTCGCCGCGCCGGACCTCGGCGTCGCGCAGGGTGGCGACGACGGCGCCCGAGCGGGGCGCCGAGGCGATCTCCATGCGCAGGTCCCATTCCTTGCGCGGTTCCTCGACGACCTCCAGGCGTTCGATCATGCGCTGGGTCTGGCGGGCCTTGGCGGCCTGCTTCTCGCTGGCCTCGCTGCGGAACTTGCGGCCGATCTTGTCATTGTCGTTGCCCGCCTTGCGCCGGGCGTTCTTGACGCCCTTGTCCATCCAGGCGCGCTGTGTCTGGGCCCGGTCCTGGAGGGAGGCCCGCTTGTCGGCGTACTCCTCGTACTCGTCGCGGGCGTGCCGACGCGCCACCTCGCGCTCCTCCAGGTACGCCTCGTAGCCGCCGCCGAAGAGGTTGATCTGCCGCTGGGCGAGGTCGAGTTCGAGGACCTTGGTGACGGTGCGGGTGAGGAACTCGCGGTCGTGGCTGACGACGACGGTGCCGGCCCGCAGGCCGGTCACGAAGCGTTCCAGGCGCTCCAGACCGTCCAGGTCCAGGTCGTTGGTCGGCTCGTCGAGGAGGAAGACGTCGTAGCGGGAGAGGAGGAGGGAGGCGAGGCCGGCGCGTGCCGCCTGGCCGCCGGACAGCGAGGTCATCGGCTGGTCCAGGTCGACGGTCAGGCCCAGCGCGCCGGCGGTTTCCTCCGCGCGGTCGTCGAGGTCGGCGCCGCCCAGGGCCAGCCAGCGCTCCAGGGCGCTCGCGTACGCGTCGTCGGCTCCGGGGGCGCCGTCGACCAGGGCCTGGGTGGCCTCGTCCATGGCGCGCTGGGCCTCGGTGACGCCGGTGCGGCGGGCCAAAAACTCCCGCACGCTCTCGCCGGGGCGGCGCTCCGGCTCCTGCGGGAGGTGGCCGACGGTGGCGGTGGGCGGCGACAGGCGCAGCTCCCCCTCCTCCGGTGTGGTCAGCCCGGCGAGCATCCGCAGGAGGGTGGACTTGCCCGCGCCGTTGGACCCGACGAGACCGATGACGTCACCGGGTGCGACGACGAGGTCGAGCCCGGTGAACAGGGAGCGGTCGCCGTGGCCGGCGGCGAGGTTCTTGGCGACGAGGGTGGCAGTCATCAGACCGTCGATCCTAACGGCGCTCCCCGCGCCCGCTCAGCCCGGTTTCCCCGCTGCCGGTCCGCCCGGCCCGCCCCGCGTCACCGCCGTCACCAGCACGCTTCCCGGGGTCCGCGCCACCACGTAGGCCTCCCCCTTCACCGCACCCGCGTCCAGGGCGACGCGGTGGCCGCCGGGTTCGAGTACGCCGTCGTGGACCTCGTGGACGTGGGTGCGGTGGATGCGGTCGAGTCGGTACGCGGTGAGGCGTACCCGGCAGGGCGAGGTCACCTCGACGTCCGCGGCGGCGCCGTCCGCCGTCAGCCGGCTCAGGCGGCGGCGTTCGGCCGGGCCTCGCTCCAGGGCGTGTTCGATCTGGGCGACGAGCACCGGGACGATCGGGGCCAGGCCGTCGACGTGGGTCACGTCCGCGCCGGCGTCCGCGAAGGCGCGGCGCACGCGGATGCGCTGCTCCTCGGTGACCGCGCGGCCGAAGGCGACGGCGCCGTAGGTGCGCAGTTCCTCGGCCGGTACGTCACGGGCGTCCTCGGTGATGTCGGCGCCGATGCCGATGGTGCGCAGCGCGGCGGCGAGCCGGGCGAGCAGGGCGACGCGGGCGCCGATGAGCAGGACCCTGCGGCGGGGGTGCGGGGCTCCGCCGTCGAGCAGGGTGGCGAGGGCCGCGCGGTACTCGGCGCCGGAGAAGCGGTAGGGGCCGATGCCGTGGTAGCCGTTCAGCTCCAGATCGGCGTGATCACCGGTCTGCCAGGCGAAGTCCCGCCAGACGAAGTCGTCGCCGTCCCGCAGGATCACGGCGGTCACCGCGCCGCAGGCCAGGTCCGCGCACTCGGGACAGCCGTAGATGACGTACCGGCCGCCGGGCAGGGGCGCGTCGGTCTCCAGCAGCAGGCCGCGGACCTGTGCGGTGAAGATGGCGGGCGGTACGTCGGAGGCCAGCGGGGAGACCGCGTCCAGGTCACAGAGGCGGAACAGGAGGGGGCGTCCGTCGACGACGAAGTCCATGAAGTCGCGGTGGACCTGGAAGTCGCCGTCGGTGTGGACCCCGCCGGCGCGCGTCGCCGGGGCCAGACCGAAGGTCGCGTACTCGGCAGCCATGCGGTGAGTATTCCCGCGCCGGGGCCGCTTGGAGCACGGCGTCGGGCGTTCGGTTAACGTCCTGGTGTGGAGACCGAACTGGTTGACGAACAGGATGACGACGTCGTCGTGGTCGGCGGCGGGGTCATCGGGCTGACGACGGCCGTCGTCCTCGCCGAGCGGGGCAGGCGGGTCCGGCTGTGGACGCGGGAGCCCGCGGAGCGGACCACCTCGGTGGTCGCGGGCGGACTGTGGTGGCCGTACCGGATCGAGCCGGTCGCGCTGGCGCAGGCCTGGGCGCTGCGTTCCCTGGACGTGTACGAGGAGCTGGCGGCCCGGCCCGGGCAGACCGGCGTACGCATGCTCGAAGGGGTGCTCGGCGAGACCGGCCTGGACGAGGTGGGCGGGTGGGCCGCGGCCCGGCTGCCGGGACTGCGTGCGGCGAGCGCCGCCGAGTACGCCGGGACGGGGTTGTGGGCACGGCTGCCCCTCATCGACATGTCGACTCATCTGCCGTGGCTGCGGGAGCGGCTGGTGGCCGCGGGCGGCACGGTCGAGGACCGCGCGGTGAGCGATCTGGCCGAGGCGGACGCGCCGGTCGTGGTCAACTGCACCGGCCTGGGCGCCCGGGAGCTGGTGCCGGACCCGGCGGTGCGGCCGGTGCGCGGGCAACTGGTCGTCGTGGAGAACCCCGGCATCCACACCTGGCTGGTCTCGGCCGACGCGGCCTCGGAGGAGACGACGTACTTCCTTCCCCAGCCGGGGCGGCTCCTGCTGGGCGGGACGGCCGAGGAGGACGCCTGGTCGACCGAGCCGGACCCGGCGGTCGCGGAGGCCATCGTGCGGCGGTGCGCGGCCCTGCGTCCCGAGATCGCCGGGGCGCGGGTGCTGGCGCATCTGGTGGGGCTGCGGCCGGCCCGGGACGCGGTCCGGCTGGAGCGCGAGGCGCTGCCGGACGGGCGGCGGCTGGTGCACAACTACGGCCACGGCGGCGCGGGCGTCACCGTGGCCTGGGGCTGCGCTCAGGAGGCGGCCCGGCTCGCCTCCTGACGCCGGTGTTCCGGGCGGCCGGGCCCTCGGGGGTCAGTCCTTGTGGTGCTTGCCGATCGGGTCGCCCTCCACGTCCGTGCCGGGGCCGGGGCCGATGCGGATCTCGAAGTCGCCCTCGTACTGCTTGTGCCCCTCGATGACGGCCAGTTCGACGGCTTCGGAGGCCATCTCGCCGCGCACCATGAGCGGGTCGCGGCGCAGGTCGCGCATGAGGGCGACGCACATGAAGATCATCACGATGACGAAGGGCGCCGCCGCGAGGATCGTGAGGTTCTGCAGACCGGTGAGCGCGTCCGCCTCTCCGCTGCCGATCAGCAGCATGATGGCCGCGACCGCGCCGGTCACCACGCCCCAGACGACCACCACCCAGCGGCTGGGCTCCAGGGCGCCCTTCTGCGAGAGGGTGCCCATCACGATGGAGGCCGCGTCGGCGCCCGAGACGAAGAAGATGCCGACGAGGATCATCACCAGCAGGCTGGTGGCGGTGGCGATGGGGTACTCCTGCAGCACGCCGAAGAGCTGGCCCTCCGGGGTCGTGTCGTCACCCAGCCGGTTCTGCTCCTGCAGCCGCATCGCCGAGCCGCCGAAGATCGCGAACCAGACCAGGCTGACCGTGCTGGGCACCAGGATGACGCCGCCGATGAACTGACGGATCGTCCGGCCCCGGCTGATGCGGGCGATGAACATGCCGACGAAGGGCGTCCAGGAGATCCACCACGCCCAGTAGAAGACGGTCCAGCTGCCCAGCCAGTCCGCGACCCCCTTGCCGCCGCTGATCTCGGTCCGGCCGGCCATCTGGGGCAGGTCGCCGAGGTAGGCGAAGACGGAGGTCGGCAGCAGGTCGAGGATGAGGATGGTCGGGCCCGCGATGAACACGAAGACGGCGAGCAGCAGCGCCAGCACCATGTTGGTGTTGGACAGCCACTGGATGCCCTTCTCGACGCCGGAGATCGCGGAGGCCACGAACGCCACCGTCAGCACCGCGATGATGCCGACGAGCAGTCCGGTGCTGACCTTGTCCATCCAGTCGAGCTTCTCCATGCCGGAACCGATCTGCAGCGCGCCGAGGCCGAGCGAGGCCGCGGAGCCGAAGATCGTCGCGATGATGGCCAGGATGTCGATGACCCGGCCGGGGGCGCCGTTGGCGTGCTTCTCGCCGATGAGCGGGGTGAACACCGCGCTTATGGTCTGCCTGCGGCGCCTGCGGAAGGTGCTGTAGGCGATGCCGAGGCCGACCACGGCGTAGATCGCCCACGGGTGGAGCGTCCAGTGGAAGAGGGTGGTGGCCATGGCCGTGGCCATGCGGTCACCGGAGTCGGCCGGGCTGGTGCCGGGCGGGGGCGTGCTGTAGTGCGCCAGCGGCTCGCTCACGCCGTAGAACATCAGACCGATGCCCATGCCCGCGCTGAACATCATGGCGACCCAGGACACGGTCTTGAACTCGGGTTCCTCGCCCTCGGCGCCCAGGTGGATGCGGCCGTAGCGGCTGGCCGCCAGCCAGAGGGCGAAGACCACGAAACCGGACGCGGCCAGCGTGAACGCCCAGCCGCCGTTGTGCAGCAGGCCGCCGAGCATGCTGCTGGAGACGTCCTCCAGCGAGTCGGTGGCGGCGGCGCCCCAGACGACGAACGCCAGGGTCAGGACCGCCGTGACGCCGAAGACGACGCGGTCGGTCCGAGGCTTGTGCTCCCGCCCCGGCAGGCCCGCTTCCGAACCCGGCAGCGCTCCTCTTTCGTGCTCTTCCTCGTCGCTTGGTCGGTCCTGCGTCACGGGCGGCACCTTTCCAGTCGATCAGGCCGAAAATACTCCACCGCTACGCCCCTACCACGTAAGACGCGGAACTCACCTCCTCAACAGTGGGCGTCCGGTTCGCCCACCGTCAGGTGGTACGCGGCGCGCTCGTCCAGGAGCAGCGGCACCAGGGCACGCTGTGACTGGCGCAGCGGTACATAGGCGCCCTTCTCCCCGGTCGGGAGCGCCCGTACACCGTGCAGGGCGAGTTCGTCCGCGACGTCCCGGTACTGGGCGGGGGTCAGCCGGTAGCCGCAGGGCGGGTCCTGGACCACCTCGGAGTCCTCGGCCGGGTCGTTGTCCGCGCCGCCCAGGTACACGGGTCCGGAATCGGCCAGTCCGGCCCGGCGGGCGGCGTCCGTGGCCGCCTCGACGCGTCCACGCCGTACGTCCGCGAAGCGGAACATGCCGTCCAGGGCGGCGAGCTGGGAGTCCACCCGGCGCCGGTGGTTGAGGGCCGGGTCCGCGCGCTCGGCGTCCGTGAGGGCGTCGACACGGCTCTCGATGAGCAGGCCGACCGCGTGCTTCACGCCGGACATGTTGCGCAGGATGCGTTCCTGGCCGTCGCCGGCGGTCTGTTTGACGGGGTCGCCGGTTTCCGGGTCGGTCCAGATGCCGTACGTGCCCGTCGAGTACCCGGCGCGCTCGGCGGCGGGGCGGACGTACGCGCCGGACAGGGTGCGGGCCTCGTCGTGGACCGGCGTACGGGTGTTGAGGTTGCGCGGCCAGAGGTCGAAGAGGTCCTTGTCGTAGTACGGGGGCGTGGCACCGTACTCGTGCAGGTCGTAGATGACGTCGGGGCGCTCGTCGCGGACGACGGCGGCCAGGGCGCTGGCCTCCGCCGTCGCCAGGGCCAGGTGGTCGCGGTTGACGTCGACGCCGTCGCCGTTGCCGCGGGTGTCGGCGGCCCGGCCGTCGGGGTTGGCGGTGGGCACGACCAGCACGGCGGTGCGGTCCAGGAAGCGCCGGGTCGCGCGGTCGGTGGCGTACGCGAGGTCCCGCACGGTGGTCAGGCAGGCCTCGCGGCCGGAGGGTTCGTCGCCGTGCTGGCTGCACACGAGGAGCACCTTGCCGGCGGCGAAGGGATTGCCGATGGTCACGAGCTGGAGCGGACGGTTCTGCTTCGTGGTGCCGATGCGGTCGAGGGTGACCCGGCCGCTCGCCCGGTCGGCGGCGGCCAGGAGGGCCTGTTCCTCCGGCTGGGTGGTCCAGCGGGCGCCGTGCGTCCGTTCGAAACCGGTGCGGGGCGGGTGGGGCGCGGGGCCGTCGGCGTGGGCGGGTGCGGTGAGGAGGGACGGGACCAGGAGGGACGCGGCGAGGGCCGCGGTGGTCGCGGTGAGGGTGCGCAGGCGGTTCATCGGCCTCCCTTCGGGACGCGGTGCGTGGGGTGCGGCGTGCTCGCGCCGGGGTGCGGCGCGGGTGCCGGGGCGGTGGTCCGCGTACCGGCGGTGGCCCTGGTGAACGCGGCGGTGCCGCCGGCGAACGGTACGCGGGCCGACGTGCGGAAGAGGCCCGAGGTGGCCGTCGGCGTGTCGGCGCACGGGCCGACGGGGCCCTTGTCGACGCGCGGGGCGGACGGGTGGGCCGGGACCGCCGTCGCGAGCGGTCTCCGGAGGGTGAGGCGCATGCGTATCGGCATGCGCGGACGGTACATCGGCCGACTCCCGCGCATAAGAGGGCCGGTTGTGGCTCATGACGGCCGGATGGCGATCGTGTGACAGGGGTGGCCGTGGACATGACGGTGTCCACAGGGGCTGAATAGGCTTCGAAGGATCTCGAACAGAACTCGTGCTTCTACGACTTGGAGCTTTCGTGCACCGCAGATTCATCGTGCCGGGCGCACTGGGCGCCGCCTCCCTCATGCTGGCGATCCCGGCGTCGGCGGCTGCCCACTCCCCCGGCGCTCCGGGCATCGGCGACCCCTACTACCCGGCCTACGGCAACGGCGGCTACGACGTCTCGCACTACGACCTGCGTCTCAAGTACCAGCCCGCCACCGACCGGCTGGAGGGAACGGCGACGATCCTGGCCCGCACCACCGCGGACCTGTCCCGGTTCAACCTGGACTTCCTGCTGGACGTCGACGAGGTGCGGGTGAACGGTGCCAAGGCGTCGTTCAGGACCTCGGGCGAGCAGGAGCTGGAGATCACGCCGAAGCACCCGCTCGACAAGGGCACGCCCGTCACCGTGGTCGTCCGCTACAGCGGTGTGCCGTCCTCCGAGGAGGCGTACGGCTTCACCAGCTGGCACCGCACCCCGGACGGCGGCGTCGCCGCCAACGAGCCCGAGGCCGCCGCGTGGTGGTTCCCCAGCAACGACCACCCGCTCGACAAGGCCACCTACGACGTGTCGGTGCAGGTGCCGGACGGCACCCAGGCGATCTCCAACGGCACTCTCCAGTCGACGAGTTCACGGCTCGGCTGGACGCGCTGGAACTGGCGCTCGGACCGGCCGCAGGCCACGTACCTCGCCACGCTGGCGGTCGGGAAGTTCGACCTCACCACCGGCACCACCGAGGGCGGCATCCCGGTCGTCAACGCCTACAGCAGGGACCTGGGCGCGAACGACGGCGCGGCGCGGGCCAGCGTGGAGCGGACCGGGGAGGTCGCCGACTGGCTGAGCGAGTACTTCGGGCCGTATCCGTTCAACGCGCTCGGCGGCTACGTGCCGAACACCACCACCGGGTACGCGCTGGAGACGCAGACCCGGCCGTTCTACAGCCCGCGGCAGTTCGCGAACGGGTCGAACGTGTCCGTCGTCGTGCACGAACTGGCCCACCAGTGGTACGGCGACCTGGTCTCGGTGCGCGGCTGGAAGGACATCTGGATCAACGAGGGCTTCGCGCGGTACGCCCAGTGGCTGTGGTCCGAGCACGAGGGCGAGGGCACGGCACAGGAACTGGCCGACTACACGTACGCCTCGCACCCGGCCGACGACGCGTTCTGGACGGTGCGGCCCGGTGACCCGGGCCCCGAGAACCAGTTCGACGGCGCCGTCTACGACCGGGGCGCGCTGGCCGTGCAGGTGCTGCGCAACGAGATCGGGGACGAGGCGTTCTTCACCGTCCTGAAGGGGTGGCCCGCGAAGTACGCCCACGGCAACGCGTCCGTCGCGGACTTCCAGCGGTACGCCGAGGAGGTGTCCGGCAAGCCCCTGGCCGCCCTGTTCGACACCTGGCTGTTCCAGCCGTCGAAGCCGGACGCCCCGGCGGCGCGCGCGCAGTCGCTCGCGAAGAACTCCGAGGCGCCCGCGCAGCCCCGCTCCTGGCGGAAGATCGCCGCGACGAACGACGTGCACGAGCACTGAGCCGTCGCGGACAGCCCTAGGCCGTGTCCCCGTGGTCGTAGACGGTCACGGGGATGCCGCGCCGGGCGAGGCGGTCGGTGACGAGCGGCTCCACGCGGGACCACTTGCCGCCGGCCAGGCCGCAGCCTATGCGGGGCATGTGCACGGACGCCTCCAGCCCGGCCGCCTTTTCGGCGAGGTCGCCGAGGGCCGTGCCGATGGCCTCGTAGCGCACGGGGGCGCCCTTGCTGCCGGTCCGTATGCCGCGCTGGCCGATCATGTTGGCCACCCACACGTACGGCTCGACCTGGACGAACTGGACCGCGCCGAGACCGAAGTCGTTGGACGCGCGGTCACGGTGCCAGGCCCGGTACGCCGCCTCCGGCTGCGGCCAGCGGCGGGAGACGGCCAGGACGAAGCCCTTGCCCCAGCCGCCGAGGTCGTTGCACACGTGGGCGATGACCTTGACGCCCTTCACCGACGGCGCGGTGGCGTCGCCCCGGACATATCCGATCTCCAGCATGACGCCACCGTACGGGCCACCACTGACAGTGGCCCCGGGTCGCTACTTCCCCGGTGTCGGGAGGTCCTGGTCGGCCTGGTGGGCGACCCGGCGCCGGACGCCGAACCAGCCGGCCACCAGCATCACCGCGATCACGGGCACCAGCAGCACGGTCTTGCGGCCGACCTCCTCGTCGTTCCACATCAGGCCGATGACAGCCAGCAGGAAGGCGATCGTGACGATCTCCGTGACGGGGCCGCCGGGCAGCCGGAAGCGCGGCCGTTCGACCAGGCCCGCCCGCGCCCGGCGGACGAACACCAGGTGGCAGATCATGATGATCACCCAGGTGCTGATGATGCCCAGGGAGGCGACGTTCAGCACGATCTCGAAGGCCTTGCTCGGCACAAGGTAGTTGAGGCCGACACCGAGGACGCAGACCGCGCAGGTCAGCAGGATGCCGCCGTAGGGGACCTGGCTGCGGCTCATCACGCCGGTGAACCTGGGCGCGGAGCCCGCCATCGCCATGGAACGCAGGATGCGGCCGGTGGAGTACAGGCCGGAGTTCAGCGACGACATCGCGGCGGTGAGCACGACGAGGTTCATCACGTCACCGGCGGCCGGCACACCGATCCCCGACAGCACCGTGACGAAGGGACTCTCGTCACCCGAGTAGAGCGAACTCGGCAGCAGCAGGGCCAGGAGCACGACCGAGCCGACGTAGAACACGGCCACCCGCCACATGATCGAGTTCACCGCGCGGGGAACGATCTTGTGCGGCTCAGCGGTCTCACCGGCGGCGACGCCGACCAGCTCCAGGGCCGCGTAGGAGAAGATCACGCCCTGCATGACCAGGACCACGGGCATCACCCCGTGCGGGAGGACGCCGCCGTGGTCGGTGATCATGCCCACGCCCGGGGACTGCCCGCTCACCTCGTGCTGGGTGGCGAGCAGGAAGATGCCGATCAGCATGAAACCGACGAGGGTGGCGACCTTGACGATCGCGAACCAGAACTCCATCTCGCCGAAGATCTTCACCGAGATGAGGTTCACGGCCAGAACCACCGCGAGGGCGACCAGGGCGAGCACCCATTGGGGGATGCTCGTGAACATGCTCCAGTAGTGCGTGTACAGCGCGATCGCGGTGATGTCGGCGATACCGGTCGTCGACCAGTTCAGGAAGTACATCCAGCCCGCGACGTAGGCCCCCTTCTCGCCGAGGAACTCGCGCGCGTACGACACGAAGGATCCGGAGGACGGCCGGTAGAGCACCAGCTCACCGAGCGCCTTGACGACGAAGAAGGCGAAGACGCCGGCGACGAGGTAGGCGATCGCGAGCGCCGGTCCGGCGTCGCGCAGGCGTCCGCCGGCGCCGAGGAAGAGGCCGGTGCCGATCGCGCCGCCGATGGCGATCATGTTGACGTGGCGGGCCTTGAGGTCCTTGCTGTAGCCGGCGTCGCCCGCGTCCGCGGGTCGTTCGGCCGCCTGTGGGTGGGCGGCGGCCTGTGCCGTGGCGACGGCGTCCTTGCTCACGGGTGGTTCCACTCTCTGGTGCGCCCGGGCGGGATGTGCCCGGGTCGTCCGTACAGTGACAAGGCCCGCACCACCCTCGCGGCACAGACCAAGGCAGCACCTTCCCACGACGCTGCGTGGGCATGCGGTGGCTCATGTCACACAGCGTGACTTCTCACATGATCCACCGACGGTCTCCACGTGGTGCACAAGAGGTGTCACAGCATCGGTGAGACAGCGATACTGCTACACATGACGACGAGCGACACCGAGGCGGCCGACGCCGGAGGGCAGACCCTCACGATCGACGAGCTGGCCGCGCGGGCCGGCGTCACGGTGCGCACGGTCCGCTTCTACGGCACCAAGGGTCTGCTGCCGCCGCCGGTGATCGGCCCGCGCCGGGTGGGGCACTACGACGGGGAGCACCTGGCCCGGCTGGCGCTGATCGAGGAGTTGCAGCACCAGGGCATGACGCTGGCCGCGATCGAGCGGTACCTGGGGCAGCTGCCGAAGGACCTGAGCGCCCAGGACCTGGCGCTGCACCGCGCGGTGGTGGCCTCCTGGGCGCCTCGGACGGTGGAGCGGGTCACCCGTGAGGAGCTGGGCAGGCGGGCGGGGCGGCCGCTCACCGACGAGGAGGTGGACCGGCTGGGGGCGATGGACGTCGTGGTGCCCGACGGCGACGGCCAGGGTTACCGCGTCGACGTCGGGCTGCTCCGGCTCGGCGTCGAGCTGCTCGACGTGCCCTTCTCCCCCGAGACGGTCCTCGCCGCCCGTACCGCCCTCCTGGAGCACTCCCGCGCCGCCGCGCGGGACCTGTCGCGGCTGCTGCGCGAGGCGGTCGCCGGACGCGGCACGCGGGACGTGCGGTCGCTGTCCGCCCACATGCACCCGCTGGTGGTGCAGGCGCTGCTCACCACGTTCCAGCGGTCGCTGCGCGAGGAACTGCGGGAGTGGCTCGACGAGGAGGCCGGTGAATGATCCGGCGGCTCAGCGGCCGTCCGTGAAGACCTCCCCCTTCTCCGCCTTCTCGACCAGCAGCGCGGGCGGGGTGAAGCGCTCGCCGTAGCGGTCGGCCAGTTCGCGCGCGCGGGCGACGAAGCCCGGCAGGCCGCCCTCGTAGCCGTTGATGTACTGCAGGACGCCGCCGGTCCAGCCGGGGAAGCCGATGCCGAGGATCGAGCCGATGTTGGCGTCGGCGACGGAGGTCAGTACGCCCTCCTCCAGGAGCTTGACGGTGTCCAGCGCCTCCGAGAAGAGCATGCGCTCCTGCATGTCGGCGAACGGGATCTCGTGCCCCGGCTTGGTGAAGTGCTCGCGCAGGCCCGGCCACAGCCCGGCACGCCTGCCGTCCTCGCCGTACTCGTAGAAGCCGGCGCCGCCACTGCGTCCGGGGCGCCGGAACTCGTCGACCATGCGGTCGATGACCGACTCGGCGGGGTGCGCGGTCCAGGTGCCGCCCGCCTCCTCCACGGCCCGCTTCGTCTCCTGGCGGATCTTCCGCGGGAGGGTCAGGGTCAGCTCGTCCATCAGGGACAGCACCTTGGCCGGGTAGCCGGCCTGGGCCGCCGCCTGCTCGACGGAGGCGGGCTCGATGCCCTCGCCGACCATCGCGACGCCCTCGTTGATGAAATGGCCGATGACCCGGGAGGTGAAGAAGCCCCGCGAGTCGTTGACCACGATCGGCGTCTTGCTGATCTGCCGGACCAGGTCGAACGCCCGCGCCAGCGCCTCCTCTCCGGTGCGCTCACCCTTGATGATCTCCACCAGCGGCATCTTGTCCACCGGCGAGAAGAAGTGCAGCCCGATGAAGTCGGCCTGGCGCTCGACGCCCTCGGCCAGCGCCGTGATCGGCAGCGTCGAGGTGTTCGAGCACAGCAGCGCGTCCGGGGCGACGACGTGCTCGATCTCCTGGAACACCTTGTGCTTGAGCGCGGTGTCCTCGAACACCGCCTCGATCACCGCGTCGCACCCCGCCAGGTCGCCCACCTCCGCGGTCGGCGTGATCCGGGCCAGGAGCGCGTCGGCCTTCTCCTGGCTCGTACGCCCCTTCGCCACCGCCTTCGCGCACAGCTTCTCCGAGTACGCCTTGCCCTTGACCGCCGATTCCAGGGCGACGTCCTTCAGCACGACCTCGATGCCCGCGCGGGCGCACGAGTAGGCGATGCCCGCGCCCATCATCCCGGCGCCCAGCACGGCCACCTTGGTGACCTTCCTCGGCTCGACGCCCTTGGGGCGGTTGGCGCCCGAGTTGACCGCCTGGAGGTCGAAGAAGAACGCCTGGATCATGTTCTTCGAGGTCTGTCCGGCGGCCAGCTCGACGAAGTAGCGGGCCTCGATGACCTGGGCGGTCTCGAAGTCGACCTGGGAGCCCTCGACGGCGGCGGCCATGATGTTGCGCGGCGCCGGGTAGGGGGCGCCGTTCGTCTGCTTGCGCAGGTTGGCCGGGAAGGCGGGCAGGTTGGCGGCGAACTTCGGGTGGGACGGGGTGCCGCCGGGGATGCGGTAGCCGGGCCGGTCCCAGGGCTGGGCGGATTCCGGGTGGGCGTCGATGAAGGCGCGGGCCTTGGCGAGCATGTCCTCGCGGCTGTCGGCGACCTCGTCGACCAGGCCGTTCTCCTGGGCGCGGCGCGGGTTGTACTGGGTGCCCTGGAGGAGGACCTTCAGCAGCGCGTCGGTGATGCCGAGCATCCGGACGGTGCGGACGACGCCGCCGCCTCCGGGGAGCAGGCCGAGGGTGACCTCGGGGCAGCCGATCTTGGAGCCGGGCGCGTCGAGGGCGACGCGGTGGTGGCAGGCCAGCGCGATCTCGTAGCCGCCGCCGAGGGCCGCGCCGTTCATGGCGGCGACGACGGGCTTGCCGAGGGTCTCGATGCGGCGCAGGTTGCGCTTGATGGCCATGCCGCCGTCGAAGAGGTCCTGGGCGGTCTCCGGGGTGACGCGGATGAGGTCGCGCAGGTCACCGCCGGCGAAGAAGGTCTTCTTGGCGGAGGTGACGATGACGCCGCGGACGGAGTCCTTCTCGGCCTCCAGGCGGTCGGTGACCGCCGCCAGGGAGTCGCGGAACGCCTGGTTCATGGTGTTCGCGGACTGGGCGGGGTCGTCGAGGACGAGGGTGACGACGCCGGTGTCGTCCTGCTCCCAGCGGATGGTGGTGGGCTCGGTGCTCATGAGGGTGTGCTCCAGGTGATCCGTCGTGATCCGTCGGGAGGGGGTCAGATGCGCTCGACGATGGTGGCGATGCCCATGCCGCCGCCCACGCACAGGGTGGCGAGGCCGTACCGCTTGTCCTGGCGCTCCAGTTCGTCGACGAGCGTGCCGAGGATCATCGCGCCGGTGGCGCCGAGCGGGTGGCCGAGCGCGATGGCGCCGCCGTTGACGTTGACCTTGTCCAGGGACAGGCCCATGTCCTTGACGAAGCGCAGGACGACCGCGGCGAACGCCTCGTTGATCTCGACCAGGTCGATGTCGTCGATGGTCAGCCCGGCCTTGGCGAGGGCCTTGCGGGTGGCCGGGGCTGGGCCGGTGAGCATGATGGTGGGCTCGGAACCGGACACGGCGGCGGAGACGATCCGGGCGCGCGGGGCGAGGCCGTGGCGGTCGCCGGCCTCCTTGGAGCCGATGGCGACCAGGGAGGCGCCGTCGACGATGCCGGAGGAGTTGCCCGCGTGGTGGACGTGGTCGATCTTCTCCACCCAGTGGTACTTCTGCAGCGCCACGGCGTCGAATCCGCCCAGCTCGCCGATGTCGGCGAAGGACGGCTTGAGCTTCCCGAGGGAGTCGGCGGTGGTGCCGGGCCGCGGGTGCTCGTCGTGGTCGAGGACGGTGAGACCGGCGCGGTCCTTCACCGGCACGACGGAGCGCTCGAAGCGGCCCTCCTTCCACGCGGTGGCCGCGCGCTCCTGGGAGAGCGCCGCGTACTCGTCGACGTCGCGGCGCGAGAAGCCCTCGATGGTCGCGATCAGGTCGGCGCCGATGCCCTGCGGGACGAAGTTGGTGGCGAGGTTGGTCATCGGGTCGTTGAACCAGGCGCCGCCGTCCGAGGCCATGGGGACGCGGGACATGGACTCAACACCGCCCGCGAGGACCAGGTCCTCCCAGCCGGAGCGCACCTTCATCGCCGCCATGTTGACGGCCTCCAGGCCCGAGGCACAGAAGCGGTTCTCCTGCACGCCCGCCACCGTGTCCGGCAGCCCGGCGGCGATCGCCGCGATACGGGCGATGTCCGAGCCCTGGTCGCCGACCGGGCCGACGACACCGAGCACGATGTCGTCCACCGCCGCCGGGTCCAGGCCCGGGAAACGGGCGCGGATCTCGTGGATGAGGCCGACGACCAGGTCGACGGGCTTCGTGCCGTGCAGGGCTCCGTTCGCCTTGCCGCGTCCGCGCGGGGTGCGGATCGCCTCGTACACGTACGCTTCGGTGCTCACTGGCAGGCCTTTCACTGAGGGTTGTGGACTGCGGGGTTCGGGAGGGGGGCCGGGGACGGGGCCCAGTCGGGGGCCAGCCCCCAGTCGCGGACCACGGCCTCGGTGCCGGCGCCGGGCAGGGCCGGCCCGGTGCGTACGGCGGTGGGGGTCGCGGAGAAGCGGGGCGCGGGGGCGGGCTGGGTGATGCCGTCGTGGTCGGTGAAGGTGGAGCGGGCGGCGAGGTGCGGGTGGTGCGGGGCCTCGCGCAGCGACAGGACGGGAGCGGTGCAGGCGTCGGAGTCCGCGAAGAGCGCCGTCCACTCGTCGCGGGTACGGGACTTGAACCGGGCGGCGACGGCCGCGCGCAGCTCGGGCCAGCGGGCCGGGTCGTCGCGGGCCGGTGCCTGCTCGGGGATGCCGAGGAGCCGCGTGAACTCGGCGTAGAACCGGGGCTCCAGGGCGCCGACCGCCATGTACCGGCCGTCGGCGGTCTCGTAGGTGCCGTAGAAGGGGCAGCCGCCGTCGAGGAGGTTGGCGCCGCGCCGGTCCTGCCAGCCGCCGGCGGCCAGCATGCCGTGGATCATCGCGGAGAGGTGGGCGGCGCCGTCGACGATGGCGGCGTCCACGACCTGCCCGGTGCCGTTCTCCCGCGCGTGGTGCAGGGCGGCGAGGATTCCGACGACCAGGTAGAGGGAGCCGCCCGCGTAGTCGCCGAGGAGGTTGGCGGGGACGGCCGGGGGCTCGCCGGGGGCGCCGATCATGCCGAGGGTGCCGGTGAGTGCGATGTACCCGATGTCGTGCCCGGCGCGCGGGGCGAGCGGGCCTTCCTGGCCCCAGCCGGTCATGCGGCCGTAGACGAGCGCCGGGTTGCGGGCGTGGCAGTCCGCGGGGCCGATGCCGAGCCGTTCGGCGACGCCGGGGCGGTAGCCCTCGATCAGGACGTCGGCGCGTTCGGCGAGGTCGAGGACGCGGGCCGGGCCGTCCGGTGCCTTGAGGTCGACGACCACGGAGCGCTTGTTGCGGTTGGTCACGTCGTGGGCGGGGTCGATGCCGAGGCCGGGCCCGCCGGGACGGTCGACACGCACGACGTCGGCGCCCAGGTCGGCCAGGAGCATGGCGGCGAACGGGCCGGGACCGATCCCGGCCAGCTCGACCACGCGCACACCAGTGAGCGGGCCGTCGGCGCCCGGCGTCCGCGTCGGCGTCTTCGCTTCCGACATCCAGCCCCCAGCTCTGTGACACAACCGATGTAACACCAGTGATGCTAAGAACGTGTTCCACTGGGCACAAGACCCGGGCGAGCAAGCGCTTAGCCAATTATGGTGCAGGCTCCTCGCCGGGCCGCGCGCTCCTCACGCTAGCCTCGGCCACCGGCAACGGCGCGTGCTGCGGGCCCAGGGGTTGCCGACGGGTGACGGAGGGATGTCATGAGCAGGCTGAAAGCGGCCGACCGGCCGTACGACATCGTGCTGTTCGGGGCGACGGGGTTCGTCGGCGAGCTGACGGCGGAGTACCTCGCCGCGCACGCGCCGGACGGGCTGCGCTGGGCGATCGCCGGCCGCAGCGAGGAGAGGCTGCGCCGGCTGCGCGACCGGCTGACGGGTGCGGCGGACACCGCGGCGGACGTCGGCGTGCTGCTCGCGGACGTGTCCGACCCGGCCTCGCTGCGCGAACTCGCCGGGCACGCGCGCGTGGTGGCCACGACGGTCGGTCCCTACGTCCGGTACGGCGACGCGCTGGTGGCCGCCTGCGCGGACGCCGGCACGGACTACCTCGACCTCACCGGGGAGCCCGAGTTCGTGGACCTGGCCTACGTCCGCCACGACACCCGCGCGCGGGAGACCGGCGCCCGCCTGGTGCACGCCTGCGGCTTCGACTCCGTCCCGCACGACCTCGGCGTGTACCTCACCGTGCGGCACCTGCCGGAGGGCGTGCCGCTGACCGTGGACGGCTTCGTGCGGGCCGGCGCCGCTTTCTCGGGCGGTACGTTCGCCTCCGCGCTGGGCCAGTTCGCGCGTGGCCGCGCGCTGCGGGCCGCCGCGCTGGAGCGCCGGCGGCACGAGCCGCGTCTGGTGGGCCGCCGCGTGGTGACGCCGACCGGGGCGCCGCGGTTCGCCGGGGAGGTGGGGGCGTGGGCGCTGCCGCTGCCGACCGTGGACGCGCAGATCGTGCGCCGCTCCGCGAAGGCTCTGGACCGCTACGGTCCGGACTTCCGCTACCGCCACTACGCGGCCGTGCGGCGACTGCCCGTCGCGGTGGGCGGGGTGGCGGCCGTGGGCGCGCTGATGGCGGCGGCCCAGGTGCCGGCCGCGCGGCGCTGGCTGTCCGGGCGGCTCGCGCCGGGCGAGGGACCGAGCGCCGAGCGGCGGGCCAAGAGCTGGTTCTCGGTCCGCTTCGTGGGCGAGGGCGGTGGCCGGAGGGTGTTCACCGAGGTCGCGGGCGGGGACCCCGGGTACGACGAGACGGCCAAGATGTTCGCCGAGGCGGCGCTCTGCCTGGCCCTCGACTCCCTGCCGCCGACGGCCGGACAGGTCACGACGGCCGTGGCGATGGGCGACGCGCTGACCGAGCGGCTGCGGGCGGCGGGCATCGGCTTCCGGGTGGCCGCGACGCGCTGATCAGCCGTTCCCCGACGCGCTGACCAGCAACGCTCCCCGGGAGGTGTGCGGCGGTCCGGTCCGGGGGTGTGCGGCGGTCCGGCGGCCGCCGCTACCCGGACCACCCTGCGATCGTGTAGATCATCCCGACGATCCAGGCCAGCCCGGCGCCCACCGCCAGCACCAGCCCCACGACCACGGCCCGCTCCACGGGGCGGCCGGACCGGGCCGAGTACTTGGGTGCACGGTGTGTCGTCATGCGTCCACCCTGCCGGGGCCGCCGCCGGCAGCACATCCGTACGGGTACTCAGATCCACCTGCGCGATCGGAACAGCCGATTTGAGACTTCCACGGCGTCCTCCTCGGCACTTCCCGCTGCTCCCGGGCATCACGCGCGCCGAAGTCCCAAGAAGGAGTTCAATGAAACCCTTGAAGGCATGAAGTTCCTTCTCGAAGTCACCATGGACGAGGGCGCCCTCGCCGAGGACCCCACGGGCGAACTGCAGCGGATCCTGCGGTACTGGGGCGGCAACCTGAAGCACTACGCGCTGCGGCCCGGCGACGGCTCGGAGATATACGACTCGGCGTACCGGGAGGTGGGCCGCTGGAGCATCGCGGATCAGGCCGGGTAGGCGGCGTCCCGCAGGGCCGCGCGGCACAGGGCGTCCGCCCTGCGGGTGGTCTCCGGCAGCCGGTAGGCGGGCGTCAGGGCCAGGGTGTGGGCGCAGGCGTTGCCGAGGTCCACCCGGTGCCCGACGGAGACGAAGACGGGCTTCACCGCGTCGCGGGTGCGCACCGCGCGCCCGACCTCCTCCGCTCCGGCGAGCAGCGGCGACGTACTGCCGCGCGGGGCGGCCGGGTCGTCGTAGGTGAAGGTGAAGGGGTTCTTGGCCACGCCGATCGTGGGCAGGCCGGTCAGGACGCCCAGGTGGCTCGCCAGGCCGAAGCGGCGCGGGTGGGCCAGACCGTATCCGTCGCAGACGACCAGGCCGGGCGGACAGGGCAGCGCCTCCAGGGCGGCGAGCACGGTCGGGATCTCCCGGAACGCGAGCAGGCCGGGCACGTAGGGGAAGGAGATCCGGCCGACGGCCGTGGCCTCGGCGACGACGGCGAGGGTCGCGGCGTCCAGCACGACGGCCGCCGCCGCGACGACGTCGCGTTCGTCGTCGTAGGCGACGTCCACGCCGGTGATCCGGCCGGTGCCGGGCCGGGGTCCGGGCTCGTCGAGCACCACGCGTGCGCGTAGTTCGTCCTGGACGGCGCGGGCCCGCTCCTCGGTCGTGGGCCAGTCGGCGGGGGTCTGCGCGGTCACGGTCGTCATGGTGGCCGCAAGCCTAACGGGAGCCGGGCGTAGGCTCGCGAACATGTTCGTACTGGAGCTGTCCTACACCGCCCCGCTCGAAGCCGTCGACGCCGTGCTGGAGGAGCACGTGGTCTGGCTCGACGGACTCTACGAGCAGGGCGTGTTCCTGGCCTCCGGGCGCAAGGAGCCCCGCGAGGGCGGGGTGATCATCGCCGTCGCGGGGGACCGTGCGCGGATCGAGGAGATCACCGCGGGCGACCCGTTCGTCAAGGCGGGTGTGTGCGCGTACCGCGTCACCGAGTTCATCGCCACGAAGACGGCGCCCGCGCTGGAGCGCTACCGGGAGACGCCCGGCCGGTAGCCGCGGCTCACTTGCCCAGCGCCTGGCGCAGCTCGCCCTTGTTCATGCTCGAACGGCCGTGGACGTCACGGCGCTTGGCCTCCTGGTACAGCTGGTCGTAGGTGGGCCCCTGGGGTCCCTGACGGTTCCCGGACCGCTGGCCGCCGCGCTTGCTCGGCGACTTGTCCTGTGTCGAGGTGCGGCTGGCGGTCTTCGACTCGCCGGACTGCGCGCGCTCCTTGTTCACCGTCCGCGCCGCGATCTCCTTGGCGCGGCCGGTGCTCTCGCCGCGGTCCTTCGCGCTCTTCTTGATGTGCTCGTACTGCCGCTCCCGCTTGGAGCTGGAACCGCTCGGCATGTCCGCTCACTTCCTCTCACGTTCAGCGAACGGTTACCCACGTTACGGACAAACACCCCTGCCCGCCCGGCGTCAGCGCTCCAGCCGGGCGACCCGGCCCTGCTCGCCGGCGGCCCAACAGCCAAGGTCCGGGGTGCAGTCCACGGTGTCGTAGGACCCGGTGTCGACGGTGCGCCAGGTTTGGCCGCCGTCCGTGGTGAGGTCGGTGCCGGTGGGGCCGACGGCGAGGGCGGTGGTGCGGCTGTGCGGGAGCCAGGCGACGCCGGAGCGGTAGGCGGGCGGCGGCCGGTCGGCGGGGCGCCAGGTGCGGCCGGCGTCGGCGGTCCGGGCGGCGGCCCGCGGGGAGGCCTGCTCGGGGCGGTAGTCGCCGCCGACGGCGAGGCCGTGGGCGCGGTCGCGGAAGGCGAGGGCGAAGACGCCGCGGGCGGGGTCGCCGGCCGGGATCGGCGCGTCGGTGGCCGTCCAGGTGAGCCCACGGTCGGCGGAGTGCAGCACGCGCGCGCGTGCGGCCCCGCCGGTGGCCAGCCAGACGTCCCTCGGTCCGGCGGAGACCAGGCACTGGCCACTGGCCGCGAACCCGGCCTCGCCGTCCTGCGCGGCCGGCATCCCCGCGTCGGGCAGCACCTGCCAGGAGCGGCCGCCGTCGCTGGTCGACAGGATGCGGAACCTCCCGTCCACCGGGTCGCTCATGGCGAGGCCGTGACGGCGGTCGAAGAAGGTGAGGCAGTCGTAGAAGGCCCGCGCGTCGGTGTTGCGGAAGGACTCGGTCCAGGTCGCCCCGCCGTCGTCGGTGCGGTAGACCCGGGACGCCTCGCCCTCGCCGATGGCCAGCACCACGGCGCGGCGGGCGTCGAATGCCTCGATGTCCCGGAACTCCAGCTCACCGGCGCCGGGCGGGGAGACCTCGCGCCAGGTGTCGCCGCCGTCGGTGGTGCGCAGGACCGTCCCCCCGGTGCCGGCCGCCCAGGCGGTGTGCCGGCTGACGGCGGCGAGCCCCCGGAACCGGACGTCCGAGACCCCGGTGTCCTTCACGTCCCAGTGCGGCCGCTGGTGCGCCTGGGCGGGTACGGCGGTCAGCGCGGCCAGCGCCGCCGCGCAGACGGCGCCCGCGAGCGCCACCCGCCCCGTGCGCCTGCCGCCGGCTCGAACGGACCGTACCGTGCGTCGCGTGCTTCCCAAGCGCCTCATGGCGGGCGAAGCTAGCCCACGGCCCGCGCGCCGTCCAGAGGGCCGCGACCGCTCGCACATGCGATGCGGGCGTGCCGCAAGTGCCCTGCGGGGCACGGGAGGAGAGGCGTGTCACTCCTGGCGGCTCCCGGGCATGAACGCGGTGACAGAGGTCACTCGCTCGTCGTGTGCACGGATGGGCTGATTCCGACGTCTCTTCCAGTGCCCGGCCCGTACCACCCGCGAAGCCCGTCCAGCCGTCACGAGGGAGCAAGGCGTTGTCCACCGTCATCGAGCAGCCCGTCGAGGCGCGTCTCGTCGCCGCCGCGCCGCGTATGCCGAGCATTCCCGCCACCCTGCACTACGATCGCGCCGACCCGTTCGCCGTCCGCATGACCTTCCCGGCCCCGGCCACCCTCGAAGGCGTGGAGGTCTGCTGGACCTTCTCCCGCGAGCTGCTCATCGCCGGGATGGCCGAGCCCAACGGCCACGGTGACGTCCGGGTGCGCCCGTACGGGTACGACCGCACCGTCCTGGAGTTCCACGCGCCCGAGGGCACCGCCGTGATCCATGTCCGCTCGGGCGAGCTGCGCCGGTTCCTGCACGCCGCCGGCGAGCTGGTGCCGGTGGGCCTGGAGCACCTCCAGCTGGACCTGGACCACGACCTGGCGGAGCTGATGCGCGGGAGCTGCTGACCCCCTCCCCCGGCTCCCGCGGTGACGGACGGCGCTCAGCCGCGCGCGGACGCCGGTGCCCGTGCGCTCTCGTCGCTCACCGCGTCCCACACCTCACTCACGATCTTCCGCATGCCGGGTGCCGCACTCGCGCACCGCCGGGACAGCTCCGTGATCCGGTCCCGTCCGCGCACCCCGCCGAGCGTGCCCTTCGGGACGCCCAGGCCGGCGGCGGCCGCCAGCGCGCCCAGGGCCGCGTCCCGTTCGGAGACCTCCCCGGCCGGCAGCGGCCCCTCCAGGACGGATCGCGCCTCCTCGCGCAGCGCCCGCGCCACGGCGGCCCGCGCCAGCACGTACTCGACGGACGGGAACACGCCGAGCACCCGCCTCTTCTCGGCCCGCAGGTACCCCTGCGCCACCAACTGCTCCCGTACGGCGTCGAAGGTGACCCTGGCGTGCAGCCGCACCCAGGTGCGCCACCGGTGCGGCAGCGACTCGCGGACGAGTTCCAGCAGCCCGTCGAGGACCGCGTCCCCGGTGCGGGAGTCCAGGTCGGCGGGGGTGACGATGCCCTCGTCGTCGGTGAGCAGACCGCGCTGGGCCAGTTCGGTGAGAGCGCCGGCACGCACCAGGTGGTGGACCCGGGCGGTGTCGGCGGCGGTGGACCCGGTGGGGTCCCAGGCCAGCAGGCAGAGCCGGGCCGGCAGTGAGAGCGAGCCGTTGGGCACGGGGGCCTCCTCGGGGTCCGCGTAAATGCGTTGACAGGCCAACCGGCCCTGTCTAGGTTCGGTACCGCTTCTGTTGCCGCCGATTGGAGAAGGACGTTGCTCGTCTGAGGTCCTGAGACACCGCGTCACACGTATCTCACGTGTGTACGCCGCGTGCGACCTCGGCGTTCGAGCCGTCCGTGCCGTCCGTGCCTCCTGACGGAGCGGGACTTGCTTCGTGCTCTCCCCTCGTCCGACGGCGGCCGCCCGCTTGCGGTGTCTCGATACGCGTTTGCCCCTGACCGCTTCGAGCAACCGCGGAGACCCGTATGTCTACTTCCCCTGCTTCCCTCACCTGTACGTCCCTGTCCTTCGCCTGGCCCGACGGCACCACCGTCTTCGAGGGACTCGACGTCGCCTTCGGCCCCGGCAGAACCGGCCTCGTCGGTGTCAACGGCGCCGGCAAGTCCACCCTGTTGAAGCTGATCGCCGGAGAGCTCACCCCGGCCGACGGCGCCGTCCGGGTGACCGGCGAGGTGGGTTACCTGCCGCAGAACGTCACGCTCGACACCGCGCTGCGCGTCGACGAGGCGCTCGGCATCGACGGGCGGCGGGCCGCGCTGCACGCCATCGAGGCGGGCGACGTGAGCGAGGAGCACTTCGAGACCGTCGGCGACGACTGGGACGTCGAGGAACGCGCCCTCGCCACGCTCGGCGGACTCGGACTGGGCCACGTCGGCCTCGACCGCACCGTCGGCGAGGTGTCGGGCGGCGAGTCGGTGCTGCTGCGGCTGGCCGCGCTGCTGCTGCGCCGGCCCGACGTCCTGCTCCTGGACGAGCCCACCAACAACCTCGACGTGTACGCCCGCGGACGGCTGTACGCGGCCGTCGAGTCCTGGCCGGGCGTGATGGTCGTGGTCAGTCACGACCGGGAACTGCTGGAACGGGTCGACCAGATCGCCGACCTGCGTTCCGGCTCGGTCACCTGGTACGGCGGCAACCTCACGGCGTACGAGGAGGCGCTGGCCGTGGAGCAGGAGGCGGCCGAGCGCATGGTGCGGGTCGCCGAGTCGGACCTGCGCAGACAGAAGCGCGAACTGGCCGACGCCCAGGTCGTCCTGGCCCGGCGCAGGCGCTACGGGCAGAAGATGTACGACACCAAGCGCGAGCCCCGGGCGGTGATGAAGCTGCGCGCCCGCACCGCCCAGCAGTCCGCGGGCAAGTACCGCGTCATGCACGAGGAGAAGCTCGCCGAGGCGAAGGAGCGGCTCGACGACGCGGTGGAGGCCGTGCGGGACGACGACGAGATCCGCGTCGACCTGCCGTACACGGCCGTGCCGCCGGGCCGGACCGTGCTGACCCTGCGCGAGCTGGAGCTGGCCTACGGCGCCCGGGTGGCGGGCGGACTCGATCTGCACGGTCCCGAGCGGATCGCGCTGATCGGACGCAACGGCGCGGGCAAGACCACGCTGCTGCGCACCGTCGCCGGGGAGCTGGCACCGGTGGCGGGCGAGGCGACGGCGCACGTGCCCCTGCGGTTCCTGCCGCAGCGCCTGGACGTCCTGGACGGCGAGCTGAGCGTCGCGGAGAACGTGGCCCGGTTCGCGCCGGGCGCCACCGGCAACCGTATCCGGGCGCGGCTGGCTCGCTTCCTGTTCCGGGGCGCCCGCGCCGATCGGAAGGCGGCCACGCTGTCCGGCGGCGAACGCTTCCGGGCGGCGCTGGCGGCCCTGATGCTGGCCGAGCCCGCGCCGCAGCTGCTGATGCTGGACGAGCCGACCAACAACCTGGACATGTCGAGCGTGCGGCAGCTCACCACCGCGCTGGAGGCCTACGAGGGGGCGTTGATCGTGGCCAGCCACGACCTGCCGTTCCTGAAGTCACTGGGCATCACGCGCTGGCTGCTGTTCGAGGAGGGGGAGCTGAGGGAAATCACGCCGGAGGCTGTCGGGTATTCGGCCTAGCGTCCCTGGCATGAGCGAGTTCATCAGCATCACCGGAGCCAGGGAGAACAACCTCCAGAACGTCTCGCTCCGCATCCCGAAGGGCCGGCTGACCGTGTTCACCGGCGTTTCGGGATCGGGGAAGTCGTCGGTCGTGTTCGACACGATCGCGGTGGAGTCGCGGCGCCAGCTGAACGAGACGTTCACCTGGTTCGTGCGCAACCGGCTGCCCAAGTACGAGCGGCCGCACGCGGACGCCCTGGAGGACCTGACCCCCGCCATCGTCGTCGACCAGCGGCCGGTCGGCGGCCACTCCCGCTCCACCGTCGGCACCATGACCGACATCCACTCGGTGCTGCGGGTGCTGTTCTCCCGGCACGGCACCCCCGGCGCCGGAGCGGCGACGGCGTATTCGTTCAACGACCCGTCGGGCATGTGCCCCGGCTGCGACGGCCTGGGCCGCAGGGTGCAGCCCGACTGGGACCGGATCCTGGACCCGGCCAGGTCGCTGGTGGGCGGGGCGGTCCGCTTCCCGCCGTTCGCCGCCGGGACCTGGCAGGGGCAGACCTACACCAACACCGGGGAACTGGACGTGCACAAGCCGGTCGGCGACTTCACGGCGGCCGAGCGCGCGTTCCTGATGCGGGGACGGCCCGGCAGCAAGGTCACCGTCAACGGCTCGGGCGGGACCTGGAACACCGAGTACGAGGGGCTCGCCGACCGGTTCGAACGGCTGTACCTCAAGCGGGACCTGTCCGGCATGAGCGAGAAGACCCGGGACCTCGTGCGCGGCTTCCTGGTGGAGGCCCGCTGCCCCGACTGCGGCGGGGCCCGGCTGAACGCGGCCGCGCTCGCCAGCCGGATCGACGGGCACTCCATCGCCGACTGCTCGCGGATGCAGATCACCGACCTGATCGCCGTGCTGAGGGAGATCGACGACCCGGTGGCCCTGCCCGTCGCCGCTGCCGCGGTGGCCGCGCTGGAGCGGGTGGAGGCGATCGGACTCGGCTACCTCAGCCTCGACCGGGAGACCGCCACCCTGTCCGGCGGCGAGGGGCAGCGGCTGAAGACCGTGCGGCACCTCGGTTCCAGCCTCACCGGGATGACGTACATCTTCGACGAGCCCAGCGTCGGACTGCACCCGCGTGACGTGGGGCGCCTCGGCGACCTGCTGCTGCGGCTGCGCGACAAGGGCAACACCGTGCTGGTGGTCGAACACGACCCGGACGTCATCGCGCTGGCCGACCACGTCGTCGACATGGGGCCGCGGGCCGGTGCCGACGGCGGCCGGGTGGTGTTCGAGGGGACCCCGGACGAGCTGGCGGCCTCGGACACGCTCACCGGGCGGTGCCTGGGACGGCGTACGGCGGTGAAGGAGAACGTGCGGACGCCGACCGGTGAGCTGTGGGTCAAGGGCGCCGACCGGCACAACCTGCGGGAGGTGACGGTGGCGTTCGCGACCGGGGTGCTGACCGCGGTCACCGGGGTCGCCGGGTCGGGCAAGAGCACGCTGGTCGCGGAGCTGACGGCGGCCCACCCGGACGCCGTGGTCGTCGACCAGTCGGCCATCGGCATCTCGGCCCGCTCCACCCCGGCGACGTACCTCGGGATCATGGACACGGTGCGGAAGATCTTCGCGCGGGAGACCGGTGCCGAGCCGGGGTTCTTCAGCTTCAACTCGGCGGGGGCCTGCGGCACCTGCGAGGGGCGCGGGATCATCCACACCGACCTCGCCTTCATGGACCCGGTGACGACCACCTGCCATGACTGCGAGGGGCGGCGTTTCAGGGAGGAGGTGCTGCGGCTGACGGTCGACGGCCGGTCCGTCGCCGACGTGCTCGCGATGACCGCCGACCAGGCCCTCGGATTCTTCTCCGACACCGGGGTACGCCGCCGGCTGCGCGCCCTGCGCGACGTCGGCCTCACCTACCTGACCCTCGGGCAGCCGCTGTCCACGCTCTCCGGGGGCGAGCGCCAGCGCATCAAGCTGGCTACCCGGCTGCACCGCACCGGCGCGGTGTACGTCCTGGACGAGCCGACCACCGGACTGCACATGTCGGACGTCGAGGGGCTGCTCGCCCTGCTGGACCGGCTGGTGGACTCCGGCAACACGGTCGTGGTCGTCGAGCACAACCTGGACGTGGTGGCGCACGCCGACCGGGTGATCGACCTCGGCCCGGACGGGGGTCGGGACGGCGGCCGGGTGATCTTCGAGGGCACCCCGCGCGAGCTGCTCGCCGCCCACAACTCCAGCACCGCGGAGCATCTCAGGAGGGCTACGAGGGGCTGACGGGGGTTCCTTCCGCACGGCTCCCCGCTGCATGATGGCGGAGCGGCGCCACGTCACGGGCGCCGGGCCCCCGGCGCCCGACCCGCGCCGGTCCGCGCCCTCACGAAAGGTCCCGTGTGCCCAGCAAGAAGGCCCTCGTCCGCCGCCCCGGTCCCAGGCTCGCCGAGGGGCTGGTGACGCACGTCGAGCGGAAGAAGGTCGACCACGGCCTGGCCCTCGAACAGTGGGACGCCTACGTCGAGGCCCTCGGAGCGCACGGCTGGGAGACGCTGGAGGTGGACCCGGCGGACGACTGCCCGGACTCGGTCTTCGTCGAGGACGCGGTCGTCATGTACCGCAACGTCGCGCTGATCACGCGGCCCGGCGCCGAGTCGCGGCGCGCGGAGACGGCCGGCGTCGAGGAGGCCGTGGCCCGGCTCGGCTGCTCGGTCAACTGGGTCTGGGAGCCGGGCACCCTGGACGGCGGCGATGTCCTGAAGATCGGCGACACGATCTACGTGGGGCGCGGCGGGCGTACCAACGCGGCCGGCGTGCAGCAGCTGCGGGCGGCGTTCGAGCCGCTGGGCGCCCGGGTTGTCGCGGTGCCCGTGAGCAAGGTGCTGCACCTGAAGTCGGCGGTCACCGCGCTGCCGGACGGGACGGTGATCGGGCACATCCCGATGATGGACGTACCCTCGCTGTTCCCCCGCTTCCTGCCGGTGCCGGAGGAGTCGGGGGCGCACGTGGTGCTGCTGGGCGGGAGCAAGCTGCTGATGGCGGCGAGCGCGCCGAAGACGGCGGAGCTGCTCGCCGACCTCGGCCACGAGCCGGTGCTCGTCGACATCGGGGAGTTCGAGAAGCTGGAGGGCTGTGTGACGTGCCTCTCGGTCCGGCTGCGGGAGCTGTACGCCTGAGTACGGTGCACCGCGCGTCCGTACTGCCTCGGACCTGCGGCTCTCGCGGCCGTGTCGGGTGGGGCCGGTCGGGGTGCTGATCAGCGACCTTTACAGTGCGTTTAACCTACGGTCTCGTAACCTACGGTTTCGTAGCCTACGATCCCGTAGGTTCCCCGGCACCGCTCGCCGGGCTGTTCCGCACTGTCGCACGTCCCCTGGAGTTCTTCGTGACGATCGTCTCCCCGCACCTCGGCACTTCCGCCGACTGGACCGACGCCCGGCTGCTGTACGCGCTGGAGGAAGTGGTCGAGAAGGAACTCAACCGGCATCTTCAGGTCGCCAAGGACTGGATGCCGCACGAGTACGTGCCGTGGAGCGACGCACGGAACTTCCCGGGGATCTTCGAGGACGGCGAGGCCTGGGGGAAGGAACAGTCCAAGGTCACCGACATCGGCCGGATCGCCCTCGTGGTGAACCTGCTGACGGAGGACAACCTCCCCAGCTACCACCACGAGATCGCCAGCCTCTTCGGCCGCGACGGCGCCTGGGGCACCTGGGTGCACCGGTGGACCGCCGAGGAGGGCCGGCACGGCATCGTGATGCGCGACTACCTGCTCGCCTCGCGCGCGGTCGACCCGGACCAGCTGGAGCAGTTCCGCATGGCCCACATGAGTGAGGGCTTCGAGTCGGACAACCGGCACTCCATGCTGCACTCGGTGGCGTACGTCGCCTTCCAGGAGCTGGCCACCCGCATCTCGCACCGCAACACGGGCCACCAGTCCGGCGACCCGGTCTGCGACCGCATGCTGGCCCGCATCGCGACCGACGAGAACCTGCACATGGTCTTCTACCGGAACCTGCTCAAGGCGGCCTTCGAGCTGGCACCCGACCTGACGATGCAGGCGGTCCGGGACGTGGTCGTCAACTTCCGGATGCCGGGTCACGGCATGCCGGGATTCGAGCGGGCCGCCGCGCAGATGGCGATCGGCGAGGTCTACAACCTGCGCATCCACCACGACGACGTGATCCAGCCCGTGCTGCGCTTCCTCAAGATCATGGAGATCGACGGCCTCGGTCCCGAGGGCCAGCAGGCACAGGAGGAACTCGGCCTGTACATGGGCGGGCTGGACGCCGAGGCCGCAAAGTTCGACGAGAAGCTGGCGGCGCGCAAGGCCCGCATGGCGGCCCGCGCGGCGGGCTGACCGCCCCGACCCCGGCCCCGCACACCGCTTCCGCCCCCGGCTGCCGCGCGCGGACCCGTGCTGAAGCGCGCGGACCGGTGTCACTCGTGGACCGTCGTCTCCTCCAGGGCCGCGTCGCGTGGTGCCGCTTGGCGAACGGGTTCCAGGACCGGACGGCGTACAGGAGGCCGGGCAGCAGCGGGCGACCGTGGGCGTGGTGCAGCCCGGCAGCAGGCGGGTCGCTTCGGTGTCGCCCCAGTCGCGGCGCACCCCGTCCACCAGCCGGTCGGCGAGGGCGGTGCGTCCGCCGGCGGCGACGGCGCGCAGCAGGCTCCGGCGGACCGCCTCGGAGGCGTCGGCGAGCCCCGTCCCGAAGGCGGCGTCGGGCACGCCCAGCTTGTCGGCACCCGCAGGGCGTGGCCGCGCACATACGGGTCGGGGTCGGCGATCCGGTCCGCGATCCACGCGGTGTCGCGGGCGGCGGACGCGGCGACGACCGCGAGCCGGCGCCCGTACGCCCCGTGCCGTTCGAGCTCGCGGAGCAGGGCCCGCGGCTCGGCCGACTCCCGCGCGCGTGCCACGAGTTCCCGCATGCGCCGCGGGTGGGCGAGCGGATCGAGGGCGTGCAGCAGGCTCTCGGCCTCGTGCTGTGCGGCGGTTCGGGACATGCCGGGATTCTGCCTGGCGCAACGGGCGCGGCGCAGCGCATTGTCGCGGGCGCGCTCAGGTGTGGCTCGGGAGCGCGGGTCAGAGAGTGGTGCGGGTCAGGGAGTGGTGCGGCGCAGGGCCAGCCGTTCCTTCTCCGACAGGCCGCCCCAGACGCCGAATCGCTCGTCGTTGCTCAGCGCGAACTCCAGGCAGGTCGAGCGGATCGGGCACAGGGCGCAGATCCGCTTCGCGTCCCGTACGGAGCTGCCGGGCTCGGGGAAGAAGAAGTCTCCCCCCGTCTGCGCGCACAACGCCTCCTCCTGCCAGCTGAGGTCGGGCGTCAGGGTCGTCTCGATGTGCATGCGCAGCAGCGTGCCGGGCGACGAAAAACGTTCGATCAACGCGGTATCAACGCCGCGCGTCCGCCACTCCCAGCCGATCAGATCGTCCTCCGCCCCGCACGGCGGCGCACGGCGGCGCGCGGAAGCGGTTGTCAGTGGTCGGTGGAAGACTCGTCAGAGCAGGCAACGGGACCCTTCCGAGGAGGGCGATCATGCTCACCACCCGTTTCGTCACCGGCGCTCCGAACTGGCTCGACGTCGGCACCTCCGACCTCGACGGCGCCGCATCCTTCTACGGTGGCCTCTTCGGCTGGCGGTTCCGCTCGGCGGGGCCGGAGGCCGGAGGCTACGGCTTCTTCGAGCTGGACGGCCGGATCGTGGCCGGCGGCATGGGCACGACGCAGGAGCAGGGCCCGCCGTCCTGGACGGTGTACTTCCAGGCGCCGGACGCCCGGGCCGCCGCCAAGGCCTCCGAGCAGGCGCACGGCGGTGTCCTCGTGCAGCCCACCGACGTCATGGACCAGGGCACGATGGCGATCCTCGCCGACCGGGCCGGGGTGCCGTTCGGCCTCTGGCAGCCGGGGCGGCGCGGCGGGCTGGACGTGGTCGGCGAGACGGGCGCGCTGTGCTGGGTGGAGCTGCACACGGCGGACATCGCGGCCGCCGCCGCGTACTACCGTGCGGTGCTCGGCCTGGAGACCTCCGCCGTCTCCTTCCCCGGCGGCTCCTACACCTGTGTCAATCCGGCCGGGGAGGGCGAGGAGGCGATGTTCGGCGGCATGGTCCCGCTCGCCGAGGACCCGGCGGACACGGACGCCGGATGGCTGCCGTACTTCGCGGTCGACGACGCGGACACCGCGGTCGCCCGGACCGGGGAGCTGGGCGGGACGGTGCGGATGCCCGCGACGGACATCGAGGGCGTCGGCCGCGTCGCCCACCTCGCCGACCCGTACGGCGCCCGCTTCGCGGTACTCAGGCCGGCACCACGCCAGGGGTAGGACCCGGGGCACGCCCGGCCCTCACCCCGCGCCGAGGCCCGACACCCCGGCCCGCGCCGGCTCCCCCGGCACCCCGCACACGCGGCGACACGGCCCACCGGGCCGACCACGGGACGGCGCAGGGCGCCAGGGCACGCCCAGACCCCCGCACCCGCGCCGACGCACGACACCGCGGTCCGCACCGGCATGCCCGGCCACACGGCCGACCGGAACGGCCACGGGACGGCGCAGGGCGCCAGGGCACGCCCGGCTGACCCCGAGGGCGGTGACCCGTCCGGCGTCCGGGTTCGCACCGCGCGGCGCGTTTCCGTGACCGCCGGTGCTCGCGTGCACGCGATGGTGCCCGGCCCCTGCGCATGTGTGTCCCGCGGCCGGGGGCCGGGAGCGTGGTCCGGGCGACGCGGTGACGTGCCGTCTCACGCCGTGGCGCGGTGGACCAGGGTGGTCGGCAGGATCACGCCGGACGGGGCTGCCGCCCGGGCCTCCGCGTCGTCGGCCGTCCCGCCGTCCAGGCCGCGCAGCAGCAGGCGGGCCATCAGCCGGCCCATGCCCTCTATGTCCTGACGCACGGTGGTCAGCGGCGGGTCGGTCTCCTCGGCGACGGGCAGCATGTCGTCGAAGCCCACCACCGCCACGTCGTCCGGCACCAGCCGCCCGCGCTCGCGCAGCACCCGCAGGGCGCCCGCCGCGGTGAGGTCGTTGGCCGCGAACACGGCGTCCAGCCCGGGGCACCGGTCGAGCAGTTCCCGCATCGCGCGCTCCCCGCCGCCCGAGGTGAAGTCCCCCCGCGCGATCAGCCCCGGGTCGGCGCCGGCCCGGACGTCGCGGAAGCCCGCGAGCCGGTCGGCCGCGGAGGTCTGGTCGAGCGGGCCGGTGATGTGCGCGATGCGGGTGCGGCCGAGCCCGGCCAAGTGGCGGACGGCCGAACGGGCGCCGCCCCGGTTGTCGCTGTCCACGTAGACCACGTCGCCCCGCCCGTCGTCCCAGTCGGGGCGCCCGCCGAAGACGGTCGGTACGCCGGCGCTGCGGACGAGGCCGGGCAGCGGGTCGTGCAGGTGCAGGGAGAAGACGAGGGCGCCGTCGACGTGTCCGCCGGCCAGGTAGCGCCCGACGCGGGCATGGTCCTCGCGGCCCTCGGTGAGCAGCAGGACGAGCTGGTTGTCGTGGGCCGTCAGTTCCTTGCTGATGCCGCGCAGTTGCTGGGCGAAGTACGGGTCGGCGAAGACCCGTGTCTCCGGTTCCGCGGCGACGACGGCGACGGCCTGGTGCCGCCGGGTCACCAGGGAGCGTGCGGCTTGGTTGGGCACGTATCCGAGTTCCTCCACCGCGCGCCGGACCCGCTCGGCCAGCGCGTCCCGCACCCCGTGGGCACCGTTGACCACACGGGACACGGTGGCCCGCGAGACCCCGGCGCGCTCGGCCACGGCCTCGAGCGTGGGGCGCGGCGCGGTCTCGGTCACGGGCGACTCCTCCTCGGCGGCTGCGGCACAGGATAGCGGCAGGCCGGGGCGCGGGAGGGAGCGCTCACGGGGCGGGGAACGTGCTGGTACGGGGGCCGGAGCCCTGGGCCGGAGTCGGCTCAGTGCTGGTGCTCGTGCCCCTGCGCCGGCGCCTCGCCCGCCGGCGCCCCGCTCTCCCCGCTCTTCGCGGTCGCCCCGCCGTGGGCGTGCGGGTCGTACCCCGGGATGGTGCCGTCCGGCTTCTTCACCAGGAACAGGCCCACCATCCCCATGTCGGAGTGGCTCTGCACGTGGCAGTGGTACATCCACGCCCCCGCGCCCACCCCTTCCCCCGCGATGATCTGGAAGCCGAAGGAGTCCGCCGGCCCGGTGATCTTGTTGTCGATGACCCGGCTCGGGTCGTCGGGGCCGGTGAGGATGCCGGTGCGGTTGTCCGCCCAGCGGTGACCGTGCATGTGGAAGGTGTGGTAGTACTCGCCATGCGTGATCATGACGATCTCGACGCGGTCGCCCACGGTGGCCTCGAAGTCGGGCCCGGTGTGCGGTTTGCGGTTGTTGATGGTCATGTCGTTGAAGACGATCGTGTGCGTGGCGTCCGGCAGCACGTCCCCCTTGCGGCGCACGATCACCGGGCCGTACAGGCCGTTGCGGATGCCCCCGGTGCCGTGTTCGGTGCCGACGACGTGGTCGTGGTAGTGCCAGTAGCCCGCGCTGCCCGGCCGCCAGGTGCCGTCGTCGCGACGTCCGGGCTTGTGGGTGCGCCAGGTGTAGGTACGGGTGCCGCCCGGCTCGACGTCGCTCTTGTTCATCGCGGTGCCGTCGCTGGAGATCTCGTAGTCCAGGCCGTGGACGTGCAGACTGGCCCGTACGTCCATCATGTTGGTGAACTCGATGTGCAGCGTGTCGCCCTCGTTGACCTCGATGAGCGGGCCCGGGACGGACGCCTTGCCCTTCTCGAAGCCGTAGCCCATCTGCCCGTCGGGCAGCTTCTCGGCGTACATCTTGAGGTGTCTCACCTCGCCCCCGGCCGGTGCCGTCCTCGCCGTGACCCCTTGGGCCTCGACTGCCGCGCCCACGGCCTCCGGTGCGACCGACAACGATGTCGCGACGGCCGCGCCGCCCAGCAGTACCCGTCGGTTGAAGCCTCGCCTGTCCATGCCGAACTCCCCACGCCGATACGGAATGTGCGCAGACCCAGGACCTGATTGGCTGTGATGAGCCTGTGGGACCGTACCGGTTGCCGCCGCGTTTATCCACACTCAGGACAAAGTTCGTTCGATCCCGGTCATACCTATTGGCGTACCGCGCAAAGAGGTCTAGCTTCCTTGGCGCTGCTGCCGTGACCGAGGAGGTGCCCATGCCCTTGAGAGGGTTGAGCGCGAGAAGAAGAGGCTGGGCGGCGTGCGCCACCGCCGCTTTCGTCGCCGCGGGACTGCTGGCCGGCCCTGCCGCCAGCGCACGTCCGGCGCCGGACCCATCCCTGACAACGATGTCGATCAAGTCGCCGCCCGGCGGCGCCAACGTACGGGTGCTGATCTTCTACGGTTCCGCCGCGGCCGGGGAGGAGTCACCGGTCGTGAACGCCGGTATCGCGGCGATCGAGCGGATCGGTCTCTCCGGGCCTGCCAAGGAGCAGTTCACGGTCGAGGCCACGGACAACGCCAACGTCTTCACCAACGAGAAGAAGCTCGGCCGGTTCAACGCGGTCGTGTTCCTGACCGGCGGCGGTGACGTCCTGACTCCTGCCCAGGAAGCGGGCCTGGAGGCGTACATGGAGGCCGGCGGCGGGTTCGTCGGCGTCCACGACGCGGCCCGCGCGGAGCCGTACTCGGACTGGTTCACCGGTCTGGTCGGCGCCCGCCCGGCCGCCGGAAGCCCGACGAAGGTCCAGCGGGCCACGGTCGAGGTCGGCGACCGGCGTCATCCGGCCACCAAGGACCTGCCGCTGGAGTGGAAGCGCCCGGACGAGTGGCTGAACTGGCAGAAGAACCCGTCCGGTGAGGTCCACACCGTGGCCCGGGTGCGCGAGTCGACGTACGCGCCCGGGGCGAGCGCCAACGGGGCGGACCATCCGGTCAGCTGGTGCCGGGACTACGACGGCGGCCGGTCGTTCTACACCGGCATGGGCGGCACGGTGTCGTCGTACGACGAGGCCGACTTCCGCACCCACCTGCGCGGCGCCCTGATGTGGACGACCCGCATCTCGCAGGCCGACTGCAAGGCGACCATCAACGCCAACTACAAGGCCGAGCGCCTGACCGACCCCAACCAGCCCGGCCAGAACGACCAGATCGGCGAGCCGCACGGCCTGGTCACCGCCCCCGACGGCCGCGTCTTCTACATCGGCCGCGGCGGCACGGACTCCTCCCACCCCGTGGTGACCGACTGGAACGACCCGAACGTCGGCAAGGGCACGGGCGAGGTCCACGTCTGGGACCCGAAGACCGACAAGGTCACCCTCGCCGGTGCGCTGACCGTCTTCGGCAACAAGGGCGGCGGCGACGAGCTGACCAAGGTCGAGGAGGGCCTGCTCGGCATCGAACTGGACCCGAAGTTCGAGGAGAACGGGTGGGTGTACCTGCACTACACCCCGCACTCGCAGATCAACCGGGACACCCACATGGCCGAGCGGCGGGTCTCCCGCTTCACCCTCGACCGGGCGACCGACAAGCTGGACATGGGCAGCGAGAAGGTGCTGCTGAAGTGGCCGGTGCAGATCCACAGCTGCTGCCACGCGGGCGGCGGGATGGCCTGGGACTCCAAGGGCAACCTGTACATCGCCACCGGTGACAACAACTCCAGTGGCTTCAGCGACGGTTACTCGGGCAACAACCCGCAGCCGAACTTCAAGGGCGTGTCCTTCGCCGACGCGCGGCGCACCGCCGGCAACACCAACAACCTCAACGGCAAGATCCTGCGCATCCACCCGGAGCCGGACGGGACGTACACCCTCCCGGAGGGCAACCTCTTCACCGGCAAGGAGACCGCCGAGGGCGGGGGCAAGACGCGCGGCGAGATCTACGTGATGGGTGTGCGCAACCCGGCGCGCATCTCCGTCGACAAGAAGACCGACACCCTGTACGCGGGCTGGGTCGGCCCGGACGCCGGCGCCCCGTCGCCGACGTGGGGTCCGGCCAAGTACGACACGTTCGCCACCATCACCAAGGCGAGCAACCGCGGTTGGCCGTACTGCATGGGCAACAAGCAGCCGTACCGGGACCGGAACCTGCCGGACCCGTCGAAGCCGCTGGGCTGGTACGACTGCGACCACCCGAAGAACGAGTCGCCGAACAATGACGGCCTGGTGAACCTGCCGCCGGTGACCGGCAACAACATCTGGTACTCGCCGCAGGGCGGCGGCCCCGACTTCCCGCGCGACGAGAACGGCATCCCGTCGTACAAGCAGGACGAGGCCGTCTACCGGCTGCCCTGGCTCAAGGGCGGCGGCCAGGCCGCGATGAACGGCCCGGTCTACCGCTACGACGCCGAGAGCACCAGTGACACCAAGTGGCCCGCGTACTGGGACGGCAAGTGGTTCGTCGGTGACTTCTACGACGCCGACCAGCCGCGCAACGCGGTGCTGATGGATCCGAAGACGCAGGGCGACGGCGGTCTGCCGGTGCACTCGGAGTCCCTGAAGAAGATCGTGCCGATCGGCAACGACGGCATCAAGAACCTGATGGGCTGGAAGTTCGGCCCGGACGGCGCGCTGTACGTCCTCGACTACGGCCGCGGCTTCTTCACCTCGGACTCCAAGTCGGCCCTGTGGCGGGTCACCTACGAGGGCGGCGGCCCGACGCCGGCCGCCGGACAGCTGGCGAGGGGGAGCGAATGATACGCCAACGAAGAATGTGGGCCGCGCTGCTGGCCGGCCTGCTGATGATGCTCGGGCTGCAGGCGACCTCCGCCTCCGGACAGCCGGCGGCGGCGCCCGCCGCGGCCGCCGCGGACCAGGTTCTGACCTGGACCGCGGGCGACGACATCACCAAGTACACGTCGGCGCCGGAGACGGCGGTGGCCGGTCCGGCCACGATCGTCTTCGAGAACAGTGAGGCCACCGGCAACACCACCGGCATGCCGCACACGCTGACGTTCATGACCAGCGATCCCGCGTACAACCAGGACGTCCAGCTGAACATCCTGGCCAACCCGAACGACGCCCAGGGCGGCAAGCACACCGCCGAGGTCACCCTCACCCCCGGCAAGTACATGTACCACTGCACGATCCCGGGCCACGGCCAGATGACGGGCGTGCTCGTGGTCACCGAGGGCGGCGGTGGCGAGGACACCACGGCGCCGGCGACCTCGGCCGAGGTGGGCGGCACGCAGAACGCCGACGGCGCCTACGTCGGTTCCGCGACCGTGAGCATCGCCGCCACCGACGAGGGCGGCTCGGGCGTGGAGCGGATCGAGTACGCGATCGGTGCGGACGGCGCCTGGCAGCCGTACACCACGCCGGTCGTCGTCGACCAGGTCGGTGAACACGTGGTGCGCTACCGGGCGTTCGACAAGGCGGGCAATGCCGCCGAGGAGAAGAGCGTCACCTTCGCGGTGGCCGCGCCGGACACCGACGACACGACCGCGCCGGAGACCTCGGCGACGGTCAGCGGTGAGAAGAACGCGGACGGTGCGTACATCGACATGGCGACGGTGACCGTCACCGCCTCCGACACCGGTTCCGGCGTCAACACCATCGAGTACGCGGTCGGCGACGGCGCCTGGACGGCGTACACGGCGCCGGTCATGGTGCACGAGGTCGGCGAGCACACCGTGCGCTACCGGGCCACCGACAAGGCGGGCAACGTCGCCGCGGAGAAGAGCGTCGCCTTCACCGTGGTCGCCGCTCCCCCGCAGGACACCACCCCGCCGGTGACCGGCGCGACCGTGGACGGCACCAAGAACTCCGACGGCGCCTACGTCGGCAGCGCGAAGGTGACCGTGAACGCCACGGACGAGGGTGGTTCCGGCGTCGCCGGTGTGGAGTACTCGCTGGACGCCGGGCCCTACCTGGCGTACACCGGCCCCGTGGTCGTCGACCGGGTGGGCCGGCACACCGTGGCCTACCGGGCGAGCGACAAGGCGGGCAACACCTCCCAGCCGCTGACCGTGAGCTTCTCGGTGGTGGCCGGCGGGGTCCCCGCGCCGCCCTGCCCGGAGTACGACGAGCGCCTCACGGTGATCGTCGGCACGGTCGACTCGGGGGTGCCGAACCGGGTCACCAACAACCGGTGCCGGATCAACGAGATGATCGAGGACGAGAAGGAGTGGACGTCCCAGGCCCTCTTCCTCAAGCACGTCCGTGAGGTCACGGACGGCCTCCTGGACGAGGGCGTCGTCGACAAGCGGGAGTACCGGGCGATCAACAAGGCCGCCAAGCAGTCGAAGATCGGGCTGCCCGGCCAGACCGAGGGCTACCGGTCGATCATGGACGGCACCCAGGACTCCTTCGCCAAGTGGGAGCAGGTGGGCGGCGGTTCGTTCGGCCTGAACCCGGACGGGTCGATCACCTCCAGCACCAGCACGCCCGGCATGGGCATGCTGTGGTTCCCCGAGCGCAAGTACGGCGACTTCTCGCTGAAGCTCCAGTGGCGTGACGACGCGGCGGGTACGGCGAACACCAACGGCGGCGTCTTCGTGCGCTTCCCGCAGGTGCACGACCACCCGGAGGAGTCGCGTCCGGAGTGGGTCGCCATCAAGTACGGGCACGAGGTGCAGGTGTTCGACAGCCCGACCGGCGACATGTACAAGACGGGCTCCCTCTACGGCTTCGACCGGGTCGGCCTGGCCGGCGCGGGCGTGACGGAGAAGGGCACCTGGAACGACTACGAGATCCGGGTGGTGGACCAGCACTACTCGGTCTACCGCAACGGTGTGCTGATCAACGAGTTCGACAACTTCGGCGGCCAGACCTTCTACCCCGAGCGCTCGGACGACCCGGGCACCGACGGGCGGCGGTTCGCCTCCGGCTACATCGGACTGCAGGTGCACAGCACGTCGGACGTGGTCTCGTACCGCGACGTCCGGATCAAGGACCTCTAGGGGTCACGTGGTGGCTCAGTCCGGGCCGGGAGCCTTCTTCCTGGCCCGGCTGGGCTGGACCCGGCTCGGCTCGCCCGGCATCTTCGGATACTCGGGCGGGTACGGCAGATCACCGAGCCCGTGGTCGTGCTCGTCCCTCGTCGCCAGCTCCAGCAGGGCGTCGAGGGAGTACCGCGTCCCGTCCATGCCCGCGTGCACGTCGCCGAGTTCGGCGAAGCGCGCGGGCATGGTCGTGATGTCGAAGTCCCGCGGGTGCGCGACGCCCACCTCGTCCCAGGTCAGCGGGGCGGACACCGGCGCGTTCGGGCGGGGGCGCACGGAGTAGGCGGAGGCGATGGTGCGGTCGCGGGCGGTCTGGTTGTAGTCGATGAAGATGCGCTCGCCGCGCTCCTCCTTCCACCACTTGATGGTGACCCGCTCGGGCATCCGCCGTTCCATCTCGCGGCCGACGGCGATCGCGGCGCGCCGCACCTGGGTGAAGGTCCAGCGCGGCTCGATCGGCACGAAGACGTGGATGCCACGCCCGCCGGAGGTCTTGGGCCAGCCCCGCAGTCCCCCGAACTCCTCCAGGACCGCGCGCAGTTCGTGGGCGGCGCGGGCGGCGTCGTCGTAGTCGGTGCCGGGCTGCGGATCGAGGTCGATGCGCAGTTCGTCGGGGTGGTCGACGTCCTCGCGGCGCACCGGCCAGGGGTGGAAGGTGAGGGTGCCGTACTGGGCGGCCCACAGGACGGCGGCCTCCTCGGTGGGGCACATCTCGTCGGCGCTGCGTCCGCTGGGGAAGGTGATGTGCGCGGTCGGGATCCAGTCGGGCATGCCCTTGGGCGCGCGCTTCTGGTAGAACCACTCGCCGGTGATGCCGTCCGGGTAGCGCTGCAGGGTGGTGGGCCGGTCGCGCAGCGCGCGCAGGATGCCGGGGGCGACGGCCTGGTAGTAGCGGGCCACGTCCAGCTTGGTGTACCCGCACTCCGGGAAGAACACCTTCCCCGGGCTGGACAGCCGCACGCTCCGCCCACCCGCCTCCAGCTCCACCGCTTCTGCCATGCGAGCCACGGTAGGCGCAGCACGGGAGCTTCGCATATCAGGCGACGGCGGGCGACGGCGTACAGAATCGGACCATGGAGCTCCCCGTCATGCCGCCCGTGAAGCCGATGCTCGCCAAGTCCGTGGCGAGGATTCCGCCGGGGATGCACTACGAGGCGAAGTGGGACGGGTTTCGGGCGATCGTGTTCCGGGACGGTGCCGAGGTGGAGCTGGGCAGCCGGACGGGCAAGCCGTTGACCAGGTACTTCCCGGAGCTGGTGGACGCGGTGCGGGAGCGGTTGCCCGAGCGGTGCGTGGTGGACGGGGAGATCGTGATCGCGCGGGACGGGCACCTGGACTTCGACGCGCTCACCGAGCGGATCCATCCGGCCGACTCCCGGGTGCGGATGCTGGCGGAGCGCACTCCGGCCTCGCTGGTCGCCTTCGACCTGCTGGCCCTCGACGACCAGTCCCTGGTGGACGTGGGCCTGGCCGACCGGCGGGCGCTGCTGGTGCGGGCGCTGTCCGGGGTCACGCCACCGGTGCACGTGGCGCCGGCGACGGACGACATCGAGGTGGCCCGGCGGTGGTTCGAGCAGTACGAGGGGGCGGGTCTGGACGGGGTGGTCGCCAAGCCGCTCGACCTGCGGTACCGGCAGGACGAGCGGGCCATGTACAAGATCAAGCACGAGCGCACGGCCGACGTGGTCGTCGCCGGCTACCGCCTCCACAAGAGCGGGCCGGTGGTCGGCTCGCTGCTGCTCGGGCTGTACGACGACCGGGGCGTGCTCCAGCACGTGGGCGTGAGCGCCGCCTTCACGATGAAGCGCCGGGCCGAGCTGGTGGAGCAGCTGGAGCCGCTGCGCATGGAGGACGCCCGGGGGCATCCGTGGGCCGCGTGGGCCGAGGAGGCCGCCCACGAGTCGGCGCGGCTGCCCGGCGCGCCGAGCCGGTGGTCGGGCAAGAAGGACCTGTCCTGGGTGCCGCTGCGTCCCGAGCGGGTCGTCGAGGTGGCGTACGACCACATGGAGAACGGGGCGCGCTTCCGCCACACGGCCCGCTTCCGCCGCTGGCGCCCGGACCGGACCCCGGAGAGCTGTACGTACGCGCAGCTGGAGGAGCCGGTCCGGTACGACCTGGCGGAGATCCTGGGCGGGCCCTGAGGCGCCGGCCGGCCGGTTACGGCTTCATCAGGACCTTGACCGCGCCGTCCTGCTTCTTCTGGAACATCTCGTACGCGTGCGGCGCGTCCGCCAGCGGCACCCGGTGGGTGGCGAAGCCGTCGACACCGAGGGGGTCCTGGTCGGTCAGGTACGGCACGATCTCGTCGCTCCAGCGGCGGACGTTGGCCTGGCCCATCCGCAGCTGGACCTGCTTGTCGAACAGGGTGAGCATGGGCATCGGGTCGGCCATGCCGCCGTACACGCCGGACAGCGAGATGGTGCCGCCGCGGCGCACCAGGTCGATGGCGGTGTAGAGGGCGGCCATCCGGTCGACGCTGAACCGCTCCGCCAGGGGTCCGCCGATGGCCCGGGGCATCACCGCGGCGGTCTGCTGCACCAGCTTGGCCACGGCGCCGCCGTGCGCCTCGGTGCCGACCGCGTCGATCACGGCGTCGGGGCCGCGGCCGTCCGTCCGGTCCTGGATCGCGGCGACGAGTTCCTTCTCGTCGTCGGAGGACCTGAGGTCGTAGGTCTCCACGCCCCGTGCGCGGGCCCGCTCCAGCCGCTCGGGCACGAGGTCCACGCCGAACACCTTGTCGACGCCCTTGAGCCGGGCGATCCGGCAGGCCATGTCGCCGATCGGGCCGAGTCCCAGCACGGCGAGGCTGCCGCCCTGCGGGACGGCGGCGTAGGCGACCGCCTGCCAGGCGGTGGGCAGGACGTCGGAGAGGTAGACGAAGCGGTCGTCGGCCGGGCCCTCGGGCACCTTGATCGGGCCGTACTGGGCCTGCGGCACCCGCAGGTACTCGGCCTGGCCGCCGGGCACCGCGCCGTACAGACGGGTGTAGCCGAACAGCGGGGCGCCCATGCCCTCGCCGGTGACCTGAGTGGTCTCGCACTGGGTCGGCAGGCCGGTGTCGCACATGTAGCAGTGTCCGCACGCGATCTGGAACGGGACCACGACCCGGTCGCCCGGCTTCAGGTTCGTCACCTCGGGCCCGACCTCCTCCACGATGCCCATCGGCTCATGGCCGAGGATGTCGCCCGGCGTCATGAACGGCGTGAGCACCTCGTAGAGGTGCAGGTCGGAGCCGCACAGTCCCGACGAGGTGACGCGGATGACCGCGTCGGTCGGTTCCTCGATCCTCGGGTCCGGCACGTCCTCGACCCGCACGTCCCGCTTGCCCTGCCATGTCACTGCCTTCATCGCCCGCGCTCCCTCCGTCGCCGTGCGCGTCGGTTCTGCGTGGCGGCCGGGTACCCCGGGGCTCCCGTCGCCGAACCCGGCGGTCTTTTCGGCCGAACAGCGGATTATCTGCCCCGTTCCGTGTGCCGTATGAGATTCATTCAGGTATGGCACTAAATGCTTCAAGAAGCGCACAATCAATGACACGGGATGGGCGGACGGATGGTCGGGATGCGACGAGGAACACGCAGGGGACGGTATGCCGCCCTGCTGACGGCGGCGGTGGCGGTCTCGCTGGCCGCGGCGGGCTGCACGGCGGGGCCCGACGCGCGGCAGGACGGGCGGGCGCCGGAACCGGAGCGGTCGCACAGCGCCGCCCCCGCTCCGGGACCCGTACTCGCCGTGAAGGTCGACAACGTGCGCGGGGCCCGCCCGCAGACGGGCCTGGAGGCCGCGGACGTCGTCTACGCCGAGCCGGTGGAGGCCGGACTGAGCCGGCTGATGGCGATCTACGCCACCGAGCTGCCCGCCTCCGTGGGGCCGGTGCGCAGCGCCCGCGAGTCCGACCTGGAGCTGCTCGGCCAGTTCGACCGGCCGGTGCTGGCGTTCTCCGGCGCGCAGAGCAAGCTGCTGCCGCTCATCGACAAGGCCCCGCTGCGCGCGGAGCCACCGGGCGAGGACTCCGACGCCTACGTCCGCGCCGCGGACCGGCAGGCCCCGCACAACCTCTACGTGCGTCCCGGCAAGCTGCTCCCGAAGCCCTCGGGAGCAGCGGCCCTCACCACCGGGTTCACCTACGGCAAGGCGCCCGCGGGCGGCCGGGCGGAGTCCTCGCACTCGGTGCGCTATCCCTCGGCGAGCTTCACCTTCACCTGGTCGGAGAGCCGCGACCGGTGGCTGGTCTCCATGGACGGCGACCCGGCCCGTACGGCGGACGGCGGACGGCTGGCCCCGGCCACGGTCGTCGTGCAGCACGTGAAGGTGCGCGAGTCGGACTTCCGTGACTTCCGCGGCAGCAACTCGCCCTACGTCGAGTCGGTGGGCTCCGGACAGGCGGAGGTGCTCCGCGACGGGCGGGCGTACCAGGCGGCCTGGAAGCGGGGGGCCGCCGCGGACGGCACCACCTTCACCACCGGGGACGGCAAGCCGCTGAACTTCGCCGAGGGCCAGGTGTGGGTGGTCTTCGCCGGGCGCTCCTGACGGGGAAGCCCCCGGTCAGCCCGGTGCCGCCGTCGGCTCGGCCGGGTTGCGGAGCCCTTCCGCGGCGTCCGCGACCCGGCGGATCAGGTCGAAGAACACCGCCTGCTCGTCGGCGGCGAGCGGGGCCAGGAACACCTGGTTCATCCGGGCGATGCGCACGCCCAGCCTGCGGTGGACGCGCTGCCCCTCGTCGGTGAGCCGGAGCAGGGACCGGCGGCCGTCCTGCGGGTCACGGACCTTGTCGAGCAGACCACGGCGGCCGAGCCGGCTGACCACCTCCGCGATGGTGGACCGGTCCAGGCCCACCCTCTCCCCCACGGTGCGCTGGTCCAGGCCCGGCTCGGCGACCAGGGCGTTGAGGACGGCGTACTGCGGCGAGGTGGTCTCCTCGGAGACCATCGTGTTCCACAGCAGGTAGTGCGCCTGCTGCAGCCGCCGGGCCAGGTGGCCGGGGTGGGTGGTCAGATCGACCGCTGCCATGCGCGCACTCCCGTGGGTAACTTTCATCGGTGCACTGACGATACATGGCACCGAGTACGGACGCCCGGGAACGCCTCATCCGATCTACCTCGCATTTCGTGGGTCTTGACGCCCCGGCCGCCCGGTGGCAGCGTGTGGGCAACCTCGCTGAAATACTCAGTGCCCTGACTATCCACTCCCGGGGCGCGCGGAAGAGATGGGGCTTCTCGGATGGACAAGGTGGTGGCCACGGCCGGTGCGGCGGTGGCCGACGTGCCCGACGGCGCGTCGCTCGCGGTGGGCGGTTTCGGGCTGAGCGGTGTGCCGAACGTGCTGATCCAGGCGCTGTACGAGCGCGGGACCGGCGGGCTGTCGGTGGTCTCCAACAACTGCGGGGCGATGGACTCCGGACTCGCCGTGCTGCTGGCCGCCGGTCGCATCGCCCGCGTGACCGGGTCCTACATCGGCGCGAACAAGGAGTTCGCGCGCCAGTACCTCGGCGGCGAGCTGGAGGTGGAGATGATCCCGCAGGGCACCCTCGCCGAGCGGCTGCGGGCCGGCGGCGCGGGGATACCCGCCTTCTACACGCCCGCCGGGGTCGGCACCCAGGTCGCCGACGGCGGACTGCCGTGGCGGTACGACGGGTCGGGCGGCGTCGCCCTGGCCTCGCCGCCCAAGGAGGTCCGCGAGTTCGACGGGACGGAGTACGTGCTGGAGCGCGGCATCCGCACCGACTTCGCGCTGGTCCGCGCGGCGAAGGGGGACCGGCACGGGAACCTGGTGTTCGCGAAGTCGTCCCGCAACTTCAACCCGCTGGCCGCGATGGCCGGGCGGGTCACCATCGCCGAGGTGGAGGAGCTGGTCGGGCCCGGCGAGATCGACCCGGACGCGGTGCACCTGCCGGGGATCTTCGTCCAGCGGGTGGTGGCGCTCACTCCGGAGCAGGCCACCGACAAGAGGATCGAGCGGCGGACGGTGACCTCCTGATGGCGTGGACGCGTGAACAGATGGCCGCGCGGGCGGCACGGGAGCTGCGGAACGGCCAGTACGTCAACCTCGGCATCGGCCTGCCCACCCTGATCCCGAACCACCTCCCCGAGGGCGTCGAGGTCACCCTGGAGTCGGAGAACGGCATCCTGGGCACCGGCCGGTACCCCACCGAGGCCGAGGTGGACCCGGACCTGATCAACGCCGGCAAGGAGACGGTCACGGTCCGGCCGGGCGCCGCCTTCTTCGACTCGGCCCTGTCCTTCGCCATGATCCGGGGCGGGCACATCGACGTGGCGGTCCTCGGCGCGATGCAGGTCTCGGCCTCCGGCGACCTCGCGAACTGGGCCGTCCCCGGAAAGATGATCACCGGGATCGGCGGCGCGATGGACCTCGTCCACGGAGCCCGCACCGTCATCGTGGTCATGACCCACACCGCCAAGGACGGCTCCCCCAAGATCCTCCAGGAGTGCGCCCTGCCGCTCACCGGCAAGGCCTGCGTCGACCGCGTCATCACCGACCTCGGCGTCCTCGACGTCACCGGTGACGGCCTGGTCCTGGTGGAGACCGCGCCGGGAGTGAGCGTCGACGAGGTCGTCGCCAGGACCGATGCCGAGCTCGTCGTCGCGGAGGGAGCGAAGTGAGGGACGTCTACATCGTCGACGCGGTGCGCACGCCGTTCGGCAAGTACAACGGAGGCCTGGCGGGCGTGCGCCCGGACGACCTGGCCGCACACGCGATCCGTGAACTCCTCGGCCGTACACCCGGCCTGGACCCGTCCCGGATCGACGACGTCTACTTCGGCAACGCCAACGGCGCCGGTGAGGAGAACCGCAACGTCGCCCGCATGGCCGCCCTCCTGGCCGGCCTGCCCACCACCGTCCCCGGCGTCACGGTGAACCGGCTGTGCGCGTCCGGCCTCGAAGCGGTGATCCAGGCCGCCCGTGCCATCGCGGTCGGCGACGCCTCGGTCGCGCTCGCGGGCGGCGTGGAGTCGATGACCCGGGCGCCGTACGTGCTGCCCAAGTCGGACCGGCCCTTCCCGGCCGGGCACACCGAGATGTACTCGACCACCCTGGGCTGGCGCATGGTCAACCCGGCGATGGACCCGCAGTGGACGATCCCGCTCGGCGAGTCGGCGGAGCTGATCGCGGACAAGCACGGGATCACCCGCGAGCAGCAGGACGAGTTCGCCCTCGCCTCGCACCGGAAGGCGGCCCGGGCCCGGGCCGACGGCCTGTTCGACGCCGAGCTGGCCCCCGTTGCGGTGCCGCGGCGCAAGGGCGACCCGGTGGACTTCGCCGCCGACGAGTGCGTACGCCCGGACGCCTCGGCGGACGCGATGGCGAAGCTCAAGCCGTCCTTCCGGAAGAGCGGGGGCACCGTGACCGCCGGGAACGCCTCCCCGCTGAACGACGGGGCGGCGGCGCTGCTCCTGGTCGACGAGGAGGGCCTGCGGGCCACCGGACGCGAACCGCTCGCCCGGGTCTCGGCCACCGGCGTCTCGGCCACCGACCCGCAGTACTTCGGCCTGGCCCCCGTGGAGGCGGTGAACCGCGCACTCGCCCGGGCCGGACGGACCTTCGCCGACCTGGACGTGCTCGAACTCAACGAGGCCTTCGCCGCCCAGGTGCTGGGCTGCGTCGCCGAGTGGCCCGAGTTCGACCCCGCGGTCCTCAACCCGCAGGGCGGTGCCATCGCCCTCGGCCACCCCCTCGGCGCCTCCGGCGCCCGCCTCGCCGGCACCGTCGCCCACCAGCTCGCCCGCAGGGGCGGCGGCACCGGCATCGCCACCCTCTGCATCGGCGTCGGCCAGGGCCTGGCCCTGGTCCTCGACCGCTAGTCACCCACGGGATCCCCTATGACTCTCACCCAGCACGACATCGACGCGGAGATCGCGGCCGAGCACGCCGCCTACGAGAAGCGGGTCGCCGACGGCGCGCCCGTCGAGCACCACCCGCGCCGCGACTACGCCCCGTACCGGTCCTCGGTGCTGCGCCACCCGAAGCAGCCGCCGATCGCCATCGACGTCACCAAGGACCCGGAGCTGGTGGAGCTGTCCTCGCCCGCCTTCGGGGAGCGGGACATCACCGACGTCGACAACGACCTGACCCGGCAGCACACCGGGGAGCCGGTCGGCGAGCGCATCACCGTCTCCGGCCGCCTCCTCGACCGGCACGGCAGGCCCGTGCGCGGGCAGCTCGTGGAGATCTGGCAGGCCAACTCGGCCGGGCGCTACGCCCACCAGCGCGAGCAGCACGACGCGCCGCTGGACCCGAACTTCACCGGCGTGGGCCGCACCCTCTCCGACGACGACGGCTTCTACCGCTTCACCACCGTGCAGCCCGGCCCCTACCCGTGGCGCAACCACGTCAACGCCTGGCGCCCCGCGCACATCCACTTCTCCGTGTTCGGCTCGGCGTTCACCCAGCGCCTGGTCACGCAGATGTACTTCCCGAACGACCCGCTGTTCCCGTACGACCCGATCCTGCAGTCGGTGACGGACGACGCCGCGCGGCAGCGGCTGATCGCGACCTACGACCACAGCCTGTCCGTGCCGGAGTTCTCGCTCGGCTACCACTGGGACATCGTGCTCGACGGCCCGAACGCCACCTGGATCGAAGAAGGACGCTGACCCGCCATGACGAAGATCGACACGAGCATCCCGGAGCAGGTGCTGCCCACGCCGTCGCACACGGTCGGCCCCTTCTACGGGTACGCGCTGCCCTTCCGCGGCGGCGAGGACATCGCGCCCGCCGGGCACCCGGACGCGGTCACCGTGCACGGGTACGTGTACGACGGCGAGGGCAACCCGCTGCCCGACGCCCTGCTGGAGCTGTGGGGGCCGGACACCGAGGGCCGGGTGCCGACCGCCGACGGCTCGATGCGGCGCGATCCCGCCTCCGGCGGCTTCCTGGGCCGCAACGGCGTGGAGTTCACCGGCTTCGGGCGCATCCAGACCGACGCGAACGGCCACTGGTACGCGCGGACGCTGCCACCCGGGGCGCGCGGGCGCAGTGCGCCGTACCTGAGCGTGTGCGTGTTCGCGCGCGGGCTGCTGGTGCACCTGTTCACCCGGCTCTACCTGCCGGGCGACGCGGCGGTGCTCGCCGCCGACCCGCTGCTGTCCCGGGTGCCGGCCGAGCGCCGCGACACGCTGGTCGCGGCGGACGAGGGCCACGGGACGTACCGTTTCGACATCCGCCTTCAGGGCGAGGGCGAGACGGTCTTCCTGGAGTTCCAGTGACATCACCTGCCGACCCCGCCGACGCCGGCACGAGCCTGCTCGCCCCCGGGTGGGCGGGCTCGCCGGCCGCGTCCGCGACCGGCGAGCACGCGTATCTGCGGGCCCTGCTCGACGCGGAGGCGGCGCTGACCCGCGCCCAGGCCGCGCTGGGACTCGCCCCGGCCGAGGCGGCGGACGCGGTGAACGCGGCCGCGGCCGACCCCGGCGCCTTCGACGCGCGCTCCCTGGCCGAGCGTGCCCGGGGCGGCGGGAACCCGGTCATCCCCCTGGTGGCCGACCTGACGCAGGCGGTCGGCGAGCCGTACGGGCCGTATGTACACAGGGGCGCGACCAGTCAGGACATCCTGGACACGGCGACGATGCTGGTCGCCGCCCGCACCCTGGACCTGCTGCTGCCCGACCTCGCCCGTACGGAACGGGCGCTGGCCCGGCTGGCCGCCGAGCACCGGGACACGCCCATGCCGGGCCGCACCCTGACCCAGCACGCCGTGCCGACGGCCTTCGGGCTGAAGGCGGCCGGATGGCGCGCGCTGGTGCTGGACGCGCGGGACCGGCTCACCGCGGTGCGTGACGCACTGCCCGCCCAACTCGGCGGCGCGGCAGGCACCCTGGCCTCTTTCGAGGCGTACGGCGCGACGGACCCCGTCGAGCTCCCGGCTGCCTATGCGCGTGAACTGGGCCTGCGGAGCCCGCTGTTGCCCTGGCACACGCTGCGCACCCCGATCGCCGACCTGGCCGGCGCCCTGGCCTTCGCCGCCGGGGCGCTCGGGAAGTTCGCCGTGGACGTGCTGACGCTGTCCCGCACCGAGATCGGCGAGGTCGCCGAGGGCAGCGGGGGCGGCTCGTCGGCGATGCCGCACAAGGCCAACCCGGTGCGGTCCACGCTGATCGCGGCGGCCGCCCGGCGCGCCCCGCAGCTCGCGGCCACGCTGTACGGCTCGCTGCCCGCCGAGGACGAGCGGCCGGCCGGGGCCTGGCACGCCGAGTGGGAGCCGCTGCGGGACCTGCTGCGCCTGGCCGGCGGCGCCGCCCGTGACGCCGCCGAGCTGGCCGAGGGGCTGCGGGTGCGCCCGGACGTGATGCGGGCGCACCTCGGGCTCACCCACGGGCTGATCGTCTCTGAGCGGCTCTCGGCCGAACTGGCGCCGGTGCTCGGGCGGGCCCGCGCCAAGGAACTGCTCACCGACCTGGCGGCGCGCGCCTACGCCGAGGACCGGAGCCTGGGCGAACTCCTGGCCGAGGTGCCGGAGTTGCGGGCACTCGACCTCTCCGCCGCGACCGACCCCGCCCGTTGCACGGGTGCCGCCGCCGTCCTCACCGACCGTGCTCTGGAGCGACGTTGACGACCATGCTGAACCATCTGTCCGAAGGCCCCTCCTCCGCTCCCCCACTGCTGCTGGGCCCCTCGCTGGGCACCTCGTACGCGCTGTGGGACGCGGTGGCGCCCGAACTGTCCATCGGGCACCGGGTGATCCGCTGGGACCTGCCGGGGCACGGGGGCTCGCCGGCCGGCCTGATCGGGCCCGGCGCCACCGTCGGGGACCTGGCCGACCTGGTGCTGGCGCTCGCCGACTCGCTCGGGGTGGAGCGGTTCGCCTACGCGGGGGTGTCCCTGGGCGGTGCGGTGGGCCTGCACCTGGCCGTGCACCGTCCGGAGCGGGTGTCGTCCCTGGCGGTCGTCTGCTCCTCGGCGCACTTCAACGGCGCGAAGCCGTGGGAGGAGCGGGCGGCGCAGGTGCGCCAGGAGGGGCTGGGACGGCTCGCGGAGAACGCGGACGCGCGGTGGTTCACCCCGGGTTTCACCGTGCCGCGGCTGGTGCGGGACCACCGGGAGGCCGACCCGGGCGCGTACGCGGCCTGCTGCGACGCGCTGGCCGCCTTCGACCTGCGGGACCGGCTCGGTGAGATCACCGCGCCCACGCTGCTGGTCGCGGGACGCGAGGACCCGGCCACACCCCCCGCGCACCTGCGGGAACTCGCCGACGCGGTACCGGGCGCGACGCTGACGGAGATCCCGGGCGCCTCTCACCTGGCGCCGGCCGAGCGGCCGGAGGCGGTGCTGACGGCGCTGCGGGCGCACTTCGACGGCGGGGCCCGGCGGGGCATGGCGGTGCGGCGCGAGGTGCTGGGCGACGCGCACGTGGACCGGGCGCAGGGACGCCAGACGCCCTTCACCGCCCGCTTCCAGGACTTCATCTCGCGCTACGCGTGGGGCGAGATCTGGACCGACGAGACGCTCTCGCGCCGCGAGCGCAGCATGGTCACGCTGACGGCACTGGTCGCGCACGGCCACTACGAGGAGCTGGCCATGCATGTGCGGGCGGCGCGGCGCAACGGGCTGAGCGCCGACGAGATCGGCGCGGTGCTGCTCCAGACGGCGGTGTACTGCGGAGTGCCGGCCGCGAACTCGGCGTTCGCGACGGCCCAGCGGGTGCTGGCCGAGGAGGCGGACGGCGCCGCGGAGTGACCCTCCTCGGCGCGCCCTGGCGGTGCCTCAGCCCGCGTGTCCCTCCGCCAGGGCCTGACGGGCGCGGGCCGCGAGACCGTCGGCGCCGCAGGACTCGGCCAGCGCCAGGCCCCGGTTCAGCTCGGCCGCCGAGCGGGCCGCGATGCCGTACTCCACGCGGGCGGCGGCGTGTTCGTACTGGCAGGGCGAGGCCTCCAGGTAGGTGACGGCCTGGGCGGCGAGCCGGACCGCGCGCTGACCGGTCTCCAGGGCGGCGGCGCAGCGCAGGGCCTCTCCTATCGCCGTGTCCGTGCCGAAGCGCTCGGCCTGGCGGCGGGCGTCGGTGGCCAGCTGGGCGGCGCGGCCGGGGTCCTCGGTGGCCAGCGCCCGGGCCAGTTCGGTCGCCCAGGGGACGACCACCGGGTTGTGCCGGCCGCGCCCGGCGGCGGCCTTCTCGGCGGCCTCCAGTTCGTTGACGCCCTCCTTGGTGCGCCCGGTGGCGAGCAGCAGCCGTCCGCGCACCGGGCGGGGGTCGGGCAGCACGATCGTCGACGGGTACGGCGGTGCGAAGCCGTACTGGTCGGCGACGGTCCTGGCCTCCTCGACATGGCCGCGGGCGAGCAGGGTGTCGATCAGGTTGCAGATCGCCGACCAGTACAGCGGCAGTCCGCGGCCGACGCGTTCGGCGATGCGCAGTGACTCGCGCAGCGACTGCTCGGCCTCCCTCAGCCGGCCCCTCCTGCGGTGGCCGAGACCGACGTAGGCGTGCGCGAGGGAGAGGTGGCCGCCGCTCCAGCCGGCGCTCTCGTAGGCGCGCAGGGCCTCGGTGAACAGCGCCTCGGCGCGGTCGAGCCGGTCGGCGTAGGCGTAGGAACTGGCCAGCATCATCGGCAGTTCCAGGCCCCACTCGGTGTCGGTCCAGCCGAGTCCGGGGGCGAGGCGGCCGTTGACGAGGGCGCGGTCGCACAGTTCGACGACCTCTTCGGCGCTCTCGCCGTGGGTCATGGCGTCGAAGCCGCGCAGGATGAGCAGGGCGCGCTCGGCGTTGTCGCGGCCGGTGCAGGTGGCGGCGAGCTCGGCCAGGCGCGCGGAGCGGTGGGGTGAGGAGGTCTCGCCCGCGTGGATGCCCTCCCACATGTACTGGGCGGCCTGGAGCCGCAGCCGCGCCGAGGGGTCGGGGTTGCGGGCGGCCTCCGCCTCGACGGTGCGGACGGCCTCCTCCAGCTGGTCGTTGTGGAGCAGGGCCTGGGAAAGCCGGAAGACGGCGTCCACGCGCTGCTCGCCGTCCAGCCCGGGCATGGCGAGCGCGGTGCGCAGGTGGCCGATGGTGGTGGCGGGCGCGGTGAGGAGCGTGGCGCAGCCCAGCTCGAACAGGACGCGCGCGTGGGACTCCGGCAACGGCGGTTCCTGGAGCGCCCGTTCGAGGCAGCGCCGGGCCGCGTCGGGGGCTCCGACGGCGAGGTGTTCGCGGGCGGCCTCGCGCAGCTGGGCCACGACCTCCTGGTCGTCGTCGGGATACACCTGGAGCAGGTGCCGGGAGGCGGCCGCCGCGCCGAGCCCGGAGTCGGCGACCAGCTGGGCCGCTATGCCGTGCATCGCCGTGCGCAGCGCGTCGGGGATGGAGTTGTAGACGGCGGTGGCGATCAGCGGGTGGACGAACTCCAGCTCGTCCGCGCCCGGTTGCCCGGAGCCGGCGTCGGGTACGGACAGGATCCGGGCGCCCCGGAGCAGTTCGGCGCAGCGGGCGGCGTCGGCGCGGTCCAGGGTGGCGAGCCTGGCCACCATGTCCACGGTGATGCCGCCACCGAGGATGGCCGCGGCCCAGGCGAACCGGGTGGAGTCGACACCGAGTTGCTCCAGGCGGGCGACGAGTCCGCCGCCGCGGGCGGAGCGGTTCAGGGCCCGCAGTTCGGCGGCCTCCGCCTCGACGGGTTGCAGTTCGCTGTCCTGGACCTTCGCGAGGAGTTCGACGGTCTCGTAGGGGTTGCCGCCGGTGACGGCCCACACCTCGCGGCAGAACGCGGCCTCGGCGTGGGTGCCCAGCGTGGCGCGGGTGAGTCCGGCCGTCGCCTCCGGGGTGAGGGCGTTCAGCGGGGCGAGGGGCCGGCCGACGGCGGTGGCCGCCTCCAGGTGGCGGGCGCTGTCGCCGCTGACGTCGCCGGGGCGGCGGGCGATGACGACCAGGACGGAGGTCTCGTCGAGCCGTTCGGCGAGCGCGGCGAGCCAGCGCAGCGTCTCCTGGTCGGCCCAGTGCGCGTCGTCGATCAGCAGCACCAGCGGCCACTCCCGGCGGGCGAGCCGGCGTACGGCGGCGACCAGGCCGTCGCACACGCCCTGCGGGTCGGCCTGCCGCTCACCGGGGTCGGCTATGCCGAGGGCGGGCCCGGCGATGTCGTACCAGTCGCCGAGGTATTCGCGGGCCTCCTCGGGGAGCATGGACACCAGGGCGGGCTGGAGCAGTTGGCGCACCACGTTGAAGGGGACCGACCTGAGGGTCTCGCCGCCGCGTGCCGACCAGACGGTGCAGCCCCGGGCCTCGGCGATCCGGCGGGTCTCGGCGAGCAGTGCCGTCTTGCCGACGCCGGCCTCGCCGCGGGCCTCCAGCAGGGTGCCGGGGGACGAGCGGTCCGCGCACAGGGTGTCCACCGCACCCGTGATGGTGGCGACTTCCTCGTCGCGCTCCCAGAGGGAGGCCGGGACGGCGCCCGCCCGCCGTACCTCCGTCATCCCGCTACCTCCCCGAGTCGCCCGAATGACGTACAGAGCCTGAGCCTAGCCCTCCGATCGCACAAGTGGTGGGTGCTCCGCCGACCAGTTGCCGTGACGGGTGACATGCGGTAAAGCGTGGACGACGCGCCGGGCCCGTCATCAGCGGCGGTGCGGCCGGGTGCCCGTCAACCTCGTGCGGCGAGCGGGGCCGGCCCGACCGGAGAAGGGACGGGGCCGGGCCTCTCATCCGGCTTTCACCGACGCCTCATACGGTGGGCACATGACGCAGGCGACTCCTCCCGGGTGGTACCCGGACCCCGGACAGAAGAATGACGGTCCCGCCACCGAGCGCTGGTGGGACGGCACGGCGTGGACCGACCAGGTGCGCCCCGCGGGGGCGGACGCCGCAGGTGCCCCGCCCGCGCCGCCGTCGGCGCAACCGCCGCTGACGCCACCGGCGCAGGACACCGCCGCCGGACCGTATCCCGTGCACCCGGGGTATCCGGGCGTTCCCGTCCAGCCGCCGTCCGCACGACGGCGGCGGCTGCGTACCGGGATAGCCGTGGCGGCGGCGGTGGCGGTGCTGGCCGGCATCGGGGCCGGCGTGTACGCGCTGACCGACGACGGCTCGGGCGGCAACGACGCGGGCGCCTCGCAGCAGGACCGGCGCGGCCCCGGCGACCGGACCGACCCCTTCGGCGACCCGGGCGGCGGTGACGGCGGCGGCGAGGACGGCCGGTCGCCCGCGCCGGACTCCCCGGACGAGTCGGAACCGCCCACGATCGACAGCGGCTCGGTGACGGACGCGTTCAGCGGCGTCAGCCTGCCCATACCGGACGGCTGGTCGGGGCAGGAGTTGCAGGTCGGCGCGCAGGTGACGTCGGACGACGCCTACAAGTGTCCCGGCGACACCTCCAAGTCCTGCACGAAGGGCGGCGCCTACTCGGCCCCCGCCGCGCTCCTGAAGACCGCGGGCGACACCGCGGAGGAGGTCGCGAAGGCCGACATCGAGGCGAACGCCGAGGAATCGTACGGCGGTGAGTCCTACGGCGGGATCACCTCGCACGAGGAGCTGGCCTCCAGGGCGGTCACGGTCGCCGGGCAGAAGGGCTACCTGGTCCGCTGGAAGGCGGTCACCGCCAAGGGCTCCGACGGCTTCGTCGAGTCTCTGGCCTTCCCCTCGCCGGCCGATGCCTCGCGCATCGTCGTCGTCCGCTTCGGTGTCGACACCGACCAGAAGCAGACGGTCATCGACGAGATCACCAAGGGCATCGAGGTGGACACCTCGGCCGGCGGCGGGGGCAGCGGCCAGGACGTCTGACCGGTCCGGCGGCGCCTGCGCGGGTGTCGCCGGAAAACCGTCGGCCGGGTGGGGCGCCCTTCCGCTCAAAGGGTGCCCCACCCGGCCGGGGGTGCGCGCCGCCCCCGTCCCCACGGTGCGGCGCGGGCAGGCCACCGTCCAGTCATCCCGTGGACGGCGGCCTGGGTCTCAGGGGAGTCCGAGCGCCGGCAGCACGACGGCCTCCACGAACCGGACGAGGTACGCCGCGTCCGCCTGCTCGCCCTCCAGGACGGGCCGCATCCGCAGCATGCCGAAGAGCTGTGCGGGCACGTACTCCAGCGCCGGGTGGCCGGCCGGCACCTCTCCCCGTGCCACACCGCGCGCCAGCATGGCCCGCAGCGCGGCGATCTCCGGCTCGACGAGCGCCTCGCGCAGGGCGCACTTGAGTTCCGGGTCCTCCATGACCGCGTGGCCGAGCGCCTGGAGCAGCCCGGTGTCCTTGCCCGACCCCTCGCCCGCGGCCGCGGCCGCCTGGCGCAGGTCCTCGGCGAGCGACCCGGTGTCGATGTCGGTGAAGCGCACCCGGCGGCTGGAGCGCAGTGCGGCGGCGACGAACTGGGGCTTGGTCTTCCACTGCCGGTAGAGCGTGGACTTGCTGCACCGGGTGCTGGCGGCGATGCCCTCCATGGTGACGGCGTCGTAGCCGCAGGAGCGGAGCTGGTCGAGCACGGCGTCGAAGAACTCCTGCTCACGCTCCGGCGTGATCTTGGAGCGGCGCGAGCTGCCGGCCGTTTCCGGTCGGTCCACGTCCTGCGACGTCATCGGCTCCGCTCCCTCTCGCTCGTGCGCGGAATTCCCGTTCGGTCCCGCGATCCGGTGTGTCCCATGTCTATCGATACGCCAGTGTACCGGTACCCGACCGTATCGGTACACTGGCGTATCGGAACGAGGTCGTATCGATGAGAACCGTCACACGCCCCCGTACCCGACGAGCCACACGCACCACCGTCAGCGAAGGGGCCGGGGGAATGAATGCCCGCAGTGAGCCTGCAGAAGCGGGGCCGGACGCGCCCGCGCGCCCACCGCTCGTCCGTGAGCTCCTGCTCGTGGCCGGGCTCTTCCTCGTGTACAAGTTCGGTCGCCAACTGGCGACCGGTCACACCGCCGAGGCCTTCCGCAACGCCCACCACGTGTGGGACTGGGAGCGGGTCCTCCACCTGCCCGACGAGGGCACCGTCCAGTCGCTGCTCCTGCACGGCGACACGCTGGTCCACGTGGCGAACACGTACTACGCCGCCGTCCACTTCCCGGCCACCCTGGCCTTCCTGGTCTGGCTCTACCTGCGCCGGCCCGCGCACTACGTCTGGGCCCGCCGGGTCCTGGCCGCGGTGACCGGCGCAGCGCTGGTGCTGCACCTCCTCTTTCCACTCGCCCCGCCGCGCATGCTGGGCGCCACCGGCCTGCTCGACACGGCCCGGCTCTTCGGCCCCTCGGTGTACGGGCCGCCGCGCACCGACGCGTTGTCGAACCAGTTCGCGGCGATGCCCTCGCTGCACTTCGGCTGGGCCCTGATGCTGGCGATCGGCCTGATCGTCGCGACGCGGACGCGGTGGCGCTGGCTGTGGCTGCTGCATCCGCTGGTGACGCTGCTGGTCGTCGTGGGCACCGCGAACCACTACTGGCTCGACGTGATCGTGGCCACGGCGCTGCTGGGTCTCGCGCTGGCGGCGCTCCGGGTGCCGGTACCGCGGCACCGCCCGCGGTGCGGCCTGCCCCACCGGCGGTCCGAGGTGCGGCGCCGGTCGTCGGCCGAGCGTCCCGAGCTGGTCGGGGCGGGCCGGTGAACGCCGCCCTCGTCGCCGTACTGCTGTCGCTCGTGTCGGCCTGTGCCTACGCCGCCGCGGCCGTCGCCCAGGAGCGGCTGGCCTCGCGCGCCTCCGGCGCCGGTGCGCTGCGGATGCTGGCCTCCGGCGCCTGGTGGTGGTCGGTCGCGCTCAACGCCTCGGCGGCGCTGCTGCACGTCGTGGCGCTCAAGTACGGTCCCCTCACCGTGGTCCAGCCGCTCGGTGCGCTCACCCTGGTCGCGGCGGTGCCCCTGGGCGCGCGGCTGGCGGGCCGGAGGGTGAGCGCGATCGAGTGGCGGGGCACCGGGCTGACGCTGCTGGGGCTCGGCGCGCTGCTGCTCACCGCGTCGGGGCCCGCACCGGACGACGTGCTGAGCGTGCCGGAGGCGCTGACCGTGTCCGGCGCGACGGCGGCGCTGATCGGCGCGCTGTCGTGGCCCGGCGCCCGGCCGGGGCTGCGGCACGCGACGGCGTCCGGCATCGCGTCCGGCGTCGCCTCGGCGCTCACCCAGACCGTCACGGTCGCCGTGACCGACCGGTCGGGCCCGCTGCTGAGCGTCCAGGTGATCGGCGTGGCCGTGCTGGTGGCCGCCTTCGCGGCGGGCGGACTGCTGCTGTCCCAGACGGCGTACCGGGGCGGTCTCGGCGCCCCGCTGGCGGTGGTGACGCTGGCCAATCCGGTGGCCGCCGCGGTGATCGGGCTCTCCCTGCTCGGGGAGCGGCTCAGGGGCGGCGCGGGCGGCGTGCTCCTCGCGCTGACCGGTGCGGCGCTGGCCGCCTGGGGAGTGCTCCAGCTGAGCCGGGCGACCCCGGGGCGCCCGGAGCCCGCCGGTCCGGTGACCGCCGGCCCGCCCGGTCCGCCGCCCGTCGGTCCGCCGCCCGGGCCGGTGCCGGAGGGTCCGGGGCAGCCCGGGCCCGGGCTGGTGCCCCGGCAGCCGGGGCCGGGGCACCTCACACGGCTCTAGTCGGGGGCCGGCGTCGCCTCAGTCCGTGATGATCGCCGGGTCGCTGGTGCCCGGCCGGCCGTTCTCCACGTGCCCGGCGAAGCGCCGCAGGAACGCCGGGTCGCCCTCGGCGGTGACCGTCACGTCGTACCAGCGCCGGCTGCGCGCGAGGTCGACGGTGTGGTGCACGGTGGCGCCGGGGCGCACGGTGAGGGTCCGGGTGCGGCCGTCGTAGGCGTTGGCGATCCGGAGCCGGGCCGTGCCGGTGCCGGTGTGGGTGACGGTCAGCCGGAGGTCGTCGCCGTCGTGCCGTGCGGTGACCTCGGGCCCTGCGGGTCCGGCGACCGCGTTGGCGCCCCGGAAGACCCGCAGGAAGCCGGCCGGGCCGTGCACGCTCAGGTCGTAGGAACCGGCGGAGTACGCCGAGTTCCAGGTGTCCGCGAGGGACTTGCCGGCCTCGGTGGTGTACGTCCAGGGACCGTCGGTGCGGTTGCCGGAGGTGACGAGGAAGGCGGCGCCGGCCCGGGCGCCGGAGGCGAAGGCCAGGGTGAACTTCCCGGCCGCCGCGTCCACGGCACCGTCCACGTACGGGTCGTAGCGCAGCGGGCGGGTGGGGCGCGTACCGCGTTCCTGCCGGGGCATGCCGGGGTCCGCGGGCGGCGTCGGACGGTAGTCGGGGTGGCGTTCGCGGTCCGGCGGCTCGTAGGCGTCGGTGTCCGGCAGGCGGGCGGGGCGGCTGTCCTTGCGGGAGAAGTCGAAGGCCGAGGTCAGATCGCCGCAGACGGCGCGCCGCCAGGGTGAGATGTTGGGCTCGCGGACGCCGAAGCGGCGCTCCATGAAGCGGATCACCGAGGTGTGGTCGAAGGTCTCGGAGCAGACGAAGCCGCCCTTGCTCCACGGTGAGACGACCAGCATGGGCACGCGCGGGCCCAGCCCGTAGAAGCCCTCGCGGTGGGTGGCGCTGCCCTTGAAGACGTCCAGGGAGACGTCGACGGTGGACCGGCCCTGCGCGGCGGACTTCGGCGGCAGCGGCGGCACCACGTGGTCGAAGAAGCCGTCGTTCTCGTCGTACGTGATGAACAGGGCCGTCTTCGCCCACACCTTCGGGTTGGAGGTGAGCGCGTCCAGCACCTGGGAGATGTACCAGGCGCCGTAGTTCGAGGGCCAGTTGGAGTGCTCGGAGAAGGCTTCCGGGGCGGCTATCCAGGAGATCTTCGGCAGCTTGCCCGCCTTGACGTCGGCGCGCAGCCGGTCGAAGTAGCCCTCGCCGCTCCTGGCGTCGGTGCCGGTGCGGGCCTTGTCGTAGAGCGGGTCGCCGGGCTTCGCGTTGCGGTACTTGTTGAAGTAGAGCAGGGAGTTGTCGCCGTAGTTGCCGCGGTAGGCGTCGTCGATCCAGCCCCAGTGGCCGGCCGCGTCGAGGCCGTCGCCGATGTCCTGGTAGATCTTCCAGGAGATCCCGGCCGCCTCCAGCCGCTCGGGGTACGTCGTCCAGTCGTAGCCGAGTTCGTCGTTGCCGAGGACCGGGCCGCCGCCCTTGCCGTCGTTCCCGGTGTGTCCCGACCACAGGTAGTAGCGGTTTGGGTCGGTGGAGCCGATGAAGGAGCAGTGGTAGGCGTCGCAGACGGTGAAGGTGTCGGCGAGCGCGTAGTGGAAGGGGATGTCCTCGCGGGTCAGGTACGCCATGGTGGTGGTGCCCTTCGCGGGCAGCCAGCGGTCGTACTTGGCGTTGTGGTAGGCGTCCTGTCCGTCGGACCAGCCGTGCGGGAGCCCTTCGAGGAACTGCATGCCGAGGTCGTCGGCCTCCGGGTGGAACGGCAGCACCTCCGTGCCGTCGCCCTTGCGCTGGTGCCACACCGACCTGCCGTCGTCCAGCCTCACCGGGTGCGGGTCGCCGAAGCCGCGGACGCCGCGCAGCCTGCCGAAGTAGTGGTCGAACGAACGGTTCTCCTGCATGAGGACGACGATGTGCTCGACGTCCTCGATCGACCCCGAGCGGTGGTTCGCCGGGAGCGCGGCGGCCCGGTCGATGCTCGCGGACAGGGCGCTGAACGCCGTGGTGGCGCCCGCGAGTTGGAGGAATCTGCGCCGGTTCACTTCGGCCATGGGGTGAGGGACCTCTCGCCTTGGGGGGTGTTCAACCGGCCGGACGGCGCCGGGTGATGACGGAATGCGCGCGAAAGGAGTGTTCCAGGAGCAGCAAACGTCAGGGAAGGGTCCGGTGGCGCTGGTGTGAAAGTCACCGGTACGCGAGGTGTGCCGGGCCCGCCGTCCGGGGATGGTCGCGATCATGACAGGCATGGACACGGACGCACCCGCACTCCCGGCCCGACGGCCCGTACGCCAGCTCCTCGCCGCCTCGGTGGGCAACGCCGTGGAGTGGTACGACTGGTACGCCTACACCTTCCTGGCCACCTACATCGCGGACCAGGTCTTCCCCGAGAGCGCGGACAACTCGCTGGTGCCGCTGCTGTCGACGTTCGCGGTGTTCGCCGTGGGCTTCTTCATGCGGCCCGTCGGCGGGCTGCTGATGGGCGCGATCGCGGACCGGCGGGGCCGGCGGGCCGCGCTGACCGTCACCATCCTGCTGATGGGCGGCAGCAGCCTGCTGGTCGGGCTGACCCCGACGTACACGGCGGCCGGTGTGCTCGCCCCGGTCGTCCTGGTCGTCGCGCGGCTGCTCCAGGGGCTGTCGGTGGGCGGCGAGTTCGCGGCCTCGACGACCTTCCTGGTGGAGTCCGCGGGGCCGGGCCGGCGCGGCCTCTTCTCCAGCTTCCAGTACGTCTCGACCACCGCGGGGCAGTTGGTGGCCTCCGGGATCGCGACGCTGCTGGTGGACACGTTGAGCGAGGACCGGATGAACGGCTGGGGATGGCGGATCCCCTTCGTGTTCGGCGCCGTCCTCAGCCTGGTCGGCTTCTGGATCCGGCAGGGCGCGCAGGAGACCCGCAGCGCCGAGCAGCGACGGGCGCCGCGCCCCGCGCTCTTCGAGGCCCTGCGCCGCCATCCGCGCGAGTCGCTGCTGATCTGCGGCATCACGGCAGGCGGCACGATCGCCTACTACACGTGGACGTCGTACCTGCCCACGTACGCCGAACTCAACGCGGGCGTCGCCAAGTCGGACGCGCTGCTCGCGGGGACCATCTCGCTGGCCTTCTTCGCGCTGCTCCAGCCGCTCGGCGGCATGCTCTCCGACCGGTTCGGGCGCCGTCCCCTGCTGCTCTTCTTCGGCGTGGGGTTCGCGCTGCTGAGCGTGCCGCTGCTGCACTCACTGCGCGACTCCTTCGCCGTCCTGCTGCTCGTGCAGTGCGCCGGGATGGTCCTGCTGACCGGCTTCACCTCCATCAGCGCCGCCGTCAACGCCGAGGTCTTCCCGCCCCGGGTGCGGGCGGCCGGGATCGGCTTCCCCTACTCGCTCACGGTGGCGCTGTTCGGCGGCACGGCACCGTACGTGGGCACGCTCTTCAAGGACCTGGGCCACGCCGGGCTGTTCCCCTGGTACGTGGCCGTGCTGTGCCTGCTGTCCTCTCTGGTGTACCTGCGGCTGCCGGAGACGGCGCACAAGCGGCTGGAGCGCTGACGCCGGGCTCCGCCGCCTCGTTTCGCGCCGGGCTCCCGCGCCGGGGTTGCGGCTCACCGGTGCCAGAGGGCGCGTCCCAGGGCCTCCTCCGTGCCGGCGAGGTAGACGGCCGTGGCCAGCCACTGGGCCGCGTAGTGGTCCTGGTCGTCCCCGGCCGGGCGCCCGAAGGCGTCGCGGGGACGCCGGGCGGCCACCGCGCCGAGCGCGGCGAACAGGTCAGCGCCGGTGGTGAACCCGCCCCGGCGCAGGGCGGCGGCGTGGCCGTCGCGGTCGCCGTCGCGCGCGGGTTCCGCGGCGGCGCGGCGGCCTCCCGTGACCGCCAGTTCGACCAGGTCGCGCACGCGCCGGAGCGGCGAGTCGAACGGGCCGCCATCGGCGGCGGTGAGCGGGGACGGGGACGGGGACGGGCAGGGAGCCTCGGGCGGGAAGTGCTCGTCGACCAGCAGGTCGTAGCCGAGGTCGGCGCGGTCTTGCCACCGCCCCGGCAGGCGCAGGGTACTCGCCCCCGCGCCGGGCACCGGCCCGACGGCCAGGGGACGCAGGGTCGTGACCCGGTCGGGGTCCACGCGGCCGAGCACGCGTACCCGCAGGCCCGGACACGCGCCCAGTCGCCGGAGGTTGGCGGTGTGTGCGAGGACGGGATGCCGGTGCGCCGGTGCCAGCCGGACGGCCGGCCCGGGGGCGTCGTCGGTGAGGACGCGGACCAGCACCCCCTCGCCGTCGGCGGCGACGATCTCCACGTCGCATCTCGTCAGCGGCGGGGCGTGCCCGGCCCCGTCGGGCGCGGCGGCCGCGGTGGTCGCGGGCACGGCGTCGGACCAGGGGCGTCCGGCGGCGAAGGCGGCCCGGGCACCGCGCTCCGCGAGCAGGCGGCCAGCCGGGGCGACGACCGCCCCGGTGACGATCACCCCGCCGCGGGACAGCCGCTCGTGGTCGCTCAGGAGGGACCGGAGGGCGACGTGGGCGGTCCCGGCGCGGCGGGCTCGCGCCGGGCCCCCCGGTCCGACGTCGCGGAGGGTGTACCAGCGGCCGGTGTCGTCGACGAGATGGGTGACGACGCCGCCCGTGCCGCCGGGTCCGACGACCGGTTCACGGCAGACACCGTAGAGGCGCAGGGGTTGGTCGGGGTGGTGGTTGCGGGGGACGCCACCGATCAGGCCGGGATCGGGGTCGGACGCCTTCAGACGGTGCGTGACGAGGAGGAGTTCCCGCAGGGCGGCGACCAACTCGCCCGTACGGTGGGCCTGGTGCGCCCCCTGTGGGCCACGCGCGTCACGGACGTGGCGTACGACACCGAGGGCCGCGGCCTCCGCCCGGTGCAGTCCGGCCAGGCGGGCGGTGTGCGCGGCCCGGAGCAACTCGGCCTGCGGGACGGCCCCCGCGGCGGTGGCTCCGGCGGCCAGGATGGTCGAGGCCGCCGTCCAGAGCCCGCCGGCGGCACGGACCTGCCCGGCGGACGGGGGTTTGGGTGCGGGCTCGGCGGGCGGGGAAGGCTCGGCGGACAAGACAGACTCGGCGGGCGGGGCCTTCGTGGGGGACGGGAGCGCGTCCGTGACCGGGCTCGCGCCCAGGACCGCGGCGCGGTGGAGGCAGCGCGGGGACAGCAGGCAGGTGCAGTGGGCCTGGTCGGGGGAGGTGATCGTGCCGGACGGGCCGGGGGTCAGGGTCACCCGCGCGTCCTCGCCGAAGCGGATGCCGTACGTGCCGTCCGCTGCGGTGTCGACGGGCGTGGCGGCCAGCGACTCGACGGCCGGGTCGAGTCTGCGGCGCAGCCGGGTGGTCAGGCTCTCCACCGCGGCGGCGAACACCTCCGGTGCGACCGGCGGGAGCGAGGGCCCGGTGTCCGGGCGGGCACGGGTCATCTGGAGGCTCCTCGGACCTGCTCGCCGACCCAGCGGGCGAGCGAGAGCGGGCTGAGGGCGGCCACCGGCATTCCGGCGGCGGCGAGTCGGCGGGCGACCGGCACGGAGTAGCGGGGCACTCCTCCGCCGTCGAGCGCGGCGCAGCCCAGCAGCCGGACGCCGGAGGACACCAGGGCCCCGGCCTCGGCCAGCAGCCCCTCCACCGCGGCGCCCTCCTCGAAGTCGCTGACGACCACCACCAGGGTCCGGTCGGGCACCTTCACCAGGGAGCGGGCGTGGGCGAGACCGGCCGCGATGTGGGTGCCGCCGCCGACCTTCACCTCCAGCAGCAGCGAGAGGGGGTCGGTGACCAGGCCGGTGAGATCGGCGACCTGGGTGCTGAAGGCGAGGAAGTGGGTGGAGAGCACGGGTGCTCCGCCCAGGACCGCGGCGGTGAGCGCCGACCACACCACGGAGTCCTCCATGGAGGCGGAGACGTCGACGACGAGGATCAGCCGCCAGTCGTTCCGCCGCGCGGTACGGGTCTTGAACACCGGCCGTTCGGGGACGACCTCGGCCCGCCCGTCCTCCCGCCTGCGGATGTGGGCGAGGTTGGCCCGCAGCGTGCGGGGCAGGTCGAGCGGGCCGCCGGGGCGCCGGGTGGGCAGCGGCGAGGTCAGGCCCGTCAGCGTGGGGCGCAGTCGGGTGGCGAGTTCCCGGGTGAGTTCCTCGACCAGCCGCTCCACGAGCGGCCGCAGCCCGGCCAGCCGCTGCTCGGGCATCCCCCTGGCCAGCGACAGCACGGTGGACAGCAGTTCCACGGAGGGCCGCGCGGTGGCCGCGTCGAGGAGGTCGACGGCGTCCGTACGTCCCTCGGCGACGGCACGCCCGAGGACTTCCTCCCGGATGTCCGCGCCGAAGAGCGCCCGGAGGTCCTCGGCCCAGTGCCGGACGCTGGGGTAGCCGCGCCCCCGGCCGCCGCTCCGGTCGTCGGCGGCGTCGCTGCCTCCGGTGGGCCCGCCCGCGCCGGGCTCCGGCTCGCCGCCGCCCCCACCGTCCCCGCCGGACCCGTCCTCCCCCGTCTCCCCTCTTCCCCCGCCCGCTGCCTCGCCCTCCCGCTCGAACAGTTCGTCGAGGGCGCGGGCGTACGGCCACAGGGCCGCGGGGAGTTGCGCGGTGTCGCGGCCCAGCAGCAGCCGCCAGCGGTCGGCGGGGCCGATCCGTGGGGCTCCGGCTCCGGGCACGGGCCCGGGGGCGGGCCGCTCCGTCGGCGGCGCGGCGGCCGGAGCGGCCCCGGTGGGTGCCGGTGCCGATGCGCCCACCAGGCCCGCCAGGCCCAGGTCCCGCAGCAGGGCGTATCCCTCGCCGTCGGCCGCGGCCCACCGCCCGACCAGCTCGGCCGGGGCCCGGAGGCGGAGGCCGGGCCGGTCGCCCAGGCGGTCGGAGACGGCCGCGAGCACACGGGTCCGTCCCTTCGGAGTGAGCGCCCGGAAGCCGCCGCGCAAGGGGTACAGCCGGTCGAGGAAATCACGGTCGCTCATGGTCTCCACGCGCTCGTACAGCGGGCCGAGGGCGGGGGACGCGGACTCCATCAGCGGTCCGGCCGCGAGCAGCACCCCGGTGAGCCGGCGTTCCAGCCGGTGCCGGCCGTCCGGTCCCGTCGCGGTGTCCACCCAGCCGGCCAGCCTCCTCCCCAGCAGGTCCGAGCCGTCGAGGTCCAGCAGGACCCGGGCGGCCTGGGCGGCGCCCTGGAGGAGCGGGGAGCCGGTGCGGGAGAGCGCGTACAGCTCGCCGTCGAGCCGCAGGCCGAGCCGGTCCTCGGCGCTGCGGACGGCGAGGGTGACGACCGCGACGGCGTCCCGGGGCTCGTCACTGCCGGCCAGTCCCGGCAGCACGCGGACGGCGGCTTCCAGCAGGAGGCCGGTGAGCCGCGCCGCCCTGGCCCGGACGCGTTCGGTGGTGCCGGGCAGGTGCCGTCGGCGTAGGGACTCCGACAGGTCGAGGGCGTCGAGCAGTTCGGGCAGGCCCGCGGCGTCCGGCAGGACGCGCTCGGCCTCCGCGAGTCCGTCCTGGAGCAGGTCCGCGAGCGCGCACCGGGCGGCGGCGCCCAGCAGCGCGACGACCCGGGCCGGGGTGACCCGCCCGGCCTCGGCCGCCCTGCGGTGGTTCTCCCGCAGGGTGCCGTCGGCCGCCTGGGCGGCGGTGACCCCTCGGACGCCGACGAGGTCGAGGCGGGCGGCGACCGACGGGGTCCACGCGGCCCGCCAGCGGGTGGTGAGCGCGCTGCCCTCCCCGGCCGCGCTCACCTCGACGGGCTCCGCGTATCCCACCCCGCATTCCCTCAGGCGCTGGAGCAGGATCTCGCGCCGGGCGTCGAGGTCGGAGCGGAGCGGGGCGAGCCGGACGTCCCGGCCGTCCGGGTCCGCCGGTCCGGGCAGTCGCAGCGCGGCCAGTTCCGCCTCCACCCAGGGCCCGAGGCCGGAACGGGGGGTGCCGGGCGCGAGCCGGCCGCGGCCCGGGCCGACGAGGACGAGGCGCAGTTCCCGGTCGGGGGACCGGCCCTTGCCGAGTACGGACGTCACCGCCTCCAGCAGTTCCCCGCGGCCGGGGGCGGGCAGGCCGCGCAGGGTGCCGAGGTCGCAGGCCAGCCGCAGGGTCTCGACGGCCTCTCCGGTGCCCGCCGTGTCGCCGGACGCGCGGATCTCCCGGCACAGTTCGGTGATGAACCGGGCGGCGGCGTCACGGACGCGCCCGGGGTCGCCGCCGGCGTCGAGCACCGCCTGCCGCCAGCGCGGGTCGCGGATGCCGGCCGGGTAGCCGGAGCGGGGATCCAGCAGCGCGAAGGCGTACGCCACGAGGGACGTGACGACCGTGGAGCCGGGGCCCGGCAGCCCGGCGGCCTCGGCCTGCACGGACTTGGCATCCACGGACTCGGCCCGCTCGTCCGGGTCGGCCAGCCCGGGCGCGTGGAAGGCGCCGACCACCGCCGCGGCCCGGCGCGGCCCCGCCTCGGCGAGGACCCGGCGCATGTGTGCCTCCCGGGCCAGGTCACCGGCCGCGATCCCGCCGTGGGCCGCGGTGTCCTCGCGCAGCGCCCGCCCGAAGCCGAGGGCGGCGCGCCGCACGGCCTCGGGAGCGCCGCCGGGCGCCAGTGCCTCGACGGTGCGCTCCCACAGCTCGTCGACGTCGGCAGCGGTACCGTCCGGCGGCCCGCAGGACCACGCCGGGTGCGCCAGCGGCAGGTCGCAGCAGACCACCTCGGCGCCCCGGTCCCGCGCCCAGCGGATCGCGGCCAGTTCCGGCGAGAAGTCGGCGAGCGGGTAGAAGTGCAGCCGGCCGTCCTCGTACGCGCCGCTCAGGGCCACCGGCGCCACGGTGTGCGGATCGGCGAGATACGGCAGCCACGGCTGGAAGTCGGCCGGCAGCTCCACGCAGACCACCTCGGCGTCCACGGCGTCGAGCAGCCTGGGGACGGCGACGGCCAGTGCGGGGCTGTGGTGGCGTACGCCGATCAGGTACGGCCGCGCGCGGGCTGCCGGTGGGGTCGTCGAAGCGGTGGTCTGTTCGCGTGCGGTCATGGGTCCCGGTGCGGTCGGACGGGTGCTGGGCGGGGATCGGCCAGGAGTGGGGCGGGCAACGAGCACGAGTGGGGCGGGCGTCGGACGGGTTCGGACGGGAAGGGGCGGGGACGGCCGCGGGCGCCGGCCGGCCCCGCCCAAGTCCGACGTCAGCGGCGGCGCTTCCGCGGTCGCGGCACCTCCAGTTCCTCCAGGCGCGGCCCGTCCCCGTCCTGGACGCGCCGCCAGGCCTCCCGGTACACCGCGGCGACGGGCCGGGTGGGCACGACGACTCCCAGGACGGGCGCCTCCCCCTCCAGCAGGTCGTACATCGGCAGCTTCCACCGCTCCAGCGGCAGGTGCGGATTGCCGGGCTGGGTCCAGCCGCCGGGCAGGAACAGCGAGCGTCCGGCCTTGGCACGGCTGCCCTCGACCACGAGGCCGGTTGCGGCGAGTTCGGCCCGGGCGGCGCGCAGCCGGGCGGTGCCGCCGCGCTGCCCGCCCCAGCCGGTCCAGCGTGCGGTGTTGCGGTCGGTGGGGTCCGGCATGGCGAGCAGCATCAGGTACAGGACGGCGGCGTCCTCGCCGAGGCCGTACCGCTTGGCCGCCTCCCCGACCAGGTCGGGCACCGAACGGGCGGGGTCCTGGGGCCACCAGAGCCCGTCCGCGTCGCGCTCGCCGGCCATGGGGTTGCCGGGGTCGGCGAGCAGTTCGGCGAACGGCCGGTCGTGGACCAGGCGCAGGGCCGTCTCCTGGGCGTTCGGCCGCTCCCCGGTGAACAGCGCCGCCAGGTGGGGGTCGTGACCGGCGGCGTCCAGCAGCGCCGGCCGGATGGCGGGGAGGGGGTCCGTCCGCTCGGTGCCCAGGACGACCGCGCCGTGGCGCTCGAAGCCGTCGCCGGTCTCCGTGGGGTCACCGGCGGCCCGCCGGAACGCCTCCCAGTCGATCCCCCGCCGGTCGAGGGCGAGCAGCAGGCCGGGGTGGGCCAGGCGCTCGCGCAGCGCGGTCAGTACGCCGGGCAGGGTGGCCCGGAGCGGGTCGCCGGACGGGAGCCGGTGGGCGAGCCATGCGGCCAGGGCCACCGATCCCTTGAGGACCGAGCTGTCGAAGCGGGGCGTCTTCTCGGCGGTCTCGAGGTAGTAGGGGCCGAAGCTCCACGTCAGGTCCGTCGTCAACCGGGGCTCGGTGGCCAGGTCCACGAAGCCCCGCAGGGCGTCGGCGGGCGCCCACCCCACGGGTTCGACGGTCCGGACCGCGTCGTGGAGCACCTCCTCGGGCAGCGGGGTGCGTCTGCCCAGCCGCTCGTTCCAGACCTCGGCCGCGCGGGCGGTGTCGGGGCCGTGCGTCCAGAGCCTGGACGGTTCGGTGGGCAGCAGGGCGGCCACCACGGCCCGCAGGGCGCCGATGTCGAGGGCCCTCAGCTCGTCCTTGGACACGCGGGCGTCGGCGGCCTTGACCCCGATGACCTTCAGCGTCGCGGAGGGCACGTTCACGCGCTTGTCGTCGATCTGCGGCATTCCGGCGAGCACCAGCCGGGCCGTGGTCGGGGTGACGCCGGTGAGCCGGGCGAACTCCTCGGCGGCCCCGGGGTACCAGGGCGCGGGGCCGCGCTCGGCCAGTTCGGCGCGGAAGGCGGCGACCCATCCGGGTGCCCGAGCCGGTTCCGGCACGAACGGCTCCTCGGACACCGGTGTGTAGGGGACGGGTGTCTCGAAGCGGCCGGACGGGTCGTGGTGGACCGCGCCGTAGTGCTTGCCCTTGATCTCGTAGGGTCCGTACTCGCGGACGAACTGGTACCAGTCGTCGGGGAAGACGAGGAACGCGCCGCCGTCCAGGTCGAGCACGGTCCCCTTCGTGTACCCGTACGTGGCGCCCGGCCCGTCGAAGGCGTCGGGGTCGAAGGCCAGGTGGACGCGGCGCCAGTGGCCGGGGTCCAGCTCCGTCAGCCCGTGCGCGTCCAGTTCGCCCAGGAAGGTGTCCAGGGCCTGCCGGTGTTCCTCCACGGTGGCCTCCGAGGCCGCCCTGAGCGCCAGTACGGCGGGCAGTTCGGGCAGGGCCAGCCCGTTCAGGTGCTCCAACGGCGCCTGCTTGGCGAGCGACAGGTGCATGATGCCGGCGGGTGCCGGTTCGGCCAGGCCCTTCATCGACCGGGCGAGGAGTCGCGGCAGCTCGAAGAGGTCGTGCCGGAAGTCGTAGTACCCGCGCGCGTCGCGTTCGGTCAGGCCGACGCCGTTCAGCGCGGAGGCGAGCAGGCGGTCGCCGAGCGCGGGCCGGGGTTCCTCCGGGGTGACGCCCCGGACCGCCGAGTCCAGCCGGGCGAGCAGCGCGTCCAGGACACGCTGCTGCTCGGCGGCGTAGCGCGCCACACCGGTGATGCCCCGGAGCAGCGCCTCGTGGCCGGCCTCCGGGATCAAGGTGCGGACGGGCCCGAGCACCGCGTCCCGGTCCGCCCCGTCCCCGGTCGTCTCGGCCGCGGCCGCGGCCAGCAGCGCCGCCGCGACGTCGTCGTCGACCCGGCGGAGCGCGGCGGAGCCCTGTGGGTCGCGGGGCCTGAGCAGGTGCCAGTAGCGCAGGGGCGGCAGCAGGGGGGTGCCCGCGGAGAAGGGACCGGCTGTCTGATCCCCGTTGAGGTGGGCGAGCACCGCCGTTTCCGAGTCCCGCAGTTGGAGGTTGCTCGACCATCGCAGCACGGTGACGGCCCGGTCGGTGCCGGGGAAGACCAGCACGTTCTCCGGGTTCCCGCCGACGCGCCACGGTACGACGACCGAGCGGCCGGCCAGGTCCTCGCCCTGCCGCGAGCCGTCGGGCAGGATGATCACCCGCCAGCCGAGCAGCCCGTCCACCGGGGCGCACACCGGGCCCGGTTCGGCGGAGGCGGCGGGCAGCAGCCAGGAGGTGCCCAGGGTGCTGCCCTCCGGCGCGGCGCGCAGCCCTTCGGCGAGCCAGTGAGGGCCGCCGCGCTCCCCCACCGTGTCGTCGGGGGGCTCGTAGGCGTGCCAGGCGCTGTTCTTCTCACGGGACCAGTCCTCGACCCAGACCCAGTACGAGGTGCCGTCGCTGATCACCCGCCGCCGCCAGGGGACGTGGGTGTCCCCGGGGCGCAGCACGCCGCGGCCGGTGGTCCTGCCGCCCCCGGGGAGGGGGAGGGTGGGGGTCGGCATGCCGTTCGTCCCGCCGCTGCCGTCCGCGTGGCAGACGTAGGAGGAGCGCACGTCGCCGACGAGTTCCGTCGTCGGCGAGACACCCGTGTCGGGGTGGTACCAGTAGCCGTACGAAGTGGACGTGGCGGACGCGTACCAGGAGACGAGCAGTCCGCCGTCCACGTACCGGACGTCGGGGCTGCCGGCGTCGTCCGGCAGGCGCAGCTCGTGACTGAGGACCGTGCCCTGCGCGCCGACGACCCGGGCGTGTGTACCGTCCAGGACGACGAGCTGCGGCCAGGCCTCCACCACGCGTGTCGCGCGGGCCCGCTCGGGGGACGCGGACGAGCCGATCGCCTCGTCCCAGGCGGGCCAGCCCAGTTCGTCGACGATGCCGTTGCGCAGGGCGCGGGCGAGCACGGGCGCCATGCCGGTGCCCAGCGCGTCCCGCACCTCCTGCTCGGCGGTCGCCAGGATCTCGCCCGGCAGCCAGTTCAGCGTCTCGAACGGGCCACTGTTGAGGGCGAAGTCGCCCAGTCCGCTGGTGAGATACCGGCGACTGACCCCGGCCACCCACTCGGCGAGCATCGGGCGGCCGCCCGGCGACTCGGCCAGCCGGGCCACGGTGCGCTTGTCGATGCCCTTGCGCTCGTAGGTGGGGCAGCCGCTCCGGAAGACCCCTCGGAAGCGGGTGTCGGCCTCCAGGGCGACGAGGTCGCGCCGTTGCTCGCGGGCCGCCCAGTCCTGGAGGTTGAGCCACGGGCGGTCCTCCGGGTCCCCGACCGGGATGCCCAGGGCGAGGAGCTGGTCGAGGAGGTCGACGTCGCCGACGGGGGGCCGCAACGTGCCTCCCTCGGTGTTCAGTTCGGCGCGCAGGGCACCGGCCATGCGGTCGACGAGGGGGTACAGCTCGGGCGGTGCGAGGCGCCGCCCGTCGGTGCCGCACAGGGCGAGGAACCGGCGCGTCCAGCCGGCGGTGCCGTCGGGGGACCGGGCCTCGGCGGGCAGCGTGGCGTCGCACAGTCCCTCGGTGGCGCCGGTCTTCTCCAGCAGGTCGAGCCACTGTCCCAGCTCCTCGTGCTCCCATTCCGAGGGGAGCAGTCCGAGCAGGGTGCCGCGGACGGCGGCTTCGCGCCGGGTCAGTTCGAGCAGGGCGGCCCGGTGGGCCTTCCACCAGCCGGGCGGTGCCTTGCGGGTGCCCGGCAGCGGCAGCACCTCGCGCAGGTAGGCCATCTCCTCGGCGAGCGCGTTCTTGCCCGCGACGGCCTTCGCCAGCCTGCGCAGATCACCCGCGCCCGGGCTCGACGGGGCCACGCCGTGCGCGGCGAGCCGGACGAAGAGCCCGCGCAGGTGCCGGAAGGCGGTGGGGGCCGGCACCCGGGACGAGAGTCCCTTGGCGTAGCTGGAGAGCACCTTGGTCGGCATGGCGTCGGCGAGGGCGAACTCCAGGAACACCGCGTCCATGCGGGCCTCGTCGAACGGCAGGGCGTGGGCCGTCTCGGCCTTGCGCGCGTTGACGAACATCTGGGAGGCGTACGCCTTCTCGCCGGCGGCCAGGAACACCCGGCCGGCCTCCTCGTAGAAGGTGGGCAGGAAGTGCGGCACGGAACCGGCGAGGCGGGCTCCGATCGACTCGTAGGTGGCGCGGGCCTTCTTCGCCCGGGCACGCACCGTCCGCGCGACCTTGTTCATCTCCTCGACCAGGGACATCGCGAGATGGCCGTCGGAGGGGTGGCGGACCAGCACCCACTCGGGGAAGCCCATGGCCCGGTGCTGTCCGACGCCGACCTCGACCGGCGCGCCCACGGGCAGCAGGCCGAGGAACCCGCCGCCGTCCCCGCCCGCCGCGTCCCCCGCGGCGGACTGCGTCCCGGACGGGTCGGCGGGCGTCAGGCGTACGACGACCCGGTCGTCCAAGCCGGGGTGGCGGTAGGCCCGGGTGAACACGGGCACGGCCCGGTCGCCTCCCCCGGTGGTGCCCGGGGGCAGTACCGCACCGGCGCGCAGCAGCTCCTCCACCTCTGCCGCCGCCCCGTCCCGTGTCGTGCCGTCGCTCATGATCGCGTGCCTTTCGTGGATGTGCGTACCGCTCTGGCGTTCACTCGGCACCGTCCGTGGGCACGGTGCGGCCGGCGTGCAGGGCCGCTGCCATGCGCATGCCCTCGGACCAGGCGACGGGGCCGACCTCGCGCAGCGGCAGGCTCCGGTACTCGCCCTCGTGGCTCCAGGTCAGGGCGCCGGTCCAGGCCTTCTCCTCGGTGTAGGGGTCGCTCATGCCGACGGAGGCGGTGACGATGCGGCCCGCGTCCCGGACGCGGTCGACGATGCGGCCCCCGGAGACCTGGTAGCCGAGGGACGTGGCCCGGGCGGACAGGTGGAACCACGAGCGGTACTCGGCGCCCGCGAACTCGGTGACCACGTCGGTGTCGCCGCCCTCGGTCTCCCCGGGAACCGGCCAGGTGGCCCGGTGGATCTGCTCCACCCCCTGGACGATCTCCGACTCGGCCGCGAAGGAACGGAGTTCTTCCAGGTCGGGCAGGAGGACCGGGTGGGGCATGGTCACCGTACGGGGGGTCAGGCGGACGGTCTCGCCGTCCAGGTTCACCACCCGCAGCCCGTCCGACTCGTCCGCGTCGCGCAGGAAGCCGACCTGGTCGGGGCCCTCGCCGACCACGACGATGTCACGCAGCGCCGCCTGCCACGCCTCGTCGGGCCACACCCGCGCGAGCAGCCCGGTCGGCACCGGGAGCGAGGACACCATCCAGGTGTCGACCTGCGCCACGCATTCGGCGGCGTGCCGGTCCAGCCACTCGGCGAGGCGCTGGAGTTCGACCACCTCGGGGCGGTCCCGTATCTCCGCGGGCAGCGTTCGCTCCCGCCTCCGCTCCACCGCCGATGACGCCGGTGTCGCCGCCGCCGACGCGGTCCGCGCCACCACCCGGCCCTCCACCAGAGCGACTTCGTAGGTGTCGCCCGCTGCCAGCCAACCCATCAGGTCTTCGCCTCTCCCACTACTAGGAACACCCGGCACAGCACGCGAGCCCGGCCTTGAATCGACACGCTCCGCTGTGGCGTTGGCCAAAGACTAGGGGCAGCCACCGACAGTCACCGGCGGCGCCCGGCGCGGTGCTTTTCACGCCAGATTGAACAGCGGCGGTTTTCGGCCGGGTCCGGGGCCGGGCCCGCTCCGCGCCGGACCGCGGTCCGTTCGGGCCGGGCCCGCGAGGACGGCCCGCTCCGGGCAGCGGACCCCGCCCTGGCCAGCGCGCCAGGGGCCGGGTCCCGGAGGCGGGTGCCCCTCGTCCGGTTCCCGCACGGGCCGAGCCGTCCGCGGATTGGTGGGTTATCCGCCCTTCTTCTCCGGGCCGGGCGCCCCGCCCCTCCCCCCGACGGCCGTCTGACGACGGCGAATTGCCTCCGCCGGCGTTCGCACGTGCGTACGCGTCGTGTTCCACCGTCCCGAACAGGGGCACATGGCCCGGGGGCGCGGAGCCGGCGGTCCGAACGGGACCGCCGCAGACACGAGGTGGGGGAGATGGTTCGTGTTGTCGTGGTGCACGACGAGCAGCTGTTGCGTTCGGCACTGGTGCAACTGCTCAGATCCGACGACGCGTTGGAGGTGTCCTCGCGATGTCCGGACGCCGACGACGGCGACGGCCCGGAGGGTGCGGCGTTGCCGCCCGACGCCTGTGTCGTGGACGGGGAGTGCCTGACGGGTCCGGACGACGGGCGCGGTGCACGGGTGCGGGCCCGGTACGGTGACCGGCTCGTCGTCCTGACGACCGCCAAGCGGCCGGGCGTGCTGCGCCGGGCGTTCGACGGGGGTGCCCTCGGGCTGGTCGACAAGAACGCCCCGTCCCACCGGCTGATCGCGGCGGTGCACACGGTCGCCAAGGGCGAGCGGTTCCTGGACGAGACGCTCACCGTGGCCCTGCTGGAGGGCTCGGAGATGCCCCTGACCACACGGGAGCTGGGTGTACTGGCGCTGGCTTCCCAGGGGGCGCCGATCGCGGAGATCGCCGCGCGCCTGCACCTGTCCCGGGGCACGGTCCGCAACTACATGGCCACGGCGATCCGGAAGGTGGGGGCCCGCAACCGCATCGACGCGATTCGCATCGTCCAGAGCGCCGGCTGGACCTGAACGCGCCCCGGTCCTGACCACGGCACCGAAGGACGGGCCGCGGTCAGGGCCGGCGAGGCGGCCCCACGTGCCAGTGGCCCGTCAGATCCCGGTAGAGGGGCGAACGGCTGAGCAGTTCGTCGTGCGTGCCGCACTCCGCCCGTACGCCGTCCAGTACCAGGATCCGGTCGGCACGGACGGCCGAGGACAGCCGGTGCGCCACCACGAGCAGTGTTCCGGGCCGCCTCGCGAGGTTCTCCTCCGCGCGGGCCTCGGACGCGGGGTCGAGATGGCAGGTGGCCTCGTCGAGCAGCAGCAGCGGGGCGGGCGACAGGTGGGCACGGACCAGTGCGATCAACTGCCTCTCCCCAGGTGAGAGTTCGGCGGGACGGACCGTGCCGCCCAGGCCGCCGAGCCCTTCGACCAGGGCCCGCAGGCCGAACGCCCCGACCGCCGCGTCCAGTTCGTCACGGCACGCGTCCGTCCTCAGGTACGCGAGGTTGTCGCCGACGGTGCCGGAGAACACGTATGCCTCCTGCGGGACCAGTACCCGCAGTGCCGCCAGCTCGGCGGCGGGGCGCCCCGTCACCACGCGGCCGGCCACGCGCACCTCGCCGCGGCTCGGCCCGAGCGTCCCCGCGACGAGGCGGGTGAGGGTCGACTTGCCGATGCCGCTCGGTCCGACGACGGCGAGGTGTTCACCCGGCGCGACGCGCAGGTCGAGCGAGTCGAGCACGGGCTCGGCGCGGACGCCGTAGGACAGGGTGACGGAGCGCAGTTCCACCGCCGGGACCGGGATGGCGACGCCCGCTGCGACAGTCGCCGCTCCCGGGGCGCCCGTGGTGCTCGGCTCCGGCTTCCGCCCCCGCTTCGGCTCCTGCTCCTGCTCCTGCTCCTGCTCCTGCTCCTGCTCCTGCTCCTGCTCCTGCTCCTGCTCCTGGCCGAGGATCCGGTCGAGGACGACCAGCAGCCGGGACCCGGCCGCGCCCAGCGCGGTCATCAGGGTGTGCAGGGCGGGCAGCAGCGACTGGACGAGGTAGGTGAACGCGCCCAGCAGCGCGCCCGCGCTCACGCCTCGCCCGCGCAGCCAGTCCACCGCAACCAGCAGCGCCAGCACGGGAAGATGGCCCGCGACGCCGAGCGCCGCCGTGCGCACCGCCGCCCATCCGGCCAGCGCCCGGGCCGCCGCGGCGGCTTCCGCGACCAGGTCGGCGCCACGTCGCTCCACCCCGGGCCCGGTCCCGCAGGCGGTGAGGTCCCGCAGGGCCGCCCGTGCGCGCGCAGCGTGGTCGCCCAGTGCTTCGTCGGCCGCCAGGGCGCGGCGCTGGGCGGTCGCCATGGGTCGCAGCGTGACCAGGAACAGGGCGAGTCCGGCCGCCAGCGGGGGCAGGACCACCACGAGGAGGGCGGGGTGCAGGGACAGCAGGCCGAGCAGTGCGCCGGCGGCCGTGAAGACGAAGGACCGCAGGGTGAGGACGAGACCGGCGAAGCTGTCCCGGGCGATCTCGACCTGGTTTGTCAGCCGCGAGACGGCCGCCCGGTCCGTCCTGCCGGGCCCGCCCGGCGCCGCCCGGGCCATGGACCGGTCGACCGCGCGCCGCACCAGACCGTCGCGCAGCGGCTCGGTCACCCCGGCGAGCTGTGCGAACACGCCCCGGACGACAGGGGCGCCGGACAGTACCGCGACCAGCGCGACCCCGAGCCACAGCAGCCCACGGACCGGGTCCCCGGCGAGGAAGCCCTCGTCGACGGAGCGGGCGACGCCGTAGCCCACCAGGAAGGCCTGCCCGGACTCGGCCAGTGACCACAGCGCCAGCCGTACCAGCACGCCTTTGCGGTGGGCGAGGAAGCGACGCGCCGGGGGCGCGAGGCGGCGCAACGCCCCGGCCCCGGCGTCCCGGGGCCGTTCGTCGTCCGGTGCCTGCGCGATGCGGTGACCGGCGGCCGTCACGGACGCACCTCCTCTGGTTCGGGGCCGGGTGCGGCCCTCGTACCACTGCCACTGCCACTGCCGTCGGTGCCGGCGTCGGTGTCGGTGTCGGTGTCGGTGTCGGCGCCGAAAACCGCCCGGTACCCGGCCGTGTGCCACAGCTCGCGGTGGGTCCCGACGGCGCGCACTTCTCCCTCCTCCAGCCAGAGCACCAGGTCGGCCCGGTCCGCGACCGAGGGCCGATGCGCGACCACGAGCCTGGTCCCCGGCCGCACCGAGCGGCGCAGCGCCAGGTCCACCTCGTGCTCCGTGGCCGTGTCCAGACTGGACGTGGCGTCGTCCATCACCAGCAGCCGCCCGGCGTGCGCGAAGGCCCGCGCCAGTCCGAGCCGCTGGTGTTCCCCGCCCGAGAGGGGTGCCTCCGGCAGCGGGGTGTCGTAGCCGTGGGGCAACCGGCGTACGAAGCCGTCGGCTCCCGCCGCGCCGGCCGCCCGCCGTACCCGCTCACGCGACGGCCGCCGAGCCCCGGTGGCGATCGCCTCCGCGACCGTGCCCTCCCCCAGTACGGGGCGTTCGAAGGCGTGGGCCACCTCGGTGCGCAGCGCCTCGCGCGTCAGGCTGTCGAGCCGGACGCCGTCCAGCAGTACGTGTCCCTCGTCCGGGTCGATCAGCCGTCCGGCCACCGCCGCCAGGACGGACTTGCCCGCGCCGCCGCGGCCGACCACCGCGACCGTGCTGCCGCCCGGCACCCGCACATGGTCGGCGCGCAGCACCTGCCTGCCGTCGCGCAGCACCCGCACGCCGAGCAGCCGCAGCTCTCCGGGACCGCCCGGAGGCAGCCGCCGCGTGCCGTACGAAAGCGCGGGCATGCGTTCCAGCTCCAGGGTCCGGCTCCGGGCCTCGCGGGCTCGTACGATCGCCCCCAGCAGGGACGCCGCCGCGCCGACACCGGCGGTGAGCTGCGCGTACCGGCCGACGGCGAGCAGGTCCCCCACGCTCAGTTCCCCGGCCGCCAGACGCAGCCCGCCGACGGCGGTGGCCACCAGCGTCAGCAGCGGGACCAGGACACCGCTCCTGCCGAGCGCCCGTCCGTGCAGCGCCCACATGTGCCGTCCCTGGGCGGCCAGTTCGGCCAGCGGTGCCAGGATGCGGGCGCGCTCCCGTTCGCCGGTTCCCGCGGCGCCGATCGTGTCCGCGCCGTCCAGGGCTTCGAGCAGCCGCGAGGCGATCAGGGACTGTGTGCGCTGGTAGGCGGCGACCGTGGTGCCCGTGTCGCGGGCGAAGGAACGCAGCAGCAGCGCCAGGGCGGGCAGCCCGGTCAGCACGCAGAGCGCCACCCACACGTCGACGAGGGCCAGCGCCACGAGCGCACCCAGCGGGGTGATCAGTGAGGCCGCCAGCGCCGCCCGGGCCGCCGGGGCACCGCCCGCGTCCGCGGCGTTGAGGGTCAGCCGGGTCCCGACGTCGCCCGGCGGATGCGGCCGCGCGTGCTCGGGTGCGGCGCGCAGCAGTCCGCGCAGGGCACGGATGCGGACGGACGCCGTCCAGGTGGCGTTGCAGCGGCCGGTGAAGAGTGCGGTCGCGCTGTCCAGCACCAGTTCGCCCAGCAGCAGCCCGGCGCTCAGCGCCAGCCACCGGCCCGCGTCGCCGTCGCGCAGCAGCAGATCCAGTGTGCAGCCGAGGACCAGGGGCTGTGCCACGGCCGTCGCGGCCGCCGCGACCGAGCACAGCAGCACCAGCGCTTCCAGCGCGCGCCCGGGCGCCGCGTCGTCGGTCCCGTTCCGCCTCCCGGGTGCCGGCCGGGCCGCGGACCTGCTCGTTCGCACCAGCGAAATCCTCCGTAGGTCCCGGGCGGGAAGGCGCGGGCGCCCCGGGACGGAACCCGGGGCGCCCGCGCCCGGCGACATGGCTCACCACGTCACCGCGGCCGTGAACTCCCGCCTCAGTTACAGGTGGTGATGCTCAGGCTGCTGTCGCCGCAGAGCAGGAGGCTCGCGCGGCTACCGGTCTCGACGTCCCCCATGGCCTCTTCCTTCGGGGTCTCCATCGACTGCAGGTCGAACAGGTTCATGACTCTTCCCTTCGTACGGCAACGGGTGTGCTCTTCTCACGACCCCGGGTGGGGCCGGGTCAGGGGGCCGCCGCTCGGGCGCTGCGGCGGCAGGAACGGCAGTCCGACGGGCGTGTCGCCGAGGACGGAGGCGACGGCCAGCAGGCATCCGGCCGTTCCGGTGGAGAGGTCCATGGACAGGCGCATCATCTGCTCGCCCGGGAAGGCGAGCCGGTCGCGGTAGGACATGGCGTGCCAGGACAGGGCGTCGAGTTGGCGCCGTACCGCCTCCGGGCCCGCGCCGGGCTCCGTGGCCGTGGTGCGGCCCAGGTACAGGACCATTCCGGCCACGCCGCGGTAGAGGCCCGGCTGGGCGTAGAACATCGCCTGGGCCGCGGCCACGATCTCGTTCCTGGCCCGCGCGAACTCCTCGTCCGCCCGGTGGACCAGGTAGTCGTCCAGCACCATGCCGATGCCCACGCTGCCGGCGCCCAGGTAGGGCATGGTGCGCCAGCCCTCGTCGACCTGCAGCGCGCCGCCCGCGCCGCGCACACAGCGGGCGAGGTCCTGGCGCAGCGCGTCGCGGGCGAGGTCGAGGAGGGCGGAGTCCCGGGTGCGTTCGAACAGGCGCAGGAAGAACAGGGCTCGTCCGGCGCCGCCGTACAGCAGCCCGGCCCGGAAGCGGCCCCGGCTCACACGGTCGGCCGGCACGCGGTCGTCCGGCACACCGTCGGCGGTCAGTTCGGCGCAGCGCAGCGCCGCCGTGCGGAGCGCGTCCTGACCGGTGGCGGCGGCCAGCGAGTCCAGGGCCAGGCCGAGACCCGCGGTGCCGCCGTGCAGGTCCGGGCCCAGGTGGTCCAGGGGCTGGTCGAGGAGGAGTTCGGTGAGGTCGAGGGCGCGGTCGCGATGGCCGAGACGCTCCAGGGTCCAGGCGATTCCGGCCAGCCCGTCGTGGAAGCCCAGCGGCATGCCCGACGGCGGTTGCTTGGTCCGCTCCAGCAGCCACTGCTCGCCGTCCTCGTCCCGTCCGGCCCCGCTCTCGGCGAGGGCGTACAGCACTCCCGCCGCACCGTGGCCGAAGGCCAGCCCGCCGCCCGCCGTGGCGAACTGCGCGATGTCCCCCGGGAAGAGGCGGTCGGTGCGGGACGGCGTCGCGGAGGCGCGGATCGCCGCGGCCATGGAGTCCCGGCTGTCCGGCCAGTCGTCCGGCCGCACCGGCCCGGCGGCCGACGGTGCCGCCGACTGCGCGGACCGCCGTACGGCCGGGGCCCCGTCGACGCGCGTGATCTCGTCGACCGCCGCGTCCAGGAAGGCCCGGTCCACCGGGAACTGCTCGGCCACCACCTGGGCGAGGTGCGCCGCCTTGTGCCGGTCGACGGCCAGCAGACTGGTGAGCGGGAGGAACAGCGCGAGCCGCAGACACGCCAGCGCGTACCGGTCCACCGCCACGCCGCGCCGGTCGGAGGGCGCCACGAACCCGGGGTTCGCCACCGTCTGCCGGCCGGGTCCGTCGACGTCGTGGGCGGCCTCGAAGTCCAGCAGGGCGACGCTGTCGTCGTCCCGGACCATGATGTTGAACAGATGCAGGTCGTTGAAGACCACACCGCGCGCGTGGACCTCCGCGAGAGCGTGTTCCACCCGTGCGTGGACGTCGAGGGCCCAGGCGGTGTACTCGGCCAGTCTCCGCTCCCCCGGGTCGGCCTCGATGAGCGGGTGGCGGCGGGCGAAGAAGGTGTTGAGCGGCTTGCCGTCGATGTACTCCAGGACGAGGAAGTGATGCTCCCCGACCGTGCGGTGGTCCAGCACCTCGGGCGTGCAGTCGAGGCCCGACAGCCGTTCCAGCGCCCGGCGTTCGCGGTGCAGCCGGGTCACGGCGTCGGCCCCGTCGGCCGCCAGACCGGCGTGCGGACGGGCCTCCTTGAGGACGACCCGGTCACCGGTGCGGGTGTCACGGGCGAGGTAGACGCCACCGCCGTTGGAGAAGTGCAGCGCCGACTCGACGGTGTAGGGCAGGCCGCTCACCGTCACCGCGGAGCGGGCGTCGAGGTGCGGACGGAGGAAGGCGGGCGGCTCGACCCACTCCGGGACGCGGAAGACCGGGCCGCGCAGGTCGGGCACCAGCACACCGTCGGGACCGGTCACGGCAGGCCTCAGCTGCCCGTCCGCGTCGTAGCAGTCGCGCCGGGTGAAGCCGCCGAAGCGGACGTGCACGGGGCCGTCGCCGATGCGCAGGTCACTCAGGATGTGCGGGCCGGGCTCGCCGGCCAGCAGGTCGGACAGCTCCCCCGCGAGTCGTTCGCACTCCGCCTCGTCGGCCGGGTACACGGTGACGAACTTGCCGCTGCCGGCCCGGTCCGCGTACTTGGCGTTGCGCTGGTGCAGCAGATAGCGGCTGGGCACGAACTTGAAGGCCGTACCGCCGGCGACGCAGTACCGCCACACGCGGTCGAGCACGGACTCCGCGTTGTCGAGGCAGGCGGAGACATGGATCTTCCACCCCTGCGCGGGCAGATCGGCGTCGACCGGGCGCAGCGCGAGCCAGTCCCCGCTCTCGTGGCGCTGCCATCCGTCCGGCACCGGCCGGGAGGCCGCGGCGTACCGGGAGCGCGGTGCGCCGGTCCGGTCGGCCGTGCGGTGCGGGGCGTCGTAGAAGTACGGGTCCGCGTCGCAGTACACGGCATAGCCCTTGTTCACGCGTACTCCCTCCCACCGGTCGCTGACAGAGGCGACGCTGTCACGCGGCGTACAGCCCCGCACAGTTGCCGCTGTCATCACTCCGACGTGCGGAACGCACGGGTAACTTCGCGGGAGGAGGAGGCCCGAGCGGGAGATTTCCGCCGGGCGGAAGTCCTGTTGCCGGGGCCGGGCGGCGTGGCGATGGTGTGACCACACGACGTCAACGACGACGGGAGCCGCGCATGCCGCACATGACCGCCTTCGCCAGGAACCAGTGGTACGTCGCCGCCTACAGTCACGAGGTGGGGCGCGAGTTGCTGGGCCGTACGGTCCTCGGGGAGCCGCTCGTTCTCTACCGCGCCGAGGAGGACGGGAGCCCGGTCGTCCTGCACGACCGATGTGTGCACCGCCGCTATCCGCTGTCCGAGGCGCCGACGCGGCTGGACGGGGACCGGATCGTGTGCGGCTACCACGGGTTCACCTACGACACGACCGGCACCTGTGTGTACGTGCCGGGCCAGAAGCGGGTCCCGCGCACCGCCCGGGTCGCCTCCTACCCGGTGGCCGAGCGGGACTCCCTGGTGTGGGTGTGGATCGGCGATCCCGCGCTGGCCGACCCCGAGGCCGTGCCGCGGGCCCGGCACCTGGACGCGGCGGGCTGGGTCACGGTGCGGGGCATGGAGCCGATCGACGCGGACTACGGGCTGCTGGTCGACAACCTCCTCGACCTGTCCCACGAGACGTATCTGCACGGCGGTTACATCGGCACGCCCGAGGTCGCCGAGACGCCGATCACCACCGAGGTCGACGAGGGCGCCGGGATCGTCCGGGTGAGCCGGCACATGGACGACGCCCAGTGCCCGCCGTTCTACGCCCGGTCCACCGGCATCAGCGGGCGCATCGACCGCTGGCAGGACATCGAGTACCACGCGCCCTGCCTGTACGTGCTGCACAGCAGGGTCGCGCCGGCCGGCACCCTGCCCGCGCCCGACGGCGGCGACCCGGACGGTTTCCACACCGAGATCACCTACGCCATCACGCCGTCCGGCGACGGGAAGGTGTACGACTTCTGGGCGGTCTCCCGGGACTGGGCGACGGACGACGCCGAGGTCACCGAGTTCCTGTACAAGAACAACCGGACGGTCGTCATGCAGGACGTCGACGCGCTCAACCTGCTCCAGCGCACGCTCGGCAGTGAGCGCACCGGCTACCAGGAGCTGAGCATCAACATCGACACCGGCGGGCTGGCCGCCCGCCGCATCCTGGCCCGGCTGGTCGAGGAGGGCGCCGGGACCGAGCCGCGGGTGGCCCGGTGAGCGGGCGTACCGGCGAGGTCTACCGCGTCGACTGGCTGCCCGGCACCGACACCCTGCACGGCACCTGCCACTGCGGCGCCGAACACACCGCGGTGGACCCCGTCGCGATGTGGGACTGGATGCTCGCCCACCCGCAAGGACACGATCTGCCCGGGGACGGTTCATGACCCGCTACGAAGCCGAACTCGTCGTCGACCGCCGGGAGACCGCGGCCGACGGCGTGCTCGTCCTCACCCTGCGCCATCCGCTGGACGAACCGCTCCCCGCCTGGGAGCCCGGAGCCCACATCGACGTGGTCCTCGGCGCCGGTCTGGAGCGTCAGTACTCGCTGTGCGGCGACCCGGCCGACCGGGCGGTGTGGCGGATCGCGGTGCTGCGCGAGCGGGACGGGCGCGGCGGCTCCGCCTACGTCCACGGGGAGTTGCGGACCGGGGACAAGGTCCGGGTGCGCGGCCCGCGCAACAACTTCCGGCTGGAGCGCGCGTCCCGCTACCGTTTCGTCGCCGGCGGCATCGGCATCACCCCGATCCTGCCGATGCTGACCGCCGTCGAGGAGGCGGGCGCCGAGTGGAGCCTGCTGTACGGCGGGCGGACCCGGGCCGGCCTGGCGTTCACCGGGGAGCTGGCGCGGTACGGGGACCGGGTGACGCTCGTCCCCGAGGACGAGTCGGGACTGCTGGACCTGGCCCCCGTGTTCGACGGCCTGCCGGCGGACACCCTCGTCTACTGCTGCGGGCCGGGTCCGCTGCTGGACGCCGTCGAGGCGCGCTGCCCGGCCGGGTGCCTGCGCGTGGAGCGGTTCCGCCCGAAGGAGGCCGCCGCGCAGGCCGCGGCGGAGGCGGAGTTCGAGGTCGTGCTCGCGCGCAGCGGCCGTACGGTCGCCGTCCCGCCCGGCGTCTCGGTCCTGGCCGCGGTCCGCGAAGCGGGCGTCGAGGTGCTGTACTCCTGCGCGGAGGGCACCTGCGGGACGTGTGAGACCGAGGTCGTCGAGGGGGAACCGGACCACCGGGACTCGGTGCTCACCGAGGAGGAGCGGGCCGCCGGGGAGACGATGCTCGTCTGTGTGTCGCGGTGCCGCGGCCCGCGGCTCGTGCTGGACCTCTGACTCCGCGGCGGCGCAGTCCCGGTCACGACGTGGCTCCGCGCTCCGCGGAGCCGGGCACCCACGTGCCGGTCACTCGGCGGCGGGGACGACTCTGAGGTGGGAGGGGGCGCGGCGGGCACGCGGCGACCGGTGCGCGGTACGGCGCGGTTCCCGCAGGACCAGCGTCAGCCGGGTGTAGCCCAGCTCCCGCAGGGCCCGGGGTGTCTCGACCACGACCCGGCACTCGGTGGTGCCCCGGCGCGGGTCGGGGTGGTGCAGCGGCCGTACGGCGCCGTCGTGTTCGACGGCCCGGTCGCCGACGGCACGGATCCAGTGCGGCAGGCCCTGGCGGTAGGCGGCCTCCATGATCGGGTCCTGGGCGATGTCCCGGCGGACCGCCTGGAGGCCGGGATCGTGGCCGTACCGCTCCAGGGTGTCGGCGAAGTGCGCCAGCATGGGCAGGCACCAGCTCGACTCGTGCTCGCCGAGGACCGTGGCGGCGTCGGGGTGGAAGAGGACGAACCTGAGGAAGTTGTCGTCCGGCATGGCCGTCGGATGCGGTCCCGCGCCCTGGAAGAGTGTCCGGAAGGCGCCGTTGGCCAGCACCACGTCCCAACGGTGGTCGACGACGAGAGAGGGAAAGGGGACGGCCTCCAGGAGCGTGGTGTAGTCCTGGAGATATGCCTGGGCCTCGGGGGTCGCGGGGGCGGGCCGCGGCGCCGACCGCTGCCCTCCTGCCTGAAATGCCATCGGGAGGTCACCCCTCTTGCCTATGCGGCCTTCTCGCGGCGTCCCGCATCCTGGCGCCCCGGAGCGAGGCGTGTCAACTATCGTGGCATTTCGTGCCTGTTGACGGCTGAAATAGGCCACAGTTGTGGCGATGCCTGGATGTGAGTTCGAGCGGCAGGCTACTCTCCGGGAAGTTCACGGCAACTGCTTGTGAGAAGCCTGTGAGGCCTGTGAGAGACGTAGGAGAGCAGTCGGTGACGGGTGGCTTCGAAGGTCCGGGCACCATGCCGGCCACCACGCTGACCGCCGTCGTCGCCCGGGTCGGCGCACTCGCGGACCGGCTCGGCGTGCCGCACGGCGAGATCTTCGACGTCGGCCGGCTGTCCGCCGCCTCCGGGGTTCCCGAGTCCGTCGTCGGAGCCCTGCTCGGCGGCCGTCCGGCAGGGGAGCCCGATGTCCAGACCAGGTTCGTGCAACGCCTGGACCTGCTGCGCCGTACCCGGCTGAAGCCGAACGGCCGCAAGTACACCCAGCAGGAGATAGCCGACGGCGCCGGGATGTCGCGGCAGCAGGCCGGCGCCCTCATCAACGGCGACCGGCGCCCCACCATGGAGCACTGCGACGCCATCCAGCGCTTCTTCCGGGTGCACGCCGGATTCCTCACCGCCGAGGACCCCGAGGCGCTCGCGGGCGCCCTCCAGCGCACCGAGCAGGAACTGCTCCAGCAACTCGCCGACCGGGAGCGGGAGGCGGCCTCCGCCGACGACCCGCTGGAGCGGCTGCTCCAGGACCACGGCGTGCGCGGCATCGCCTGGCGGGCCGCGCAACTGCCCACCGACCAGCACCGCGACAAGGTCGCCGAGTGGCTGGACATGCTCCTGGAGAGCGTCAAGCGGCCCGAGTCCTGAGCCCCTGGACGTGCCTCGGCCGCGGCCCGGTCACCGGGCACGGCGAGCAAGTGCCCGCTCCCAACGGTGCGGTGGGAGCGGGAGACGGGGCGCGGCCGGACGGGATTGTCAGTGGGGGACGGCAAGCTGGGAGGGTGCCGCCGCCGTGCGGGGGCGCGTGACCGCTGACGTCGTTGTGGGGAGAGCCGACCGATGACCACCGCCGTACTGACCGACCACGAACGCACCGCCGTCCAGGCCTACCTGCGGCTCCTGCACACCGTGCGGGCCGGTTTCGACACCGGCGCGGGTCCGGACTGCCCGCCCCGGCCGCCCGTCGTCCCGCCGTCCGTGCTGGCCGAGGCGGAGCAGGCCCTGCGGGCCGCGGGACTGACGGGGAACGAGGAGGCGTTCTTCCGGCTGTTGCGGGACTGGTGCCCGCGTCCCTGACGAGGCGGGCGGCCTGGTCGCCGTCAGGGGCGGGGGACCGCGATCGCCGTGGCGACCAGGCCCTCCCGGGCATTCCAGCGGCCGTCGAAGTGGCTCAGGCGCCTGCCCTCCACGGTCGGTCCCGGCACCAGGAGGGCGGCGTGCAGGGTGCCGCGGCGCGGGTCGACCGGGTCCACGGAGAGCTCGATGTCCGCCTCGGCGAAGTCCAGCCACTGCCCGGTGAGGGGGAACCACGCCTTGTAGACCGACTCCTTGGCACTGAACAGCAACCGGTCCCAGTGGATGCCGGGCCGCGCCTCGTCCAGTCGCCGCAGGCGGGCCGCCTCGGCGGGCAGGGCGATGGACTTGAGGACGCCGTTCGGGAGCGGCCCGTCGGGCTCGGCGTCGATGCCGAGGGAGGCCAGGTCGGTCAGTCGGACCAGGGCGGCGGCGCAGTAGCCGTCGCAGTGGGTCATGCTGCCGGCGACGCCGTCCGGCCAGCGCGGGGCCCCGCGCTCACCGGTCGGCACGGGCTGCGGGGGCACGCCGAGCTTCTCCATGGCCCGGCGGGCGCAGGACCGCACGACGGTGAACTCCCGGCGCCGCTTGGCGACCGCCCGCGCGACGATCTCCTCCTCCTCCGGGTAGAGGGGCAGGTGACCGGCGGCGTCGTGGCCGAAGGCCTCCACGGCGACGACCGTGTCGGGCAGCAGTTCCTCGATCACCGGGGCACCTCCTGGCGCGACGGGGCGGTGGGCGTCCGCGTCGACGGCAGGATGCGGCGCAGTTGCCCGGGCGGCCCGGGCCGCTTGCGCCACTCGCGGGGATAGCCCACCGACACCTCCTCGAAGCGGACCCCCTCGTGCCAGGTGGTACGCGGGATGTGCAGGTGCCCGTAGACCATGGTGTCGACCCGGAACCTGCGGTGCCAGTCGGCGGTCAGCGAGGTGCCGCACCACATGGCGAACTCGGGGTACCACAGGACGTCGGTGGGGTGCCGGTGCAGCGGATAGTGGTTGACGGGGATCGTCGGCAGGTCCGCGGGGATCTCGGCGAGCCTGCGCTCGGTCTCCTCGACCCGCGCCCGGCACCAGGCCTCACGGCTGGGATGGGGATCGGGGTGCAGCAGGTACTCGTCGCTGCACACGACGCCGGTGCCCTGCGCGTACTCCAGTCCTTCGGCCTTGGTCGCGCATCCCGCGGGCAGGAACGAGTAGTCGTAGAGCAGGAAGAGCGGTGCGACGACCGCCGGGCCGCCCGCGCCCTCCCACACCGGGTAGGGGTCCTCGGGGGTGGTCACGCCCAGTTCCCGGCACATCTCGACGAGGTGCTCGTAGCGGGCGACGCCCCGCAGGGCGACCGTGTCCCTGGGGTGCGTCCACAGTTCGTGGTTGCCCGGGACCCAGACGACCCGGCGGAAGCGCTCCGCGAGGGTCCCCAGCGCCCAGCGGATGTCGGCGACGGTCTCGGCCACGTCACCGGCCACCAGGAGCCAGTCGTCGTCGGACTCGGGGTGCGTCCGCTCGACCAGGGCCCGGTTCTCCTCGTAACCGATGTGCAGATCGCTGATGGCCCACAGCGTCCCCGGAGCACCGGCCCTCCTCGTCATCCCCCACCCCTTCCGGACACACCTTCGACGTCACGACATCACAGCCCCGCCCCGGCCGTCCGTGTGACGCTCGTTGCGCCCGGGGCCGCGCGTACCCCTATGATCGCCCCAACACCACCGCCACGACTCTCCTTTCCCGCAGAGCGGCTCGGTGTCCCTCCAAACCCCTGGCCGGGCACGGCCCGCTCCGCCCTGCCCGCGAACCCTGGAAGGCGGCTTGCATGGCTTCTCCCGTACGCGTCTGGCTCAACCGCACGTACGCGGAGAACGTCTTCTTCATGGATCAGCTGCGGAGAAATCCCGCCGACCGGGCCGTCGAGATCCATGCCACGCACGGTGACCCGGACTCCCCCGTGCTGGCCGCCGCGGACACCGCCGAGCTGGAGCCGGAGGGCCTGTCCCCCGCCGGGTACGTCGAGTACGCGCTGGACCAGTGCGCGCGGCGTGCCATCGACGTGTTCGTGCCCCGGCTGCACCAGTCGGCTCTCGTGGCGCACCGCGCGGAGTTCGAGGCGGCCGGTACGGCGCTGCTCGCGCCGCCGCCGGAGGCGGTAGCCCTCTTCGAGGACAAGGTGATCGCCTACGAGGCGGTCCGGGCGATCGGCGTGCCGGTGCCGCCGTGGTGGCGGGTGCGCACGGCCGACGAACTGGTCCTCGCGGTGGAGGAACTGGAGGCGGGCGGCCACCGGGCGTGCTTCAAGCCGGCCTCCGGCGCGGGCGGTGTGGGCTTCCGGATGGTCACCCGGGACCCCTTCTCGCTCACGCACCTGAACGGCTTCCCGAGCCCGTCCGTGCCGCTGCCCCTGGTCGTCGAGGCGCTGCGGGCGGCCGAGGAGCCCGTGGACTGGCTGGTGATGCCGCGCCTGGAGCAGCCGGAGGTCTCGGTGGACTGCCTCACCGGGCCCGACAACCGGGTCCGGCTCGCCGTGGGCCGCACCAAGAACGGCCGCCGCCGCGGGTTCACCCTGCACGAGCAGTGGCTGGCACCGGCGCGGCGGATCGCCGAGGCCTTCGGACTGCACCACCTGTCCAACATCCAGTTCCGGATGTACGGCGACCGGCCCGTCCTGATGGACGTCAACACCCGCCCGGCCGGCGGGCTGCACCAGCTGGCGCTGTGCGGGATCAACGTGCCGTGGGCGGCGGTCCGGCTGGCACTCGGCGACGACCCGGGTGAGCTGGAGCCGCCGTTCCTGGGCCAGGACTACGCCGTGGTCTCGGGGCCGCGTCCGCTGCGTCCGGTGTCCGTGCCCCACCAGCGCACGGACCTCCCCGCCGTTCCTGCGCCGGCCCCGGCGGCCGCCCAGGCACCGGCGCAGGCGTCGCAGGCACCGGCGGCCTCCGCGCCGGTGGGGCTCACCTGAGGTAGGCCAGTCCCGGGTGCACCGCCCGGTAGCCGTCGACGAGGCGGCGGGCGACGTCGACCGAGTCGACGAGGGGGTGCAGGGCGAAGGCGCGTACCGCGGCCGCGCGGGAGCCGGTCTCGGCCGCGGTCAGGACGTCGCGCTCGACGCCCTTGACCGCGCCGACCAGGCCGGTGGCGTGGTCCGGCAGCGGGTCGACGGCCACCGGGTGGGCGCCGTTCGCGTCGACCAGGCAGGGCACCTCGATCACCGCGTCGCGGTCGAGGACGGACAGCGTGCCGCGGTTGCGGACGTTGAGGATCAGGGTGGCACGTTCGTCGCGGGCGACGGCCCGCATCAGCGCGAGCGCCACCTTCTCGTAGCCGCCGGACAGGTCCTCGGCCTCGCGTTCGCCCGCGCCCGCCGTCTCCCGGTTCTCGGCCATGTAGGTGGCCTCGCGTTCGGCGCGGGTGCGGTCCCAGGTGGCCAGGGCCGGGGCGCCGGGGCGGCGCATCTCGTCGTAGAAGCGCGCCTGCTGGTCGCGCAGGAAGGCGCCGCGGGTGCGGTCGGCCTCCTGGTAGGCGCGGACGGTCTCCCGGTTGAAGTAGTAGTAGTGCAGGTACTCGTTGGGGACCGCGCCGAGGGAGCGCAGCCACTCGGGGCCGAAGAGCCGGCCCTCCTCGAAGGAGCCGAGCAGCGCCGGGTCGGCGAGCAGCCGCGGGAGCTGGTCGTGTCCGTCGACGCGCAGGCCGCGCAGCCAGCCGAGGTGGTTGAGACCGACGTAGTCCACGAAGGCGCGGTCCGGGTCGGCGCCCAGCACGCGGGCGACGCGGCGGCCGAGCCCGACCGGCGAGTCGCAGATGCCGATGACCCGGTCGCCGAGGTGCCGGGACATGGCCTCGGCGACGAGTCCCGCCGGATTGGTGAAGTTGATGACCCAGGCGTCCGGCGCCAGCCGGGCCACCCGGCGGGCGATGTCTACGGCGACCGGGACGGTCCGCAGCCCGTACGCGATGCCGCCCGCGCCGACCGTCTCCTGCCCGAGGACTCCCTCGGCGAGCGCCACCCGTTCGTCGTCGGCGCGTCCCTGGAGGCCGCCGACGCGGATCGCGGAGAACACGAAGTCCGCGCCGCGCAGGGCCTCGTCGAGATCGGTCGTGGCGGTGACCGCCGGCGCGTCGGGCACCCCGGCCGCCTGCTCGGCCAGCACCCGGGTCACCGCCGTCAGCCGGACCGGGTCCAGGTCGTGCAGGACGACGTCGGTCACGCGTCCCTCGGCGCGGTCCCCGAGGAGCGCCCCGTACACGAGCGGCACCCGGAATCCGCCGCCGCCCAGCATCGTCAGCCTCACGTCCGCACCCTTCCGTCGCCCGCGGCCGCACTTGTGTCCGGCGCCGATCATGGCACGGCCGGGTGCCCCCGCGCGTGCGCCTGCCCCGCCCTCTGTCCAGGGGCCGGGCGGGCACCTACCCTCGGCCCGGTGACCGCCCCCGCCGCCTCCACCGCCCCCGACCGGCTGCTCTCCGTGCTCGCCGCCTTCGACCACGCGCACCCGGCCCTGTCCCTGACGGACATCAGCCGCCGGGCCGGGCTGAGCCTGACCACCGCGCACCGGCTGGTGGGCGCCCTGGCCCGGTGGGGTGCGCTGGAGCGGGACGAGTCGGGCGCCTACCACGTCGGACTGCGGCTGTGGGAGATCGCCGCGCTCGCCCCGCGCGGACTCGCGCTGCGCCAGGTCGCGTGGCCGTACCTGGAGGACCTGTACGAGGCGACCCACGAGAACGTGCAACTGGCGGTGCGGGACGGCGGCGAGGTCGTCTACATCGAGTGGCTGGCGGCGCGGTCGTCGGTCGGCGTGCACATCCGCGTCGGCGCCCGCTGGCCGCTGCACGCCACCGGGGTCGGGCTCGCCCTGCTCGCGCACGGCGAACCGGAGTTCCAGGAGGCGTACCGCACCGGTCCGCTCGCCTCCTTCACCCCGTACACGATCACCGACCCGGCACGGCTGCGCCGGGTGCTGGCCGAGGTGCGGCGCACCGGGGCGGCGGTGAGCGACCGTCAGGTCACCGACGACGCCCTGTCGGTGGCCGCCCCGGTGCACGGCCCGGACGGCACCGTGACGGCGGCCGTGTCGGTGGTCGTGCCGTACGCCGGCGCGCGGGTGCCGACGCTCGTCCCGGCGGTCCGGCTGGCGGCCCGCGGCATCTCGCGGGGCCTGGGCTGGCGCCCGAATACCCCTCTCACCGGTGAGGACGCGCCTGAGCACACCTGTTGATACTGGGACGGCCCTCGCCCCGAGGAGCCCCCATGTCCGTCCGGTCCAGGTCACCGGCGGGGCGGCCCAGTTGGTCGACTTCCGGCAGCTGCTCGCCGACCGGGCCCCGCCGGGCTGATCGGCGCCGAGGGGCTGGGTGCGCTGAGCCTGACGGCATCACCGCTGATCACCGCCATCGCCTTCCGACTGGCCATGGACTACGAGCTGTTCGTCCTGGCCCGGATGCGCGAGGCCTGGGTGCGGACCGGCGACGGCCGGGAGGCCGTGGTGACCGGCCTGCGCCGGTCCGGCCCGGTGGTGACCTGCGCCGCGCTGCTCCTCGCGGTGGTGTCCGGCGCCTTCATGAGGGGCGGCTGCTCGCCGATCCCGCAGATCGGGCTCGGCCTGACCCTGGCGGTGCTGATCGGCGCCACGGTCGTCCGGATGCTGCTCGTTCCGGCGACGACGGCGCTGCTGGGCCGGCGCGCCCGGTGGGCCCCGAAGCCGCTGCGCCGGGCACACGAACGGTTCGCAGTACGCGAGGAGTCCCCCGCTGCGACTCCCCCAGCCCGCGGCACGCTGAGACCCCCGCCGTGGGGGGGGGGGGGGGGGGGGGGGGGCGGGGCGGGGGGGGGGGGGGGGGGGGGGGGGGGGGGGGGGGGGGGGGGGGGGGGGGGGGGGGGGGGGGGGGGGGGGGGGGGGGGGGGGGGGGGGGGGGGGGGGGGCCGGCCTGGGACGCGGCCGGTTCGGCGATCGGCACCGGCTCGGGGGCGGCGGGCGTGACGGAAGGCGCGGTCGCGGTGTGCTCCGCGGCCT
>NZ_JBVJEA010000024.1:117238-118479 GCF_055581985.1 Streptomyces sp. NPDC042336 | reverse complement strand
GGGCCGTCGACGGTACGTGGGAGCGGGTGTTCACCGCACTGATGGCCCAGGCCGACGCAAACGAGAACCTGAACTGGGCGGTCTCGGTGGACTCCACGATCGTGCGGGCCCACCAGCACGCAGCTGGGGCCCGCAAAAAGGGGCCCCAGCAGGCGAACCAGCCGACCACGCCATCGGCCGGTCCCGCGGCGGGCTGACCACGAAGATTCACCTCGCAGCCGATGGACACTGTCGGCCTCTCGCCTTCGTTCTCACCGCCGGACAAGCCGGCGACGCGCCCGCGTTCACGGACGTCATGGCCCGGCTGCGCGTTCCTCGACGCCGTGGACGGCCCCGGACCAGGCCGGACGTGGTCCTGGCGGATAAGGCGTATTCCTCCCGTGCAATTCGCGAGTATCTACGCAAGCGTGGCATCCGGGCAGTGATCCCCATCCCGGCAGACCAGCAGGGTCATCGGCTGCGCCGCGGCAGCCAGGGCGGCAGGCCCCCAGCGTTCGACCGAGAGAACTACAAACAACGCAACACCGTCGAACGGTGCATCAACCGTCTGAAGCAGTGGCGAGGCATCGCCACCCGCTACGAGAAGACAGCGACCGTCTACCTGGCCGGACTGCATATCGCTGGCATCTTCCTTTGGTCAGGATCATGATCAGCATCCTGTTGCCAGTCCGAAGGGAAACCATGCACGACAACCACCCGAGCCTCCCGGAGTTCGAGAACGTCAGCCTGGAGGACAGCTACGTGCTGGACATCGCGGTCCACCCTGCCACAACGCGTCGCTCAGCGAAGACCCGTCCTGCCGCGGCCGCGCCTCGACATGCTCCCGGCGACCATCGGCCAGCCACCGCCACACCGTCCGCTCCGACACACCCGCTAGTTCCGCCGCGATCCGCACATGCAGCGCAGTCAGCGTCCCCTCCTCATCCACCGCAAGAGGCCGACGCACCACCACACCCCGTGCCAACGGCACAGCCCCCTCGGCACAACCCCAGCCGACCCCGCCCGAAGCCCACCCGCCGAAACCCACTGTGTGGCAGGTCGCGGTGCATCCGATCGGCTGATCTGCCACCGGTGTCCCGTGGTGGGGGGGGGGCCCCCGGGGCCCCCCACGCCCCCCACCCCGCGGGGCGCCGGCCCCCCCCCGGACCCCCCCCCCCACCCCCCCCGCGGCCCCCCCCCCCCCCCCCCGCCGCCCCCCCCCAGCCCCCCAGCCGCGCCCGGCGCCGCGTCCGGCGCCGCCC
>NZ_JBVJEA010000024.1:0-117228 GCF_055581985.1 Streptomyces sp. NPDC042336 | reverse complement strand
AACCCCCGGTGGGGCGAGCGCGGGGTCACCCCGTCCGGCTCCCACGCCCCGGGGGGGCGCGTGGTGCCCCGCCCCCGGCGCCCCCACCACGGGACACCAAGGCCGGGCTACCGGTCACCCCCGTTGACCCCGACACCGACCGGTACGGGACTTCCCGTGCCGTCCGGGTTCCTCAGGGTGGTGAGCGAACCGATGTCCACCGCGTCCGACGCCGCGGTGCGAGCGTTCGGTGAGCGGTTCAGCGCGCTGCCGCCGGGGTTGGTCGGCGCGCTGCCGTCGGGATGGGAGGGGATGACGCAGTTGGACTTGTCGGACTCGAGGGAGCCGTTGACGGCCGTCACGCAGAACTCGTAGTTCCACACGCCCGGGAACAGGAAGCCGACGCCGTAGTGGGTGTCCTCGATGATGTTCTCGTCGGCCTTCGGCGGGGTGGTGCCGCCGTCCTTGATGTTGGAGACCCACAGCCGGTAGCCGGCCGCCGACTTCGCGCCGTTCCAGTCCAGTTCCACTGTGGTGGGATCGACGGTGGTCACCCGCAGGCCGGTCGGGGCGGCCGGGGTGCCGCCGCCGACCGTCACCGGACGGGCCAGTGCGGGCAGCCCGCCGCCGGCGGCGTTCCAGGTGGCCGCCGCGACGAGGTAGCGGTGGCCCGGGTTCAGCCCGTTGATTTGCACCCGGTTGCCGCGGAAGCCGGTGCCGGTGAGCCAGGCGCCGGGCGTGTCCTTGTCGAAGAGGATCACTTCGTACCGGTCGATGGTGGTGGGGTAGTCAGGTGGTGCGATTTCGAGCTCGATGCCGTCCTGGCCGATCGGCCGGCTGGCCAGGATCCGCGGCGGCGGCGCGGTCTTCGGGTGGGCGACCGCGCTGACCGTGTTGGACCAGGGGCCCTTGACGTTGTCACCGCCGACGGTGCGCACCTGGTACTCCCATTGGATGCCGTCGACAGTCCAGGTGGTGTCGGTCCGGTTGCTGTTGACGCGGCCCTCGCCCCAGGTCGTCTGGCCGGCGATCCGCGACCGCACGTCGTAGCCGAAGGCCCCGTACACCGGGTTCCAGGTGACGGTCACACCCTGGGGGCTGGACTCGGCCTTCAGGCCGGTCGGCACGGGTGTCGGCCGGACCGGCAGGTTCTCGGGCGGGAAGGGTATCGGGCCCCGGCCCAGTCCGTACCGGTCGTGCAGGGTCTGCTCGAAGGCGATGGCGAGCTGGTACTCGCCGAAGGCGTTGGGGTGCAGGCCGTCATAGGCGGCCGGGCAGGCGGCGGGGGCGCAGGAGTACTTTTTCTGCCAGTCGACGACCTCCACCTGGGAGATGGATTTGCTCCACCGGGGGGCCGCGTTCGCGAGCAGCCGGTTGAAGTTGTCGGTCTTGGTGATCAGATCGTCCCGGCCGCCGATCTTCGACCGGTGCGGCACGGTGGCCACCGCGAAGTCGACCCCCGGCCGGGCCGCGCGGGCCTGGTCGATGATGGTCTCGACGCTGTCCAGGGTGCCGTTCTCGTCGCTGACGAACCAGCCCATGTCGTTGAAGCCGGCCGCGAGCAGGACAAGGTCCGGCTTGTAGGTCTCGACCTGCCGGCGGATGTCGTCCTTGATCTGTGCGGCCTGTCTGCCCCAGTGCGCATAGTGGTCGCTGTCGAAGGCGACCCCGGCCGCGTATCCGCCGTCGACGCGGATGCCCTGATCCGCCGGCTTCTCACCGACGAAGAGCGGCGGTTTCGGCGGGGAGGGCTGATCAGGGGTGAACGTGCCGTGGTAGGGGCCCACGAAGTCGACCGAGATGTTGTTCTCCTGGAACCACTGCCACAACCGGTAGCGCCAGGTGTAGTCGCCCTCGTGGCCCTGGCTGATCGAGTCGCCGACCACCATCACCCGGATCGTCGACGGCCAAGCGGTGGCTCGCTGGCCCTGGAGCAACCGTTCGATGGTCAACCTCACCCTCTGCGCGAAGTCTGCGGTGAACTCACTTGCGAGGTCCGCCAACGACTGCGCCCACGAACCAAGCCGGGTACTGATGTTCCGCGCGGTCTTCCCCACCGCTGCGACTACCCGGACCAGCTCCTCCGCGGCCCATTTCTTCAGGCTCTCGCGGGCCGCCGTGCCCGCCCCGGCCAACGCGCCCACCACCATTGTGCCGATCGCCTCCTTCCAGACCTCCGCGTCACCCAGCGACCGTCCGTCGAAGTAGGCGTTCATCAGTTCACTGACGAGCCCGCCCAGTGCACCGCCTACAGACGAGCAGATCACTACGGCGAAAGGCGCGGCGGGGCCGAAGGAGAGTTCGCACACCTCAAGGGCTACTAGCCCCACCGCGAAGGCGGCCGCATTGGCGATCATCTTCTGCCACCAGTTCGCCGAAGCGTTCACCTCGCCCGCGGGTATGACGAAGACGAGGCTGTCGCCGACGACCTGGATACTGCCGTCGAACCGGACATCGCTCTGCCGGTCGTAGAAGTCCACGCTGTTCTTCTGCGCCTGCAGGTCGAAGGACTCGCTGAGCGTGAGTCCCTTGCCCTTGTCGGCACGCACCGTGTCGACCATCTGCGACATCTGCCGATGCCACTCGTCCGGCTGCTGCGCGGTGTTGAAGTCGATGGCGACCACCACGTCGGTGTCACTGCCCGCCAGCGACCGCAGCCCTCCCGCGTCGCGGGCACACCCCAACCGCAACCCCGCCGTACTCTCCGCGATCGACTGGCTGGCAAAGTTCGATCCAGCCGTGGCACAAGCCTCCGCCGCGGCGGCAGGCTCCCCCGCCGCCGCAGGCTCCGCCGCCCCCGCCACCATCAGCGTCACCGCTAAGACGAGCGAGATCAGCCACCCGGGTCTTCTCATACACAGCCTCCTCAATCAGCGCGGTCAACATCCGCGAACCTAAAAAACCTACGGATTCGACACCCCTAAGGGCGTCACCCCGCAGTGGCATCCGCGTGTAGCTCGCACGGGGGGACAGCACCCCGCCAGACAAGGTGCGCCGATGGCCCCCGCTCCGGATCGCGGGGCCATGGGACTGTTGCTCCACGCGTTTGCGCGGGCCCGCACCAGCGTTCGGTCAAGCAGTCGCCTCAGCCCCCGCAGCCGTTAACCAAGAGGCTGGACACCGCATTGTCGTAGAGGTACGCAAGCTCCTGCTTCTCACCCGGATCGATTTTGTAGTGGAAGCCGTAGTTGTTGACATCGGTCCAGACGCAGACCACCTGGTTGCTGCGGTTCCATAGCGAGCTGGCCCGGTCGCCCCACCACATCGTGTGGAGGTCGGGGTAGGTAGCCGGATCGAGCTGCAGGACCTCCCCGGTGCCGTTGTGGCCGTCGAAGAGGCAGATCTTGCGGTCCTGACAGGCGTTGTAGTCGGCCGAGGCGGTTCCCGGAACCGCCAGTACGGCGGTGGAGGCGAGGACTGCCCCCAGCACCGCGGTCTTGACCTCAAGTTTCATGCGTAACCGTTCCCGTTGTTGCCCGTGGAAGCGCGGTCATGACGGCCGCATCCAGCACCCTCGTATCGACATTCCGGACTGCGCATGTCGGATCTTCGATGCATGCCGGAACAACGGTAGGAAGCGTGTGGTCCCGGCGCCTCGGACCGGCGCGTCAGCCCGACAGGAGATTCGCGACAACGATGAGCGGCACTTTCTCGGCAGACGTGAGCGGCGCCAACGCCTTCAGCGACTTCGCGCACGAGTGGCGGAGCCGGATGGGCGAGACCTTCGCGCTGGCACCCTTCCGCCGGACGACCGTGTCCGGCTTCTCGGCGCGGTCCCGCGGGTTCCGGGTGCGGGACATGATGTTCAACCGCTTCGAGACCGCGGCCGCCCTGCGGACGGCGGGCCGACGGGTCGGGGCCGACGATCACGTACGCCTGTGGATCGTGTTGTCGCCGGCCCTGGCCCAAGCCGCGCGGGACCTGGCCGACCGCCGCCTCACCGACCCCGCCCTGTCCCCCTCGGCTCTCGCCCGGGAGCTGAACGTCTCCCCGCCTACGCTCCAACGGGCCTTCGCCAGGGAAGGCCGACCGCTGAGCACCTACATCCGGCGCCGCCGCCTCGAGGAGGCATGCCGCGCGCTCGTCGCACCGCACCGGCGCATGACCGTCACGGAGATAGCCACCCGCTGGCAGTTCGCCGACAGCGGCCACTTCGCCCGCGCCTTCCGCAAGTACTACGGCCGGACCCCGACCGACTACGCCGCGACCGCTGCTCGTGAAACGGATGCCACGTAGCTGTGCCGCCACCCGCCCACGGCAGGGACACCCGGGTCAGCCGAGACACACCACCAGCAGACAGAACTGCGGCCACGACGGCTCCGCCGCGGATGGTCTCCAGGCGCGTCCTCGTCGCTGCCGTCGCCGAGCGCGGAGGTGACCGCCGCGTTCGTGGCGGGGGGAGAGGGGGTGAGGGAACCCTGTCCTGCCCGGTAGGCGGCGGCGCGGGTGGTGTCGTGGCCGGGGGTGTGGTGGCGGGTGAGAGTGCCGGTGTGCGAGAGCAGGGCCCTGCACCAGAGCCAGGTTCCGGAGTAGCCGATGTCGGTGGGAAGGTTTCCGCGAGGAGAGCGCGGCGGCCTGGTCCCGGGCGTGGCTGACGACTTCGGAAGTGCGGTGGGGGTCGTCGCTGTGCGGGCGAGGGCCTGGAGACGGCGGTAGATGGCCAAGTTGCCGTCGAGGCTGGCAACGCCACGGCCACGCTGAAGGACTGGCGCGTCCTACGAAAGCTCCGCTGCAGCACCAACCGCATCATCGTGATCGTCCAGGCCGTCCTCGTCTCTCATCACGCCTCGGCGTGAGGTTGGAAAAGGCTCAGTGAGCGTATTCCCCCCTCAAGCTGAGCTGGCCTGATGCAGGCAGAGGACGGCCTGGACGAGGACCGTGATGCGGGTGGTCGAGCAACGGAGCCGGCGAAGGAGTCGCCAGGACTTGAGGGTGGCGACGGCTTGCTCGACGAGCGCCCGGAACTTCGCGTGGGATCGATTGACGGCCTGCTGCCCTGCAGAAAGCGTCTCCCACCGGCCGCGGTAGGGAACACGGACCGTGCCTCCGGCACCCTGGTAGCCCTCGGGCCCCAGCTGCGTGCTGGTGGGCCCGCACGATCGGGAGTCCACCGAGACCGCCCAGTTCAGGTTCTCGTTTGCGTCGGCCTGGGCCATCAGTGCGGTGAACACCCGCTCCCACGTACCGTCGACGGCCCACATCCGCAGCCGGTTGTAGACGCCTCGCCAGTTCCGTACTTCTCCGGAAGGTGGACCCACTGGGTTCCGCTCTGGAACTTGAAGGCGATGGCGTCGATCACCTCACGGTGATCCCGCCACCGGCCGCCCCTCGTCGGAGTCCGATCTGGGAGTAACGGCTCGATCCGCGCCCACTGCGCGTCGGTCAACGGCACACCAGGATCAACGATCGGCTGATCCAAACGAAACCGCCTAGCGGCCAAGGGCCTGCCGCACGGACAGGTGGTGGTACTTCCGCAGCCGGTACAGCTCCCAACACGACAACGCCGTCACCGACACCGGAGCGCCGAGCAGAAACACGATCCGGGCGAGAACGGGAACCTCGGCGTTCGCGTTGTTGATCATGTCGAGGGCAGCCATCACCCACGCCAGGGCGGTGGCGAGGATCGGCGGCAGCACCTCGTGGATGTCGGCGGTACGGAACACGTGATTGAGGCTGAGCGCGATCCCGTACAGGGCGAATCCCAGCGACCACGTGCACAGGGCGATGAGGACGACCATGCCGGGAACCCCGATGGCGTCGCGGAAGCCGGTGGTCGCCGGGTCGGGCGCGACGGCGAGGGGGAACGTTGCCATGGAGCCCATCAGGGCCACCACCGCACCGAAGGGCTTCAGGGACCGTCGCAGGTACAGCCGGCGCAGCGCACCCTGCGCGGCGAACGCGAACAGGGCGATCACGAACGGGAAAGCGCACACGAGGAAGAGTGTGCTGATCCAGCTCTGGTCGAACTTGTCGCTCGCGGCGGCGTTGGCACCCTTGGCGGTGTCGACCGGCTTGTACGACATGACCAGTACGAGCCAGGCGGCGGCGCCGAGCCCGGTCCGCCACATCTGGATCTTGCGCACCGTCAGGTCCTCGACCGCGTCCGGGCGCGAGGGGCGGAAGGCCCGCTGGGCGGCGTAGAACGGGTTGTAGAAGCACTTGAGGATCCGCTGCCCGCGCGACAGCGGCGGACGGGGCGGTCGCGGGAACGGCGGCTGCGGGCCACCGCCGTGCGGTTGTGGTGGGTACGGGCCCCAGCCCTGCGGCGGTACGGGGGCGGGCTGTGGCGGGTAGGGCCCCACGCCGGGGTACGGATGGGGCCCGCCCCCGGGGTAAGGCTGGGGACCGGGACGTGCGCCCGGCTGTCTACCGGGGCCGTATCCGGGTCCACCCGTCGGACCCCACTGACCATTGCCGTGCGTACTCATCCCTGCGCCCCCGATTTCTCGCCTGTGCCGTGCGCGGCGTGGCTGGAACCGTCCGCTCGGCGTGCGGCGTGATCCTACCCATCACGGAGGCCGCGAGGCTCACACTTCCGGGGCCGGGCCGGGCCGGGCCGGGCCGGACGGTCCGGCCCCATAGCCGTGCAGGAAAGCGTCGACCGCACGGGGGTCGCAAGGCCGGGCTACTTCGCCTTCGTCAGTCCCGGCCGGGCGAAGCCCGAGGCCCTCGGCCGATTGGTCGATCAGGGAGGACTGCGACCGGTGATCGGCGCCGTGCTGCCCCTGGCCGTCATCGCGGAGGAGCAGACACTGCTGGAAGGCGGGCCGCCCCGATGAGGCGGTCCGCCAAGGGTGGGCTCAGCTCCAGAGCCGGTCCAGGAATGCCGCGAGGTTGGCGCGGGTGCGGTCGATCTGCTGCTCGACGGTGAGGGACTCCTCCATGCGTCCGCCGGGTGCCGGCTTCTTCTTGCCGCGCACGTAGAGCGAACAGTCGAGGTCGGTACAGATGTAGAGGCCGACCGAGTTTCCGTTGCGTCCGGCCGGTCCTGCCTTGCGGGCGCTCATCAGGGCGACGCCGCTGCCGGGGTGGGTCGTGAGGCAGAGCGAGCACATGCTGCGGCGCAGGAAGCCGCGCGTGGTGGTCGACGAGGAGAGGGTCACGCCGACCAGTCCGCCGTCGCGCTCGGTGACGAGGTAGCTGCGGGCGGGCGCGGACAGATCGCACCAGCCCAAGAAGTCCAGGTCGCCCCAGTGGTCGATGTCCGCCAGGTCCTTGGGCAGGGGGAGGCGTTTGGCCTCCCCCTTGGAGCAATTGACGAAGGAGGTGCGGATGTCGTGCTCGGTCAAGGGCTTCATGATGTGGATCCCTTCGGTGTGCGGGATGAGTCGAGGGGTTGCGCAGAGGGGGTTGGAGACAGCGGACGAGAGGTGCGGCACGGGTGATGAGCCGGGCTAGGGCGTCCGCTCGCGCTCAGCGCGCTTCGGTGCCTTGGCGGTGACCGCGCACGCAGCCACCAGCGCTGCGAGCAGCAGGACGCCCGCCGACCACCAGCTCGCCACGGTGAAGCCGTGCACCATGCCTTCGGCGGAGACCAGATCCTTCTGGGCCGGGCTGTGCGGTTGCTCGGTGACGTAGCGGGTTGCGGCGCTCGCGGCGACGGTGTTCAGGAGCACCGTGCCGAGGGAACCGCCCACCTGCTGGAAGGTGGTGACGGTCGCGGACGTGACGCCGGAATCCTTCGGCGCCACTCCGGCGGTCGCCGTCGCGTAGACCGGCATGAACGTCAGGCCCATGCCCAGGCCGAGCACCAACAGCGCGGGCATGACGTGGGTGGTGTACCCGGAGTGCACGGTCAAGCGGGTCAGCACCACCATGCCCGCTGCCGCCAGCACCATGCCCGGCGCCATCAGGGCGCGCGGCGCCGTGCGCGGCAGCAGCCGGGCCGCGATCTGCGTCGCGCCGACGACGATCGCCGCCGACATCGGCAGGAACGCCAGGCCCGTTCGCACGGGCGAGTAGCCGAGGACGACCTGCAAGTAGTAGGTCAGGAAGAGGAACACACCGAACATGCCGACGGTAGCCAGGCCCATTGTCGCGAAGGCCCCCATCCGGTTGCGGTCCTTGAGGATCCGCAGGGGCAGCAGCGGACTCTCCGCGCGGCTCTGCCACACCACGAAACCGACGAGCAGGACGACGCCGCCCGCGAACAGCGCGAGGACCAACGGGCTCGACCATCCTCGGGGTTCGGCCTCGCTGAAGCCGTACACGACCGCGACGAGTCCGCCGCAGCCCAGCAGGGCGCCGAGTACGTCCAGGCGCACCCCCGGAAGGCCCGGACGGTGATCCAGGAAGGCGAGGGCACCGAAGAACGCGACCAGGGCGATCGGCACGTTGACGTACAGGGACCAGCGCCAGTTCAGGTACTCGGTCAGCAGACCACCCACCACGAGGCCGAACGCGCTGCCGCCGCCGGCCAGCGCGCCGTAGATTCCGAACGCCTTGCCGCGTTCCTCGGGATCGGTGAACGTCGTCGTCAGCAGCGACAGCGCCGAGGGTGCCAGGACGGCACCGAACACGCCCTGCAGGGCACGCGCCGCGAACAGCACGCCGGGATCGACCGCCGCGCCGCCCAGCGCCGAGGCCGCTGCGAAGCCGACCAGGCCGATGAGGAAGGTGCGCTTGCGGCCCACCAGGTCGGCGACTCGGCCGCCGAGCAGCAGCAGCCCGCCGAAGGCCAGCGTGTAGGCGGTGATCACCCACTGCCGGCTGGAGTCCGAGATGCCCAGGTCCCGCTGAGCGGAGGGCAGCGCGATGTTCACGATGGTCCCGTCCAGGATCACCATCAGCTGCGCGAGCGAGATGACGACGAGTGCCCACCATCGCTTGGGGTCGGGGGCCGCCGGAGCGGGGGCGTCGGAGGTACGGGCTGCCGCCGGTGGCCGGCTGGGATCCGTGGGCCTGTCGGGGGTGGGAGAGGCGGATGACTCGCTGTCGACAGGTGTCCTGTCTTCGGCGGATGTCCCGTGGTGACGCTGATTGCTCATGGTGATCACATTTCGAGCCGGGGTGCTGTCGAGGCAGCCGGGCAGGGGTCGTTGCGGGGGTCGGGTGGCGGAGCGTCGGACCTGGCCGGCGGGTCGACAGACCAGCACCGGGCCAAGGACGATGACGCGTGCCGAAGGCGTCGATGCCCGTCGGAGCATGCCTACGCGTGTCGTCGCACTTCGGCGGTGAGCTGGTCGCGGTACGCCGACCAGGTGCCTGCCGCTGGGCAGGGGCAGCACTCGGACATGCCGGGGCGACGGGCCGGCCCGTGAGTGGGCTGCTCCCGTGCTGGTCGGTAGTGCTGCTGTTTCACTGGCCGATGAAGAACCTGACGCGTGACCGGCGTCCCCGTGCCGGTGAGGCGACTTCGGAGCAGGCCGACATCACGGCGACCAGTAAGAGGGCCCGTTCACGGGCGCGCGGCCTGTGCCCCGCAAGGCGGAGGGACGCACAGGCGAAGGCAGCTCATGGAGATGCCGGTGGGAAGGGCTTGAGACTTACCGCGCGCCGCAGAGGAACGAAGGCACACGGCCGGGGGCAACTATGGCCGCAACAGCTTCAGAACGGTCCATGTCTCTCGCCTCCTTCCGGTCGGGGCGTGCGGTGCGCGTCGACGGCGGGGAGTCCGCCGCAAGTGATCCCAGGCAGCATACACCGCCCGACAGGGCGAGCGAATAGCATTGCTCCAGCACCCAAGGCCGTCCTGTTCTGGCGGTCGATCATGGGATGGGTCCCCCCGAACGTGCTCGCCAGAAGCGGCGCGCCCCGGCCCGCACATCACGCAGGATCAGGACCCTCGAAAGGATCCGATGACATTCATCAGGCGCTTCGACCACGTCGGCATCACCGTCGCCGACCTCGACGCCGCGACGGCGTTCTTCGTCAGCCTCGGCCTGGAGGCCGACGGGAAGATGGCTGTCGAAGGCGACTTCCTGGACACGGTGATCGGCATGACCGACGCCCGCACCGAGATCGTCATGCTGCGACCGCCCGGCGGAGGGACGACGCTGGAGCTCTCGAGCTTCACGCGACCGGACCACCTCCCGGGTTCGCCTGCCGCGCCGGCCAACGAGCTGGGCCTGCGCAACGTCGCGTTCGAGGTGCACGACCTCCAAGCCGCGGTCGACCATGCCGCGGTCAACGGCTACGGCCTGGTCGGAGGCATCGGCGAATACGAGGGCGTATGGCGGATGGCCTACGTCCGCGGGCCCGAAGGCATCATCGTCTCGTTGGCCGAGCGCATCCAGAAGTAGGGAGACATCATGAGCACGACCGTGACTGACGAACAGATCCGGGCTCTGGCCACGACCGCGAAGCCCTACAGCCTGGCGCTCCTTCAATGGGGCCCGGAGCGGACCATGGACGGCGCGGACGCTGTCGAACTCGAACACCAGCGACGCATGGTGTCGCTGCGCGCGGACGGGGTGATCGCGGTCCTGTGCCCGGCCGCCTCCGACACCGTGGCCGGCGTCGCGATCATGACCGTGCCCGCCGAGGAAGCCGCGGAGATCATGGCCCAGGACCCCTGCGTGCGAGCCGGGATGATGCGCTGCGAGGTTCACCCGTGCCACGGCTTCCCCGGAGACGCTCTCCCCGCGTGAACGATCCCGCGAGTGACCATGGTTGCGGGCTCCGCCACGAAGGCAGGGCCCGCAGCCGTCGTCCACCGGACAGAGGTCAACCGCTGACCGTGATGTTCGAGCTTCCACTGCTCTGATAGCCCTCGGTGGCCATGATCATGTAGTACTTGAACTGGCCCATGTTCATGCCCGCGCGCGCCCAGGCGTCGAAGTGGTTGCCGGTGGTGATGGTGCCGGAGCCGCTGGTCACCTTCGACTGCCGGACACTCCAGTACTGCTGGAAGGTCTTGGTGCCTTCCACGGAGGGGGCGTTGTACCGGGTCGTCTGGTAGATGTCATAGGTGCCGCCGTCGCTGGAGACGGTGCCCTTGTACGTACCGGTGGGCCGGTAGCTGCCCCAGTTGTCGACGATGTAGTACTCCACCAGCGGGTTCGAGGTCCAGCCGTAGAGGCAGCCGTAGCCGTTGCCCGACGGGTTGAAGTAGCCGTTGTAACGGACCGTCCTGCGTCCGCCGGTGCTCCAGCCCTTGCCGGCCACGAAGTTGCCGCAGTTGGTCCACTGGGTGCTGTAGCTGCCGCCGCCGTTGAGCGTCATGGAGACGGAGCCGCCGCCGTCGGTCCAGAACGAGTAGTACATGCCGTCGGTGCCGGTCTGGTTGGTGGTGATGGTGGTGGCGGCGTGGGCGGTGCCGGGCAGCAGCAGCCCGGACGCGGTGGCGAGCGCGAGGGTGCCGGCGCCACCGAGGAAGCCTCGTCGGCTCACTCCGTTGAGGGGGTCGGGGTTCTGCTTGATCCGGTCCTGCTGTGTGCCGTTCTGATGCATGCGTTCTCCCGATGAAGGCTGGTGGGGGGCGAGCGGCATCGGCCACCCGCGGCCTTGCCCGAACCACGGCGGGGGCCGTCCGGTCGGCACGCCGTGACGACCGACCGCCGTACCCGGCCACCTGACGCGGCCGGACCGACGGCCTCCTGCCGTTCAGTGGCCACAGTTTTCGTAGAACGCCATGAGCCTGTCAACAGTTTCGACAGTCTTTCGGAAACCTTCTCTTCACAAGAAGAGGTCTCGATGAACACTAACTCCCAGTTCATCACCCCTTTCAGATGAACCTTCACGCGAGCCGAGAGGAGATGCGGGAAGAGAAGTACGCAATCATGGGATCGCCATTCGAAAGTTTCGAATGAGGCCATCGGCCCTCAGCGGAGCCCGGTTCCGGGCGTCCCTGACGGCATCAGTGCCGAAGCTCGGCATGTGCTGTTGGGGCGTGCTTGCGCTGATGCATCAGCAGCCCGAGGAACCCGGCCAGGAAGCCGCTGATCAGCCCCGACACCGCGTGGTTGGCGGCGTTGGCCCCGGCGCCGGACGGGACACCCACGATCAGGTAGTTGGCCAACGCGCTCATCGCCGCACCGACAGCCCCTCCGATCGCGCCGCTGACGAGCGAGGCACGAGCTGCGGACGGCCGTGTGGCCGCAACTGCGGACGGCCGTGCGGCCGCGGGCAACTGACGGACTTCCGGCGGGGTTTCGATGCCGAGCACGCGGTCCAGCGCGAGTGGCCCCGGCCCGGTCAGCAGTACGACGAGGAACGCGGCCACCATCATCACAGGGAACTCCGCCCCCGCTCCGCCGGCCGATCCCTGCTGCGGCGTCATGAACCCGGTGTCCGCGTTGACCAGCGCAGTCGCCACACACAGATGGGCGGTCAGCAGCAGCGCCGTCAGCCGCGACAGCAGCCCGACGACGAGCAGCAGCCCGCCGAGGGTCTCCCCGATCGCCACAGCCCATCCCGTGGCCGTCGGCGCGGGCACGTTCATACTGCCCAGGAACGCTCCGAACGCCGCCGGGCCGTCGGCCAATTTGTCGATGCCGTGGGCGGACATGACCGCGCCCGCTGCGACGCGTACGACACTCGGCGCGGCAGCCTCAAAACGGCGGGCCGGCGTGACGCCGACGGCCCGCCTCAGTGAGACCGAACGGGGACTGGGCATGGCGGGGCCCTTCTCACAGGTGACGGTGTGCGCGTCGCCGGCCGGCCGGGTGCCGGGCACCGAAGGCACGACGGTGCCCTGACGGACACGACTGGGTGCCATCACGACTCACTGGCCGATGACGTATGCGCCACTGTGCGGTCGACAGGGCCCCGGCGGAATCCCCTGAATCATCGCGAGTGCTGATGCCGCTGATCCATGACACGGATACCAAAGGGTTCCGAGCGCCACACTCCTCACGGAGCAGCGATCGTCATGTTCCTGTGAGTGGGTCGGGTGAACTCGTTACACTCTCGGCACCCGGCGGCTCGAAGGGAAGACGCTTCCGTGCACATATACGACAATCCGGTCATCAGTGGGTTCCATCCCGATCCGAGCGTGTGCCGGGTCGGTGACGACTACTACCTGGTGTGCTCCAGCTTCGAGTACTTCCCCGGGCTGCCGCTCTTCCACAGCAAGGACCTCGTGCACTGGGAGCAGATCGGCAACGTGCTCGACCGGCCCGGCCAACTGCCGCTGCCCCTCCCCGGCGCCAAGGCGTCCGGAGGCCTCTACGCCCCGACCATCCGTCACCACGACGGCCGCTACTGGGTCATCAACACCAACATCGACGGTGGCGGCAACTTCGTCGTCTCGGCCGAGCGGCCCGAAGGGCCCTGGAGCGACCCCGTGTGGATCGACGTGCCCGGGATCGACCCCGACCTGGCATGGGAGGAGGACGGCACCTGCTGGTGTGCCTTCTCCGGCCCCGAAGGGGGCATCAACATGGCCAGGATCGACCCGGTCAAGGGCGAGGTGCTGGAGAAGCCCTTCGCCACGTGGTCGGGCAGCGGGCTCAAGTTCCCCGAGGCGCCGCACCTCTACCGCATCGGCGACTGGTGGTACCTGCTGATCGCGGAAGGCGGCACCGAACGCGGTCACAGCGTGTCCGTGGCCCGCAGCCGCTCGCCGCGCGGCCCCTGGGAAGGCGCACCCGCCAACCCCTTGCTGTCCCACAGCGGCACCGCCCGCTCCATCCAGAACACGGGCCACGCCGACCTGGTGGAGGCGCCCGACGGCACCTGGTGGATGGTGCTGCTCGGTGTCCGCCCCCGCGGCTTCACGCCCGACGTGCACGTGCTCGGCCGCGAGACGTTCCTGACCCCCGTGGAGTGGGACGCGGACGGCTGGCCCGTCGTCGCGCCCGTTCCCGCGAGCCACGCGGCCCCGGGTGGTGCCTGGCACCCCGTACCGGCCCCGCCCGCCCGGGACGACTTCGACGCGCCCGCTCTCGCACCGCACTGGATCTCGCCGTTCGCCCGCCCGGACGGCTCCTGGTCGCTCACCGAGCGCCCCGGCCGGCTGGTCCTCGGCGCCACCGGCCCGTCCCTCGACCGCCCCGGGTACACCTTCGTCGGGCGGCGCCAGCAGCACCACGACTGCCGCGTCACCGCCCTGATCGACCCGGGTACGGGACGCGGCGGTCTCTGCGTGCGCCTCGACGAGGCCCACCACTACGAGGTGGAGGCCGGGGACGGGGAGGTCCGTGTCGTGGCCCGGATCGGGCCGCTGCGCCAGACCGTGGCCCGTCGGCCGGTTCCGGCCGGGCCGCTGCACCTCACCGTGACGATGCGTACGTCAGGCCTCGTTCCCGCGTCGCCCGAACTCACCGACGGCGGGACCACGGGGCCCGACACCATCGCCTTCGGGCTCGGCGGTCCCGACGCCCCGGACACCCGGCCGCTCGCCGAACTGGACGGGCGCTACCTGTCCACCGAGGTCGCCGGCGGCTTCACCGGCCGGGTGATCGGCATGTACGCCACCGAGGGCTCGGTCGCCTTCGACTGGTTCGAGTACGCCCCGGCACCGTCCGTGTGACGCCCATGAACGGCCGTCAGTCTGTGCCGGCTTCGGCGGACCGACGGCGTGGTCGGGCGCGCACGGGCTCCTGTGCCGTACGCCCGGCCACGCCAGACCATCACCACCGTCGAGCGGTACGGCAACCTGGCCGGCCCGGCCTCAAGCCGTCACCGACTCCGGCCGTGCGGCCTCCCGGCGGGCCTGCCCGCCCAGCTCCTCCGTCGGGACCTCGTGGGTCTCGCGGGCCGAGAGCGCGGCGATCACCGGCGGGACGCACAGCGCCGCCGTGAACAGCGCCACCGCGAACCAGTCGTCCCCGTCCGGGCCGGCGATCTGCGCGGCGAAGGTGACCGCGAAGCCGGCCACGGCGAAGCCGATCTGCGTGCCGATCGCCACGCCCGACAGCCGGACCCGGGTGGAGAACATCTCGCCGTAGAAGGCCGGCCACACACCGTTGGCCGCGCTGTAGACGACTCCGAAGGCGACGATGCCCGTCAGGAACGTCAGCGGGTAGGAGCCGGTGGAGATCGCCCACAGGTACAGGAACATCGTCACCGCGCTGCCGACCGCGCCGATCAGGTACACCGGGCGCCGGCCGATCCGGTCGGACAGTGTCGCCCAGAGCGGGATCGCGGCGAGCGCGGCGACGTTGGCCAGGGCACCGACCCACAGCATGGCGGTACGGGACATGCCGACCGAGTCGCTGGTGGCGTAGGCCAGAGCCCACACCGTGAAGATGGTGCTGACCGAGGCGATGAGCGCGCCCGCGACCACTCGCAGGACGTCCGCCCAGTGGTCGCGCGCCAGCACGGCCAGCGGCATCTTCGCGACGCCCTCCGTCGCGGCCTGCTGGGCGAAGGCGGGAGTCTCGTCGAGCTTGCGGCGGATGACGTAACCGACGACGGCGACCACCACGCTCAGCCAGAACGGCACGCGCCACCCCCAGGACAGGAGCTGGTCCTCGGGGAGCGCGGCGACGGGCAGGAAGACCAGGGTGGCGAGCAGTTGGCCGCCCTGGGTGCCGCTGAGGGTGAAGCTGGTGAAGAAGCCGCGTTTGTGCGCCGGCGCGTGTTCCAGGGTCATGGAGTTGGCGCTGGCCTGCTCGCCGGCCGCCGATATGCCCTGAAGGACACGGCACAGCACCAGCAGGGCCGGGGCGAGGGTGCCGACCTGGTCGCGGGTGGGCAGACAGCCGATGAGGAAGGTCGACACACCCATCAGGACCAGGGTGAACACCATGATCTTCTTGCGGCCCACGCGGTCGCCGATGTGGCCGAGGAAGAGGGCGCCGACGGGACGGGCGGCGTACGCGACTCCGAACGTGGCCAGTGACAGCAGCGTCGCCGTGGCCGGGTCGGACTCGTCGAAGAAGACCTCGGGGAAGATCAGCGCGGCCGCGCTGCCGTAGATGAAGAAGTCGTAGTACTCCAGCGCGCTGCCGATCCAGGCGGCGGTGGCGGCCTTCCTCGGCTGGCCGGGTGGGGCGGCGGCCTGGGACGTGGGGGCGGGGACGGACACGGCGTGCTCCTTCGGGGGACTCCACCGTAGGCGGAGAGAGCGGAGGGGTTGCCGCACGCTAATTAACCCACTGGGTAGTTAGTCGCGGTTGGGAAGGGATGTTGCGCGTAGGTTTCCCATGTGTCAAGAGGTCCCGCCGCCCTGCGGCCGTGCCGCTCAGCCCGCCGTACGCTCCGCCGTCAGGTACGCGATCACCATGTCGCCCAGCATGGCCCGGTAGTGCTCCCGCTGCTCCGGGGCGACCAGGTCGCGGCCGAACAGGGCACTGAAGGTGTGCCGGTTGGCGACGCGGAAGAAGCAGAAGGAGCTGATCATGGCGTGCAGGTCGACGGCGTCGACGGCGGCCGTGAACAGGCCGGTGCGCTGCCCCTCGTCCAGGATGCGTCGGATCACGTCGAGCGCCGGGGAGCCGATGCTGGCCAGCATCTCCGAGGATGCGATGTGTTCGGCGTCGTGGATGTTCTCGATGCTGACCAGGCGGATGAAGTCGGGGTGCCGCTCGTGGTGGTCGAAGGTCAGCTCGGCGAGGCGCCGGATCGCGGCCACCGGGTCCAGGTGGTCGACGTCGAGTTCCTGCTCGGCCTCCCGGATCACGCCGTACGCCCGCTCCAGCACGGCCGTGAAGAGCTGTTCCTTGCCGCCGAAGTAGTAGTAGATCATCCGCTTCGTGGTGCGGGTCTGTGCGGCGATCTCGTCGACGCGGGCGCCGTCGTAGCCGGCCCGGGCGAACTCCCGTGTGGCGACGTCGAGGATCTCGGCCCGGGTGCGGGCGGCGTCGCGGGTGCGCACGCCGGATCGTGCCGGTTCGTCGACGCTGGTCATCAGGTTCCTTCGGCTGCGGCGGAGCTTGTGGCGGGGCGTGTCGGTGATTGTAGAAGGCTCCTGTTCTCCACCTGACTTCTTCCCGTCGGGCCCGACCTCCTGCTATGACTAACGTACTGGTTCGTACATTAATCCCTCGGGCGCCGGCCCGAGCAGCTCAGGAGGTCGTCCCCGTTGGCCAAGGACTCGTATCTCGTCGGACTGATCGGTTCCGGCATCGGCCCGTCGCTCAGCCCGGCACTGCACGAGCGGGAAGCCGACCGGCAAGGTCTGCGCTACCTGTACCGGCTGATCGACATCGACACCCTCGGCGTCCCGCCCGAGGCCGTGGGCGACCTGCTGCGTGCCGCCCGGGACCTGGGCTTCGACGGGCTGAACATCACCCACCCCTGCAAGCAGCACGTCATCGGACACCTGGACGCCCTCGCTCCGCAGGCCGAGGCGCTGGGCGCCGTCAACACCGTCGTGTTCGACGACGACGGCCGCGCCATCGGCCACAACACCGACATCACCGGCTTCGCCGCGTCCTTCGCCCGCGGACTGCCCGACGCTCCCCTGCAGCGGATCGTGCAGCTCGGCGCGGGCGGCGCGGGCGCGGCCGTGGCCCACGCCACCCTCAACCTCGGCGCCGGCCGAGTCACCGTCGTCGATGCCATGCCTGACCGTGCCGCCGATCTCGCCGCCTCGCTGAACCGGCGCTTCGGGGACGGCCGTGCCACCCACGCCGCCGCCGACCGGCTGCCCGGGCTATTGGCCGCCGCCGACGGCGTCGTCCATGCCACGCCGACCGGCATGGCCGCACACCCGGGGCTGCCGCTGCCCGCCGGACTGCTCCGCTCCGGGCTGTGGGTCGCCGAGGTCGTCTACCGCCCGCTGGAGACCGAACTGCTGCGCGTCGCACGCGCCCTGGGCTGCACGACGCTCGACGGCGGCGGCATGGCCGTCTTCCAGGCCGCGGACGCGTTCCAGCTGTTCACCGGGCGAGAACCGGATGCGGCTCGGATGCTCGCCGACATCACCGACCTGGCCGGCGCCGTGAGCGCCCCGAAGTAGGAAGAGGTACCGACGTGCGCACGTCCATCGCCACCGTCTCCCTGAGCGGCTCCCTCACCGAAAAGCTCACGGCCGCCTCCCGGGCCGGCTTCGACGGCGTGGAGATCTTCGAGAACGACCTGCTGGCCTCCTCCCTGGCACCCGAGGAGATCCGCGCCCGCTGCGCCGACCTCGGGCTCACCATCGACCTCTACCAGCCCATGCGGGACGTCGAGGCGCTGCCCGAGGAGGAGTTCGCCCGCGCCCTGCGCCGCGCGCGGCACAAGTTCGAGCTGATGGGCAGGCTCGGCGCGGAGACCGTCCTGGTGTGCTCCAGCATCTCCCCGGAGGCCCTGGACGACGACGCCCTCGCCGCCGAGCAGCTCGGCCGGCTGGCCGGCCTGGCCCAGGACCACGGCATCCGTGTCGCCTACGAGGCGCTGGCGTGGGGCCGGCACATCAGCACCTACGACCACGCCTGGCGCGTCGTCGAAGCCGCCGGGCACCCGGCACTCGGCACCTGCCTGGACAGCTTCCACATCCTCTCCCGGTACGGCGACCCGAAGGACCTCGAAGGGATCGAGGACATCCCCGGCGACAAGATCTTCTTCCTCCAGCTCGCCGACGCCCCGCTGCTCGCGATGGACGTCCTCCAGTGGAGCCGCCACTACCGCTGCTTCCCCGGACAGGGCGGCTTCGACCTCGCCGGGCTGCTGCGGCACGTCCTGCGCGCCGGATACACCGGTCCCCTTTCCCTGGAAGTCTTCAACGACGTCTTCCGGCAGTCCGACGCCGGACCCACCGCCGTGGACGCCCGGCGCTCCCTGCTGGTCCTCCAGGAACAGGTTGGCACCGCCGCACTGCCCGCGCTCACCGCGCCCACCGGCGTCGCCTTCGCCGAACTGGTCACGCCCGACGCCGCCCCCGTCTCGGCCGTGCTCGGCGCACTGGGCTTCGCCCGGACCGCACGCCACCGGGGCAAGCCCGTCGACCTGTGGCAGCGCGGCGAGGCCCGCATCCTGGTCAACACCGGACCGGCCGAGCGCCGCGAAGGCACCCGGCTGGCCGCCGTCGGCCTGGAGTCACCCGACCCCGCCGCCGCTGCCCATCGCGCCGAGGCCCTGCTGGCACCGGTACTGCCACGCCACCGGACACCCGGGGACGCCCCGCTGGAAGCGGTCGCCGCACCCGACGGCACGGAGCTGTTCTTCTGCGCCACCGGACACCCCCGACTGCCCGACTTGCGGGCGGACTTCGACGACGTCGAAGGTGCCGGGTCCGCTGCCGGCGACGACACCGGCTGGCGCGTCGACCACCTCTCCCTCACCCAGCCCTGGCACCAGTTCGACGAGGCGGCGCTCTTCCACCGCGCCGTCCTCGGGCTGCGGCCGCAGGAGAGCGTGGACGTCGCCGACCCCTACGGCCTGCTGCGCAGCCGCGCCGTCACCACCGACGACGGCGCTGTCCGCATCGTGCTGACCGTCGGCGCGGCACCCGTCGACGACACCGCGCACGCCCAGCACATCGCCCTGGCCACCGACGACGTGGTCGCCGCGGCCCGCGCCCACCGGGCGGCCGGGGGCGAGCTGCTGCCGATCCCCGACAACTACTACGCCGACCTCGCGGCCCGCTTCGAGTTCCCCGACGGCGAGCTGGAGACGTACCGGGAGCTGGGCATCCTCTACGACCGCGACGAGAACGGCACCTTCCGGCACTGCTACACGCACACCGTCGGCCGGGTCTTCTTCGAACTCGTCCAGCGCGACGGCGCCTACCGCGGCTACGGCGCCCCGAACGCACCGGTCCGCCTGGCGGCGCAGCACGCGGCACGCGGATTCACCGGCGGCTGATGGCGCGCTCACCGGGCGGTGGGCACATCCACCGCGCGCTCCGTACGCCCCGTCAGGTGTGGGCCTGCGGCCCGGCCGTCAGATCGGCGAAGTCCGCGAACATCCGGGCAGTGTGCGGGGGCAGACCGGTGACCAGCCGGAAGGCGCGGGCCGACTGGTTCACCAGGAGGGCGCCATCGTGCATCATCCGGCAGCCGCGGGCGCTGCCCTCCCGCAGGAGCGCGGTGCCGATGGGGCGGTGACAGCGATCGAGGATCCAGAGATCCGGGTGCAGGTCCTCGACGAGTGTCGCTGTCAGGTCCCGCCCGTTCGCGGTGGGGCCAAGGGCGTTGACGAGACCGTCCGCTCCCAGTTGCAGGACACGGCCGAGCGGTCTGTCCGGCAGTCCTCTGGCGAAGGCGGCGGCGCAGCTGTCGACGTCCGTGCTGTGTCCGGCCGTCCGGCCGTCCTCGGTGAACAGGACGAGATCGCTGCTCCGTTCCGGCAGCTCGCCGCGGAGCAGGTCGACGACATGTCCGAAGCTGCGGCCCGCAAGCAACGCAGCCCTCTGTCAGGCCGGCGCGGACGGCACAGGCCCACTCACTCCGGACGCACGCGGGCCCAGCAGGCCCTCAGATGCGAAGAGACAGGTAGTAGTCGCCGACCTTGGACAGGTAGCCGGGGTCGGCCGTCTCGCTGTCCGTGGCGAAACGGGGAGCGGCTTTGATCTCCTCCCGCGTCGGTGCGACCTGCACCTTCTGCGCCTCGGCGTCGATGCCGGTGACGGCGCCGGCCGGGATCAGGACGCTTCTGCCGAACTTCCACACTCCGGTATCGACGACCAGGTGCTGCATGCCGGGCTCGTCCTGCTGGCGGTCCACGTGCCCGATGACGCCGTCTGCGGCCTCCACGGTGAACCCCGCCATCGGCTGCCCCGCCCCATATCCGATCTCCGGCGCGTACATCCACACACTTCCCACCAGTCCTTCTCCTTACCTCGGCCGCCCCCAGTGCGGCGCCCTGCTCGGCTTCTGCGTTCCCCCTTTCCCCGGTAACTGCCGGACAACCAAGGAGAAGAACAGCACAGGCCCGGCCGACGGTCATCGGGGCTCCTCTCGTCCGATCGGCTTTTGAGTGAACGCGCCGTGAGGACAACGACACTGGGCTGCTGCGGAGTTGTCCGAACGGAGGAGATCACTGTGCGAGCCACGCACCGGCACGTCATGCATCCGGCTCTCGTGGCCGTGTCGACCGGATTGGCGGGCTGTTCCGACGGTGCGTCCGGAACGGACGCGGACGCCGGTGCCCCGGGTGCGGCCTCCGGCGCCCAGCCTCCGGCTGCCGCGAAGGCCTAAGCGTTCGACCCTCCGACGAAGTTCGGCGAACAGATCACACTGCCCGTGGACGAGGACATCAAGGACTGGGGTTCGCCCTGCACGGACCCAGGCTGTACCACCGGACCTCCGAGGCCCTGGACGCCTACGACACCCACTCCGCTCGCAAGCTCTGCTATGACTACCCGATGACTCGCATTTGGGGACCGGTTGGGTTGCGCCGGGGAAGCCGGCTCTGGTTAGGGTCGGCTGCGGTGCTTGGGAAGCAGGTGCTGCCCGCAACCGACGTGAAGGAGGCGGTTGCGGTCCTTGGTGTTGCCTGCCGTACCGCATTGGAGCTTTCTCATGGGCCCGCTTCCCCCCTACCCGAGTGGCCAAGCCACCCCGGCGCTGTCGCCCTCCGGCGCCGGGCTCGGCGAGAAGGCGCGCTGGGCACAGGAGCAGTTGGACCGGCGCAACCGGCGACTGGGGCACGCCGGCGTCGCCCGCGCCCAGCACATCCTGGCCGGACGGTACGGCCTCGACTGCACCGGCAAGGCGTTCGAACTGCTCAAGACCACATCGCAGCAGTCCAACATCAAGCTCCACACACTCGCAGACGCAGTGGTCCGCACCCCGGCGCCGGACCAGGACGTGCCGGCGTGGTTTCCCGGCCGGGCCCGTTTCAGCCCGCCCCGGCTGCCCGGACTCCTCCTGGAAGCGGGCTCACGCGCCAACCAGGGAGCCGTACTCAAGGCGGCCCTGCACCGCGTGCTGACGATCACACAGACGCCCATGGGCAATGTTCAGCTGGCGGAGAGCGGCCGGCTCCATCTGGCCCGGCACACCGGCCTGAACAAGTACTTCACCGACTTCTTCGCCTTCGTGGACGCCCCCACCACCTCGTGCGCGCAGGCCGCCGCCGCCCGCCGGCAGATCACTGTGCGGGACGTGGCAACCGCGGCCGTCTTCGACGAGGCGTCCCGCCACGCCGTGCTGCAGGCGGGCAGCAGGGCCGCCCACAGCATCCCCCTGACCAACGCCGAAGGTGCCGTGCTGGGGATGATCTCGTCCCACCACGAACGCCCGCTGGCCGGTTTCACCAGGGCTCAGCTCACCGCGCTCCAGCAGGCGGCGACCGACGTGAGCCGTTGGCTGTCCTGGCACTGGCGCACCGTCGTCCTGGACGCACTGGAACTCCTTCACGCGCAAGCCATCAGCGCCTGTCGCTGACAGCGGAGAGCTCCCGCTCCGAGGGCGTGGCCGGCGGCGTCGGCGGCCACGGTCCTGCTCACTCACCGAGCGCGGCGGCGGCCATGAGCTGGGCCGTGAGTTCCATGCAGCGCGTCCGGGCGGCGGAGAAGCCGTAGGGCATCTTGGACACCGCTTCGACGGCACTCATCCGGGCGTCCTCCTCGCCGATCGCCTCGCCGATCGCCTCGGCGTCGTAGGTCTCGAAGAGCTTTTCCTCGGCCACGTCCAGTCCGGCCGCTTCGATCGCCTGGAGCAGGGCCTTGTGGTGGGCGCAGTGCCGCCTGGCGAGTTCCTCGACCCGCGGGTCGTGGGGATCGACGGTGTCGTCGAGGGCGGCGTCGGCCGCGTCGAGGCGGTCTGCCTCGGCCCTCAGGCCGGGATGGGTGGCCAGGATGATGAACACGCTGGCCTGCACGGCGGCTCCCAGCGGCCCGAAGATCCGTTCCGTGACCAGCAGGGCGTCCAGGTCGGAGGGACGCAGCGCACCGGGAGGCAGGTGGGCGAGCCGGTCCGCGACCAACGGGGAGAGCAGGCCCAGTGGGCTGCCCGCGGCCCGCAGGCGCTGGACTGCCGCCCGCTGACGCTTGATGGCGGCCTCCTGGGCGGCGAGGGTCTCCTCCAGCCGGTCCAGGACGTCCTCCACGTCGCCGGCTCGGTCGAAGGCGGTCCGCATGTCGTCCAGGCTGATGCCGGCCTCGGACATCTTGCGGATCCACAGCAGGCGGATCATGTCGTCGTAGCCGTAGCGGCGGCGTCCGTCTCCGCCTCGCCCGGGTTCCGGCAGCAGACCGATCTGGTGGTAGTGACGAATGGCGCGGGGGGTGGTTCCGGCGAAGGCGGCGGCATCGCCGATCTTGACCTCACGGGGAGGCGTGACGGAGGGATACATCGCAGACAGGCCCTTTCGTGCTGTGGTGCCCTCGACGACACCACATGCCGCCACGGCATGTGCAACTACACATCACCGGGTCCTACGGACTGTCGGCGGTCCCTCCGTTGTCGCGCCCGGCCGGGGCCGGCCCTCCTGGTGGGTCTCCTCGGGACCCGGCCGTCCGGTGTTGCGTTCTCGTGAACAGTCGGGCGCTGTACGGCCCGCAGGGGTCGCCCTGCGGTGACGAGGGGGCATGATCCGTCTGTCGAGAGGTGGCAGGTCCGTGTGGGCGCGGGTGGGCGGGAGTGGTGAATGAGCGGCAGGCGGCTGAAGAGGCTGGGGTTCCTCACGATCGGGCTGTTCGACGAGGCGGAGCCGGGCCGAGGGCACGAGGACACGCTGCGCATGCTGGAGCTGGGGGAAAGACTCGGCTTCGACAGCGCCTGGGTACGTCACCGTCACCTCCAGTACGGGATCGCCTCACCGGTCGCGGTACTCGCGGCGGCCACCCAGCGCACCAGCCGCATCGAGCTGGGCACCGCCGTCACGCCGTTGGGGTGGGAGAACCCGCTGCGCCTCGCCGAGGACTGGGCGACCGTGGACATCCTGTCCGGCGGCCGCTTCAACCCCGGCTTCAGCACCGGACCGCCGATGCACTACGAGCGGGTGAAGGACGCGCTGTACCCGGACACGGCCGAAACCGAGGATCTCGGCTACGCGCGGGTGCGGCGCCTGCTCGCCCACGTCGCGGGTGAGCCGGTCACGGACTTCCGCGGCACGGAGGGCATCGAGAGCTACTCCGACCGCGTACAGCCCCACTCCCCCGGCCTGAGACGACGGATGTGGTACGGGGCCGGCAGCCTGCGCTCGGCCCGCTGGGCCGGAGAGAGCGCGTTGAACCTCCTCACCAGCAGTGTGGTCAAGGCCGAGCAGCCGGACGAAGGCGCCGGTTCCGAGGACTTCGCCGCGATCCAGCTTTCCCACATCCGAGCCTTCCGCGCGGCGCACCCCGACGGGGAGGCCGCGCGGGTCTCCCAGGGGCTCGTGGTGGTTCCCACCGACTCCGCCGACGCCGCTCAGCGCGCCAGGTACGAGGAGTACGCCGCGCAGCGCCTCCCCCGCACCCGGCGCCCGCAGGGGCCCGCCCGTCTGCTGTTCGCCCCGGACCTCGTGGGTCCCTCCGAGTGGATCGCCGAGCGCCTGCGGGCCCACGCGGCGTACCGGGAGGTGGAGGAGGTGGCCTTCGCCCTGCCGTTCACCTTCGCGCCGGAGGACTACGTGCAGATCCTGACCGACATCGCCGGCCGGCTCGGTCCCGCGCTGGGCTGGCGGCCGGCTGCCTGACGGCCACCGCGCCGTGCGGGCGGCGGAGCCGTTCCCGTCATGTCCCGACCGCGCGTCTCAGTCGGTGGCGAAGGCGGCCACCACCAGGTCGGTCAGGAGGGCGCCCGCGGTGCCGTCGGGGTCCAGGTCGGGGTCGTAGATGGTGATGTTGAGCCCCGCGCAGCGCGGGGACCGTACGAGCGGGCGCAGCAGGGCGGTGAGTTCGCCGGGCAGCAGGCCGTCCGGGTCCGGGCTGTCGACCGCGGGCATCACCGAGGGGTCGAGGACGTCGGCGTCCAGGTGGATCCAGAAGCCGTCGAGGGCCGCTGTTTCCAGGTCTTCGGCGGTCGCTGCGCCCAGGTTTGCGGGGTCGGTGCGGCGCAGGTCGGAGACGGTGGTGACGGGGACCTTCAGCCCGCGCAGCTCGGCGACATCCTCGTCGTCCACGAACGCGTCCCGGGTGCCGAAGAGCCGCACATCCTCGTCCCGGAGGTAGGGCCGCAGCCCTTCCAAGTCGGTCAGGTCCTTCTGCCCGCGCCCGGTCGCGAGGGCCAGTTCCTCGCCGCCGGCGGCGCCGATCCGGTCGGAGGTGCCCGGATGACGGAAGTCGGGAGAGGCGTCGACCGACACCAGGCCGTAGCGGCCGAGGCGGCGCAGGGCCAGCGCGGCTCCGAGCTGGATGGAGCAGTCCCCGCCGAGGACCAGGGCGAAGTGGCCGGCGGTCACGTGCGCCTGGATGCGGTCGGCGAGGGTGCGCGTGTAGGCGGCGATGGCGCGTGCGTTGAAGACGCCGCCACCCTCCTGCCAGTCGCCCCGGTCGTAGCGGGGCGGCACGACGACGCCCCCTTCGAGGGCTCCGAGCCTGCGTACGATCCCGTTGTCCCGCAGCGCCCCGGCCAGCTTGTAGCAGCCGGGGACGGTGCCGGGGGCCGGCGGACGCAGGCCCAGGTTGGAGGGGGCGTCCATGACCATGATGCTTCGCATGGCGTCATCCTTGCCATCAGGCCGGTGACGTTCAACCGGTCTCTCGCGAGGCGGCGGTGTTCACCGGCCGAGGGCTCGACCGGGCGGAGTGTCTCCGGGCGCCGGGCCGGTGACCGCCTCGACCAGTTGGGGGCCGTTGTTGCGGACGTTGTTGACCGCCGTGGACACGGGGCGGGCGTCGAGCCGGCCGCCGGCGGGCTGTTCGAGGAGATCGCGCAGCGCGCCGGTGTCCTGGTGGGAGGGGTCGAGCCAGGCGTCGTAGTGGTCTTCGGCGACGGTCAGCGGCATGCGGGGGTGGACGCGTCCGGCGGCGTCCGTGGCCTCGGTGGTGATGACGGTGCAGGTCGTCAGCCGGGCCGACGGGTCCTCGTCGTGCCCGGCGTCCGGGTCACGCCAGTACTCGTACAGGCCCGCCAGGGCCATCACCCGGTCGTCCGCGGCGTGGATGAAGTAGGGCTGCTTCCGGGCCTTTCCGGTCTCCGGGTCCTCGATGCGCTGCCACTCGTAGAAGCCGTCGGCAGGCAGGAGGCAGCGGCGCCGGGCGAACGCGGTGCGGAAGGCCGGCTTCTCGTGGACCGTCTCCACCCGGGCGTTGATCAGCCGGGCGCCGATCTTCGTGTCTCCGGCCCAGGACGGCACCAGGCCCCAGCGCAGCGTCCGCAGGTGCCGTACCGCCGGAGCGTCTGCTGGTGCCTGGCGTGGGGCGCGTTCGAGGACGGCCCACACCTCGTCGGTCGGCGCGACGTTCCAGCTCGGCGCCAGGGGATCGCCGAGGTCCGGGTCGGCGATCCGGAACTGCCGGGCGAGGTCTTCGGGACTGCGGGTGGAAACGTACCGGCCACACATGGATCAACTGTCGCGCATCACCGGTGCTCGCCGCGACCGCACGGATCACCGTGTCGCACGCCGGGGGCGTCTGCGGCCCTTCGCGCACGCCGCTTGGGTGGGGGGGCGCCGCCGCTGCGCCGGTCGGGCGAAGCCGGCCGGGGGTGCTGGTGTGGCGGGGCGCGGCGCGCGTCACCGGCACCGCGGCCGTGGCGGTCCGTCCCGCAACGCGCCCGCCATGGTCGAAGACGCCCCGACAGGGGGGGAACCCGACCGACGACCCGGATGGCTGCCCCATCGCGTCGGCACTTCCTCGACGGGGACCATCGAGGCACAGCGAGGCAGGAGTTGAGCCCTCGCCGCAGCCATGACTTCGACGGTCGAGGGAGTACACGTGATCAAGCATCCGCGTGCGCTGGTGAGCGCACTCGCACTGGTCGTGGCGGTCGGTGCCGCACAGGCGGCACTCCCGGCGAGCGCCGCGACCACCGCCGCAGAGTCCGCCACCTCCGTCGACCACGCCCGTCTGCACGCACTCCTGCACCGGCTGACCACCGTCGACGGCGCGCCCGGAGCCCTCGCCGAGGTGCGGGACCGGCGCGGGAACACCGTGCTGACCAGCGGGGTCGGCAACGTGCGGAGCCAGACACCGGTACACCGCGACAGCAGGTTCCGGATCGGCAGCATGACCAAGATGTTCACGGCCACGGCCCTGCTCCAGCTTGTCGGAGAGCATCGTGTCGGCCTCGACGCCCCGGTCGAGCGCTACCTGCCCGGCGTCGTGCGCGGACACGGCAACGACGGACGCGTGATCACCGTCCGCCAACTGCTCCAGCACACCAGCGGCCTGCCGGATTTCCTCGACTACCTGAAGCCGCAGGACATCGTCAAGGACCCGCTGGCCCAGCACGACCCCCAGGACCTCCTGGACATGGCGCTCCAGCACCCGCCGGTCTTCGAGCCGGGCACCGGCTGGGACTACTCCAATACGGGGTACCTGCTGGTCGGCATGATCATTGAGAGGGTGACCGGTCACACGTACGGCGAGGAGATCCGCAAGCGCATCATCCAACCCCTGCACCTGTGCGAGACGTACGTGCCGCGGGGCACGACGGTTCCCGGCCCGCACCCGCGTGGATACGCGCAGTCGGGCGAGGACGCGCCGCTCGTGGACGTGACGAGGATGAGCCCCTCCGTCGGGGACGCCGCCGGATCCGTCATCTCCAGCGGCACCGACGTCAACCGGTTCCTGGGCGCCCTCCTCCGCGGCGAACTGCTGCGCCCGGCCGAGCTGCGCAACATGATGACGACCCGTCCCACGGGCAACGCGGACGGCCGCGCCTACGGTCTCGGCCTGGAGAGCAGGCCATTGCCCGGCGGCGGTCTCTACTGGGGGCACACGGGGGACTTCCTGGGGTACGAGACCATGGCCGGCGCCACCCTCGACGGCAGGCAGGCGACAGTCATGGTCAACCTCGGTCCGGGGAGTTCGGACGCGCAGAGCGACGACATCAAGGCAGCGGTCCAGACGGCGCTCTCCCAAGGCCGTTCCCCAGCCCGCCAGTAGCGCGCCTGCTCCCGAACGGGGCGCACATACCCCGCGCCCTCGAATTCCGTACCGGGACGCACTTGCGTCAGAGCGCACTCCAACGCCTAGCTTCGAAACGTGCGATACATCAAGCTCGGAACCACCGGACTGGAAGTCTCCGCGATCGCCCTCGGCTGCATGAGCTTCGGGGAGCCTGACCGGGGCGGCGATCCCTGGTCGCTGGGCGCGGACGCCAGCCGGGACATCATCAAGCAGGCCCTCGAGGGCGGCGTCAACTTCCTCGACACGGCCAACGGATACAGCGCCGGAAGCAGCGAGGAGATCGTCGGCCGGGCGGTCAAGGACTTCACCCGGCGCGAGGAGGTCGTTCTCTCCACCAAGGTCTGGATGCGGATGCGCCCCGGCCCGAACGGCGCCGGGCTGTCCCGCAAGGCGATCTTCGACGAGCTCGACGCCTCCCTGAAGCGGCTGGGGACCGACTACATCGACCTGTACCAGATCCACCGCTGGGACTACGGCACTCCGATCGAGGAAACCCTCGAGGCGCTGCACGACGCGGTCAAGTCCGGGAAGGTCCGCTATATCGGAGCCTCTTCCATGCACGCCTGGCAGTTCACCAAGGCCCTGTACATGGCTGACCTGAACGGCTGGACCCGGTTCGTGGCGATGCAGGACCACTACAACCTCATCCACCGGGAAGCAGAGCGGGAGATGCTCCCGCTCTGCGCCGACCAGGGCATCGGCGTGATCCCGTGGAGCCCGCTGGCGCGGGGCAGGCTGACGCGGGGCCGGGACACCGCCACGGCGCGTGCCGAGACCGACGCGGGCGGCAAGATCCTCTACCGCGACGAGGACCAGGCCGTGGCCGAGCGCGTCCACGAGGTCGCGGGCAAGCGGGGTCTGTCCCCGGCGCAGGTCGCCCTGGCCTGGGTCATGCGCAACCCGGTGGTGACCTCGCCCATCGTCGGGGTCACCAAGCCGGCCCAGCTGGCCGACGCGGTCGCCGCGGTGGACGTCGAACTCGACGAGGACGAGGCGGCCTACCTGGAGGAGCCCTACCAGCCGCACGAGGCCGCCTACCTGGAGGAGTCCTTCTACAAGCAGCAGCCCGTGGCGGGCTCCCGGTAGTCCGTCACCGCACCGCCAGGCGCTCCGCACGGCGCAGTGCGGCGAGGTTCGGGTCGAGAGCGGGTACGGCGGCGAGCAGTTGCCGGGTGTACGCCTCCCGTGGCGACTCGTAGACCTCGTGCGCCGGTCCGTACTCCACCACCCGGCCCCGCCGCATCACCGCCAGGCGGTCGCTGACCCGGCGCACGACGGCCAGGTCGTGGGCGATGAACACCAGGGCGAGGCCCAGTTCGCGCCGCAGCTCGTCCAGCAGCTCGACGACCTGGGCCTGCGTGGTCACGTCGAGCGCGGAGACCGGCTCGTCGCAGACGAGGACGCGCGGGTCGGCCGCCAGCGCCCGCGCGATGCCGACGCGTTGTCGCTGGCCTCCGCTGAACTCGTGCGGGTAGCGGTCGTAGTGGGCGGGCTCGAGACCGACCCGTTCCAGCAGCTCGGCGACACGGGTGCGCACCGCCGGGTCCCGTTCGCCGCGGGCGCGCAGCGGGTCGGCCACCGACTCGCCCACGCTGCGCCGGGGGTTGAGGGAGGAGACCGGGTCCTGGAACACCATCTGGACGTCCGGGCGTACGCCGCTGACGGCCACGCCGTCGCGACGTACCTGCCCGGCCGAGGGAGCGAGGAGGCCCACCAGCATCCGGCCGAGCGTGGTCTTGCCGCTGCCGCTCTCGCCGACGACGCCCAGTGCCTCCCCGCGTCGCACCTCCAGCGACACGTCGTCGACCGCGGCGAACGCCCTCGTGCCCCGTCCGAAGACCCGACGCAGTCCGACGGCTTCCAGCACCACCGCCCCGGGCGCCGGCTCCTTCTCGGCGTCGGCCCGGCGCCTGGGGCGCGGCACGTCCACCCGGGGCACCGACTTCAGCAACCGTCGCGTGTACGCCTGGGCCGGGGATCCCAGGACGGTGGATACGGGGCCGTGCTCGACCTCGGCTCCGTTCCGCATGACCAGGACCTCGTCGACGCTCTCGGCGGCGACGCCCACGTCGTGCGTGACCAGCAGCAGTCCCATGCCCGTCTCCTCCCGCAGTGTGTGCAGCAGGTCGAGGATCTGGGCCTGCACGGTCACGTCCAGCGCGGTGGTGGGCTCGTCCGCGACGAGCAGCTCCGGTTCGCAGGCCAGGGCCATCGCGATCAGGGCGCGCTGGCGCATGCCGCCGCTGAACTCGTGCGGGCGCGAGCGCGAACGCCGTACCGCGTCGGGGATGCCCACCCTGTCCAGTACCTGGACGGCACGCGCCCGGGCCGCCCGCCGCGACGCCTTGTGGTGCACGCGGTACACCTCGGCTATCTGGTCGCCGACGGCGTAGTAGGGGTCCAGCGACGACAGCGGGTCCTGGAAGATCATCGCCGCCGTGCCGCCGCGCAGCCGCCGCAGCTGTGCCTCGGAGGCCGTGCCCACGTCGACGCCCGCCACCCGGACCGTGCCGTCCACGACGGCCCCGGTGCCCCGGTGCAGACCCAGGAGGGCGGATGCCACGGTGGACTTGCCGGAGCCGGACTCGCCGACCAGGCCGAGCGCCGCTCCCCTTTCCAGCCGGAAGGACAGCGCGTCGACCGCGCGCACGGGGCCGAACCCGACCGACAGGCCGGTGACTTCGACCAGGCTCTCGGCCGTACTCACGACAGCACCGTCCTTCGGTCGGCCACCGCGTACAGCACGTCCGCGACGGCGTTGGCGAGCACTACGAAGAAGCCGGTCAGCACCACCATGCCGACGACGACCGGCAGGTCGACGACGTTCACGGCATGCACCAGCTCGCGCCCGATCCCGGGCAGCCCGAAGAGCGACTCGGTGAGCACCGCTCCGCCGAAGAGCGAGCCCAGGTCGTTGGCGTTCAGCGCGATCAGCGGCCCGACGGCACCGCGAAGGGCGTGCCGCCCGACGATGGCCCGCTCCCCGACACCGTAGGCGCGGAAGGTGCGTACATGGTCCTCGGCGAGCGTCTCCAGCATGGCCGACCTGGTCAGGCGCGCGTACTTGGCGGCTTCGATCAGGGCCAGCGACAGCCAGGGCAGCAGCAGGTTCCACGCCCACTGCTCCGGATCCTCGGTGAACGGCACGTACTGCGGGAACGGCAGCAGGTGCAGCTGCCCGCAGACCAGGATCATCAGCAGCAGTCCGATGACGAACACCGGCGTGGCCCAGCCGGCCAGTGTGATGCCCGTCAGGATGCGCTCGTCCAGCCGCCCGCGCCGCCACGCGGCGAGCACTCCGGTGCCGACACCGAGCAGCAGCCACAGCACCATGGCGCCGAGCGCGAGGGAGCCGGTGACCGGCAGCTTGGCCAGGATGAGCTGGGTGACCTGCTGGTCGCTCTGGTACGACAGCCCGAGGCACGGCGCGGAGCAGTGCTCCACGGAGGTACCGGTGGAGTAGTCGTGGCCGGCGAAGACACCCTGAAGGAAGTGCAGGTAACGGACGTACAGCGGGTCGTCCAGGCGCAGTTGTTCCGCCACCTGGTGGACCTGCGCGGGCGAGCAGCGCGGACCGCAGGTGATCTGGGCGACGTCGCCGGGAGCGGCGTAGAAGACGACGTACACGATCACCGAGATGGCGAGCAGGGTGATCACCGCGCCGAGTGTGCGGCGCAGGGCGAAGCCGGCGAAGCCGTGCAGGGCGCTCATGCCCGCGCCTCCTTCCGTCGGCCGGTGCCCACGGACAGCCGGGCGGCCGCGCGTGGGTCGAGGGCCCTGCGCACCCCGTCACCGAGGACGGTCAGCGCGAGCACGGTGACGAACAGCAGACCGGCGGGCAGCAGCAGGTACTGCGGTGCCGCCTGGTACCAGACGTTCGCCGAGGTGAGCATCTGCCCCCAGGACGGCGTGGGCGGCTTCACCCCCGCGCCGAGGAAGCTGAGCGCGGCCTCGGCGCTGATGTTCACCGGGAAGAGCAGGGCGGCGTACGTGATGACGGGGGCGGCCAGTGCGGGCAGCAGCTCGCGGCGCGCGATCCGCCACGAGCGCCAGCCGCTGAGCCGGGCCGCCGCGACGTGGTCGAGCTGCTTCAGCGTCAGGGTCTGGGCCCGCACGATCTTGGCGATGGCTCCCCAGCCGATCAGTCCGATGACGCTCGCCACCAGGACGGGACGCGGGAAGCCACTGGGCACGATCGCGAGCAGCGCGAGGGACATCACCATCAGCGGCAGCGCCACCACCACGTCGGTGAACCGGCTCAGCGCCTGATCGACCCAGCGGTTGCCGAGCCCGGCCGCGATCCCCATGACGAGTCCGACACCGACCTCGACCACCGTCGCCGCCAGGGCGACTCCGAGCGAGACCCGGGCGCCGTACACGAGGCGGGCGAACAGGTCGCGACCCGTCTGGGGTTCGACCCCCAGCCAGTGGTCGGCGCTCACCCCGCCGAACGTGCCGACGGGCACACCACCGCGTGCCGAGTCGACGAGGTCGGGGTGGTAGGTCGTCGGGTCCTGCCCCTCCACGGCGGTGAGCAGGGGCGCGGCGAGCGCGAGCAGGACGAGCAGCGCGACGACGAACGCCGCGACGAGGGCGGCTCGCTGCACCCGCAGCCGCCGCCAGAACTGTCGGGCCCCCGAGGCGGGGGCGAGCACCGTGACGGTGCTCGCCTTCGCTCCCTCGGCGGCCACGCGGGCCTCACTCATGGACGTGCTTCACCCGGACCTAGTTGACCGCGACCTGGGACACGTCCAGCACGCCGGTCCAGTCGCTGATCACGACGTTCTTGACGTCCTTGCCGTACAGCCGCTTGTAGACGGGGTGGAAGAGCGGGACCGTCAGTGCCTGCTCGCCGATCCGCTTGTCGAGGGCACCCCAGCGCTTCGCCGCCTCGTCGAGGTCGGTGAGCTTGTTGATGGCGTCGATCTCGTCGTTGACCGACTTGTCGTTCAGCAGGCCGGTGTTGAAGTTGGCGCCGTCCTTCACGATCTGCCGGCCGTCGAAGATCGGTGCCAGGAAGGGGCCGCCGGAGGGCCAGTCGGCGCCCCAGTGCGCCAGGAAGAACCCGGGCTCGGTCTTCACGTCCTGGATCGTGTCCTTGTAGTCGTTGTCCTCCAGGCCCTCCAGCTTCACCGTGATCCCCGCCTTCTTCAGGGCGTCCTGGACGGCGGTGGCGATCTCCGGGCTGGTCTCGAAGTCCTTGGCGTTGGAGTGGGTCAGCGTGACGGTCAGTCCGTTCGCGTAACCCGCCTGCTTCAGCAGTTCCCTGGCCTTCGCCGCGTTGCCGGACGGGCCGGCCGGGAAGTGGTCGTACGCCGTGTGGCCGAAGGACTTCTGGTTCGGCAGGTAGGTGGTCGCGGGCTCCGCCAGGGAGGAGCCGCCGGCCGCGTTGACCACGGAGGTGCGGTCCACCGCGTAGGCGACCGCCTGCCGCACCTTCGGGTTGTCGAAGGGCTTCACCTTCGGGTTGAAGGCGATGTAGTTGGTGTAGCCGAAGTGGCCGGTGCCGACCCGGCTCGCGAGGTCCTTGTCACCGGTGACCTTGGCGAGTTCGGCCGGCCCCAGGTTGGTGTCGGTGGTGACGGCGGCCGCGTCGGCGCCCTGCGAGGCGGACAGCCGCTGGTTGATGACCGAGGAGTCGAGACCGGAACGGACGTCGATGCGGTCCGGGTAGGCCTTGCGCTCCTCGTCGGTCTTCTCCGACCAGTGCTCGTTGCGCTCCAGGATCAGCCGCTCACCGTCGTTCTGGTTCTCGACGACCTTGTACGGCCCCGAGGAGACCGGGTGCTCCTCGTACTTCGTGCCCTTGTCGGCGGACTTGGGCACCGGCGTGAACTGGGTCTGTGTGGCCAGGTAGGGGAACTCGCCCTCGGGCTTGTTCAGGTGGAAGACGATGGTGCGTTCGTCCGGCGTCTCGATCGAGTCGAGCCCCTTGCCCTTGGCCTTGTAGGGGCCCTGGTAGTCGGCGCCGCCGATCAGCCAGTCCCGCAGGTAGGGGGCGCCGCCCGACAGCTCGGCCGCGAAGGACCGCTCGATGCCGTACTTGATGTCGGCGGACGTGATCTTCGTGCCGTCCTCGTACTTGAGCCCTTCCTTGAGGGTGTAGGTCCACACGGTGGCGTCCTTGTTCGGGCGGCCGGTGTCGGTCGCGAGGTCGGGGACGACCTCCGTGCCCTTGGCTCCGTCCTCCCGGTTGCGGGTGGTCAGCGTGCGGAAGACGAGGGACGGGACGTTGCCGCCGCCCGAGGTGTAGAGGCGGGCCGGGTCGAAGTCCTGCTGCGGGTCGGAGTTCAGGACCGTCAGGGTGCCGCCCTTGTGGGGCTCGGCACCGGCGCCACCGGCCTTGGCGTCGTTGTCGTCGGGTCCGCAGGCGGCCGCACCGGCCGTCACGATCAGGCTGACGGTCAACGCGGCGGTGGCGCGGCGCGTTCTGCGGGACGGGTGGCGCATGGGAGGACGACCTCTCGGGTGAGCCGTCTCGGTCGGGAGACGGCTGGGTGGCACGGGGAACGGCTGGCGAGGGGGATCGCCCCGGCGCGGGCACGGCGGCCACCGGACGTCGACTTGCCCCGAGGCACGGCGAACGTGCTCGGGAGAGGGTCGTGAAGGTCGTGGAACGCGACGTACGCGCCGAAGGCGGACGTCAGCGACAGAGAATGTCGGCTACGCAGAGCGGGGTCACGCCGATCAGCGCCAGCTCGATGGCGGCGCGTGCGGTGGCGTGGACGGACGACATGAGAGGAATATGATCGAACTTACGTTGGATGTCAAAACGACGGACGGCAGGGGGCCTGCGGCCGACCCCATCGTCCTTGGCGGGCACGGGATCTGCCTCTTCCCGAGAGCGCGTCGCCTCCGTACGATGGCGCCGTGATCCGCAGCCGACGCCGCCTCACCGCCCTGCGGTCCCGCGCGCTCATGCCGTACGGCTGTTGTTGATCCTCACCGCGTAAGCGCTCTCTCGCGCCGGGCCGGAAGCGTGTCCCCGCATCCACGGCCGGTGCCGCCGCCGTCCTTTCGTTCCGCGGGACGGTCGCCCCTCTCCCTTCCCCGTCCCGCGGGGTACCTCCCCGCGCCCCGCCGCGAAAGGCAGACCCTGATGCAGACCCCCGAATCCGCCTACGACCGACGCAGACTGCGGCAGTGGCTCGCCGGAGAGGCCCGGGCCGACGGTGTCTCCAGGCGCGACATGCTCCGGCTGCTCGCCGCCGCCTCGCTCGCCGGCGCGGCACCCGCCGCGCTGGGCACTCCGGCCGCCGCCACCGCCGCGCCCGGCATCGTCAAACCCCTGCCCGAGGATCTGTTCACCGTGCGCGGCACGAACGCCGAGACACGGTTCGCCGCTCTGGCGGGCACCGGCTACCACACCCCCAACGACCGCTTCTTCGTCCGCAACCACACCGCGACACCCCTCCTCGCGGCAGCCGACTGGAAGCTCACCGTCTGGGGCGACGGCCTCACCCGGCACCGAGCCGTCGACTTCTCCCTCGCCGACCTGAAGAAGCTGCCGTCCGTCACGCACAGCGCGTTCGTGGAGTGCGCGGGCAACGGCCGCAGCTTCTTCACCAGCCAGCAGGGCCAGGAGGTCAGCGGCACCGCCTGGACCCTCGGCGCGGTCGGTGTCGCCCGCTGGCGCGGGGCACGCCTGGGGGACGTCCTGAAGCGCGCGGGTCTCGGCCGACGGGCCGTGGACGTCCTGCCCCGGGGGCTCGACGCCGACTACGTCACCGCCGACGGCACGAACCTCGGCCGGGTCCGCCGTCCGCTGCCGCTGTCCAAGGCACTGGACGACGTACTGCTCGCCTACGAGATGAACGGCGCACCGCTGCCGCCCGACCACGGGCATCCCGTGCGGGTCCTCGTGCCCTCGTGGATCGGCATCGCCTCCGTCAAGTGGGTCGGCGACATCCAGGTGTCCGCCCGACCGCTGTACTCACCGTGGAACACCGACTTCTACCGCCTGTTCGGCGAGGCCCACCCGGACGGGGGCAGTGCTCCCCTGACCCGGCAGACGATCAAGAGCGCCTGGGAGCTGGACGGAGGGGCGAACCTGACGGCGGGCGTCACTCACCGGCTCACCGGACGGTCCTGGTCCGGGGCGGGCGGGGTCGTGCGGGTGGACGTGAGCACCGACGGCGGCACCAGCTGGACGGCCGCCCGGCTCCACGACGCGCCCCGGCGCGACGGCTGGGTACGCTGGTCGACGCCCTGGCGTCCGCCGTCGGCCGGCACCTACACGTTGCTGGCCCGGGCAACCGACACCACGGGGCGGACCCAACCGGACGCCACCGTCCACAACACCCAGGGCTACCTGTTCGACGCGGTCGTGCGGCACACCGTCAACGCCGTGTGACACTCCGGCAAGGCACCGCCCCGGTCCCGTCCGCGGGGACAGCCGGAGGGTCTGCCCCGCCAGCTCGGCGTCGATCCGCAGGGGGCGTTCGCGTGCCGGGGGCACGATGCCGTGTCCGCCGCTCCGCGGCTCACAGGAACCGTCTGACGGGGACGACCGCGGCCTCCCGCAGCCGCTGCACGGCCGCCCGCCGCCTCCAGCGGCCCGGGTCGATGGTCACACTGCGTTCCAGGTCCGCGTCGTAGTCCCGGTCGAGCACGGCGGTGAACGTCTCGTCCAGCACGGCGAGCATGACCTCTTCGTCGTGGTCCATGGAACGGCGGTTGAAGTTGGTCGAGCCGATCAGTGACGCCACCCCGTCCACGGTGATGATCTTCGCGTGCAGCATGGTGGGCTGGTACTGGCGGATGGACACGCCCGCCTCCAGCAGTCGGGTGTAGTGGTGCTGACCGGCCAGCTGGCAGGCACGCTGGTCGGTGTGCGGGCCGGGCAGCAGGATCTCCACCGTGACGCCGCGGCGGGCGGTCGCGCACAGCAGGTCGATGAAGTAGCGGTCCGGGGCGAAGTAGGCGGTGGCCAGCCGGAAGCGCACCTCGGCGGAGGTGAGCATGACGCGGATGAGGGTCTGCATGTCCTGCCAGCCGAAGCTGGCCGAACCCCGCACGACCTGCACGGTCGAGGTCCCGACCTGGTCGTGTCCGGTGAAGCGGTCGCGGTCGTCGAAGAGCTCGTCGTGGCATTCGGCCCAGTTCTGTGCGAACGCGGCGGCGATCCCGTCCACGGCCGGGCCCCGGACCTGCACGTGGGTGTCGCGCCACTCGCCGGGGTTGCGGGCATCACCGCACCACTCCTCGGCGATGCCCACGCCGCCGGTGAAGGCGGTGTGCTCGTCGACGACAAGGGCCTTGCGGTGGCAGCGGTGGTTCTGCTTGAACGGCGACAGCCGCAGCGGTTTGCGGAACCAGGCCACCTGGACGCCGGCGCCCTCCATGGCATCGAGCAGGTGCTGCTCGATCTCCTTGGCGCCGAACCCGTCGAGCAGCAGCCGTACCCGCACCCCCGCCCGGGCACGGTCGGCGAGCGCGGTGGCGAAGTCGCGGGCGATCTGACCACGCCAGTACACGAAGGTCATCATGTCGATGGTGCGCTCGGCGGCGCGCACCGCGTCGAGCATCGCCGGGAAGATCGCATCACCGTTGCGCAAGGGTATGAGCGCGTTGCCTTCGGTGGCCGCAATGCCGATCAGGCGCTCCAGCCGCCGGCGCAGCCGCTGTTTACGGGCCCGCACGTCGGCCTCCCGCGTCCCGCCGGAGTCCTCGGCGGGTTCTGCGTTCTCCGCGTTCTCCAGGATGCTCATACGGCGCCTTCCGACAACTGAGGGTGGGCGAGTGCCTCGCCCACCCGTGAACAGACGACCAGCAGAGTATCGACGTCTGCCCTGCGGAGAGGACGCTGGAGCGGGCGGCGGCAGGCATGTGCGCACCGCACCCGAGTGCCCGCGGACGGGGCGGAGGCTGTACGTCAGCGTTCGGTCAAGTTCACATAGATGACCCACAGACATCTACCTGATTATTGACCTGCCCATGCCAGGCCGTTACGGTTTCCGAGCAGATAGCGCTTTCTATCGCCCCGGGTTGCCTGCCCGCACCGCGCCCGGTTCACGCGTGCCCGAACCGGCCAGTACCCGGCAGCACCGGCCATCGACCCACCCCACACCTGGAGATCGAACGATGGAACTGAGAGCTCTCGCCGCCTCCCTCGGCCTGCTCGCCGGCACTCTGGCCACGGTGGCCTCCGGCACCACCGCGCAGGCCGCGGCACAGGACGCCACCACCGTGTACGTCGCGCCGTCCGGGACCGCGGGCGCCGCCGGCACCCTGGCCGACCCGACGACGCTGGCCTCGGCGATCAGCCGGGTCGCCGCGGGCGGCACGATCTACCTGCGCGGCGGGACGTACGCGTACAGCCAGACCGTCACCGTGCCCCAGGGACAGAACGGCACCGCATCCGCGCGCACCACCATCTCCGCCTACGCGAGCGAGAAGCCGGTACTCGACTTCTCCGCACAGAGCGAGAGTTCGACGAACCGCGGGCTCCAGGTGAACGGCTCGTACTGGCACGTCAAGGGCATCGTCGTCGAGCACGCCGGGGACAACGGCATCTACGTCGGCGGCAGCAACAACGTCATCGAGCGCACCGTCACCCGCTTCAACCGCGACACCGGCCTCCAACTCGGCCGGATCTCCTCCAGCACGCCCGCGAGCCAGTGGCCGGCGAACAACCTGATCGTGAGCGCCGAGTCGCACGACAACGCCGACTCCGACGGAGAGGACGCGGACGGGTTCGCCGCCAAACTCACCACGGGCAAGGGCAACGTCTTCCGCTACGCCGTCTCCCACCACAACATCGACGACGGCTGGGACCTGTACACCAAGACCGACACAGGCGCGATCGGCCCGGTCACCATCGAGGACTCCCTCGCGTACGGCAACGGCACGCTCAGCGACGGCACCGTGAACACCAACGGCGACCGCAACGGCTACAAGCTCGGCGGCGACGACATCGCCGTCGACCACGTCGTGCGCCGCAGCATCGCCTTCGACAACGGCCACCACGGGTTCACGTACAACAGCAATCCGGGCTCCATGGCGATCTCCAACAACCTGAGCATCGACAACGCGGAGCGCAACTACTCGTTCGACAAGGGCACGTCGGTGTTCCGCTCCAACACCTCGTGCCGGTTCTCGGTGTCCGGCTCGAACGACAAGACCGTCGGGAGTGCGGACAGCTCCAACCAGTTCTGGACCGGCACGAACGGCAGCCGCTGCTCCTCCTACAGCGGCGCCCTCGGCTGGTCGTTCGCCACCGACGGCAAGCTCACCGTCACCCTCGGCGGCAAGGCCGTGACGCTGTAACAGCGGCGAGCCGCCGCACCGCGTGCCACTCCGGCCGCCTCGATGCCGCGGCCACTCGCCGAGATCGGCTCAGGTCGCCGGCCCGTCACCCTCGATGGTGACGGGCCGGCGGCCCGAGGGCCACGGACCTACGGTCCGGCCCTCGCTCCCGTCTGCGTCCATGCCTCCCAGGCCGGTTGGAGCCGGAACCGACTGGGGCGCCCAGGCCATCCCGCAGCGAGGACCGACCGGCGCAGGACGTTGCTCATCTCGCGTGTGTCCAACGTCTTGACCCTATGGCGGCGGCCATCGGGCCCCCGCTCGTACGGCCACTCCACCGAGAAGCCGCCACCGCGTCCGTACCCGCGCGACGCCGACAGCTTTTCCCCACCGGCTCAGACTACGGCGGACATCCCTCCGCACCGTCGTACCACCGGCCTGTGCGCAGACCGGGGATCGTCGGTGCAAGGGGCTGCCACTACAGGTCGAACTCGAGGTGCTCGACGTCCGTGAACCGGACTTCTTCCAGGGAGCCGGCGCGGCGGCCGTTGTCCTGGAAGTAGACCTCCTTGAGGGCTTCGGCCGTGATCTCCCGGAGGCGGGCGTCTCCGGCCCCCTGCTCCTGGGCCTCGAAGAGGCGGGCGGCGTACGGCGGGGGCAGGGCGACGGTCAGGTGCCGGACGCGGTCCTGGTCGGTCGAGCCGATCGGTGCCGTGTAGCCCAGGCGGGCGCGGGTGTCGACGACGATGCCGTCGGTGGTCGCCGCCCTCTCCTTGGCCCTGGCGCGGATCTGCGGCTGCCACCGCTTCTTCACCTCGCGCTCCAGTCGCGCGGCGAGGTCCGGGCGGGGCTTTCTGATCTGGTCCTTCACGTAGCGCTCGACGGTGCGCTGGGAGATCCGCAGCAGCTGGGCGACCGCGCGGGTGCCCTTGAGCTGCCTGACCAGGTAGCGCATCTGCGCGGGCGCCGTCTTGGGCGCCGGGCGGGTGAACGCCTTCTGCACCGCGGCGTCCAGGCCCTCTGCGAACATGCTCATCGCCTGCCTGCTCCCCTACTCGCCGTGGTCGACGTCGGTGACGGTGCCGTCCTTGATGTACCGGGCGAGGTTGAGGTCGGGGACGTCGAACCGGTCGCGGACCTCTTCGCCCCACAGGACGCTCTGGGTGCCCTCGTGTTTGACCAGGCCGGGGTTGACGCCGAGCTTGAAGCCGCCGGGCAGCGGCTTGCCGTCGCGGTAGGGCAGGAAGTCCAGCGGAGAGGGGCCGTCGGACGCGTAGACGACGCAGTCGGACAGGACCGCGACCGGGTACTGGCCGGTGAAGGCGGCGTGCTTGACGATCTTGCGGTGGAGGTTGACCCGGGTGCGGGAGATGACCGCCGCGCGGATGTCCGGCCGCCAGGTGGGCCGGGACAGGGCGCGCCACGGCTGGCCGGGCTTCCAGCCCTCGCCGCGCGGGCGTTCGCGCAGCTTGCCCAGGCCGCCCTTGACCGTCGCCTTGACGGCGGAGGCGACGATCGCGAGCTGGGGGTCGCGGTCCCTGTAGCCGTTCATCGCGGTGAGGAAGTCGGCCGGTGACATGTCGGCGGTGACGCCGAGGCCGGCCATCGTGGCGAGGTAGGCGTCGCGCAGCCGCTGGTACCAGCCGTCCAGATAGCGGCCGTTCTCGTGACGGAGGTACGCCTCCAGCGGGCGTACCTCGTAGCCGAGCTCCACCGCGTACGCCACGGTGGGCGTGGCGTACCAGGCCGGGCCCGTGGGCCGGTCGCCCTTCGGCGTGAACGGCGAGGGCAGCAAACTGGCGTCGAGGTCCGTCCAGGTGTCCTTGCCGGTCTTCACCCTCGACAGGTCGACGTGGGAGAGGTCGACCAGCCACGAGCCGGGCAGCTTCGCGTCGAACACCGGCGCCTTCACGTGCGTCGGCGCGCCGAGGCCGACGTTCAAGCCGTTGGCGCCGGCCGCGAAGGCCATGTTCACGTCGATGCCGACCAGGTGGCGCAGGGTGCACTCGGCGTCGGTCATCGGCCGTGCCCAGTCGTATGCCTCCTCGAACAGCTTCTCGCCGGGTCCGCGGACGTGGAACCGCGGCAGGTCGGCCAGGAGCGGGTGGCCGTCGGGGGCCTCGCACGGCGCCGGATCGACGGGGTCCTTGCCCAGGCTGCCGGGATTGTGTTCGGAGTACCGCTTGCCTGCCGCGTCCGGCTCGGAGGCCCGGGTCGGCGGGTGCAGCGCGGTCATCAGCTCCAGCCCGGTCACGGCGGTGGATCCGCGCGGGGTCATCACCCTGGAGGCGTACACGCCCAGCACGCGGGCGAGTTCCGCCGGCGCCAGTTGTCCGGCCTCGCCCCAGTGCCGGGCGTCGAGGGCGTGCCACGACGGGACGCACAGTTGTACGCAGGCCCGCTCCGAGCCCTGGGCGGGTCGGTAGATCCTCGCCCACGGGCCGAAGCCGCGCCGGGTCAGCTTCCACTCCGCGCGGGCCAGCTGCTTGATGACCTTGTGGTTCTCCGGAATCCGCCCGGCGAGCCGCTCCTGCTCCGTGAGCGTCGTCGGCAGGCCGTAGCGCTTCAGGGCGGACTCGGTGAGCACGAGCAGCGGGTCGGCGTCCTTGCCGGGCCCCGACAGCCTCGGCTGCCCGAGCCGCGCCTCGCGCAGCGTCCAGTCCACCAGGGCCGGAAGGCTCTTGGCGGGCACGTCCAGGACCACGCCCGCGGTGCAGTACGCCGACACCTGGCCGTCGGCGTCGGCGTCGACGACCGCCAGCGGACCGTTCGCGAACCGCGGTTCGGCGCCCACCGGCGCGCCGGTCGGCGCCGCCTTCTTCGCGCCGGGAGCATGCGACGTCGACGACGGCCTGGTCGCGCGCGACGGTCGGGGCGCGGCGGCGTAAGGACCGGCGACGAATGCGGGAGCGGAGGGCCGGCTGTTCTCGGCCGGCGGCGTGGCGGCCTCCTCGACGACCGGACCTGCGGCCGGCGCCTCGGTCCGCGCCGGGGCGGGCGCGTCGGTGGGCACGGCGGGCACCGGGACGGCCGGCTCCTCCGGCGCGGGGTAGAGCTCCGCGAGCTGCCTCATCAGCCGGGCGTACGCCTCACGTTCCGGGCCGCGCGGCTCGACCGGCTTCTTCACCGACTCCCAGCCGGACACCGTGGCCCGCCGCACCTTAAGCGCGGCGGCGACCTCGTCCAGCGTCAAACCGTGCGCCGTGCGCAACCGCTTGCGCTCCGCCACCGACGGCAGTGCGGAGCGCGACGCGACGAGGGCGTCGACCGCGTCGAACAGCTCGGACATGGAGCACCTCCTGGGCACGACACTCTAGCGTCAACCGTACGCATCCCGTATGCATCACGTACGGAGCGCGTATGCCCATAGCGTCGGGTCGGCGGGCCGGCCCCACTGCACAGTGGCGCAACTTGTGTGCTCTTCGGACGCAACTGTGGGGATTCGGTGACAAGAGACGGCTTGTCTCGGATCATTGACCGCGTTTGCGTATCACGAGCGCCGTCCGATCCGCGGTGGCGCGGTGGCACAGGGGGACCAGGGGTGGGATCAGCGTTGACGAACACATCGGGAAGAGGCGGCAGACTGACGACGGTGCTGCTGGCGGGTGCGTTGGCCGGATCGGCGCTGATGGCGGTCCCCGGCACCGCCTCCGCGGCGGTCGGGGCCGCCCCGCCGGACACCACCGCGCCTGCCGTGGTGCCGTCGGGTCCGGGCATGGAGCTGTCGGCCGCGTCGTTCACCCAGATGACCGTGGACGACGTCAGCCGGCGCGTGTGGATCGCCGGCGAGCAGGACTATCCGGACGGGTCCCGGGACGGCGAGTTGACCGGCGTGCTCTACGCCGGCGCCGGGCCCGCCGTCGCGAGCGCCCACATGCCCGCCCCCCTGTCCGGCGTCGCGGTGGAGCCGGACGGCTCGAAGGTCTATGCCGGGCAGGCCGACCACATCGCGACCTACTCCCACTCCAGCGGGTTCCTGGATCCCCTCGACCCGATTCCGGCGCCGGCCGACGGCTGTGGACGGGAGCTGGTGCACACCGGCGGGCGGCTGTTCTTCACCAGCCGGCCGGCCGCATCGTCCGGCGGCTGCACCGACGGGCTGGGCAGTGTCGGCGTCGCCGCGACGGGCGAGGGCGACACGGCCGCGGAGGTGATGTACTCGAGCACCCGGATGCACCTCGAGGCAGGGCCCGGGGGTCTGCTGGTGACCGCTCCGGAGCGGTGGTCTGCGACCGACGACCCTGATCTGGGCATCTACCGGGTGACGGACGGAGCGGACGGGAACCTCCTGGAGTTCCTGGGCGAACGCCGGTTCGCCGACGACGGCACGGGAGAGGGCATGGACTTCCGGGACGCCGACTTCTCCGCGGACGGCTCCGTCCTCGCGGTGGCGGACGCGGTCCGGGGAACCGTGCTGCTCGGCGGCCAGGACGCCCGCTTCCTCGAGAACCGCTACACGCCGCTGCCGGAGGGTGTGGCGCCCACAGCCGTGGCCTTCAGTCCCGACGGCAAGTGGTTCGCCCAAGGCGGCGCGGCATCCGGTGACGCAGCCGACCTCACCCTGGCCTTCGCCGACCCGTCCGTCGAACGGCAGCCGCTGCGCATCAGCTTCGAGGACGAGGCCGCGGGCCGGCGCGTCGTCCCCCGGGGCATGGAGTTCTCCGGGGACGGGGAACAGCTCTTCGTCGTGACCTCCAACGAGGAGGGCACGAAATTCTGGCTGCACACGATCCAGACCCGTCAGGCTCTGGCGCCGTCGCGCATCGTGGACGTGACGCACGGCCCGGCCGTCGCCGGCGAGCCGTTCAGGGTGAGCGGACGACTGGACCTGGACGGGCTCGCACCCACCCAGGCGCCGCGGATCACTGTGCAGCGCCTGAACGGGTCCGAGTTCGCCGACCTGCCGCCGGTCCCGGTCGCCGAGGACGGAACGTTCGTCCTGGAGGACGTCCTGCCGGAACAGGCGGGGAACGTCCAGTACGTGCTCGGCTACGCCGGTGACGAGGTCCACTACCTCTCGGAGCACTGGCTTGTGGTGGACACGGTCGAGGCGTCGAGCACGATGTCCCCCGCCGACCGGTAGGGCGTGTTCTGAACTTCGGGGCAGCCGTTAATCAGTGGTTCGTGACGGCGATGCGGTGCGTGGGCGATGGGCTCGAACGTCCACAGGGCGTCCATCGGGATCTTGAGCTGTCATCGTCCACTGCGTGGGCAGTGTCTCGATCTGTCCGACCGGCCACCCGGCAGCCAGGATTCGATCGCGAACCTCGCACAGCTTCCCGTATGTTCCCACGCGCAGCCCCCATCCCGCCTTGCCGAGGGGATCGAGACCGGTGGTGGGGGCGGCAGCGGTTTCGACGATCATCAGGTGGTCATCACCTCCGACGTCGATGACCGCGATCCGAGGATCAGAAGGGGTTGCGGCGCGCTCGAAGGCGAGCGCTGCTCCGAGCAACTCCGTGTAGTACGCCACGAGCCGGTCGAGGTCGGTCGTGGACAGCGTCAGATGGTTGATTCCGAAGAGATCGGGCATGGTGGGGCAACCGTAGTCTTGTATTGCTCACGATCGAAGCCGGGCGTGCGGCCGCCGGTCGAACCACCGCGTGTGCGGGATCTGCCGGCGGCCCAGGTACTCGCGGATCTTTCCAGAGGAGCAGGCACATTCGGTCAGGAGAGAAGACGTCGCGCGCGTGAGGTGGTCCTCGCCACCGGCTGGTGCGGGCAGCACCCCACGATCAGGCCGTGACCGAGATCCGACAGCCCGCTCACGCTGAACAGGTCGGGTCAGGGCCTCTGTTGGGTCACCGCCCTGCTGCGTCACCCGACGTCGGCCCCCGGCCGACCGATGGTGTCCAGTTCGGCCAGATCCTGGCCGGAAAGGGAGAGCCGGGCGCCCGCGATGTTTTCCCGCAGGTGGGCGGTGGACGACGTACCCGGGATGAGCAGGATGTTGGGCGAGCGTTGCATCAGCCAGGCCAGCGCGACCGACATCGGCGTCGTCTCCAGCCGGCGCGCGACCTGTGAGAGCGCCTCGGACTGCAGCGGTGTGAAGCCTCCCAGGGGGAAGAACGGCACATAGGCGATGCCGTCGGCGGCGAGGCGGTCCACGAGGTCGTCGTCGTGTCGGTGGGCGAGGTTGTACATGTTCTGCACACACACGATCGGGGCGATGGCGCGTGCCTCGGCGATCTGCTCCGGGGTCACGTTGCTGACGCCGAGGTGGCGGATCAGCCCCTCTCGCTGGAGGTCGACGAGCGTCTCGAAGGCTTCGGTGATCGAGCCGGGCTGAGGGCCCTCGGCGTCGCCCATGCGCATGTTGACCAGGTCGAGACTGTCGACGCCGAGGGTTTCGAGGTTCTCGTGGACCTGCCTGCGCAGGTCTGTGGGGCGCCGGGCCGTGGGCCAGCCGCCCTGGGCGTCGCGGGTCGCGCCCACCTTGGTGGCGATGAACAGCGTGGCCGGGTAGGGGTGCAGTGCTTCGCGGATCAGTTCGTTCGTGATGCGCGGCCCGTAGGCGCCGCTGGTGTCGATGTGAGTGATCCCGAGGGCAACTGCCTCGCGCAGGACGGCCAGGGCGCCGTCGTGGTCGGCGGGCGGCCCCATGACCCACGGACCGGCGAGTTGCATCGCGCCGTACCCGAACCGGGTGACGGTCGAGTCGCCCAACGTCCAGGTTCCGCCGGGAAGAGATGTGGAGCGCGTGGTCATCGCAGTGCCTTTCGTTTTCCTGCCGGGGGCGGTGCCTCCCAACCCCTTGCACCATTGTTGGAGAGATACTTTCCTATGGGAAGTAGGCACTCTGAAGTGCGTAACCCAACCCGAAGGATGAGAGGCGGATCAGTGACCACGGCGAAGACCGGCAAGACGGCGCAGGCCAAGGCGGAGTACAACGCGTTCCTGGCGGTGTGCCCCAGCCGTCAGCTTCTGGACCGGATCTCGAACAAATGGGTGGTCCTCGTCCTGTGCGCACTGGGTGGTGACGCCGACGACCGGTCCGGTGCGTCGCACGCTCCGAAGGCGATGCGCTACTCCGAGCTCGCCCGGCTGCTGGCCGGAGTCAGCCAGAAGATGCTGACCCAGACCCTGCGCGCCCTCGAACGCGACGGTTTGCTCACCCGCACCGTGACTCCCACGGTCCCCGTCACCGTCACCTACGAGCTGACCGACCTCGGCCTCTCGCTCCACCGCCTGACAAACGGACTCCGGCAGTGGGCGCAGACGAACATGGACGAAGTCCTCGCCAACCGCGAGAAGCACGATTCACCCTGAGCTCGCGCCGAACGAAGTGGCTGCTACGGGACGCTTCGACCAGGCGTGGAGCGCGTTCCACTGTCGCAGCGGGTACGGAGCGGCTCGTCAGGGGCGGGCGCGGATGGCCGGATCAGTGGTCGAGTACGCCGGAGTTCCGCGAGGTGCGCGCCGCTCCTCACGAGGCCGGCGGGCCCGGCCGGGTGTGGGCCGGGCCCCCTTGGGATACCTGACTGCCGACATCGCCCCACGTCGTCAGGAGGCTCACCCCCATGCAGGACAACGGCAGGACCGGAGGCAGCGACCCGCAGACCGGCGCCGAGCCGACACCGCCCTATCCGAAGCAGCGGCAGCAGGCGCCGGGGCTGGAGCGTGACATGCGCCCACGACCGCGCTACGAGGCGCCGCGCTACCGTGCGGCGGACAAGCTCCGCGGCAAGGTCGCGCTCATCACCGGCGGTGACTCGGGCATCGGCCGTGCCGTCGCCCTGCTGTACGCGCGCGAAGGCGCGGACGTGGCCATCGCGTACCTCCCCGAGGAACAGCCGGACGCCGAGGAGACGCGTGACGCGGTACGGGCCGCAGGGCGAAGGTGTCTGCTCCTGCCCGGCGACCTCGCCGACGCCTCCTTCTGCAGGCAGACGGTGGAGCGGACCGTGCGGGAACTGGGCGGCCTCAACATCCTGGTGAACAACGCGGCACACCTCAACAGCCAGACCGACCTCTCGCAGCTCGACTTCGAGGACTGGGACAGGTCGTTCAAGGTCAACGTGTACGCCTACTACCACCTGGTACAGGCCGCGCGCCCGCACCTACGGGACGGCGACGCGATCATCGCCACCGCCTCGGAAGAAGCCCTCAGGGGCAGCGACACCATGCTCGACTACGCGGCGTCCAAGGCGGCGCTCGTCAACTTCACCAAGTCCATCGCCCAGCACCTCGCCAAGGACGGCATCCGCGCGAACGTGGTCGCGCCCGGTCCCACCTGGACGGTCCTGAACGTCGCCGACCCGAACATGCCGCAGGAAGGTCTGGCGCATCTGGGCAGCGAGGGTCCGCTCGGGCGTGTGGCGCAGCCGGAGGAGATCGCGCCCACGTACGTGCACCTGGCTTCCGACGCGGACTCCAGCTTCACCGTCGGCGAGGTCATCGCCGTCACCGGGGGCATCACCACCACCGACTGACCGGCGTGCCGGGCGGGCGCGCACTGCTGCCGGGCGGCGTCGAGTTCCAGGTCGGTCGGCGCGCACCGGCGGGCGAAGCGATGTGGTTTGGTCCTCGGGCCGTACCTGTGCGAGCCTGCTGCCACTCTTCCGGAAGGTAGGACCCCGATGCTCGGCATGGTCGTCTGGGACGTGCGTTCTCGCGCTTCGACGCGAGAGCGGTAGCGCCTCTCCGCTCCCCCGCCCACGTCTGTCAGCGCTGTCGCCCGACAGGCGTCGGCTCGGACTGCTCCTCGTCGAAGTGCTCTTCGTGCCCCCGCACGTTCGACCACGAGGAGTACGTGGTGTCTACCATCCACTGGACCGAAGGCCGCACCCACCGGTCTGCCCGCTGGCATTCCGAGAACGCCAGCCCCCTTCCACGGCGAACCGTCGCCGCCGACGACCGGATGAAGGCCGACGAGGCCCACCGTCTGGTCTGTGAAGGAACGGCCCTGCTGTGGCAGGGCGACTACCACAACGCCCGGCAGCTACTGCGAGCGATCGGCCGCCGCGTCGACCGCACAGCACCCGGACCCGGTGGTTCCCCGAGCGAGTCCTTTCACCTGCACCGGCGTCACACCCGTCACCGCGCCCGAGTGCTGGGCAAGCTCCTGGTGCTGCTGGACGACGACTACACCCTGGCGTTGCGCCGGGCCCCCGATGTCCGCGAGGCGTGTCTGGACGCCTACGGCCCCGCGCCGGGGCCCATGGCGGTCTCCCTCCGGGAGCTGCTGGGTGTGATCGGCGCCCACCAGTGGCGCGTGAAGGGGGTCGACGTGCCTGCGCTCGGCGCCCGGGTCCACCCCCACTACGGCGTCTTCGCCCCGGTCAGGGGTGAGTACGTCGACCTGGTGGCCCGCACACCGCTGCCACCGGCGATCAGGCACCGTTCCTCCACCGGTACGGCATTCGATCTCGGCACCGGAACCGGTGTCCTCGCCGCGGTCCTGGCCCGCCGCGGTATCAACCGGATCGTGGCCACCGACATCAGTCTCCGCGCCTTGGCCTGCGCCAGGGAGAACGCCCGCCGGCTGGCGCCGGGCGACCGCGTCGAGGTGTGGGGGCCCGGCCTGTTCCCCGACGGCCGTGCCGACCTCGTCGTGTGCAACCCGCCCTGGCTTCCCGCCCGGCCGACCGGCCCCATCGAGCAGGGCGTCTACGACCCGGACGGCGCCATGCTCCGCGGCTTCCTCACCGGACTGGCCGCCCATCTGCGACCGGGCGGCGAGGGCTGGCTGATCCTGTCCGACCTGGCGGAGCTCCTCGGGCTTCGAACGCGTCGGCAACTGCTCGACGCCGTCCGAGCGGCAGGCCTCCGTGTGGTGGGCAGGGTCGACACCGAGCCCCGGCACCCACGTGCCGGGGACGCCACCGACCCGCTTCACACCGCGCGCAGGGCCGAGACCACCTCCCTCTGGCGCCTGGCACCATGACCGCGCGGGGCCGACGGACCGGGAACACATCACGGCGGCCCGTCCTCCAGCTTGGCGAGGACGGGCCGCCGCGTCCTGTCCCCCGGTCAGCAGGTCGAGGTGTTCAGGATCCTGATGCCGGTCACCGTGCCCCACGACCTCAGATCGATCGTGTAGTTGGGCAGGATGCACAGCGGGCCGCCACTGGAGCGGCGCAGCAGCACCGCGTCGTCGTTGCGCGTGTTGACGACCTTGGTGGCCCCCCGGCTGCCCTGGAGGTTCTGGTAACCGGAGGTGACGTCCTTGAACTGACCGGTCTTGGTGCTGCCCTTGTAGAAGCAGACGTAGGGCCAGTTGCAGGAGGCCTGGGCGCTGACCTCACTGGCCTGCTGCCGGCCCGCGGCCGAGGCCGCGGGGGCGAGAGCGAGGCCGAGGCCGACGGCTGCGGACGCTACGACGAGGAGGGCGTGCTGGCGAACGCTCACGGTATGGCTGTCCCTTCCTGACGCGGGCCCGGTCCCCCCGTTGGGTCCCCTGTCGGCCCGTGACCCGTACGGCGCCCGTGGTCGGCGGGCGCCTTGTGGTGCGGCACAAAAGCTACGGGCGGAGCCGAGTCGCGTCGTCACACACTGGGTTGAAGCACGCCTCCGCCCACAGCGGTACGCCGATGACTTTGCGACTTCCGCGGTACCGCGCGAGGTTGACGTGCCCGCGGGCGGAGCTGCCTGCCCGTGTCGACCGGTCCGGGCCAGGCGTGTTCAGCCGTCCTGACGGCCTCCGGCGCGGCTTCCCTCGCCCTGCGTACCGGCGGACTCGGTGTGCGAGAGTGCGGCGAGGAGCCTGAGCTTCTCGTCGCTGTCGCTGTCCTTGTCGGGGTAGTACACGACGAGGATGACGTCGTCGACGGGGAGTTTGTCGCGGTGGAGGCGGAGGTCGCCGACGACGGGGTGGTGGACGGTGGTGGTGCCTCCGTCCAGACCGCGGACGTCGTGGCGGGCCCACAGGGTGCGGAACCGCTGACTGGACAGGGCGAGTTCTCCGACGAGCTCGACGAACCGGGGGTTGTCCGTGTCGTCCCCGATGGTGGTGCGCAGGGCGGCGACGAAGTCGGCGGTGGCCTTCGGCCAGTCGTCGTGGAAGGCCTGTTCCTCCGGGTCGAGGAGGAGCGAGCGAAGCCGGTTCTGGCCGGGCCGCAGGCGGGGGGAGAGCGCCACGGCCATGGGGTTGGAGGCCAGGACGTCGAACGCGCGCCCTTCGACGAACGCGGGGATCTCGAGGTGGGCCAGCAGCTCGTGCACCCGCGCCGGCACCTGCTCGGGCCGCTTGCGGCGCGGCGCCCTGGGGCGTGCCGCGGCGAGACTGAGCAGGTACGTCCGCTCGATGTCGTCGAGCTGCAGGACGCGTGCGAGCGATGCGAGGACCTGCGGTGACGGGTTCTTGTCGCGGCCCCGTTCCAGACGCAGGTAGTAGTCGGGACTGATGCCGGCGAGCAGGGCGACTTCCTCACGGCGCAGGCCGGGCACCCGACGGTTGCCCCCGGGCGGGAGCCCTGCCTGTGCCGGGGAGACCAGCCCGCGGCGCGCCCGGAGGTAGCTGCCGAGCCGGTTGCCGGATTCGTCGTCCTTCATACCGACACCGTAATGCGGTGCGTGGGTCTCAGAGGGGGTCCTGGCAGGACCAGGGAAGACGGGGGCCCTGCCACACCTGGCGGATTCCGTCAAGACTTGCGGCGTCGCTGTCCGAAAGGGACAGACGACCTCACTGTCTGCGCCGCGGGCCCGCACGCCGCCGGCGCCCCGCGCTGAAAGGAAGAGCACGTGAATCTCTCCGACCGCACCGTTCTCGTCGTCGGCGGAACCTCCGGCATCGGACGGGAGCTGGCCCGCCGGTTCGCCGCGGCGGGCAGCACCGTCGCCGTCGCGGGCCGCAGTCCCAAGGCCCTCTCCGAACTCGCCGAGGAGGGGTTCGGTACGTTCACCGTCGACGTCACCGACAGTTCCGCCGTGACATCCCTACGTGACGCCGTGCTCGCCCGGTACCCCGGGCTGGACACCGTGGTGACCATGTCGGGCGTCATGCTCCTGGAGGACCTGCGCGACCCCGCGCACTTCGAGGCGACCAGGACGACGATCGACACGAACCTGCTCGGCACCGTCCGGATCGTCGACGCCTTCACCCCGCACCTGGTCCGGCGGGGCACCGGCACCTTCATCACCGTCACCTCCGGCATCGCCTTCCTGCCGTTCCCGCCCATGCCCGGCTACGCCGCTTCGAAGGCCGCGGTGCACGCCTACTCCGAGGCCCTGCGCGCTCAGCTCGACGGCACCGGTGTCGGCGTCGTCGAACTCGTCCCCCCGGCCGTCGCCACGGCCGGCCAGGAGGAGGTGAACCCGCGCGCGCTGCCGCTGGACGACTTCGCCACCGAGGTCATGCATCTGCTCGCGCAGGACCCCACTCCTCGGGAAATCCTCGTGAAGGGCGTCCTGACGCACCGCTGGGCCGAGCGCGACGGCACCTACGACGACCTCGTCGCCCAGCGCTCCCAGGCCCTGTCCATGCTCCCCGGCCGCGCACGCTGACGCTGCCCTCCGGCAGCCTCCGCGAAGGTGCGGGCGGACGCCGGAGGCCGCCGCGCTCCTTGGCGCACGAGGTTCCGCTCAGGCAGACGACGAAGGCGGCTTTGCCGGACAGGGGTCGGACGTGCTCGCGAGAGTCCGCGCAAGCGCGTCGAGGGTCACGTCCACGATGGTGCGGAGCTGCTCCGCGCTCGCCCCTGCCCTGCTCATGACGGCGAGGGACTGGTTCACGGCCGCCAGGTGGGTCGCGGCGGACTCCGCCGCCTCGTCGTGCAGTCGGCCCGCCTTCAGCGCGGCGCGCAGCCGGGAGTGCTGGAAGCCGATCGCCTCCCGTGCCCGCGCCGCGACGCTCGCGCTCAGCCCCGGGGCCGCCATGACGGTCTGGGCCACCAGGCATCCGTCGGGCAGCCCGGGGTCGGCGATGCGTTCCAGGGTGATGTCGAAGAACGCCCGCGCGGCCACCAGGGGCCGTTCGGCCGCGCAGGACAGCGCGGCGTCGTACCTGTCTCCGTAGCGCGTGGTGTAGCGCTCGAGGCAGCGCAGGAAGAGCGTGTCCTTGTCGCCGAGGGAGGAGTAGATGGAGCTGCGGTTGAGTCCGGTCGCCCGGGACAGGTCGTCCACCGACGTGTCCGCGTAGCCGGCCCGCCAGAACTGGATCATCGCGGCCTCGAGCGCCGTGGCGATGTCGAACTGCTTCCTGCCTGCCATGCCGGCGCCTTCTTCCTGCTCCGCCCTCTTGGTGAACGCCATTCTCCCATCTTGAACCATTCAGTTCAAGATGGGTTAGGGTGCGGACGGGCGGCCGTCGCGGAACCAGCCCGCCGACGCCGTCAGCAGACCATCGGCACGCCTCGCACCAGTGGAGAAAAGGCATGAACGACCCCGCAAGCGCCCCCCGCGTCCTCGGCAACCCGGTCAGCGACCTGCCCTTGCCGGACCTGGCCCGTTTCACCCACCGCTGGGTCGACGCGGGCGGCGTCCGGCTTCACGCGGTCGAGGGCGGTCGGGCGGACGGTCCGACCGTCGTGCTGCTCGCCGGGTTCCCGCAGACCTGGTGGGCATGGCGCAAGGTGATGCCGGCCCTGGCCGACCGGTTCCACGTCATCGCGGTCGACCTTCCGGGCCAGGGCCACTCCGAACGGCCGGACATCAGCTACGACACGCACACGGTCGCCGCGCACGTCCACGCCGCGGTCGAGGCGCTCGGCGTCTCGACGTACTGGTTGGCCGCCCACGACATCGGCGCGTGGGTCGCCTTCTCCCTCGCCTCCAAGTACCAGGACCAGTTGCGCGGCCTGGCGCTGCTCGACGCCGGGATTCCGGGCATCACCCTCCCTGGCGCCGTCCCGATCGACCCCGAACAGGCCTGGAAGACCTGGCACTTCGCCTTCCACCTCGTGCCCGATCTGCCCGAGACACTGCTCACCGGCCGGGAACGGGAGTACGTCGGCTGGTTCCTGAAGGTCAAGAGCCTTTCCGCCGGCACCTTCGACGAGGCCGAGATCCAGCACTACGCCGCGGCCGTGGCCGCGGGCGGCGGTCTCCGCGCGTCCCTGGCCTACTACCGGGACGCCGCCGAGTCGGCTCGGAAGAACCACGAAGCGCTGGAGCGCCGGCGCCTGTCGGTCCCGGTTCTCGGGATCTCCGGCAGCCACGGCTCCATCCCCGACATGGCGGCTTCCATCAGGCCGTGGGCCGACCACGCCACCGGGATCGTCGTGCCGGACGCGGGGCACTTCATCCCCGACGAACAGCCCGGTGCCGTCGCTGCCGCGCTGACCGACTTCATGACGCGAGCAGCGGCAGCCCGGCAGAGTGTCCCGGGCCGGGATTGACGCCCGGCCCAGGAAGACTCACCCGACGCGCCACGCACGTCGCCGGAACCGGTCGCCCCCTTCTCCCAGGGCTGCCGGGACAGCCGTGCCCCGCGGCACCCTGCGGCTTCCGTGCGGAGGCGCGGCCTCACCCGGCCAGTTCACCCAGAAGTGTCCAGGTGCGCCGCCGGTCGGCGTCGCCCGCGATCTCCGTGCCGGAGAAGACCACCTCCGTCGCTCCGGCGTCCCGGTAGCGCCGTACTTCGGCCGCGACCGTCTTCTCGTCGCCGATCACCGCCACGTCGGACGCCCGGCGTCCCCCGGACAGCTCGATGACACGCGCGTAGGACGGAATCTGTTCGTAGAACGCCAGTTGCCCGGTGGCCTTCTCCCGCACCGCTTCCACGTCGTCCGTCACGACGCCGTGGACCAGGGCGACGATCCTCGGCGCGGGTCGGCCGGCGGCTTCGGCCGCCGCGGTAAGTGCCGGAACGATGTGCGTCTCCAGTGCGCGCGGGCCCGCCAGGTAGGGCAGGATCCCGTCCGCCAGTTCACCGCTGACCCGCAGGGACTGCGCCCCCATCGCGGCGACCAGCAGGGGGACGCCTGCCTCGGCGCCTGGCACGCGGGCGGGCACCGGCGTGACGGCCGTGAGCAGCTCGCCCCGGAAGTCGGCCGCGCCGGTCTGCGTCAGCTGCCGCACGGCGGTGAGGAACTCGCGCAGCCGGGCGATGGGCCGTTCGAACGGCAGGCCGAAGCCGCCCTCGGTGAGCAGCTTGGTGCCCAGCGCCAGTCCGAGGTGGTAGCGGCCGTGCGTGGCCGCCTGGGCGGTCTGTGCCTGGCTGGAGACGATCAGGGGGTGCCGTCCGAAGACGGGGATCGCGGAGGTGCCCACGTGCAGTCCGGGCACCTCGCGCCCGACGATCGCGGCGAGTTGGGGCGAGTCCGCACCGAAGGTCTGCCCGAACCAGGCGGAGCGCAGGCCCGCCGCCGCGGCCTCACGGGCCAGTTCCACCGTGGCGTCGACCTGGTTCCGCGCGTCGCTCGCGTTGAGTACTACTCCTACTGTCATGCCGGTGAAAACCCCCAGCGTCCGATACCGCATTCCGGGTCCTGTGTGACAGCTTCTTGTCAGTCGTGTGTACGCATCGGCCCCGGGCGCGGGCCGTCCGCGACTCGAGGCCTGTTCATGCCGACGATGGTGCTCCCTCAGGCACGGCTGAGACCAAGGGAGCCGCCGTGGCGTGGCGGCCTGTGACGCGGTCGCGGTTGTCCCCGCGCACCCGATGCGGGCGACGATCTCGTCGGCCACCTGGTCCAGGTCGGCGTCGACGACGAGGCGGACGTGTCCCGGCGGGCCCTTCGCCGCGGCCGGCGCGGGTCCTGGCCCGGAGACCCGCTGTGCGCTGCGGCGGAACGGTCGTCGACGCGGTCGGCGGCCGCGGAATCGCCTGCGTGCGGCTCCGGGGCGTCCGAGGACGTCGGCCGCCCCGGGTCACCGCGTGCGGTGGCACCGGCTCGGGCCGCCACCGGGGTTGTCAGTCGTCGAGCGCCTCCAGGACGTCGGCGAGGTCGACGAACTTGAAGCCCGTGGCCTCCCGGTCGCCGTCCTCCGGAGCCATGTGCCCGTCCTGGACGACGAGCAGCCCGTCCGGGTACCTGCTGCCGAGCGGTTCGGCGAGCACGTCAGCGCCATCGCACTCCTCGGAACCGTCCAGCGACCCGGACGCGGCACTCACCCGGAAGCCGCCCTCGAACTCGTAGTCGTCGGACCTTTCACGGTCGTAGGCGACGAAGGTGTCGTCGCCCTGGCTGGAGGCGAGCAGATAGCCGTCCCCGTCGTCCTGCTTCAACAGGGTCAGGCCCTCGACGTCCGCCGACACCCGGACACCCCCGAAGCCGGGGTCGTCACCCGCCACGCACGCGTCGGACGCCTCGTCGTAGGCGGCCGGCACGCCGTACTCGCGGACCTTGTCCTGCAGGACGGGAGCGCCCTTGAGATCGGCCCGCAGGCGCCAGATGCCCACGTCCTCCTGCCCGGCGAAGAGCATGCCCGTCTCCGGGTCGACGACCATGCCCTCGACCTGCGGGCCCTCACCGGGGTCGCCGCAGGGGGACCACTTCGTGCCGTCGGGCATGGTGAAGGCAGCGGGCAGGTCCAGGGTGCGGACCTTCCGGTAGGACACCTTGCCGTCGCGCGTCGTGGTCAGCTCCAGCAGCGCGATGCGGGTGGTCGCGTTCTGGCTGACGAGCGCGTAGGACTTGCCGGTGGCGGAGTCGGTGTACGTGGCCAGGCCGTAGGCCGTGCTCTCCTCGTTGACCTCCTCCTGGGAGCCGGAGAAGATCCACGGGGCCGAGGCGTCCGTGACATCGGTGAGCGGGGCGTCCGGCCGGTCACCGTCGACGCGGTAGATGCGCAGCTTGTCGCTGCCGCGGTCGCTGACGACCGCCAGGTCCGTGGCGCCGGAGGCCGAGGACGTCCGGTGCACCAGGTCGACGTTGTTGAAGCGGCCGGGGGCGTCGTCCGCTCCGGGCGCCGCGGGTGCGGGGACCGACTGCACCTGCCGGGCGTCGAGGTCGTAGACCCGCAGGCCGCCCTCCTTGGCCGTGGCGATGACGAGACTGGCGTCCGGGTCGTCGGAGTTGCGCCAGATCGCCGGGTCGTCGGCGTTCGCGTTCCCGCCCTCGTCGTCGTCGAACAGCGCGGCGGTCTCGGCCCGGGGAACGACCTCGGGCGGTACGGCGAGCGCCGAGGCCCGCGCCGAGGGTACGGCCGCGACGGCGGCGGTGAACATCAGGGTCGCCGTCGCCGCGACGACACGGGAACGGCATCTTGTGAACGCGTGCACGGACTGTCTCCTTCGTCAGGGAGCGTACGAGGCCGACGCGCATCCGACGTCGGGATCGTGACCGCGCCCACCACTGGGACGACGTCACATGATCCAGAACGCGGGCGGAGGGCGCGCGTCATTCCGGCGACCCACCGACGACGGATACATGGCCGCGGGGTGAATGACACTGCCCCGCCTTCCACTTGACCTGGAAGCGACAGCGACACCGCAGACGGACGAGGTGTTCGCGGTGGCGGTCCCGCACAGTTTCACGAGCAGGAAATCGCCGTGCTCACCCCGGCGCCCCCGGAGCGCCGAAGGGGTGCCTCCCCCGACGGGCCGGGTCCGCCGCACGGCCCATCCCCAGTGGTCAACCTCCGCGCAGTGCGGTCCGTGCCAGGTCACGCAGCCACATGTGCGCGGGGTCGCCTTCGTAGCGCTGATGCCATGACAGGTACACCGGCGCCGGCGGCAGTTCGATCGGCAGTCGCAGGAGGGTCAGGCCGCACGCCGTGGCCGCCGGGCGCATCGTGATGTCAGGGACGGTGAGAAGGACATCGGAGTCGCGCGCGAACGCGAACGCGGCTGCCTCGGTGGGGGCGGCCGCCACCACGTGCCGGGTGAGGCCCAGTTCGGCGAGGGCCTCGTCGAGGGCGTTGCCGAGACGGCCACGCCGCGAGACGGTGATGTGCTCGGCCGCGGCGTACTGCGCGGCGGTGACGCTCCCGGCACGAGTCAGCGGGTGTCCTTGCCGTACGACGATCACCTGCCGGCTCTCCATCACGTGCTCGCTCCGAATGTCCTGCGCTGCCGGGCGGCCCGCGTTGGCCTCCAGGTCGATCTGCGCGCGACGCAACTCGGGGGTGTCCACGCTCGATTCCGCGATGAAGCGCAGCCTCACTCCCGGTGCCTGGCTGCGGACGGCGGACAGGAGCGGGGGCCCGCCGAAGGTGACCAGGGAATCGTGCCAGCGGAGCGTGAAGGTGCGGTCCAAGGAGGCGAGGTCGAGCTCGCGGCTGGGCGCCAGCACGCTCTGGGCCTGGAGCAGCAGGTCGTGCACTTGCTCCCGGATGGCGACCGCGTACGGCGTCGGAGTCATCACGCGGCCCGTGCGCACCAGGATCTGGTCTCCCGTCGTGCGCCGGATCCGGCTGAGGCTCCGGCTCATCGCGGGGGCGGTCACGTGGAGCCGCGCCGCCGCTCCGGCCACGCTGCCTTCCTCGAGGAGCGCGTCGAGAGCTGACAGCAGGTTCAGGTCCAATTGCATGTCAGTCATGTTAGGCGTTACTCACATGCACTTGTTGTTAATCGATGGCGCCCCTACCGTCGAGGGGCGGGGACAGAGCAGCGATGAACGCCCCCCACAGGCCCCACGGCCCCCTTTCCTGGACGGGAGACAGTCATGTCCGAATCGGTACGGAGCGCCTCCGCGGCGGCAGCAGGAGGAAGCACCTCGGTCTACGCCGAGGTGCTGGCACGGACGTCGGAGGCCGTTCGCGCGGCGGGTGCGGTCCTGCGGGAGCGGTTCGACGATGTGGTTCGCCACGAGAGCCGGGAGGAGCTGATGCAGGCTCTCGCCGCCAACGACGACGCGGTGCTCGAAGTGTTGCGGCCCCGCCTCACGCTCCTGCGGCCCGACGCTCGCTGGGTGGAGGACGAACTGCAGGGTGGGGCGCTGCCTCCCGGTGAGTGGTGGCTGGTGGATCCGGCCGAAGGCAACGTGAACCACCTGCACGGCCTGCAGGAGTGGGCGGTCACCGCCACTCTCGTACGCGAGAACCGCCCGGTCCTCACCGCGATTCACCTGCCGTTGACCGGTGAGACCTATACGGCGCTCGCAGGTGCCGGCGCCCGTCTGGACGGCCGGGCTCTGCGGGTGTCGGACACGACGGACCTCGGCCTCGCCCTCGTGGCCACCAGTCAGGCCAGACCGGACGAGGACGCGAGCATCGTGCGGCGGATCGGCTCCTCGGTCACCGCGATGCTTCTCGACTCGCTGGTGGTGCGCACGTCCGTGCCGGCGACCCTGCACCTGGCGTCCGTGGCCGCCGGCCGGGTCGACGCCTTCTGGCAGTTCGCCGGTGCCCGCGCGGACCTGCTTCCCGGGGCACTTCTCGTGTCCGAGGCCGGCGGACGGATCACCGACGCCGAAGGGCGCGCGTGGACTCCCGAGAGCGACAGTTTCCTGGCCGCCGCTCCGGGAGTGCACGCTGCCGCCGTCGCCACTCTGACCCGTTGACCACCGCGAAGCATGACACATACGGAAAGGACCGGATCGGAATGAACCGGATCGCAGTTCTCGGAAACGGCCGTGTCGGCGGCAACCTGGCCGCGGCTCTGGCCCGTGTCGGGCACGAGGTGAGCGTCGTGGGGCGGGCGGGGGGCTCGGCAGCGGACAACGCCCGGAAGGCGCGCATCGTCATCAACGCCATGCCCGGCGACGGCTCGCTGGAGCGGCTGTCCGCCCTGCGCGGGGAGTTGCGGGGCAAGATCCTGGTGGACCTCGCCAACGCCACCGTCGATGGTCCGGACGGGCTGCCCGCCGAGCTGCTCTACCCGGGCTCGAGTCTCGCCGAGCAACTACAGGAAGCGCTGCCCGACACCCACGTGGTCAAGACGCTCAACACGATGCTCTATCCGGTGATGACCGCGCCGGACTCGCTCGCTCAGAAGCCGACGGCCTTCCTCTCCGGCGAGAGCGCGGAGGCCAAGCGAGTCGTCCGCGGGCTCTTGGAAGATCTGGGCTGGCGGCCTGAGTGGGTCACCGACCTCGGCGGGGTCGAGACCGCTCGGGCTGCCGAGGCCGCGGTGCTGTTCGTACCGCATGTGATCCGCTCCGGCGGATTCGCCCCCTTCGCCGTGTCGATCGCCCGCTGACGCGCCCCGTCCAGAGGCGGTGAGCCGGCACAACAGCAGCCGCCGGATCGTCACCACCAGGCCCTCCCCCCTCGACGGCCGCTACGCCGGCCGCAACCCTCGGGACATGGGCCGGGTGATGCCGTACGCGGTCGACATGCTGTCCAGGACGAACTGGGCCAGGGCCAGCGCCAGGACGGCCGCCATGACCGCGCCGGGGAACCGCCTGCGGGCGAGCAGGCATCCCGCCATCAACACGCCCAGAACCAGGTCGTACTCGGCGTCGTAGCGCTCGGCCGCCAGCAGGACGACGAGCGCCAGGGCCACGTCGCAGGCGGGAGCGAGGACGCGCCGGTAACGGCCGGACCAGGACATCCAGGCCGACGGCACCGCGACCGCCTTCTCGCCAGCCAACTGTTGCTCCCTCTCTCCTGCCGCAGACACGCGGACGGCTTGGCCGACAGCGCACAAGTGCCGTGAAGCGGCGGGTACTTCCGCGTGGGGCGGCGCCCTCACGCGGCCCATACTGCCTCATTCCGCGATCTGGAGTCGCGCCTCCTCCACGCCCTCGTCGAGGGCCGCGGCCGGTGCGGTGACCGGCGACGGACGGGCCGGGCGCTACGGGACGACGGTCCGACCGCGGTTCTGATGGCCGAGGACGGCGAGGGACCGCTCCGGCTCCGGTGCGTGGTGGGCACGGCGGTACGTCAGCGGGGACAGGCCCAGGTGCCGGTAGAAGTTCTTGCGCAAGGCGACGGGGTCGCCGAAGCCGCAGGCGGTGGCGATCCGGGAGACGGGCAGATCGGTGGACTCCAGCAGCAGCCGCGCCTGCTCCAGCCGCCGCTGCGCCAGCCACTTCAGCGGGCTGCTGCCCACCTCGCCGCGGAACCGCCGGGTGAAGGTGCGCACGCTCATGTGCGCGTGCCCGGCCATGTCCTCCAGCGTCAGTGGCTCGGCCAGCCGGTCCAGCACCCACTGCCGGGTCGCCGAGGTGGAGCGGTCGGTGTCCTGCGGAACGGGGTGCTCGATGAACTGCGCCTGCCCGCCCTCGCGCCACGGTGCCACCACGCAGCGCCGCGCGGCGGCCGAGGCCACCGCCGCCCCGTGGTCCAGCCGGACCAGGTGCAGGCACAGGTCGATGCCGGCCGCCCCGCCGGCGGACGTCAGGACGCGTCCGTTGTCGACGAACAGCACGTCCGGATCGACCTCGACATCGGGAAACAGCCGCGCCAGCGCCTCGCACAGCGCCCAGTGGGTGGTGGCCCGCCGACCGTCCAGCAGACCGGCCGCCGCGAGCAGGAAGGCCGAGGTGCACAGGCTCACGATGCGGGTCCGCGGCCGTATCCGGTCCAGCGCCGCGGCGACTTCCGCGGGGAGCGCGCCGGTCGTCAGCAGCTGCGGGCCGGGCTCCTGCGTGGCGATCACGACGGTGTCCGCGGTGTCCAGCAGCGACTCGTCGTGGTCGACGACGATCCGGTAGTCCTCGTGCGTGCGGACCGGCCGGCCGCCCAGGGAGCAGGTGCCGACGGAATACAGCCGGGTCCCGTCCGGTGTACAGGCCTCGTTGAACACCCGGGCCGGGATGCCCAGGTCCAGCGGCAGGACCCCGTCGAGGGCGAGTACGGCGACACGATGCGTCATGGCCCGAATGGTACGACGGGTGGCCTTCCGGCCACTCACTCGGCTCGTCGAGAGCGCGCCATCCTTCTTTCGCCGGGACACGGTCCCGGCGAAAGAGCGCAGTGACACGGAATCGAGGACGAGACATGAGCGAGCAGGGCATGAAGGCCGTCATCCTCAGGGAGTTCGGCGGCCAGGAGGTGCTGGCCGCCGAGGAGGTCGCACGCCCGGAGCCGCTGCCGACCGAGGTGCTGGTGCGGGTGCACGCCGCGGGCGTCAATCCGGTGGACTGGAAGACCCGCCAGGGCCAGGGCATGGCGGGCCTGCAGCAGCTCCCGCTGATCCTGGGCTGGGACGTCTCCGGTGTGGTGGAGGAGGTCGGCTTCGGCGTCACCACGCTCAAGCCCGGCGACGAGGTGTACGGCATGCCGTGGTTCCCGCGCGCCGCGAACGGCTACGCCCAGTACGTGACCGCGCCGGCCCGCCAGTGGGCCCGCAAGCCGGCCTCCCTCGGCCATGTGCACGCGGCCGCCGTGCCCCTGGCGGCGCTGACCGCCTGGCAGATCCTGGTCGACACGGTCCACGTGCGGACCGGCCAGCGCGTCCTGATCACGGCCGCGGCCGGCGGGGTGGGCCACTTCGCGGTCCAGTTCGCGCGGCATCTGGGCGCCCATGTGATCGCCACCGCCGGCGCGGCCCGCCACACCTGGCTGAAGGAACTCGGCGCCGAGGAGACCATCGACTACACCACCACCCGATTCGAGGAGGTCGCCGCCGGCGTCGACGTCGTCATCGACCTGGTGGGAGACGGGCAGGACCGGACCAGCACCCGCTCCCTGAGGACCCTGCGCCCCGGCGGCCTGCTGGTGGCCGTCCCGAGCGGTGTCTCCCCCGAGCTGGCCTCGGCCGCCGAGACGGCCGGCGTGCGGGCCGTTCCCTTCCTGGTCGAACCGGACGGCCCCGCGCTGACCGCGATCGCCGCTCTGATCGACGCCGGTGAGGTCGCCGTCGAGGTGGAGGAGACCTTCCCGCTGGAGCAGGCCGCGGCGGCCCATGCCCGCGGCGAGTCCGGCCGCACCCGCGGCAAGCTCGTCCTGACCGTCGCCGGCTGACCCGTCCACGGCCGCGGCCGTCGACGGCGGGGCGGGACGGTACGGTGCTGTCATGTCTCGATCAGCGGAAGCCGGACCGGTAGTGCCTCCCGTCACCGCGGACGACGTCGGCCTCGCCGTGCGGCTCGCCGTGGACCTCCTTCGGGAAGCATCACCGCACGGATGGGCCGGCAGGGCCGGTTCGCTGGACTGGGACTGCTGGGAGACCGTCGAGCACCTCGCCAACGACCTGTTGTACTACGCCGTGCAACTGGGGCCGCAGAACCCGCCGCTGGACACCCACGTCCCGTTCGAGCTCCGGCACAAGAGGCCGGACGCACCCCTGGTCTTCGTCCACGCGGAGCGTGACGCGGGCCCGGCCGGCCTGGTGCAGGTGCTGGAGGCGTGCGGCGCGCTGCTGGTCGCCATGGTGCGTACGACGCCGTCCCGGGTCCGCGCCCACCACGCCGCCGGGGTGTCGGACCCGGAAGGGTTCGCGGCGCTGGGCGTGCAGGAGACGCTGGTGCACATGCACGATGTGGCGGAGGGCCTCGGGCTTGCCTGGAGCCCGCCCTCGGCCCTCTGCTCGCGGGTGCTCGCCCGGCTGTTTCCCCAGGCTCCGGGCGGCGCGGACCCCTGGCCCACCCTGTTGTGGGCCACCGGCCGGGCCGAACTGCCGGGGCGCCCTCGTCTCACCGTCTGGCGCTCGGACAGCACACCGCGCCGGGATCGTCAGGCTGCCGGCGCGAAGGCCACGATGGCGTCCACGAGGTCGGCCGGAGCTTCCAGCGGGATCAGGTGACCCGTGTGCGGGATCACCATGAGGTCGGCCTGGGAGAGATAGGGCACCAGGTTGTCGCGGAGCACGTCGACGGGCTCGACCCGGTCGTGCTCTCCGGCGACGACGAGAGCGGGAACGCTGACCCTGCGCGTGTGCTCGGTGATGTCCTGCCCGATGCCTCGCAGCGGCCACTCGGTGCGGGCGGCTTCGGTGGCGGCCCGCGAATCGGCCAGGATCCGCGCCTTGACGGAAGCGGACAGCTCGGTCGCGGTGAGGACGTGGTCCCGTGCCCCGGCTGTGGACTCGACGGAGTCGTAGGCGTGCGACAGGGCTTCCTGGTACTCGGGGGTGACCTGTGCGGCGGGCCGGGCGGGTCCGGAGCCGACGAGGACGATGCCGCGAAGGCCGACGGGCCGAGTGCCCGCGACCATCTGCGCCACCTTGCCCCCCATCGAATGCCCCACCAGGACGTAGTCGGTGACCCCCGCGTCGGCGAGTACGGCGAGCGTGTCGTCGGTGAGCTGCCCGAGCGTGTAAGGGCCGGGCAGATCGCGCGACCGGCTCCATCCGCGGAAGTCGACCGTGAGCACGTCACGGCCCGGGAGGCGAGCGGTGACGAGGTCCCAGGTGCGGGCGGAACCACCCCAGTAGTGCAGGAACACCAGGGTCGGACCGCTCCCCGGCCGATGGTTGTAAGCGGGCAGGAGTGTCTGCTGCGTCGTGTTCACGGTGGCGCTCTTCCGGTCGATGTTCTGGGCGATTTCCCTGTGTGTTCATTGAAACGTCCGCCGCCGTGCCGGGCATCGGCCGGACCGGTCGCCTGATGGTGAAAACTGGACACGTGAGCGTGATCCGGCAGATGACCTACCAGCCCGCGGGGCACCGCCTCACCGCGGTCGAGACGATGACGTTCGACCGCCTCGGCGAGCTGAACGACGGCGGCACACAGCGTGCCGACTTCCACGTCCTCGCCGTCGTCGACGCCGGGCCCGGCTCAGTCACCGTGGATTTCCTCCACCACCCACTGCGGGACCGGTCGGCGGTGTGGATTCCGCCGGGCGCGGTGCACCGGTGGGACGACATCGCCGGCGTGACCGGGCACCTCGTGCTGTTCGTGCCGACCGCGCCGGTCACCCACGCCACCCGGGAGCTGGCCGCCTCCCCGGACCTGGCCGCGCACTGGAGGGTCCCCGACGCCGACTGGCCGTTCGTCGACGCGGCGCGCGACCATCTGCTCCTGGAGGCGTCCGTCCCACCCGGTGACTCCGCCACGGAGCTGCCCGAGATCCTGCTTTCCGCGCTCGTCGCCCGGCTGCGGCCACCCCAGGCCGCGGCACGGTCCGGGCATCCGGTGTTCCAGTCGTTCCGCTCCAGCGTCGAAGCACACTTCCGCGACCACCACGACGCCGGCTACTACGCCCGTGCCCTGGGCTACTCGCCGCGCACCCTCTCACGGGCGGTGCAGAAGGCCACCGGGCGTACCGCGAAGGCGTACGTCGTCGACCGGATCGTCCTTGAGGCCAAACGGCTCCTCGCGCACGACCGCCTCACCGCGGCGCAGTGCGCCGCCGTCCTCGGCTTCCCCGACGCGTCCAACTTCTCGGTCTTCTTCCGGAACGCGACAGGCATGCGCCCCGGGGCCTGGCAGGCGACAGTGACCTCCGAGTGAGGAGCCGCATCCCAGCTCCGTACCGAGGCCGCGCACGACGTGCCCCGGCCTGCCCCGGCGGACCCTGCGCCGCACAGGCCCCGGAGCCCTACATCCGGAATCCGGCGGGACCGCGCACCGCGGCCGCGGCGAGTTCCCTGATCCGGGCGGCGGGTGCGGGAACGCCGGCGGCTTGCTGGACCCAGGCCACGAACTCCTCGGGGCTCAGGCCACTCGGCGGCTGCCCGACGTACGGTAGGGCGTAGAGGGGGGTGTTGGGTTCGCTCCGCCAGCTCTCCGCCAGCGGGCCGAGGTCCACGGTGTCGAAGCCGAGGACGTCCAGCAGATCGGCCACCTCCTTCTTCGCGGTCCCGTCGTCGCCGGAAAGCGGTATCGCTGTGCGGTCGTCGGCTCCGGCGGGTCGGAAGAGCTCCAGCAGCTGCTTGGGCCCGATGCTGTGCAGGGCCTTGACCACCCTGCTGTCCGCGAGGTGGCTCTGCACCAGTTCACTGGAGGTCAGCTCGTTGCTGTCGAGTCGCGGAATCGAGAAACCCGGGTACAGCGCGTAGTTCATCGGGTCGATGACGGTCTTTCCGGACAGCTCTGCTCGGGGCAGCCGCTCGTGTGCCGCCAGCGGTACGGCGGCCAGGACCAGATCACCGGCGGCCGCCGCCTCGACGGGGGTGGCCGCGCGGGCACGGGCACCGATCTCCGCGACCAGATCTGCCAGCGTCTCGGGGCCGCGGGAGTTGCTCAGGACTACGTGCACACCCGCGTCGGCTGCGCGGCGGGCGACTGCGACGCCGACCATGCCGGTGCCGATGATTCCCAGGGTCGTTCGGCTCACCTGTGTTCTCCGTTCAGGTCTTGCCGCCTCGCAGAGGCCGGGTCCCCGGCCGCCGCGGCGGTCTCACACCCATCACAGCGACGACGCCCCGGGCGAACAAGAACCAGTACCCACCAGCAGCGATCACAAGATGTGATAGATCAGGGGGATGGAGCTCAGATCGCTGCACTACTTCGTGACCGTTGCCGAGGAACTGCACTTCGGGCGGGCGGCACAACGGCTGAACATCGTGCAGTCGGCGGTGAGCCAGCAGATCAGCCGACTCGAACGCGAACTCGGAGTGCTCCTGCTTCAGCGCACATCACGGCGGGTGCGTCTCACCCCGGCCGGTGAACGGGTGCTCGGCGCGGCCAGGGAGACCCTTGCCTCGGCGGCGCGGGTCCGGGTGGTCGCCGGAGAACCGGCCGCGGCCCTGCGGATCGGGACGGCGTCGTGTGCCATGTGGCGGCTCGACCGCGCACTGGAGCGCCTGCGCGTGAGTGAGCGCCCCGCCGAACTTGAGCTGGTCGACCTCCCGGTGGCCGCACGATTGGCCGCCGTCCGCGACGGCGAGCTGGATGTGGCGCTGGTGCGAGGAGCGATCGCCTCGTCGGAGGTGACGGTGGCGCGTGCGTGGTCCGAGCCGGTGCACGCGGTGCTCTCGCGCGACCATGTCGCGGCCGGCAGGCCGGCGGTCGGCCCGCATCAGCTCGATCCACGGGGGCTGGTGCTTCCCGCCCGTGAGAGCGACCCGCCACTGCACGACGCGCTCCTCGCCGCCGTGCCGGTGACCCCACTCCGCCGGCCCGCCGGAGACCTGTCCAACGTGCTGTTCGAGGTCGGCCGTGATCCCGAGACCTGGACCCTGATGCCGGCCGAGGCGCTCGCCGGGTTCCGCTCCGAGCGGTTGCTCCATGTACCGTTCGATCCGCCTGCGAGCGTCGACAGCCATGTCGTCACCTCACTGGCCACACCGCAGTCGTGCGTGGCGTCGTATGTGGCCGCGTTCGCAGACTGACCCGCCGGCGCCGACGGACCGGCCCGGCGTGGGGCAGCGGTCCCGCGGTTCTCCGTCTCCGGGGTCAGAGGTAGCGGACCCCGGTCAGTTCCTGCGCCGCGGACCAGAGCTGCTTGCCGACGGCCGGGTCGGCCGCCTCCCGGCTGAGCCGTGCCTCGGTGACCCGGCCCCGCGTCTCGAAGAATCCGGCGGGACCGAAGAACCGGCCGCCGCTCAAGCCACGTTCGGTCGCGGCCCGCAACTGCGGCAAGGCGCCCTGCTCCACGGACTGGGTGGCGAGCAGACCGAGCCACGCGATCACCCGCCCGAGCCGGCCACGGTGTTCCCAGGCGCGCGGCGTCAGGTTGGTGCGAGTGAGACCGGGGTGCGCCAGCACGCTGGCGATCGGCGATCCGGCGGCCCGCAGCCGCCGGTCCAGCTCGACACCGAAGACCGTGGTGGCGAGCTTGGACCGGCCGTAGGCGGGTGCCGCCCGGTAGTCGCGCTCGGACATCAGGTCGTCGAAGTCGAGGTGCGCGCTTTTGTGGGTGATCGAGCTGAGGCTGACGACGCGGGGTTCCTCAGCCGCGGCCAGCGGGCCGAGCAGCAGTCCCGTCAGAGCGAAGTGCCCCAGCATGTTCGTGCCGAACTGCAGCTCGAAGCCGTCGGCCGAGATGCGGCGCGGGCCGAGCAGCACGACCCCGGCGTTGTTGACCAGCAGGTCGATGACCGGGTGGTCGGACACCAGCTCGGTGGCGAAGGCCCGTACGGAGTCGAGAGAGGCCAGGTCGAGCTCGCGCACCTCGGTGTCGCCTCCGATCCCGCGGGCGGCTTCCGCACCGGCGGCGGTGTCGCGGACCGCGAGCACGACGCGGGCACCCTTGCGGGCCAGCTCGGTCGCGGTGACCAGTCCGAGCCCCGAGTTCGCGCCGGTGACCACGGCGATCCGGCCGTGCTGGTCGGGGATGAGGTCGGTGTTCCATCCGGCCATGCGCTGCTCCTGGGGTTCGTACGATCTCGTGCGGTGGAGCAACGACGCTAGGACCACGGCGAGCAGGCCGGGTGGTTCCCGCTTGCCTGGGACTGTGCGACCTACCTTCGCGGCGCCGCACGGCGGCACACTTGTGGCATGACCCACCCGTACGCCCGTGAACTCGGTGACTTCCTGCGCGCCCGGCGCGGCAGGCTGAGCCCTCGTGACGTCGGCCTGGAGCCGGGCGGCCGGCGCAAGGTCACCGGTCTTCGACGCGAGGAACTGGCCCTGCTCGCGGGGCTGAGCACCGACTACTACCAGCGGATGGAGCAAGGCCGGGAGGTACGCCCGTCCGACGGAGTCCTGGACGCGCTCGCCGACGCGCTCATACTCGACGACGATGAGCGACGGCACCTGTTCGCCCTGGCCCACGCCACCCGGCGGCCGGTGCTCGCCCGGGTGGATCGCGGTCCGGAGCGGGTGCCGGAGGGCACCCGGCGACTGCTGGGTCTGATGGACACCCCGGCGGTCGTGCTCGGCAGGCACCTGGACCTGCTGGCCTGGAACTCGATGGCGGAGGCACTGCTGGGCCACCCGGCCGGCCACCCGCCGGACCGGCTCAACATGCTCCTGCTGATGTTCGACGACACCCTGACCGGCCAGCGGAGCTGTCCGGACTGGGAGCGGCAGGCTCTGGAGTACATCGGCATGATGCGCGCCGCCGTCGCCACCGATCCCACCCATCCGCGTGCCACCGCGGTCGTCGGCGAACTGAGCATCCGCAGCGCCGAGTTCCGCCGCTTGTGGGCCCGGCACGATGTCCGCTCGTCCGTCAGCGGCACCAAGACCTTCCGCGTCCCCGAGGTGGGCGACATCGTCCTGGACTGGGACACCTACCCGCTGCCCGGTGCACCGGGTCCGGTCATGCTGATCTGGACGGCCGAACCGGGCAGCGCCGACGCGGACCGGCTGCGCCTCCTGGCATCGCTGCGCGCGACCGGCCCGGCATCCGTCGACGGGCATCGGTCTTGACCGACGGCGAGGAAGCGAAGGGAGAAGGGGCGGAGGCAGAAGCCCTGGTCGGCGGCATGGTGAACGCCGGCGCGGTCTTCCGCCGCGGTGCCCTGGTGGAGCGCCCGGCGCCGCGCACCGCGCGCGCCCTCCATGCCCATCTCCTCGCGCTCAGGCAGCACGGTTTCGACTCTGCTCCCATGCCCGTCCGTCTCACCGCGGACGGTCGCGAGCATCTGACCTTCGTCCCGGGCGATGTCGCCCTGCCGCCGTTTCCCCGCTGGGTGATGACCGAGACCGCGTTGAGATCGGTGGCAAGCCTGCTGCGGCGCCTGCACGACGCCGGCGCCGCCGTCGCGGTCGACACCCGCGTCGAGTGGCCCCGGGCCCTGGCCGACCCGGCGGGAGGCACGATGCTGTGCCACAACGATGTGTGCCCGGACAACGTCGTCTTCCGCGACGGCCGTGCCGCGGCCCTGATCGATTTCGACCTGGCGGCACCCGGCCGAGCGGTGTGGGACGTCGCCATGACCGCCCGCTACTGGGTCCCCATACTCGATCCCACGTCCGCGGCGGCTCTCTATCCCGCGGGGCTGGACACCCCGACGCGACTGCGGATCCTCGCCGACGGCTACGGCCTCTCCCGACAGGAGCGCGCTGAACTGCCTGGCGTCATCGAACAGGCCACGGCGTCCTGCCGGGCCTTCGTCGCCGACCGGGTGGCCGACGGTGACCCCGTCTGCACCCGGACGCTGTCCGAGCGCGGTGGGTGGCAGCGGTGGGACCGCGTTCAGGAGTGGCTGGTGGCTCAACGCGGGGTGTTCTCCGCTGCCCTGTCGGACTGACGGTCCGGGCGGTGGCCCCCGCGGAAGACGTCAGCCGCCCTGTCCCACGGCCGCCGGCAGCCGCTCCTCTTCGGTTACCCGCGCACCGGAGGCTCCTCGGGTGGCGGCGCGGTCGAGGCGCGTACGACGAGTTCGGTGGCCAGCTCGATGTGGTGGGACTCGGCCTTCTCGCCGTTGGCGAGCCGGAGCGCGGTACGCAGGGCCGCACCGCCCATCTCCCGCAGTGGCTGGCGCACGGTGGTGAGGGGCGGTGACGCCATCTGGGCGAGGCTCGTGTCGTCGAAGCCGACCACGCTCAGGTCTTGCGGAACGCGCATCCCGCGGCCCCGGGCGGTCTCGATGACCCCGACGGCGATCTCGTCGTTGCCTGCGAAGATCGCCGTCGGTGGCTCTCGCAGGCCCAACAGTGCCGCGGCTCCGAGCAGTCCCGTCTCGTAGGTGAACTCTCCCGGCCTGACGTAGCCGTCGGGCACCTGGGCCCCTCCCGCCTCCATGGCGGCGCGGTAGCCGTGCATGCGTGCCTGGTTGCACACCGCCATGGCGGGTCCGCCGAGATAGGCGACGCGGCGGTGGCCCAGGGAGAGCAGGTGCTGTGTCGCGGCCAGTCCCCCGGCGAAGTTGGTGGCCCCGACGCTGTTCACCCGGCTGTCCGGCAGGTGCAAGGGGTCCAACACGACCAGCGGCAGTCCGGACCGGGCCAGTTCGTTCAGGTGCGCCGTGGTGTACACGCTGGTGACCGCGATGACGGCACGGCGCCCGGCGGAGACCAGGTCCCGGGCCCAGTGCGGGGCACTGGATGCCTTGCTGATCACCACCGAGGCCCCCAGTTCGGAGGCGGAGTCGATGATCCCTTCCAGGGTTTCGGCGACGTACGACTTCAGGCCGCCCTTGAACTGCACCTCGATGGTCGGGCTTGCGACGGACTCGGTGTGACGGAACACGGGGGCGAGGTAGTCGTGGTGGTGGAGCAGCTCCTGCACCCGGGCGCGGGTCTGCGGCGCCACGTCACCGCGGCCGTTCACCACTTTGGACACGGTCGCGACGGAGACCCCGGCCGCTTGGGCGATGTCCGCCAAAGTGGTGCGTCTCGCGCTCGGTCGCATCGGTTCCCTCCCGTGTACGTCCACCGGTGCGGTGAGTCGCCGGTCGGGCCGGCGACGCGGGTGGAACCGGTCAACAGTACGGCACCCTCCGCCACGACCTGACCAGCTCCGACGGCACTCGAGCCGCGATCATCTCCCTACCCGCCTACCCCCGGTCAAGCACTTTCGAAACTGTTTCGATCTCACGCGAAGACCTCCTGGATGCCACAACAGCCCGGCACCACAGGGCCCGACGCGCTTACAGAAGAGCCTTGCACGTCCCTTGACAGGCCATCAGCCCGAAACCTAATTTGCACGCACAGAGCTTCGGAGAAAGCTGTTTCGAAAACCTTTCACCATGACTCACGAGAAGCCGGTGGCTCTCGAGTGCGGAGAAAAGACATGGCGCTCTCCCGACGTACCCTCCTCGGCCTGGCCGCCGCCGTGCCGGTCTCCGCGGCACTGGCTGCCTGCGGCTCGTCCGGCCCCGGCAAGACCGGTGGCGGGGCCACGTACTGGTACCTGAACGGCCAGCCGCAGGAAGGCGTCCGAGCCGGGGCGGTGGACGCGTTCAACAAGGCTCATCCCGACGACCGGATCGACGACACGACGTTCCAGAACGACGCCTACAAGACGAAGATCAAGACTGCCATCGGTGCCGGACAGGCGCCCACCGTCATCTGGGGCTGGGGCGGCGGGACACTGCGCACCTACGCGGAAGCGGGCCAGGTCGAGGACCTCACGTCGTGGTTCGACGAGCACCCCGACGTCAAGAAGGGGCTGTTCCCGTCCTCGTTCGGCGCGGCGACCGTCGACGGCAAGATCTACGCGATGCCGTGCGAGACCGTGCAGCCGATCATCCTCTACTACAACAAGAAGGTCTTCGACCAGGTCGGCGTGGAGCCGCCGGAGTCCTGGGACGACCTCATGGCGCTGGTGCCCAAGTTCAACGCGAAGGGCATAGCACCGCTCTCCCTCGGTGGCCAGTCCCGGTGGACGAACATGATGTGGCTGGAGTTCCTGTTCGACCGCATCGGCGGTCCCGAGGTGTTCCAGGCCGTCATCGAGGGCGAGAAGAACGCCTGGTCGAACCCGGACGCCATCACCGCGCTGACCAAGGTGCAGGAGCTGGTCAAGGCCGACGGTTTCATCAAGGGCTTCTCCTCCATCACCGCGGACTCCAACGCCGACCAGGCCCTGCTGTACACCGGCAGGGCCGCGATGATGCTGCACGGCGCATGGTCGTACGGCATCCAGCAGGCCGACGGCGGGGACTTCGTCTCCAGCGGCCAGCTGGGCTACATGAACTTCCCGCCCGTCGACGGCGGCAAGGGTGATCCGAGCAACGCGGTCGGCAACCCCGCCCAGTACCTGTCCATCTCCTCGAAGGCCACCGACGAGGAGAAGAAGATCGCCAAGGACTTCTTCGCGACGGGTGTCCTCCAGGACGCCGAGGTGAAGGCGTGGATCGACAACGGGTCGGTTCCCGTCCGGCTGGGCACCGAGAAGCTGCTGGCCGCCTCCAAGAGCGCCGACTTCCTCCAGGTCAACTACGGCATCGCCAGCAAGGCCAAGACGTTCGTGCAGTCCTGGGACCAGGCGCTCAGTCCGACTGCCGCCGAGACCCTGCTGGACAACATCGTCAAGTTGTTCCAGCTGTCCATCTCCCCGGAGCAGTTCGCGGGCAACCTCAACGCGGTCATCGGCACATGAGCACACTCACCGGTCACCCGCCGCGCCGTCGACCGCGCAGCATCCTGCCCTGGCTGGCGGTACCGGCGCTGGTGGTCTTCGTCGGCTTCGCCGTGATCCCGCTCGTCGGTGTCTTCGCGCTGAGCTTCACCACCTGGGACGGGATCGGCGCCATCCACCGGTCGGGGCTGACCAGTTGGCGCGCGGTGCTCACCGACCCGGGGCTGCCGCACGCCCTCTGGGTGACCTTCATGGTGATGGCGGTGTCGTGGGCCGTTCAGACGCCGCTGAGCATTCTGCTCGGCACGTTCCTGGCGGGCCGCCAGCGCTACCGTGCGGTGCTCGGCGTGGTCTACTTCGTCCCTCTGATGCTCAGCTCCGCGGCCATCGCCATCGCGTACAAGGCCCTGCTGGACCCCAACTTCGGGCTCGGGGCCGGGCTGAAGCTCGACCTGCTCAGCCAGGACTGGCTGGGACGGCCTGCGCTCGCCTTCGGCGTCGTCGTCTTCGTCGTCTCCTGGCAGTTCGTCCCGTTCCACTCCCTGATCTACCAGGGCGGTGTCCAGCAGATCCCGAAATCACTCTACGAAGCGGCCCAGTTGGACGGGGCCGGTCGGATCCGGCAGTTCTTCAGCATCACGCTGCCCCAGCTGAGATACACCATCGTCACCTCGTCCACGCTGATGGTGGTCGGATCGCTGACCTTCTTCGACCTCATCTTCGTCCTGACCGAGGGCGGTCCCGGCGACGCCACCCGGGTCCTGGCACTGGACATGTACAAGCGGGGATTCCAGGCCAGCCTGATGGGACCGGCCAGCGTCATCGCGGTCATCCTCGTCCTGGTGGGTCTGGCCCTCGCCCTGCTGCTGCGCCGGCTCGGGGGCCGCGACGCCGGCGCGAGCCAACTCGAGGGAGCCTGAGGTGACCACCACGCTGCCCGAGGCACGACGACCTCACAGGACCGCCCCACCCGAGCAGCGGCGCCGCTCCGCCCGGACGGCACGCCGACGCAACTGGGCCGGCGGCCTGGCGGGATGGCTGTGGCTCGTCGTCGTGGCCGTACCCCTGTACTGGACCCTCATCACCAGTCTCAAGGCCCAGAGCCGCTACTACGCGAGCAACCCACTGGTGCCTTCGGGCGACCCGACACTGGACAACTACCGACTGGTCATCGAGTCCGACTTCCTGCGCTACTTCCTGAACAGCGTCGTGGTCACCGCGGGCGCCGTGGTGCCGGCGGTCCTGTTCTCCTTCATGGCGGCCTACGCGATCGTCCGGGGCTGGCGGATGCGGGTGCTGCGCGCGATGAACGGGCTGTTCCTCATGGGCCTGGCCATCCCGCTGCAGGCGACGGTGATCCCGGTCTACCTGATCATCATCAAACTACAGCTGTACGACAGCTTGCCGGCGCTGATCCTCCCGTCAATCGCCTTCGCCATCCCGCTGTCGGTGCTGGTGCTCGCCAACTTCATCCGCGACGTGCCCAAGGAACTCTTCGACTCGATGCGGGTCGACGGCGCCACCGAATGGACGACACTGTGGCGGCTGGCGGCACCGCTCACCCGGCCGGCGATCCTCACCGTCACCATCTTCAACGCGCTGACCATCTGGAACGGATTCCTGCTGCCGCTGGTGCTCACTCAGAGTCCGGAGCGCCGGACCCTGCCGCTGGCGCTGTGGACCTTCCAGGGCCAGTACGGGGTCAATGTCCCCGCCGTGCTCGCCGCCGTCGTCCTCACCACACTGCCCGTCCTGATCCTGTACGCGTTCGGCCGCCGCCAACTGCTGAGCGGACTGACCGCCGGATTCAGCCGCTGACCGACACCGGCGCCGGAACCCGGACGCGGCCCGTCCCGCCCCGAGTCCTGCCCGGCTACTTGTCCGCCCGTCGTGCCCCGGTCGAGGGTCCGCGGGCCGTGGGAGGGAAAGTGAACGCCAACGTGGCCGTAGACAACACCGCCGGAGTCTCCCGCTGGAACGACACCACCGTTTCCGTCACCGCGAGAGTCGACGCCCTGATCGACGCGATGACGCTTCAGGAGAAGACCGCCCAGCTGTACGGAGTCTGGGTGGGCGCCTCCGACAAGGGCGGCGAAGTCGCCCCCCACCAGCACGACATGGAGGAGCCCGTCGATCTCGACGCGCTCCTGCCCACCGGACTGGGCCAGCTGACCCGGCCCTTCGGCACGGTCCCGGTCGACCCGGCCCTGGGCGCCCTCTCCCTGGCCCGCACCCAGACCCGGATCGCCGCCACGAACCGGTTCGGCGTCCCCGCTCTCGCGCACGACGAGTGTCTGGCCGGCTTCGCCGCCTGGGGCGCGACGGCCTACCCCGTCCCGCTGTCCTGGGGCGCCGCCTTCGACCCCGACACGGTGCGGCGCATGGCGGCCGCGATCGGGCGGGACATGCGGTCCGTCGGCGTTCACCAGGGACTCGCGCCCGTCCTCGACGTCGTCCGCGACGCCCGCTGGGGCCGGGTCGAGGAGACCATCGGCGAGGACCCGTACCTCGTCGGCACCATCGGAACGGCGTACGTGCAGGGTCTTGAGTCGGCCGGGATCGTCGCCACCCTCAAGCACTTCGTCGGCTACTCCGCCTCCCGCGCCGGCCGCAACCTCGCCCCCTCCTCCATGGGCCCGCGTGAACGCGCCGACGTCCTGCTGCCCCCCTTCGAGATGGCGATCCGTGAAGGCGGCGCGCGGTCGGTGATGAACGCCTACACCGACACCGACGGCATCCCCTCCGCGGCCGACGAGGAGCTGCTCACCGGGCTGCTGCGCGACACGTGGGGCTTCGACGGCACAGTCGTAGCCGACTACTTCGCCATCGCCTTCCTGAAGACCCTGCACGGCGTCGCAGCCGAATGGGCCGACGCCGCCGGCCTGGCGCTGCGGGCGGGTGTCGACGTCGAACTGCCCAACGTCAAGACATACGGCGCGCCCCTGGCCGAGGCCGTCGCCGACGGCCGTGTCCCGGAGGCGCTGGTCGACCGGGCCCTGCGCCGGATACTCACCCAGAAGGCGAGGCTCGGCCTGCTCGATCCGGACTGGAACCCCCTGCCGGCCGCGCTCGAAGGAGCCGACCTCGACGACCCGGCCGGCCTGCGCGGCCGGATCGACCTGGACAGCCCGGAGAACCGCGCGCTGGCCCGCACGGTCGCCGAGAAGGCCGTCGTGCTGCTCAGCAACGACGGCACGCTACCGCTCGCGAGGCCGCGCCGGATCGCGCTGCTCGGGCCCAACGCCGACGAGGCGGTCGCCGTACTGGGCTGCTACTCCTTCCCCCAGCACATCGGCGTCCGTCACCCCGGGACCCCGCACGGCATCGAGTTGCCCACGCTGCGCGCCGCCCTGGCCGCCGAGTTCCCGGACGCGGAGATCACGGTCGCCCGCGGCACCGGTATCGACGACGGTGATCTCACCGGCCTGGATGAGGCCGCCCGGGTGGCACGCGGAGCCGACATCGCCCTGGTGGTGCTCGGCGACCGCGCCGGGCTCTTCGGGCGGGGCACCAGCGGTGAAGGATGCGACGTCGAGACGCTGGCGCTGCCCGGGGCGCAGCAGCGACTGCTCGACACCCTGCTGGACGTGGGAACTCCCCTGGTCACCGTGCTGCTCGCGGGACGGCCGTACGCCCTCGGGCGTGCCGTGGAGGAGTCCGCGGCGATCGTGCAGTCCTTCTTTCCCGGTGAGGAGGGCACGCACGCGATCGCCGGTGTGCTCAGCGGCCGCGTCAACCCGTCCGGACGGCTCCCGGTCGGCGTGCCGCGCGGGCCGGGCTCCCAGCCGGCCACCTACCTCGGAGCCAGGCTCGCCCACGCCGGCGAGGTGTCCAACCTCGACCCGACGCCGGCGTTCCCCTTCGGTCACGGCCTGTCCTATACGCGGTTCGACTGGACGGACCTGACCGTGGACGTCCGGGAGGCGCCGACGGACGGCGAGTTCGCCCTCGCCTTCACCGTCCGCAACACCGGCGGGCGGTCCGGAACCGAGGTCGTCCAGGTCTATCTGCACGACCCGGTCGCCTCCGTCGTCCAGCCGGTGCAGCGCCTCGTCGGCTATGCCCGGGTCGACCTGGAGCCGGGCGAGGCGCGGCGCCTGCGTGTCACCGTCCCGGCCGATCTCGCCTCCTTCACCGGACGCGACGGCCGGCGTGTGGTCGAACCGGGCGAGCTGGAGCTCAGGCTGGCCGCCTCCAGCGCGGATGCGCGCCTGACCGCCACGGTCACGCTGACCGGTGCCGAACGGCACCTGGACCACAGGCGGCGCCTGCGCTCCGTGGTCGAGCAGGAGCCGGCTGCCCGGGCGTGAGCCGGGCGAGCCGGGGCGGCCCGGCGTCCGGTCGCGGCGCCGGGGTCGCCGGGCGCGGCGGTGGCAGGCCGCCGGCCGGGGGCCTGGTGGGTCCTCGACGCCTCACAGGACCCCGCGCCGGGCCAGGTTGCGCGTCAGCGCCCGTACGCCGAACGTCCAGGGCGCGGCCTGCTCGCTGGGGACGACGGTGTTGACCAGGGTGCCGAGTCGGGGGCTGGAGATCCGCACGACGTCGCCGTACTCGTGGGTGAAGCCCGCGCCGGGTGCCTTCCGGTCCTCGGTGGGGGCGAACAGCGTTCCGGTGAACAGCACGAACCCGTCCGGGTACTGATGGTGCGGACCGTACGTGGCGGCCACCAGGTCCAGTACGTCGCGGCTGATCCCCCGCATCGTGCTGTGGCCGTGCAGTACGTACCCGTCAGGGCCGTCGACCCGCAGGCCGACGTCGAGCCCGCGCACGGTGTCGAGGTCGAAGCCCTCGTCGAACAGGCGGATGAACGGGCCGATCGCGCAGGAGGCGTTGTTGTCCTTGGCGCGGGCCAGCAGCAGGGCGCTGCGGCCCTCGATGTCACGGAGGTTGACGTCGTTGCCGAGCGTCGCACCGCGTACCCGGCCGTGCGAGTCCACGACGAGGACGACCTCGGGCTCGGGGTTGTTCCACACCGAGGCGCCGAGGACCCCGATGTCGGCACCGACGCCGACCGCGGACAGTACCGGCGCCTTGGTGAACACCTCCGGGTCCGGCCCGATGCCGACCTCCAGGTACTGCGACCACAGTCCCTCGGCGACGAGCAGTTCCCTGACCTCGGCCGCCTCGGGTGATCCGGGGCGGATGCCGTCGAGCGCGCCGCCCACCACCTGCCCGACGCGGGCCCGCACCCGTGCCGCCTGCGCCGGGTCGCCGCCGGTGCGCTCCTCGATGACGCGTTCCAGCAGGCTCCGGGCGAAGGTGACACCGGCGGCCTTGATCACCTGAAGGTCGACGGGGGCGAGCAGATGGGCCACGTCACGGCGGCCGGTGGGTGCTTCCAGCAGTTCGTCCAGGCGCCAGACCCGTCCTCCGTCGGCCTCGCGGACGACCGCCGCCGCGTCGTCGCGTTCCATGAGGTCGGACACGGTGGGCGCGACGGCCGTCAGGTCGACGACCCGCTCGCCGCGAACCGCGGCCACACACGGCCCGTCGTACTCCGGGGCGTGGACGCGCGCGACGAGAGCCGCGCGGTCGGCGTCCTCGGGCAGGACGGAGCCGGTGGTGAGGACCGGACGAGGACGCGCTGCTGCCGGTTCCACGATCGATGCTCTCCTGGGTTCGGGGGCGGTGGCCTGAGCCCGGGCTCAGTGGGAGTCGCGCGGGACCTCGTGTCCACGGCTTCCGCGCAGGAACCCGAAGTCGGCTCCCTGGTCGGCCTGTTCCACGTGCTGGGTGTACAGCCAGGTGTAGCCGCTGTCGTGCCGCTCGGCGGGTGCCCGCCACGTCTGCCGGCGCCGTGCCAGCTCGGCGTCGTCCACGTCCAGGCGCAGGGTGCGGTTCGGGACGTCGAGGACGACGGGGTCTTCGTCGCGCACCAGGGCGAGTGGCCCGCCGACGGCGGCCTCCGGCGCCACGTGCAGGATCACCGTCCCGTATCCGGTGCCGCTCATCCGTCCGTCGCAGACGCGCACCATGTCGGTGATGCCTGCCTTCAGCAGCTTGGCGGGCAGCGGGACGTTGGAGACCTCGGGCATGCCGGGGTAGCCCTTGGGGCCGGCGTTGCGGATGACGACGACGGTGTTCTCGTCGATGTCGAGATCCGGGTCGTCGGCCACCTCGTGGTAGGCCTCCGGGGAGTCGAAGACGCGCGCGGGGCCGCGGTGGGTGAGCAGGTGCGGTGACGCGGCGGACTGCTTGATCACGGCCCCGTCGGGGCACAGGTTGCCGCGGAGGACGGCGATACCGGTGCCGGCCGGCTGGAAGGGCGCGTCGAGGCGGGTGATGACGTCGGAGCCGACGCGCTCGGCGTTCTCGGTGTTCTCGGTGTTCTCGGCGACGGTGCGTCCGGTGACCGTGATCTGGTCGCCGTGCAGCAGTTCGCCGCCGAGCAGCTCGGCCAGGACGGCCGGGAGGCCGCCCGCGTAGCAGAAGTCCTCCATGAGGTACCTCCCGCTGGGCATCAGGTTGACCAGCGTCGGCACCGCGCGGGCCAGGTCGTCGAAGTCCGACAGGCTCAAGTCGACGCCGACGCGGCCGGCGAGGGCCGTCAGATGGATGATCGCGTTCGTGGAGCCGCCGATGGCCGCGTTGACCCGGACGGCGTTCTCGAACGCCTCCCGGGTCAGGATGTGCGAGGGGCGCAGCTCCTCCTCCACCATCCCCACGATGCGCCGGCCGGCCGCCTGCGCGGTCTCCATCCGGCGGGAGTCGACCGCGGGCCAGGCCGCCGAGCCCGGCAGCTGCATGCCGAGCGCCTCGGCCAGGCAGGCCATCGTCGAGGCGGTTCCCATCGTCATGCAGTGCCCGTTGGAGCGGGCCATGCAGCCCTCGGCGAAGAAGCACTCCTCCTCGGTCATCCGGCCGGTCTTCAGGTCTTCCTCGAACTTCCACACGTGGGTGCCGGATCCCACGTCCTGGCCCCGGTACTTGCCGTTGAGCATCGGCCCGCCGGTGACCATGACGGCGGGCAGGTCGACGCTGGCGGCGCCCATGAGCATGGCGGGTGTCGTCTTGTCGCAGCCGGACAGCAGCACGACACCGTCGAGCGGATTGGCCCGGATCAGCTCCTCGACCTCCATGGCCATCAGATTGCGGTACAGCATGGCGGTGGGACGCATCAGGGTCTCGCCGGTGGCCATGGTGGGGAACTGCAGCGGCAGGCCGCCCGCCTGCCACACGCCGCGCTTGACGGCTTCGGCGACGCGTGTCAGATGGGCATTGCACGGAGCGAGTTCGGAGGCGCTGGTCGCGATGCCGATGACGGGGCGCCCGTCGAACACCTCGTGCCCGAAGCCCTGGTTGCGCATCCAGGAGCGGTACACCATCCCGCTGCGGCCCCGTGCGCCGAACCATGCCTGGCTGCGGCGACTCGTCTGCTGACCGTCCGTCATGTAGGCACTCCCGTGGCTCCGGCGTCGTCCGCTTCGCGATGGGGCGTGGTCGGGTGGGGGCCCGCGGGCCTACCCTGTCACGCAATCATTAAATGATTCGATGAATGGCGTCCAGGGGGAAGCGGAGATCGTGGTGGATTTCCTGACCACGCACCAGCGTGTGGTCGACGAACTCGGGCGGCGCATCGCGGGTGGTGCGTGGGAGCCGGGGGATCCGTTGCCGGTCGAGGACGTGCTCGCGGCCGAGTTCGGCGTCAGCCGAGGGGTGTTGCGGGAGGCGGTGAAGGCACTGGTCGCCAAGGGCATGCTCCGCGTGCGCCCGCGCACCGGCACGCGGGTGCTGCCTCCGGAGCACTGGAACCACCTGGACCGTGACGTACTGAGCTGGAAGCAGGCAGGGGACGCCACGGCCCTGCTGCGCGACACGGGTGAACTGCGCCGGATCGTCGAGCCGGAGGCGGCCCGGCACGCCGCCGACCGGGCGGGCCCCGACGACGTACGTGTCCTGTACGAGTCCCTCGCGGCCATGGAGGCCGCGGCGGCGACTCCCGGCCGCGGCGGCTACGTCGAGGCCGACATCGCCTTCCACCGGGCGCTGCTCGACGCCAGCGGCAACCGTCTCCTCGGTTCGCTGGGCCGCGCTGTGGAGATCGCGCTGGAACACAGCTTTCTCATCAGCACGCAGACCCCCGGCGCGGTGGAAGCCTCGCTGCCGGGTCACCGCGCCGTCGTGCGGGCCGTCGAGGCCCGCGACCCCGTGGCCGCGGCGGACGCCGTGCTGGCCCTGGTCGAAGCCGCCGAACAAGAGATCGCCCAGTCCCCCGGAAGGCCGGGCGGCCCCCCGGGCGATGCCGCCTGACCGAGACCGGTGGCGTCCATGGGCTGCCCGATCACGAACGACGGCGGGTGCCGATCCCGGACTCGGTCACGCCCGCAGCCCGTCCACCGCCGTGTCGATCGCCGCCAGTGCCGCGGCCCCGTCGAGCCCCGCCCTCGACACGAGCGAGAGACCTTGGACCAGGTAGAGGAGCATCCGGGCCTGGTCCTCGGGGCGGGCCTTGTCCGTGACCTCTCCGGCGGCCTGAGCGCGACGGAGCGCGTCGGTGACGATGGCGGTGAACCGGTGGTAGGAGCGGGTGACGATCTCCGTGGCTTCGCTGTCCTGGGGGACGAGTTCCGCGGTCGTGTTGCCGACCAGGCAGCCCTGCGGCACGCCCACGTCGGAGATCAGTTCGTCCAGCCGCGCGGGATGGGTCAGGATCTCGCGCAGGGCGGGCAGGAGCGGGGCGGCGTCGAGCGTGGTCGTGAGATGCCGCTCGTACACCTCCCAGTAGAGCCTGACGGCTTCGAGGTAGAAGCGGCGTTTGTCGCCGAACGTCCCGTACAGACTTCCGCGCTCGACGGCCAGCGCGTCGACCAGGTCCTGGATCGACGTCGCCCCGTATCCCCGGGACCAGAACAGTTTGAGTGCCCGCTCCAGCGCTTGTTCCTTGTCGAACTCGCGGGGGCGTCCGGTTCGTGCCACGTACTCGATCCTACGACTTCTTGACTCGGCGTTCAAGAAGTCGTAGCTTCCGTCGCGTAACTTCTTGAACGGCTGCATAGAAGTCGGCCGCCCCGGCCGACACGAAGGGCGCAACCATGGAATTCGCAGGAAAGACAGCACTCGTCACCGGATCCGGCGCGATCGGCGGGCTCGGGCACGCGACAGCCAGGGTGCTGGCGGCGGGCGGCGCCGACCTGATCCTGACCGGCACCGATCCACAGCGTGGCGCGGAGGTCGTGGAAGATCTCGGCGCGGCCGGCGGCGAGTCCGCCGGAGAGGTGCGCTTCGTCGCTGCCGACCTGTCCGACGTGGCGGACGTACGCCGGCTGGCCGAGGACGCCGGAGCCGTCGACATCCTGGTCAACAACGCGAGCCTCATGACCTTCTCACCCACCTCCGGGCAGGATCTCGCGAGCTACGACGCCGCCTTCGCGGTCAATGTGCGTGCCCCGTTCCTGCTCACCGCCCTGCTCGCGGAGACGATGGCCGCGGCCGGCGGCGGCAGCATCGTCAACGTCAGCTCCACCGCGGCCGGCCTCGGCATGCCGGGCATGGCCGTCTACGGCGCCACCAAGGCCGCGCTCGAATCACTGACGCGCACCTGGGCGGCGGAATTCGCCGAGTCGAACGTGCGGGTCAACGCCGTCGCTCCAGGACCGATGCGCACCTCGAAGGTGGTCGCGGCGATGGGGCCCGAGTTGGGCGGCATGGGCCTGACCACCGCACTCAAGCGCACCTCCGACCCGACCGAGGTGGCCCACGTGATCGCCTTCCTCGCCGGCGACCGGGCCAGTTACATGACCGGGGCGATCGTGGCCGCCGACGGTGGCCGCACCGCCGTCTGAGAAAGGAGAGAACAATGGATCGCCTTGCGGGAAAGCACGCACTGATCACAGGGGGGACGAGCGGCATCGGCCTGGAAACGGCCCGCGAGTTCCTCGCCGAGGGAGCCACGGTCGCCATCACCGGCCGCTCTCGGGAAAGGCTGGACGAGGCAGCCCGGCAATTGGACGGCCCGCTGTTGACCATCGCCAGTGACGCCGGCGACATACCCGGCCAGGCGGCGCTCGCGGCGCGGCTACGGCAGGAGTGGCCGAAGCTCGACATCCTGATGAGCAACGCCGCCGACATCACCCACCTCCCCATCGAGGCATGGACCGAGGAGGCCTTCGACAGACTCCTCGCGACCAACCTCAAGTCGCCGTTCTTCCTGATCAGGGACTTGCTACCGCTCTTCTCGCAGCAGTCCTCGGTCATTCTCGTCGGCTCGGTCTCCGCGTACATCGGACACGAGAACGCGACGGTCTACGGCGCGGCCAAGGCAGGTCTGCTCTCCTACACACGAGGGCTGACATATGAGCTGAAGGACCGCGGCATCCGCGTCAACGGACTGAGCCCGGGCCCGACGGTCACCAACGCCTTCGCTCCCCTCGGCCCCGAGCGCCAGGCCGCCCTCTACGAGGAACTCCGGCAGACCGTGCCCCTCCATCGCCTGGGCACCGCCACCGAACTGGCGAAGGCGGTGGTCTACCTCGCCTCGGACGAATCCGCCTACACCGCGGGCACCGTGCTGCGCGTCGACGGTGGCATCGGGCAACTCGCCTACTAGGCCTCGGGGTCAGGACCGCCGGCCGCACACGGACCGGACCTCTTCCAGCAGAGCCCGGTGGCTCGCTCCGTAAGCGGCTACGGCCGCGTAGACGGCGTCCAGGGCCGCCCGGAGTGGGTCGGCCGCTGCTGCGCCGAGGAGCGCGGGAAGCGCCATGTGGGGCTGGGACATGCGCAGGCCGGGGTCCGGCTCTCCGAGCGTGATCCTCACGCTGTACCCCACACCTTCGCCCGACCGCTGTGCCGGTGCGGCGGAAGGGCTCCCGGGCTCCGCGCCGGCTGCCGCAGGACCCATGATGCGGCGGGCCGGACCGGGCCGGACCGTGGGCGGTCGTCCGTCGTGACGGGCGGGTGACTGAAAGGGAGGCCGCTTGGGCGGGACGGCCAGACCGACCGTCCGCTGCGATACCCGCGGATCGGCCGCCAGGACCCGCCACGCCAGGTCCGGGTCGTTCAGAGGCGGGGGCAGTGGGCGGCCCTCGACCAGGGCGGCCAGTCCTGCGGAGACCCATTCGAGCTGGTCGATGCCGGCGGCCTCGCAGGCGCGGCGTGCGGCCAGCCGGGCGACGGCACGCTGCGTTCCCGCCCCGGCGGCGTCGAGGGCGTGCACGAGAGCCGGATCGAAGGAGAGCAGCCCCCGCACGTTGCCGCCGACATCGCGCAGGGCCCGGCTTGGCGGCCGTCCGCCCCACTGCCACCGTTCGTAGGCCAGCCGGTGCTGCTCTGCGGCTCGTTCCTGTGCGAGGCGTGCCCGTTCCTCGGCCTCGGCGCGTTCGGCCGGTGACGGCGGAGCCGGTTGCTCGCGGGCGTAGCCGTGGCAGTACGCGGCAGCCGTCGAGGTCTGCTTCAGGATTCGGTCCGGCGCGGGTTCAGCCGGCCAGAACTGCAGCAGGTAGCGGTCCACGAGGGGCTGTCCGTCCAGCCGGGTGTCCCGCCGGTGCGCCTCGTCCATTCCCCGGGCGCAGTACCGCACCCGGTAATCGATCTCCCGCAGACCCAGCTCCCGCACGGCTCCGCCTCCCCATTCAACGAGGGCGGCCCCGGCCGACGCGGGACGGAAGGAGACCTCCACGACGTCCTCCCACTCCGGGTCCAACCGTGGAGCCTCGTCGTGCACCTCGACGCCGAAGCCGACACTTCCCGAGTGCGATCCGGTCCGCAGCCACAGCGCACCGGGTACCGCCGCTCCACACAACCCGGAGCGCTGGCCACCGAATGCCTCCGACAGACCGGGACCGACGGCGTCCGGATCGCTCTCGACATAGATCTGGCCGTAGTCGACGTGAACCTCGCCCGCAACCGGCCTCTGCACCCTCGACCCCCACATCACCGGAAAGCTCCTGCGCCCTCTGTCGGCAGGAACTCGCTCGATGCGGGTCCAGCCCTTCCGGCCCCGCTCCTCCAGTATCGCCAACAGCCGTGCGGCGCCTGCACGGCACGAATCATCAGGCGCTCCATGATGTCGGCGACCTCCACGATCCGCGGGTCGTCGGGCGGCCAGTCGAGTGCCCCGTTGAGAAGGCCATTGAGCCTCACCATGCCTCCGGTCACGGCGGCCCGCACAGCGCAACTCCTGGCCGTTCTCCCCGCCGGGGTGGGCGGTTCGTGCCTCGGAGCACCGGTCCTCAGCGGGTCGACTCCGGAGGAGTCCCGTTCCCGGGGACCGGCTGCCGGCCGTCCGCCGTGGCGGTCCTGCGGGCCTGCACGGCGGCTGCCGGGTCCCAGCCGCGGCGGGGAACCGAGGCGAGCAGCAACCTGGTGTACTCGTTCTCGGGAGCGGTCAGCAGTCGCTTCGTGGGGCCCTGTTCGACGACGGTGCCGCGTCGCATCACCACCGTCTCGTCGGTGACGTGCTGGACCACGGCGAGGTCGTGGCTGATGAAGACGAGGGCCAGGCCGGTGTCCTGTCGGATGTCGACCAGCAGCCGCAGGATCTGCGACTGGATGGACACGTCCAGTGCGGCCACCGCCTCGTCCAGGACGAGGACGCGCGGGTTCACCGCCAGGGCGCGGGCGATGGCCAGCCGCTGCTGCTGCCCGCCCGACATCTCGTGCGGGCGGGCGCCGGCCTCGCGCGAGCCGAGGCCGACCCGGTCCAGGAGTTCCCCGATCCGTCCGTCCACGTCGGTCGCGTCGTGGAGGCTCAGCGAGGTGGCCAGGCACTGGCGTGCGGTCAGCCGGGGGTCGAGTGAGAGGTACGGGTCCTGGAAGACCATCTGGATCTCCCGGGCCCGGGCGAGGCGTTCCCCGCGGCCGCGGCGTCGGCCCGCCGTCCGGTCCCGTCCGTCGACGGAGATCGTTCCCGCGTCGGGCCGGACGAGTCCGACGAGCATGCGTGCGACGGTCGTCTTGCCGGAGCCCGACTCGCCGACGATGCCCACCGCCCCGCCCCTCGGCAGGGTGAACGACACGTCGTCCGCGGCGACCAGGCTGTCTCCGCCGGGGAGCCGGTAGGTCTTGCGCAGCCCTTCGGCGACGAGCAGCGGCGGGGCCGGGGGGACGGTTTTCGCGGTGGTCACAGGATGTTCCTCGCAGTCGTTCCGGCGGTGGCCGCCGCTGCTTCGGGCAGCCGGCGGCAGGCGGCCTCGCCGCCGTCGGGAAGTGTTGTCGCCCGTGGGGTCCACACCTCGCAGGCGTCCTCGGCCTGGGGGCACCGCGCGGCGAAGGGGCAGCCGTCGGATCCGTCCGCGAGCGACGGGGGCCGGCCGGGGATGGGCCGCAGCGGGCGGGACACGCCGAGTTCGGGTGAGCAGTCGAGCAGTCCGCGGGTGTAGGGATGGCGGGCGTGGTCGAAGAGGCTCCGCCCCGGCCGGTGTTCCGCGACGCGGCCCGCGTACATGACGTACACGCGGTCGCAGTACGCGGCGGCCAGGTGCAGGTCGTGGGTGATGAACAGCATGCCGGTCTCCCGCCGTTGCCCCAGATCGCGCAGCAGGGCGAGGATCTCCGCCTGGGTGGTGACGTCCAGGGCGCTGGTGGACTCGTCGGCCAGGATCAGGTCCGGGTCGGCGGCCAGCGCACCGGCGATGACGACGCGTTGGAGCATGCCGCCGGACATCTCGTGCGGGTACTGGCGCAGGCGGCGCGCCGGATCGTTCAGGCCGACGCCGTCGAGGAGTTCGACGGCGCGGTCGCGGGCGGTGCGGCGGTCGCGGGCGCCGGCGTGCAGGAGGCGTTCGACGAGGAAGTCGCCGACGCGGTGCACGGGGTTGAGGGCCGAGCGCGGGTTCTGGTGGATCATCGCCACGCGCCGGGCGCGGTGTTCGAGCAGCGCGGCGGGGGTCATGGTCAGCACGTCGGTTCCGGCGACCGTCACCCGCCCGTGCGCCGCGGCGTCGTCGGGCAGGACGCGCAGGACGGCCTTGGCGGTGGTGGACTTCCCGCAGCCGGATTCGCCGACGAGGCCGACGACTTCGCCCGCGGCCACGCGCAGGGACACATCGGCGAGGAGCGGCCGGGCGGCGCCGGGCAGGTGGACGGTGAGTCGGTCGATGTCGAGCAGCACGGGGTGGCTACCTCCTGGTTCCGAGCCGGTCGGCGAGGTGCACCCCGGCGACGTTGAAGGCGACGACGACGGCGGCGATGGCGGTGCCGGGCACCAGCGCGGGCAGCAGCGCGCCCTGCACGATGGCCGACTGGCCCTCCTGCACCATCAGTCCCCAGTCGGAGCTGGGCGGCTGGGTGCCGAAGCCGAGGTAGCTGAGGGTGGCCAGGCTCATCAGTGCCTCGCCGAAGAGGACCACCAGGTATCCGGCGATCGACCGGGCGAGGTTCGGCACGAGGTGGCGTACGCAGATCCGTGCGCCGCCCATGCCCTGCACCCGGTAGGCGTCGATGTAGGGCTTGGCGCGCTCGGCCAGGGCCACACTGCGGGTGTACTTGGCGATGGTGGGCGCGAAGGCGAGTCCGAGGCCGAGCACCGAGGTGGTCATGCCGGTGCCGAAGACGGCGATGATCAGTACGACGAACAGCAGCCCGGGGAAGGCGTACATCACGTCGGTCAGACGGGAGACGAAGGCGTCGATCCAGCCGCCCCGCCAGGCGGCCAGGGTGCCCAGGCTCACCCCGATGACCGCGGCGAGCGCCAGCAGCAGCACGGGAGCGATGAGACTGGTGCGCGCACCGTACAGCACGCGCGAGAGCAGGTCCTGGCCGGAGGCGTCGGTGCCGAGCAGGTGCTCGCCGCCGGTGCCGACCAGGGAGGACGACAGGTCGACGGCGTCGGGTGCGTACGGCGCGAGCAGCGGGGCCGACACGGCGGCGAGCACGACCAGGACGAGGAAGCCGGTGGCGACGAGCGCGGCGACCGGGCGCCGGGCGCGCCGTACGGTCCGGACCGGGGCGGGGGCGTCGGCGGGTACGGCGGTCATGCGGAGCTCCTTGCCGACTTCAGGCGCGGGTCGAGCAGCGGGTGCGCGAGATCCACGAGGGTGGTGACCACGACGTAGCAGGTGACCATGAGCAGCAGGACGGCCTGGGCGACGGGGAAGTCGTGGCTGTTGATGGCGCCGACGAGCAGGGAGCCGATGCCGCTGAGGCCGAAGACCGTCTCGATGGCCACGGTGCCGGCCAGCATGCCTGCGGTGACCAGACCGCACATGGTGACGATCGGACCGAGGGCGTTGCGCAGCACATGGCGTCGGACGATCTCCCGCTCGGGCAGGCCCGATGAGCGGGCCACGGCGACATGGTCGGCTCCGTCGGCGTCGACGACGGCCTGCCGGGTGACCCGGCTGACGACCGCGAGCGCGCCCAGGGCCATGGCGACGGCGGGCAGGGTGAGGTGGTGCAGGGTGCCGACCAGTCCTTCTCCGCTGCCGGTGACGGGGAACCAGCCCAGTCGCACGCCGAACAGCGCGACCAGGGCGATGCCGCCGACGAAGGAGGGCACGGACGCGGTGAGGGTGGTGGCCCCGACGACGGCCGAGTCGATCCAGCGGCCCCGGTTGAGCGCGGCGAGCGCGCCGGCGCCGACGCCCAGGACCACGAAGAGAACGGTGGCGTAGGCGACGAGTTCCAGGGTGGTGGGGAAGCGGGCGGCGAGCAGGTCCGCGACCTCGTCGCCGTACTGGAAGGAGCGTCCCAGGTCCAGGTGGAGGCAGTCCCACAGCCACCGGCCGTACTGGACGACCAGGGGCTCGTCGAGGTGGTACTGCTCGCGTACGGCGGCCAGGCGCTCGGGGGTGAGGGTGTCGCGGCCGCCGGCCAGGAAGACCGCGGGGTCGCCGGGGGCGGCGTAGATCGCGGCGAAGATGACGAACGACGACGCGAGGAGGGTGGCGAGGAGTCCGGCGAGCCGTCTGCCGATACGGACGATCATGGGCTCAGCCCTTCTTGGCGCCGAGCGACGCGGCCCACGGGTGGTAGAGGTACGCCATCGAGGCCGGAGGGCCGGTGAGCCTGTCGCTGAGGACCAGGGTGGTGGGGGTCTGTGCCACGGGGATCCAGACGGCGGCGTCGGCGAACCGGCGCTGGATGTCGACGACCAGCTCGGCTCGCTCGGCGTCGTCGAGTGTCCGCTTGGCCTGTTCGACCTTCTTGTCGTAGGCGGCGCTGTGGAATCCGACCCAGTTGTTGGAGTCGCCGGAGACGCCGTTGTCGTAGAAGCCGACGGGGTCGCTCTTGGAGATGTACCAGTCGGCGACCAGGACGTCGATGCCGGCGCGGGCGGACTTGTCACCGTAGAACTCGCCGTACTCGGCGGAGGGCACGGTCTTGATCCGGGCCTTGAGGCCGATCTGCTGGAGTGCGGCGCGTACGCCGTTGGCGATGACGAGGCGTCCCTGTGTGCTGTCGGTGCCGATGACGACCGGCCCGTCGGGCCGGTGCCCGGCGTTCTGGACGAGCTTCTTGGCCTGGGCGATGTCGGCGGAGGTGGGCGAGGCGGGGGCGCCGGTCAGGTCCTCCTGTGCCGCGGAGAAGACGGACTTCTCGTAGCCCCAGGCGCCGGAGCCGACGGGGGTGGCCCACGGCTGGGCCAGGCCGCCGTAGCCGGACTTGGCAATGCCGGTGCGGTCGAGGCTCAGGGAGAGGGCCTTGCGGATGTCGGGGTCGGCGAGTCCGCCGCGCTCGGTGGGGATGAGGTCGAGGGTCGCGGTGCTGGGCCCGAAGTGCAGGTCGATGCCCTTCTTGCCGTCGAGGGCGGCGGCCGTGCCGACGGAGTCGGTGTAGGCGCCGTCGGCCGCGCCGGTGCGAAGGGCGTTGACCATGGCACTGTCCTCGGCCCACCGGAAGACGACCTTCCGGGTCAGTGCCTTGTCGCCCCAGTAGGCGTCGTAGCGCTCCAGGGTGACGGAGTCGCCCGACTTCCAGGAAGCGAGCCGGTAGGGACCGCTGCACGCGTCGGCCTGGCCCGGCGTGCCGAAGTCCGCTCCCTGCTCCTGTACTCGCTGCTGCTGGTAGACGAGTCCGGCGTCGCCGGCGAGCGCCTTGGTGAACAGGGCGTCGGGCTCCTTGAACCTGACGGTGATCTGGTGCGCGCCGGTCTTCTTCATCGACGTCACGTTCTCGAACTCGTCGGCCTCGGACATGTCCGGGTCCGCGTGGCGGCGCAGACTGAACAGCACGTCGTCGACGGTCATGGCGGTGCCGTCGTGGAAGGTGACGCCCTCGCGCACGGTCAGGACCAGGGTCTTGGCGTCCGGCCGGGCGGCCTTGTCGACGAGCCACGGCCGTACGGTCATGTCGGGCTGCAACTGGTACAGGCGCTCGCACACGTTGGTGAGCACGGTGCGGCCCGCGCTGCCGCCCTGGGTGTCGAGGTCCAGGGAGTCGGGCTCGTCCTCCAGCAGCCAGTCGACGCTGTCCACCTCGCCGGTGGCCGCGGCGGTGGTCGGGGTGAGCTCCAACTGGGTCACGTCACGGGCCGTGCCCCCGGACCGGCCGGTGTCGGCGCCGCTGCAGGCGGTGGCGAGAACCGTCACGCCCGCCAGCCCGAGGGCGGTGATCGAGGTCTTCAACTTCATACGGTGGCTCCTGAGCGGGAAGGGTGGTGCGGAGACTGCTCGTTTCTGGGGGTGGGGGGATTGCCGGTGACCTTCGATCCGGTCTAATGGGGGGCGTGGGGGCCGTCGTAGAGGTTCCAGGGCAGGTGCTGGTAGTCGCGGTCGCAGGGGGTGCCGGCGGTGACGTGGTAGTCACCGGAGGTCAGGTCGACGCAGGAGGAGACGAGTGTCTGCCACTGCCGTACGGGCGACCTGCGCGGGTCGGGGTGGGTGCACAGGGACTCGGGGTAGCCGAGGTGGTCGGACATGGCGCACTGGATGGTCTTGCGGGACTCGTCGGGGCCCGTGGAGTCCCGCAGCCGCCGCAGCCCCTGCTCGGCGCGGGGTACGCGGACCAGGGAGTCGGCGGCCAGCGGCCGGTAGTCGGCGGCGAGGGCGGTGGGGATGCCGGCCTGGTAGTGGTTGCCATGCACCAGCAGGCCGTCGGTGGGATACATCCAGCGGTGTCCGGCCGGGGTGGTCTCCATGTCGATGGCGAAGCCTTCCCGGCAGGTGAGCAGCGCGTTCCCGGCGATGTGGGCGCGGGTGCGGCTCAGCACGCGCAGGGCGTCACTGATGCTGGCCTGGTCCAGCACGCTGCGGCGGATGACCGTCTGCGGGAGACCGACGGTGTCGTCGAAACGTCCGCCCAGACCGTTGGCGTTGAGCGCGATACCGGCCGAGTTGGCGCCCTGGCGGCCGATCTGACCGGCCTCCACCTGCATGACGAGGGTCGGCTTCGGGGGCTGGACGACGCGCAGCATCACGACGGTGCCGGCCACCGCGGCCCGCCAGTCCCAGTTCTGCCCGGCCCAGACATGGCCGTCGCCGCTCGCGGGTCCGTAGGCCGCGAAGGAGGTGCAGCCCTCGGCGGCCTCCTCGTCCTCGGACAGCCGGCTGAAGGTGGAGTCGTAGATGACCTCGCCCCGCGCGTTGAGCGCCAGTACGTCGAGCAGGCCCACGCCCGCTCCGTCGGCTATCCCCTGCATCTCCTCGACCAGTTCGGGTGCGTGCTCGCGCACCGGCTCCAGCCAGAGCCGGGCGCGGGCCGTGACCTGGTCCCAGGACAGTCCGGACGCCTCGCCGAAGGCTTCGGTGTAGTAACCGATGGCCTCACCGATGCGGGAGCGCACCGCTTCGCCGTACTGCCGCCCGCGTTCCGCCGGTGTCCCGGAGATCTCTATGACCGGCAGGGCGTGGTGCATGACAGGACTCCTCGGGAGGGACAACGGTGCTGTAATATTCGTTCCAAGAATGAACGTCATTGGAACAAGTTGCTCAGAGCGTAACCACGAAACCGAGTAAGTCAAGAGGCGTAATGGATGTTCCAGAGGCTGGCAGTGTGGGTCCCGGCGGGCTGGCCCGTCTGCGGACCGCGATCCGAGATCTGTGGGAGGAGCTCTCCACGTCCGAGCGCACCGTCGCCCAGTACCTCGCGAGTGCGCCCGCGGAGCAGATCATGTTCGCCAGCGCCCAGCAGCTGGGCACCGCCAGCGGCACCAGCAACGCCACCGTCGTCCGCGCCTTGCAGCACTTGGGGTACGCCGGGCTCCCGGCCCTCAAACGGGAGCTGGCCGCGGACTTCACCGCTTCACAGGCGCCCGAGGTCCGGCTCAGGCAGCGCATCTCCCACGTGGGCCAGGACCTGGAGAGCATCTGGGGCGACGTGTTCGACGAGGCGCAGGAGCGCATCGAGCAGGCCAGGCACCTGACCGGTACGAAGTCTTTCGAACGGGCCGTCGAGGCACTGGCCTCGGCCCGTGAGGTCCTCTGCTACGGCGTCGCCGCCTGCGAATTCGGGGCCCGCCATCTCGCCCTGTCCCTCGGCCGGGTGGGGCGCCGCTCCCGGTTCAGCGGAGCCACCGGATTCGCCTTCGCCGACGATCTGCTGCCCCTGTCCCAGGGGGACGCGGTGGTCGTCTTCCAGCCGGCCCGGCACCTGCACGAACTGACCGTGCTGGTGGAACGGGCGCGAGCGGTGGGGGCCACCACCGTCCTGATCACCGATGAACTCGGGGAGACTTTCGGTGACCGCGTCGACGCCGTGCTCACCGCGCCGCACACACCCACCGGGAACACCAACGAGTCCCTGACGGGCCTCCTGGTCGCCGATGCCCTGCTGCTCGCCCTGACCACCCTGGACGAGACGCGCGCCGTCGAGCACTCACATCAACTGACCGCGCTGCGGGAGCGGTTGGTACCACCCCATCGATGACTCCGGGACGGGAACGACGAAGCCGACGGCCACCGCTGGTGGCCGCCGGCTCTTCGACGCGGCGGGGCGTTGACGCCCCGAGGTCAGGTCAGTTCGCGTTCACCAGCTCATGGGCCGGCACGGTCACGGTCCGGGCGTCCGGCTTGCCACCGAGCACGATCTTCCGCAGCGCGCTGTTGTTGCCGAGGTCGGTCTCCTTGAGCCGCTTCTCGGGGTTGGCCAGTACCTGGATGTAGTACGTGCCGTTGGGAACGTCCGTGATGTCGAAGGACTGGCCCGGCAGGTCCTGGGAGTAGGTGTCGCCGGAGCCGACGTCGAGCACCTCGCGGACGGAGATGGAGTTCTCCTCCCCGCAGGCGGTGGACAGGTCGGTGTTGTACGGGTGCCAGTTGGCGTTCTTCACCGTGTAGTCGATCGCGTCGGTGTTGGCCAGGCAGAAGGCCTCCTTGCCGCTGCGCACGGCCTCCTTCTTGTCCGCCTTCAGCAGCCGGTAGCTGGCGAAGTCGGTGAAGTGCCAGTGCACATGGCCCGGACGCGGGTCCCACTCCATGGTGCCGGTCGGGGCGTAACCGACCTGCTTGCCCTTGGCGTCGTAGAAGTACTGGTAGGCGTCCATCTTGGCCTTGCCGGGCGACCGGAAGCCGTCCACCACCAGTTGCGCCGGACCGGCGTTCCACACGTTGGCGCTGAACGCCAGGTAGTCCTTGCCGGGGATGTCCTTCTCCCCGTCGGTGACGACGATGCCGTAGGCCGGCAGCGAGCGCAGGTCGGGCTTGGGGACGTCCGGGACGGAGGGCTTGCCGGCGGGCCGCTTCGCCAGCGGCTGGAGCGCCGGGGCCTTGCGCGAGCCGTCGGTCTGGCCGCCCCTGTCGCCGACCGGCATGGAGCGCGCGGCCTGCTTCTTCTTCAGCGCCCACGGCAGGGCGGGCGGCGCCGCCTTGAGCGGACCGTGGCCCACGTTGTACGAGGGACTCGCCCCGCTCGTGACCGGCGCCGCGGCCTGGGCCGGTGTCGGGGCATGCCCCGGCCCGTGGCCCGCGTGCGCGGACGGGGCCTGGTGGGCGGCCTCGTGACCGGCGTGCTCCCCCGCCGTCGCGGACCGGGACGCGGCCGGCTGGGCGGCACCCTCGTCGTCCTCGTAACTCCGCTCCACCACGGTCACCTTGACGGTGGCGGGCTTGTCGGCGATGCCGAACAGGTCGCGGTACTTCTTGGCGACCCCGACCTTGGCGGTGTAGGTCCCGGCCGCCAGCGAGACGGGCTCGGTGTAGGAACCCGCGTAGGTGTTGGCCGCCCAGCCCTTCTCGACGCCCCAGACGGAACCGAGGGTGAACGGGTTCGTGGGGCAGCTCTCGGGATACTTGGAGGTGGCGGGCGCGTCGGGGCGTACCCGGCCGCTGGCGTTGTTCGGGCAGAAGTCCTCGGTCCGGCTGAGGACCTTCTTGCCCGCCTTGTCGGTGACCGTGATCTCCGCGAAGCCGGGCAGCCCGGAGAAGTCCTTCACCGTGCCCTTGGGCAACGTCTTGGCCTTGGCCTTGCCGCCCTCGTACACGGTCTGGGTGATCGTCACCGGGTCCTTGTAGGACTTCCGGGTCACCTTCAGCTCCAGCGGCCTGCCCTCGGCGGTGAGGTAGGTGCCGAGGTCGAGGTAGACGCCCGGGTCCTCCTTCCAGGAGGTGAGCGTGAGCGAGTTGGTCGCGGCGATGAGGCTCAGCTTGGGCCCTGTCGCCGCCTTCGCCGGCTCCGCCGTGGCGGCCACGAGTCCGGCGGTCACGGCCATGGCCGCGACGGCCGTGGTGCCCGCGAGCAGGGGGCGCCGCAGCCGGGTGGTGCGCGTTCTGGTCATCGATCCCTCGTCCTTCAGGTGCTGGGGGGGGTGCGGTGGGAAGGAAGCAGGCGGGCACGTGCTGTGCCCGCGCTGTGAGAGGGAGTGGTCGGATGCTCGGTTGTCCGGAAGGTCGGAAACCGAAGGAGGTTGGCCGGATCGCTGTGCTGTGGACGAGATCAGGCTGAAGTCAGGGATTCGGGCCACCTGGTGGCAGGCAGTGCGGTAAAGGGCCGCGTCCTTGTGCGAACGCGCCGGTGCTCCCGCCCGGTACGCGCCGGCGGGCGACCGCGCGCGTCCGACCAGCGTTCCCGACTTGACCGGCTAGTGACTGAGCGGTAGTTCGGCGAGACCCTGCCATCCCGTGCGGGTGAGGCCGACCACGTGCAAGGTGCTGACCTCGGTGGTGATCGGCAACGCGGCGGCGGTACGGCGGGCGATGTCGGCGGCGGCCCGGTGTGCCGCGTCCAGGGCGACGGTGACGTGCACCGGTGGACGGGGACCGAACCGGCCGCCGTACGGGACCTGTGCCGGGAATGCCGTACGCACGGCGTCGGCCACCCGGCTCAGTTCGGGCACCGGGACACCGACGAACCCGCCGGTTCGTTCGACCGCCGCCAGCCTGATGCGGACCGGGCCGACCGGCAGGGCGACCCGCAGCCGGTGCAGCCGCGCCTCGTCGACCTCGTCGGCGGGCAGCCAGGGATAGAGCAGCGCGGCGTGTGCGGGCACGCCCGGTCGCACCGCCCGCCCGTCCTCCTCGGCGGCCAGCCGCAAAAGCGGCTCGGCGTCCGGCATCAGCGCCACCACCGCCGTCGTTCCCGTCCGGGCCATCTTCTTCCTCTTTCCGCGCCTCGCCGCAGCCGGCCCACGGGCAAGATCAAGATCTACGGCTGGAGGTCACACCGAAACCACGTGCCCGACTCGCCGCCGAGATCGGCCGGGGCAGCGGGGCCGACCGGGACGAACCCGGCCTTGGCCAGGACTTTCCGGGACGCCGCGTTGTCGTGGGAGGTGGCCGCCAGCAGGGTGCGCAGGCCGTGCGTCGCCGACGCCGTCCGGCACAGCTCGCGGACGGCCGCGGTCGCCACGCCCCGGCCGGCGACCCGCTCCGCGACGCGGTAGCCGAGTCTGGCGGTACCGTCCTCCAAGTCGTACAGGTTGAACCTGCCGAGTACCGAGCCGTCCTCGGCGACGAGCACGTAGAAGGCGCAGACACCGTCCTCCTGCTCGGCCAGCGACGCGTTGAACCGGTCGGTGAACTGGTCGAAGAAGTCGTCGCCGCGGTCGGGGATCGAGGCAGCGAAGTAGCTGCGGTTCTCCAGCTCGAAGGCCAGGACCGCCGGTGCGTGGTCGGCATGCAGCCGCTTCAGCTCGGTCATGGCGCGACCCTGCCCTGATCGTGCGCCGAGGCCGCCCGAGTGGCCTCGTCCGCTTCATGCCCCGGCGGTGACTGCTGTTCCCCGGCCAGGAAGTGCCGGACGTCAGCGGCCAAGGATGCCATCTGCTCGCCGGCCTCCAGCCACGTGGTCACCGATGCGCACCAGCCACCGGCGCCCTTCGGCCATGGACGAAGGGTCCACGTCAGCCCGACGTGCCCGCCGGGCCGGAAAGCGGCCGACACCGCCAAGTCCCGGTCGTTGGTCTGCCAGCTCCGCTCGCCGTCCCATCCCCGGTGGTCTGCGGCGAGTCCTTCCAGGAACGGGGCGAGATCGCTGTCCCCGCTCCAGGCGACGACCTCGTCGAGACGGGAAGTCAGTCCCGGGGCCCGCAGTTCGACGGCGTAGTGCACGGAATCCGCGTCGAGGCCGAACCGGTCGCGGAAGGTCACGCCGACGGACGAGTTGTCCTGGCAGCGGACGGTGACACCGGGCTCGTCGTCGGTGTCCTCGGGTGCGTAAAGCATGGGAGAGACGCTAGTTCAGCACCACGCCTGCCGTCATCCGCATTCGTCGCCGGTCAGGGAGTCGAGCGGACCGGGTTACGCATCAGCGACGGACCATGACTGGCTACTCCTCGGGCTCCCAGGCGATCAGCCGCTCGAACACCTGCCGGTCGCCCTCGATCCTCAGGTCGCCCAGCGTGAGCCGGCCCCAGACGAAGAGGAGCAGTTGCTCGGCCGTGCCCGTGGCCGAAGCGGAGGCGGGCGCGGCGTCGTCCGTGAGGGGTGCGGGCCAGGCGCCCGTGCCGTCCAGCGCCAGGAGCCAGGAGCGCCCCTCGGTGGCGTGGTAGTGGATGGTGGCGGCCTCGTGCGGCCAGGCCGCCGGGGTGGAGTTGCAGGTGTCGAGGAACTCGGCCACGCCGTCGAGCGCGATGTCCGCCGGCATCGGCCGCACGGCGCCTGCGGCGAGCTGGGCGTCGTAGGTGTGCACCAGCACCTCGTGCACCCGGCGCCGGGCAACGCCCCGGGCATTCGCCGGCGACAGGCCGGCGCTCCACCACGCCCAGCACTCGCGCTCCGGGCCGGCCTCGCGCAGCGTGCTCAACAGCAGCTCGTTCGACTCGGCGTACCAGGCCAGCAGCGCCTCGAGCTCGTGCGGCGCCTGCGCGGCATCCTTGGCCGGCGGAGCCTCGGCCGGGCCCGCGGCGACGATCGCGGCCCACCAGCGCTGGCCCGTACCCAGGTGCCGCACCAGATCGGACAGCGTCCACTCGGGGCAGGAGGGTACCGGCGTGTCAAGGCCGGGCGCCGCGGCAACCGCGCTTCGGAAGGCGGCCGACCGCTCGTCGATCAGGCGCAGCAGGGCGGGAAACTCAAGACTCTTCGTCACAGCGCCTGCCTATCACCACATCCCAGCCGGTCGCACCCCTGTTTTCCAGGCCGTCAACTGCGGGGGCCGGAGCGCCTGCTGCGGGCACCCGGGCTCAGTTCTTGCTCAAGTACCCTCCCGGAGTGCGGGTTGCTCGACGATGATCAAAGATGACCGGGACGGGAACGACGGAGCGCTGATGGCTCAGCCACGGTGCTGAGCCGGGCAAAGGGGATGCGATGGCCAAAGCGGTGCGGGCCTCACTCGGAGAGATGTGGCTCACGTGTCAGGTCTGCGAGAGCGATGTCTTCCGCGAAAGAGGGGTGAAACTCAACAGCACAGGCGGAGAGTTGTTCAATCTGGCTTGGGCGGACGAGACCGCCACCGGGCTGATCTGCCTGCGCTGCGGTTTCGTGCAGCTCTTCGTCAATCGGCAGCTGAAGCTGCACCCCGCCAAGGACTGAAGCCGCCCACGTCGGCCACTTGCCGCCGGCCCAACCGGTCACTGCGCTCCGTCGTCGCCCTCACGGAGAGCACGAATCATGCTCTGCAGGCTGCGGAACGCGCTTGCCTGCTCGGTCTCGGTCATGCCGGACAGCATTCTGAGCTCGACGGACCGGACCGCCACGGTCGCCTGCTCCAGGCTCCGTCGGCCGCGCGGCGTGAGGCGCGCGGGGAGAGCCTTCCCGACGGGCGCCTCCGCGGGCCTGGTCACGTAGCCATCTCGCTCCAGGGTCTGGAGCAGAACGTTCATCGTCTGACGTGTCACGAACGCCCCACGCGCGAGCTCGGAATTCGACAGGCCCGGCCGTTGGGCCAGCAGCTCGAGGCAGGAGTAGTGCGTCACGTTCATCCCGAGCGGTCGCAGCACCTCCTCCATGGCCGCGCGCAGGGCGCTCGAAGCCTCCTTCAGCAGGTAGCCCAGTGATTTGTCCAGGTCGACGCCGGCACCCTTTTGACTCATGTCAGTATTCTGACATACGTTGGCGCGTGTCAGGAATCTGACACGAAGCGAAGGAGCATCACCATGCCCGCCACCGGCCCCGACTTCATCTCGCTCCAGGTACGCGACCTCGACGCCTCGCAGACGTTCTACGAGCGGTACCTCGGCCTCGTCCGCTCGCAGGCGGGACCTCCGCACGCCGTCGTCTTCGAGACGAAGCCGATCGCGTTCGCCGTCCGCGACCTCGCGCCCGGCACCGATCTCTCGTCCGTCGGCCGGCCCGGCATCGGTGCCGCGATCTGGCTCCACGCCACCGACGTCCAGGCGATCCACGACGCTCTCGTCGCCGACGGTCACACCATCGTGTCCGCGCCGATCGACGGCCCCTTCGGCCGGACCTTCACCTTCGCCGACCCCGACGGCTACCACATCACCCTCCACGACCGCGCCTGACCGGCAGCCGGTGAGCTCTCGTACACGCCTCTGAGGCGCAACACAAAGCGGGCCGGCCCATTGGCCGGCCCGCTTTCGGAGCGTCGGATCTCGGAGGCCGGCCGTCTCAAGCCGGACGGCGCGCTTTCAGGCCGTCGATCAGCAAGCCGAGCCCGTACTCGAAGTGGCGGTCGAAGTCCGTGCTGGCCAGCGCGGACAAGGCGGCGTGCAGGTGCGGGTAGGAGCCGTCCGTCACCGCGGAGCGCAGCAGTCCGGCGGCGGCCGGTCCGCCGTTCTCCTCCGACTGGGCGGCCTGCTCCTCCAGGGTGTGACCGACGGTGAAGTTCGACAGCGTGTACAGCGTCCGGGCCGCGTCGTCCGCGGGGAAGCCCGCGTCGAGCAGGACGCCGACCAGCGCGTCGGAGAAACCGAGGACGTTGCCGCCCGTCGGGTGGGTGCCGGCGAACACCCTCGCGCCGTCGCGGTGGTTGAGCAGCGCCGCTCGCAGGGCGCGCGCGAAGTCCGCCACCCTCTCGTGCCACGGGTCGCCGTCGGTCGCCAGGACCTTCTCGGTGACGCCCTCCAGCATCTGCTCCGACATGGCCGTGAGCAGTTCCTGCTTGGTGGCGTAGTAGCGGTACAGGGCTCCGGCGCGCACCTCCATCGCGTCGGCGAGACGCCGCATGGTCAGGGCGTCGAGGCCCGACTCGTCCAGCAGCTCCAGTGCGGTGCGCAGGGTGCGGGGGCTGTCGATGCGGGAGGGGCGCCCCCGCGTCCGGCCGGTTGACGAGGAATTCATGCCCCGCAGTATAGTGAACATCGTTCACGTGAACGCTGTTCACTAATTGCTTACGGCAAGAGAGGGCGACCTTCCATGAAGGACGACGTGATCATTGCGGGCGGCGGCCCCACCGGACTCATGCTCGCCTGCGAGCTGGCCCTGGCGGGCGTGCGGACCCGGATCCTGGAGCGCCGCACCGAGCCGCAGCGCGACTCCCGGGCGCTGACCCTGCACCCGCGCAGTCTGGAGCTGCTGGACCAGCGGGGCCTGCTCGACCGGTTCCTGCCCCTCGGCCGCACGGTCCCCGGCTGGCACTTCGCCCAGCTTCCGACCCGGCTGGACTTCTCCCGGCTCGACTCCCGGCACGGCTACACGCTCTTCATCGCCCAGGCGCGCACCGAGGCACTGCTGGCCGAGCGGGCGGCCGAGCTGGGAGTGCGGATCACCCGCGGCCACGAGGTCACCGGCGTGCGCCAGGACGAGGACGGGATCGAGGCGGAGGTGCGCGGGCCCCAGGGCGTCGAGACCGTCCGGGCGCAGTACGCGGTCGGCTGCGACGGCGGACGCAGCGTGGTGCGCCGGGCCGCCGGCATCGGCTTCCCCGGCACCGACGAGACGCTCACCGGAGTACTCGGCGACTTCGCGGTCATGGACACCGGCCCCGCGGCCCTGGACGCCACCCGGGCCGCGGGCGTGCTGGTCGCTCCGCTGGAGGACGGCGTCACCCGGCTGGTCCTGGTGGACCCGGAACGCATGCGCGTGCCGGCCGCGGAACCGGTCACCCTGGAGGAGTTCCGCCAGAGCCTGCTCCGGACGTGCGGCACCGACCTCGGCGTCGCCGGCCCCCGCTGGCTCTCCCGCTTCGGCAACGCCACGCGGCTCGCCGACCGGTACCGGGCCGGCCGCCTCCTGGTGGCGGGGATGCCGCCCACATCCACTTCCCGGCCGCCGGCCAGGGCCTCAACACCGGCCTCCAGGACGCCGTGAACCTCGGCTGGAAGCTGGCCGCCGCGATCCGGGGCTGGGCGCCGCCGGGCCTGCTGGACAGCTACGACGCCGAGCGCCGCCCGGTGGGCCGCAAGGTGACGGAGAACACGGAGATCCAGACCCTCCTCATGGAGCTCACCCTGGTCCCCCGGTACGAGCGACCCGCCGCCGCCCTGCGGGGCCTGATGGACGAACTCCTCGGCCAGGACCAGGTCAACCGTACGCTCGCCGGCCGGGTCTCCGCCCTGGACACCGCCTACCGTCCCGCGGACCCCGACGCCGGTTTCCTGGTGGGGCGGCGGATGCCCGACATCGCGCTGACGGCCGCGGGCTCGCCCGCCACCCGGGTCTACGACCTCCTGCACACCGCCCGGTTCGTCCACCTGGACCTGGCACCCGGCCCCACGGCGACCGCGGGACGGGACCGCGACGCGCGTGTCACCTCCGCCCTGGTGACCGGCTACGACGACCACCCGGACCTGCGTGGGACGACCGAGGTCCTCGTCCGCCCCGACGGTCACATCGCCTGGACCACCCGCACCACCGACCCGGCCGCACGCCGCACCGAGCGGCTGGCCGCCCTCACTCGGACCCTGGGCGACCGACAGCCCGCCGGCACGCGCCCTACGCGTTGAGATGCGTGCCTATCGAGAGGAACGCCTGGACGAGGGGGGCCTGGGGCACCGCCGGGGAGACCACCTGGGAGGCGTAGTGGACGACGACCAGATCCAGCGCGGGTGAGACGAACAGGCGCTGGCCGTGGATGCCGCTGGCCATGAACGATCCGTGGGTGTCGTTCAGGATCCACCACAGGTCGTGGTACGAGAGGGTGGCCGGCGAGTCGGGCGGTGCCGCGGGGAAGCGAACGCGGCGCGGGTAGCCATCGGGGACACCCTCGACGAGAGCGGTCACGGCTTCCGGCAGGATCTGGCGGTCGCCGACGGCCCCGCCGCAGCGGACGAGTTCGCCCAGGCGGGCCACGTCGCGTGCGGTGGCGCTGAAGCCGCCGCAGGCCGCCTCGGTGCCGTCCGCGTCGACGAGATAGTAGGCGTCCTCCTCCGCCCCGATCCGGGACCAGATCATCTCGGACATCAGCGCCGAGGTGCTGAGGCCGGTGATCCGTCGCAGGACCTCGGCGAGCGCCTCGACGTTGCCGTTCTCGTAGCGGAACTCCGTACCGGGCTTGCCCGTGGCCCCGGCGGTGGCGAGGTGCTCGCGGATGGTCACGGGTCCCGAGTAGCCGTAGGGGCGCAGTCGCGGAGCGAGGACGGCGAAGTAGCGCTGCGCCTCGAGGGCCTTGTCGTACGGGCGGCCGGCGTAGCTCATCCGCGTGCCCATGTGCAGCAGATGGTCGACCTGGGCGTCCCCGAAGGCGGTGCCGGAGAGTTCGGGCACGTACGTGGCGACCTGGGCACCGCGGTCGAGGTGTCCCTCGTGGGCGAGGGTCGCGGCCAGGAGACCGAGGTAGGACTTGGCGGCAGAGGCGTTGAAGTGCGGGACGTGGGCCTCGTAGCCGTGCAGGTACTGCTCGTGGACGAGCCTGCCCCGGTGCAGCACGAGCAGGGCGTCCGTCTCGGCATCGGCGAGCAGTTCCGACAGCGGGAGAGTGCGGCCGTGGGAGCCGGTGACGCTCAGGTCGTCGAGAGCACCGGGCGGCGTGGCGGGCAGATCACCGGGGCCGTCCGGGCCCCGCCAGACGCGACGGCTGGGCATGATCTCCCGGCCCGCCGTCGTGTGTCGTCGCACCCAGGCCGAGTCCGTGAACCCTCGTGCCCAGACGAGGTCCGCCAGTGAGTCCGTACCGGTCACGTGTCGCTCCGCTCGTTCGGGATCAGCTCATCACGAGTTCGGTACCGTACACGCTGTTCAGAAACGGAGGAAGGGGTCGCCGCACCCGTCGACTACGGGGATGCGACACCCGGCCCCCCGGGGAGGTCAACGGCCCCGGGGGCGTCCACCGGAGTCAGCCCCGTGGCCCAGACCCGTCCGTAGACGGACAGGTCCCGCAGGTGGGCGGTGATCTGCTCGGCGGTGTAACCCGTGTCGTTCTCGACCCACCAGCTCAGCACCGAGATGAGTTCTCCCGTCCACGCGCGGGCGACGATGCCGAGCGGAATCCTCGGCTCCACCCCGAGCTGCTCGGCCCGGTCGCGGAAGGCCATCTCCGCGTGGGCGCGGATGAGTTCGGTGAACTCCCGCAGCGCCCTCCCGTCGCCCTCACCCCGCAGGATCACCCGGTAGACGTCCCGCTCCCGGGTGGCGTGTTCGAAGATGTACTTGACCGGCAGGCCGGTGAAACCCTGGGCGTGCGCCTGGCGAACGGCCGGCAGCAGACGCTCGCGGTCCTGTGCGAGGTCGCGGACGATGCCGACGAGCAGATCCTCCTTGTCCCGGTAGTGCGCGTAGAACGTGGCCCGGCCGATGTCGGCCCGCTCGGTGATCTCCTCGACGGTAATGGCCTGGAACCCCTTGTCCAGCACCAGTTCGACCAGGGCCTGGCGGAGCGCGGCGCGCGTCCGCCGGACGCGGCGGTCTTCCGGCTTCATGTCCACTTCGATTCCTTCTCGTCAGGACCGTTGACCTGACCCTAGCGCTGCCCTTACGTTGCCCGACATCGAGATTGATACTGAACATATTGTTCTGAAACTCTGGAGGCGGCGATGAACCTCGGGCGTTACGTACGCCGGACAGCCGAGCACCATCCGGACGCGGAGGCGGTGGTGTGCGGCCAGGTCCGGCTGACCTACGCGGAACTCGACGACCACAGCGACCGACTGGCGACCGCGCTCACCGCAATGGGCCTGAGCCGGGGGGAGCGCGTGGCGACGCTCGCGGCCAACCGCGCGGAGCTGGTCGTCACGGAGGTGGCGCTCTACAAGGCGGGGCTGGCCCGGGCGCCGGTCAACGCCCGCCTCGGCGACGCCGAAGTCGCCCACCTCCTGCGGGAGTCCGACGCCCGTGTCCTGCTCACCGACGCCGCGCACCTGGACACGGCGCGGCGGGCGGTGCCCGGTTCGGGCGTGAAGGCCGTCATCGGCTACGACGGTCCCGCCGACCTCGGTCCCGGCTACGCCCAGACCCTCGCGGCCACCTCCCGCGAGGCCGTCGACGTGGAGTGCGCCGAGGACGACATCGCCGTCCTGCACTTCACCTCGGGCTCCACCGGGAAGCTCAAGGCGGCCGTCCAGACGTACGGCAACCGGCTGGCCCTGCTGCGCAAGTCGGTGATGAACCAGGCCACTCGGGTCGGGAGGGGCGACCGGCAGATCCTCGCGGGGCCCGTCACCCACGCCTCCGGCATGCCGCTCATGGGCATCTTCTTCGCCGGTGGATGCGCCGTGGTACTGCCGCGCTGGGACGCCGAGGAGTTCCTCGCCACCGTGGAACGGGAACGCGCCACCCACGCGTTCCTGGTTCCGACCATGGTCAACACGGTCCTCGCGCTGGAGAACGCCCGCGACTTCGACCTCTCCAGTCTCCGTCATCTGCTCTACGGCGCGGCGCCCATGTCACCCGCCCGGGTTCGGGCGGCCTGGGACCTCTTCGGCCCCGTGCTCAGCCAGGGGTACGGATGCGGCGAGACGACCTCCGGGGTGCTGTTCCTCTCCACGGAGGACCACCGCCGCGCCGTCGAGGGGGACGACGAGGAACTGCTGCTGTCCTGCGGCCGCCCGCTGGCCGAGGCCGAGGTGCGGATCGTCGACGACAACGGCGACCCGGTGCCGGACGGGGAGATCGGCGAGATCGCCGTCCGCGGCCCCGATGTCGTTCCCGGCTACCACAACGAGCCGGAACTGGCCGCGCGGAGCTTCCGCGACGGCTGGTTCCTCACCGGCGACCTGGCGCGGCGGCGCCGGGACGGATACGTCTTCATCGTCGACCGCAAGAAGGACATGATCATCTCCGGCGGGTTCAACATCTACGCGGTCGAGGTCGAATCCGTCCTCCACCAGCATCCCGGCGTCTTCGAGGCCGCGGTCGTAGGCGTACCCGACGAGCGGTGGGGCGAGGCGGTCAAGGCCGTCGTCGTCCCGCGGTCAGGGGTCACGCTCGACGCGGAGGAGCTGATCGCCTTCTGCGCCGAGCGCCTTGCCCGCATGAAGAAGCCCCGCTCCGTGGATGTCGTCGCCGCCTTGCCCCACAACCCCAACGGCAAGATCGACCGCCGCGCGATACGCGACACCTACTGGTCCGGCGCCGAGCGCCGCGTCCACTGAACAGGGAACACCCCATGCCCTACACCCTCACCCCGCACTACGACGACAACCTCCGCCTCCAGGACCTCGTCGGCCGGCTGCGCGCCTACCTGACCGACGAACTCCTGCCCTACGAGCGGGCGCACGGCATCACCCCCGAGAGCAGGCTGGACCGGTCCACCCTGGAAAGCGTCTGGAAGCGCAGCGCCGAGCTCGGCTTCTACGGCATCAGCCTGCCGCCGGAACTCGGCGGCCAGGGACTGAACTTCACCGAACTGTGTGCTCTGAAGGAGGAGCTCACCGCCTCCGGGGCGGCCCTGTCCCACTCGGTCCTCGGCGACATGGGCGGACCGCTGCGCGTCGGCGCGATCATGAAGTACGCCACCGACGAGCAGCGGGAGCGCTATCTCCTGCCGGTCGTACGGGGCGAACGCGCCTGCTGCTTCTCCCTCACCGAACAGGACGCCGGTTCGGACGTACGCCGCATGAGGACCACCGCGACGCGCGACGGCGACAGTTACGTGCTGAGCGGGCACAAGGTCTTCAGCTCCGCCGCCCCGTTCGCCGACTTCGCGGTCGTCGTCGCCCGGATGGCGGACAGCGAGGAGACCTACAGCGCCTTCCTCGTCGACCTGGACACCCCCGGCTGCCGTGTCCTGGACGGCGCCGTGCCCATGTCGGGCCAGCAGATGGAAGGCGACCTGCTCTTCGAGGACTGCCGCGTCCCCGTCGCGAACCTGCTCGGAGAGGTCGGCCAGGGGCTGCGCATCGGCATCGGCCGCATCACCCTCAACCGGCTGCTCCACTGTCCCTCCCTGATCGGGGCCGCCCGGCGCGCCTGGGATCTGTCCGTCGCCCACGCCAGGACCCGGGTCGCGTTCGGGCAGCCGCTGCTCGCTCTCCAAGCCATCCAGCACAAGCTCGCCGACATGGCCACCGACCTCTACGCGGCCCGGTCGATGGTCCTCGCCACCGCCGCGAAGGCCGACCGCGGCGAGAACATCGCGGTGGAGGCGAACATGTGCAAGCTGTTCACCGCCGAAGCGTGCTTCCGCACGGCGGACCAGGCCGTGCAGATCCACGGCAAGGACGGACTGACCCGCGGTCACGAGGTCGAGCAGATCTTCCGGTCCCTGCGCATGTTCCGGATCGTCACCGGCACGACCGAGATCCACAAGAACGCCATCGTCAAGGCACTCGTCTGACCGGCGCCCCGGGGAGGCCGTCCGAGCCGGACCTCCCCGGGTCCGCTCGCCGTGTGCCCGGCCCATCCCGCCGCGGCTCCCCCGGCGCCACCGGCGGTCCGCGCCCGCCCCTGCTCGACCCGCATCCGCAGGAGTCACCCATGGCACCCCAACCCTCCGCGCCTCCCGCCGACCGTTCGGCGCGCCCGGCCGCCGCCCGCCCGACCGACCGCCGCCGCGCCTGGCTGGTGACGGCCATGATCGTCACCTTCATGGTCATCAACTTCGCCGACAAGTCGGTCCTCGGCCTCGCCGCCGTCCCGATCATGGACGAGTTGCACATCAGCAACAGCACCTACGGACTGATCTCCAGCTCCTTCTACCTCCTGTTCAGCCTCTCCGGTCTCGTCGTCGGATTCTTCTCCTCCCGCATCTCCAGCAGGACCATGCTCTTCGTCATGGCGCTGCTGTGGGCGGTCGCCCAACTGCCCGTTCTGGCCCTGGCGGCGGTCCCGACCCTGATCGCGGGCCGCGTCCTGCTGGGTGTCGCGGAAGGCCCGGCGGCCTCGATGTCCATGCACGCGCTGTACAAGTGGTTCCCGCCCGAGCGGCGCGGGTTGCCCTCGGCCCTGCAGATCGGCGGCGCCGCGATCGGCACGCTGGTCTCCGCGCCCGTGCTCATCTGGCTCATCACGGATTTCGGATGGCGGTCGGCATACGCCGTCCTGGCCGTCGTCAGCCTGCTGTGGGCGCTGGTGTGGTGGCGGACGGGCCACGACGGACCGTACGACGAGGCACGTGCGCCACGGGCCGGTGACGTACGGCCGGTGAAGCAGCTGCCCTACCGTCGGCTGCTGCTCACCGGAACCACGCTGGGCAGCATCGCCAGCGCCTTCGGAGCCGCCTGGGCGCTCGCTCTGGCCCACGCCTGGCTGCCCGCCTACCTCAGGACCCAGCTCGATCTGGGTCCCGGGACGGTGGCGACCGCCATCAGCGGCATTTCCGCGCTCAGCCTCGTGCTGCTGCTGACCGTCTCGCCGCTCATGGACGCCCTCAAGGCCCGCGGGGTGTCCAGCCGCTGGTCCAGCGGAGCCGCACAGGGAGCCTCGGTATGTGTCGCCGGCTGTGCCATGGTCGCCTTTCCCTTCGTCGACGGCGATGCCGTCCGGATGCTCCTGATCGGGGTGGCCTTCGGCACGGTCGCCGTCGCGATCCCCTTGCACTACGTGACCGTCGCAGAGGTGGTTCCGGCAGCCCAACGCGGAGCCGTCTTCGGCATCGTCGCCGCGACGGGCACCCTCCCCGGCCTGATCGCGCCCTTCGTCACCGGCCACCTCATCGACGCGGCGGACACCGCCTCCTCCGGCTACGCGACCGCTTTCCTCGTCGCAGCCGGGGTGATGCTGCCGGCGGGCGCCTCGGCCATCACCGCCATCCGGCCGGAACGGGACGCGCGACGGCTCGGCCTGCTCCGCCTCGCGACCGACACCGAGAAGGGTGCACACACATGAATCCGATGAACCGACGTGGCTTCGTCGCCGCCGCCGCGGGCGCCGCCGCGGCGGCCGTGCCTGTGAACGCGCCGGCGTCCGAGGCGTCCCCCGGCCGCGGGGCCTCGGGGACACCGTCCCCCACCCACACCGGCGATCTCCCCTACGACGACCGAACCGATTTCGCCGACGCCGACCGTGGCTTCATCGCCGCGTACACCGGAGGACCGATCACCACGCCCGCCGGCAGCACCGCCTGGGACCCCGACGCCCACCGCTTCCTCGCCGACGCGACCGAGACCCCGCCGACGACCGTCGACCCGAGCCTGTGGCGCCAGGCCAGGCTGCTGTCCCGCCAGGGGCTCTACGAGGTCACGGACCGCATCTACCAGGTCCGCGGCCTGGACCTGTCCAACATGACCATCGTCGAGGGCGACACCGGCATCATCGTCGTAGACCCCCTGACCTCCGCGGAGACCGCGGCCGCGGCACTGCGGCTGTACCGTGTCCACCGCGGGAACCGCCCGGTCAGGGCCATGATCTACACCCACCCCCACGTCGACCACTTCGGCGGCTGCCGGGGCGTCCTGCCCGACGGCGCCGACGGCACACCCGTCCTCGCGCCGCGCGGCTTCATGGAGCACGCGGTCAGCGAGAACGTCTACGCGGGCCCCGCCATGTCCCGCCGTGCGGGCTACATGTACGGCACCAACCTGCCCACCGACGCGGCCGGCCAGGTCGGCTGCGGCCTCGGGCTCGCCGTCTCCACCGGCACCATCGGCCTGATACCGCCCACCCGGTACATCGAGGCCACCGGGCAGGAGGTCACCCTCGACGGTGTACGGATCCGTTTCCAGATGACTCCGGGTACGGAGTGCCAGGAGGAAATGAACTTCCTCCTGCCCGACCTGCGGGCGGTGTGCATGGCCGAGAACGCCACCCACACGATGCACAACGTCCTGACCCTGCGCGGCGCCCAGGTCCGCGACGCGCACGCCTGGGCCGGATACCTGACGGAGTCGATCGGCCTCTACGCGGGCGCCGCCGATGTGGCGTTCGCCTCCCACCACTGGCCCACCTGGGGCAACGACGACATCGTCGCCCTGCTCACCCGGCAACGGGATCTCTACGGCTATCTGCACGACCAGACCGTCCGCCTCATCAACAAGGGTCTCAACGGCACCGAGATCGCCGAAAGCCTGCGCCTGCCGCCGCAGTTGGAGCAGGCGTGGGCCAACCGTGGCTACTACGGCTCCCTCAGCCACAACGTCAAGGCCGTCTACCAGCGGTACATGGGCTGGTTCGACGCCAACCCGGCGCACCTGTGGGAACACCCGCCGGCCGAGGAGGCGCGACGGTGGGTCGAGTCCCTCGGGGGGCAGGCCGCCGTGCGGGCCCGTGCCCGGCACTACAGCGACCGGGGCGACCTGCGCTTCGCGGTGACGCTCCTCAATCACGCCGTCTTCAACGATCCGGCCGATGCCAGGGCGAAGCAGCAACTCGCCGTGCTCTACCTGCGCTTGGGCCGGGCCGCCGAGAACGCCGTGTGGCGCAACTTCTACCTCACCGGTGCGCAAGAGCTGATGCACGGGGCCAAGCCGGTTCCCAAGCCCACCACGGGGCCCGATCTGCACCGGGCACTGACGGTCGCACAGCTCATCGACGGCCTGGCCGTACGCGTCAACGGACCCGAGGCGTGGTCGCTGCGTCTCGCCCTCGACTGGCACATCGACGATGTCTACTGGCACCTTCGGCTCGCCAACGGGGTACTCACCTGGACCAGCGGCGCGAGCCCCGACCCCGATACGGGGCTGACCATGACGATGACCAAGACGCAACTCCTCGCGCTGCTCGCGGGCAAGGGCACCGCGGGCATCACCATGACGGGTGACGGCTCGCAACTGTCACGGCTCCTGTCGGTCCTGGACACCCCGGACCACCGCTTCCCCGTCGTCACCCCCTGAGGTCGCGACGCCGCGCGAGGACTTTCTGGACGACCGCCGGCTCCGAGTTGCGGCAGAGCAGCAGGCACACGTCGCCGTCGCGTTCGGAGTCGTGCAGGAGGGGTGTGAGCAGGTCGTCGGCGGCCGCGTCCGTGTCCTGCTCCAGGTCTCGTCTCGCGTACTCAGGGTGTCGAAGCGGGGGCTGGGGCGGTGAGCGTCAGGATGCCCAGCAGGTGTGTGCCCCGAGGGGTGCGGCAACCGCCGCGGCGGCGGGATGTTCCCGCATGCCGCGGGCGTCTTCGGGCCTGTCCTGGTCGCGGTCGATGGCGGGGCGTACCCGGGCCGCGTCGGTGGCGGGGCGTACCCGGGCCGCGTCGGTGGCGGAGGCGACCTTCCCGGCGTCGGAAGTCGCGGTCATGGATGTCCGGTCCCGGGGCCGGGGGCCAGTACGGCCACGCTGGTGTCGTCACGCAGGGGGCGGGCCGCGCTGCCGGCGTCCCGCAGGACGACCGCGGCCACCAGGGCCGGGTCGTGGGCTTGGAGCCTGGGGTCGTGCGGCGGCTCCCACCGGCTTGGGAGCCCGTCGCTGTGCAGGACGAGCAGGCTGTCCGCCTGCCAGGCCGCTCCGTGCAGGGGCACCCTCGCCGGGAAGTGCGCTCCGACGATGCCGGGGTGGGACGTGAGGGCGTGCCAGGAGCCGTCGGTGCGGAGCCGGGCACCGATGTTGCCCACACCGGCGAAGGAGAGGTGGCCGCTGGTCTCGTCGAGCTGCGCCACACCGACGGCCGCGCCTCGCGTGTCGTGCAGGGCGGTGTGCAACTGCCGGAGGATGTCGGCCGGTGGCCGGTCGGCGGTTGCGTGCAGCGCGTGGACGGCGGCGGTGGACGCCCGGGCCGCTGCTTCGCCGTGTCCGAGTCCGTCCGCGAGCATCAGGGTGAGTCGCGAGCCTGAGCGCACCCAGGCGAAGGAGTCCCCGGAGTGCTCGGCGTGGGCGAGTGAGGTGTTGACTCCCCCGGCTCGGGCTCCCGTGACGGAGCGGACCGGCCGGGACCGGCGGCCGGCGGAAGTCATCGACTGGCTGACGCGCGCCATGGCCACGGTGCCGCGGCCCGGTCGGCTGTGGAGGTCGAAGTCGCTGGATATCCGCAGGCAGGTGCCCAGGCCGGCGCCGAGGGAGACGGCGGAAGTGGTGTAGCCGTCCCGCAGGGTCTCCTGGATGTCGTCGATGCCGGGCCCGTGATCGAGCGAGATGATCTGCACGTGCGGCACGGCCTCCGCGAACGTGTCGGACGGGCCGGTCAGGTTGATGATGATGCGTCCGCCGCTGGCGTGTTTGACCAGATTGGTGGCCAGCTCGGTGGCCACCAGGGCGGCGACCGCCGTGGAGTGCGCGTCCATGCCGCCGGCGGCGCAGGCGGCTTCCGCCGCGACGCGGGCGTCCCGGACCCGGGTGCTGTCCTGGAGGGGAACGTCCCAGACCCTGCTCATGATCCGCCCGTACGGGCGGAGGGCAGGGTGGTGGCCCAGTCGGTGATGGTGACGGTGGTGCCCTGTCCGGGGCGGGTGTCGACGGTGAACTCCTGGACGAGCCGCTTGGCCCCGCTCAGGCCCAGGCCCAGACCGCCCCCGGAGGTGTATCCGTCGGTCATGGCCAGCTCCAGGTCCGGGATTCCGGGGCCCTCGTCGGTGAAGGCCAGTCGCAGTCCTCGGCCGGCACCGTCGTCGAGGTGCGTCATCTCCACGTGTCCGCCGCCGCCGTGCACAAGGGTGTTGCGGGCCAGCTCGCTGGCCGCGGTCACCAGCTTCGTCTGCTGGACCAGGCTGAAGCCGAGGCCGGCAGCGGCCTGGCGTACTTCGTGACGGACCCAGGCCAGGTCCGCGTCCGAGCCGATGTGCAGACGTGTCGTCGCGGCGGATGGGGCATGCATCACGCACCCCCTTCCGGGTGAACGCGGTGAGCGGACAGAGGGGCTCGTCCCAGCAGGGACAGAGCCGCTTCGACGTCCAGGGCAGTCACCAGGCCGGGCAGGGTCAGGCCCAGCTCGACGAGGGTGATGGCCACGGCGGGGCGCATCCCGGCCAGGACCGTGCGGGCGGCCAGCAGGCTCGCGGACGCCGCGATCTCGGCCAGGACGCGGCCGAGGAAGGAGTCGACGATCTCCACGCCGGAGATGTCGATCACCACACCACCCACCGGCGCCGCGCTGGAGGCGATGCGGTGGGCCACGTCGTCCTGCAGCTGTTCGGCCGCCCCGTCGTGCAGTTCCCCCTGCAGCGTGACCAGCAGGACATCCCCCAGCGCGAGCACCGGTACGGGAACCGGAACCGGTGCAGGCAGGGAGGCGGAGAACTCTGTCACGGGGTGCTCGCTCCCGCGACCGGCCGCGGGGAGACGACGATGCCCTGCCGGGTGAGGGCGTGCGCCAGGGCGTCGGCCAGGGTGGCGCGGGTGGTGATCGACCCGAGGTCGATGCCGAGGTGGACGATGGTCTGGGCGATGGCGGGGCGGATTCCGGAGACGATGCATTCGGCCCCCATCAGGCGGGCCGCGGCGACGGTCTTCATCAGGTGCTGCGCCACGAGCGAGTCCACGGTCGGCACGCCGGTGATGTCGAGGATGGCGTACCGGGCCCGCTGGGCCACGATCGCTTCCAGCAGGTTCTCCATCACCACCTGGCTGCGGGCGCTGTCCAGGGTGCCGATCAGCGGCACGGCGACGATGCCTTCCCACAGTTGGATGACCGGGGTGGCGACCTCCAGCAGTTGCTCGCGCTGGCGGGCGATCAGCTCCTCGCCGGCGTGCACCGTCGTCTGCATCACCACGAGCCGGAGCGTGCCCATGAGAACCGTCAGCGCCACCAGGCAGGCGTGCGTCTCCTCGACGGGGCGCTCTTCGAAGTCGGCCCGCAGCAGTGCGCCGACCGGCTCGCGCAGGCCGGCGACCTCGTCGGCGATCTGCGACGGGCCCTGCCCGGCCCGGCTCCGGGAGGCGGACATCCGCCCCAACTGGTCTCTCACGGCGCCGAAACCGGGCGCCGTCACGTCCGCCAGCCGCCCGGTGCGGGCCACGTCCGCCAGAGCGTCCACCACGGCCTTGCACGCCTCGACCGCCTCGCCCCGCGAGACGGTGAAGACCGTGCGGAACAGCGCGGCGTCCGCCCATCGCTGGGCGATCTGCTCACGGCGGCGTTCCAGGAAGGCGCCCAGTTCCCGCGCCGTCTCGGGGGCCGTGTCGTGCTCCGCCACCTGCATCGTCTCCCTGCTGTGGACCTCTGGCCGACCGAACGGTGGACCATCAGACAATTATTGCCGGATGACAAACGTTAGCGCGATGGGCCGAGTCGAACAACACGCGATCCTCACGATCGCCCGGCCCGACCGTCAGCCCTCCCGTCTTCCGTACCAGTCCAGGCACATGACCAGGGCGTCGTCGTCCGGCACGGCCTCGCCGCGGTGGCCGGTCAGCTCCCGCAGGATGGCGCGCGGCACCTCCGCGGCAGGCAGCAGCCGGGTCGCGTGGATGGCCCGGGCGAGGGCCGCGTCCCCGTAGGTCTCCCCCTTGGGAGAAGCCACCGCGTGGACGCCGTCACTGACGCAGACCAGCCGGTCACCGGGTTCCACGTGGAAGTCCTGCACCACGTAGTCGGTCTCCTCGAACATACCCAGCGGCAGCTGCGCCTCGAAGGACACACGTTCCACCTTGCCGTCCCGCAGCCGCAGCAGCTGGGGGGAGCCGGCGTCCACCACGCTCGCCCGGCCGGCATCCAGATCGAAGTCGAACATGAGGACGGACAGGTAGCAGCGCCCCTGGTAGTGGGCGTAGACCGCCTGATCGGCCAGGGCGGCCTGGTCGGCGATGGGAATACCGGCGCGGCGCGCGTTGCGCAGGGCGTTGATCGCCAGGTTCGTCAGCAGGGAGGCCTCTATCCCCTCGCCCATGCCGTTGGTCACATAGAGCATCAGATGGTCGGCGGTGGCGGACCAGTCGAAATTGTCGCCGTAAATCGCGTAGGCGGGCTCCAGCTGAGCGCCCAACTCGTACTCGGGACGGGAGCAGGAGCGGCCGGGCAGCAACTGCCACTGCATCTCGGCGGCCAGGGTCAGCCGGTCCCTGCGACGCGCCTGCAGGTACAGGTCGGTGTCACGTTCCGCCACCATCACCTCGTGCCCCAGCACGGAGGCGATCTCGGCCAGCTCGGACTCGCGCTCCCGGGCGTCGGCCTCCGGCAGCGTGACGCTCAGCACACCGAGGCGGTCGCCGCGCACACTGACCGGCAGGTGCAGGCGCGCCCGCCCGTCCCGGGCGTCTTCGCAATAGGGCTCCTGGGAGCCGAAGGCCCGCCCGGCGGGACTGTTGTGCACCGACACCGGCTCCATGGTGTGCGGGAGCACCGACACCGGCTGAAGCACGGTCAGGCCGTAATCCGCCATGAACAGCTCGACGTCCTCCACACCGTACTGGTCGGCCAGTACGGCACGGATGGCGTCGAGCAGCTCGTGCGGAGCCGCCGTACGCAGCGCGCGCTCGGCGGCTACAAATCTGTTCATGATGGGATATACACCAATCTTTCGTCCTACAACGAAACGCTTCTCGCTCACGGAGTCGCATCGGTCGCGCCGGAGTCTCTGTACTCGGCGACTGCGCCTAGTACGCTTGCAGGCACCCCAGCGCCTGCGAGAGTGTGATCGTGACTGCCTTCCGCCGCCCGGAGCCCGACGAGGTCGCGCGTGTGACCACGACGGCCGTTGAGCTGCTGGAAGTCGTGTGGGGGCGGGCTTCCACCGCGCCCACGTCCGCCTCCCAGCTGCGCGTGCTGCACATCCTCGAGCACCACGACGGCATCAACCTGCGCACCCTCGCCGAGTCCCTCGCCTCCACACCACCGTCCACCAGCCGGCTCTGCGACCGCCTGCACGCGGCCGGATTCGTCGAGCGGGTGACGCGCCCGGAGGACAGACGCGAGGTGCGGCTGCACCTCAGCAGCCGAGGCCGCGCCTTCCTCGCCGATCTGCGGGCCCGCAGAGAAAAGGAACTGCGAAAGGTACTCGCGGATATGCCCGTCGCGAAGCGAGTGGCCCTGCTGGAGGGGCTGGAGGCGTTCTGCGACACCGCGGCAGCGCAGATGCACGGGGACGTGACGGACTCCGACAGCCGCACCGCCTGACCCGGCGCTCGCGGCACCGACTGCGTCGCACGCAGGCGACAGCGCTCGACGCGCGGAGTGGTTCCCGCCCATCGGAGCATCTCAGGTCCTCTCCCCTCGTACCCGATACCGACACCCTGTTGCCGATGACCATCATTGTCACATGGCAACTATGCGGTTGTTGTCCCTTGCTTTGACCCGTGTACCCGCTCAAAGCGCGTTCTGCCGCGGCTGTGTGCCATATCGCTCCACTCCGGTGGCGGGCCGACCGCCTCGGCGGTGCTCGGCGCAGTTGGCGGCGCGTTGCCGTGCCGCCGGAAGTACGCCCGTATGGGTGAGCCTGCTCGGGATGGGGTGGGGCAGGCGCCCCCGATGGGATTCCTCGAAAGCGAACGCGTCATGGAGCAATGGGTGATGAACGTGTGGAGCCGCCTGTCACCGGCTCGGCAGACGCGCGGCGAGGCCTTGACCACGTTATTGCGGCAATGCGACGAGAACGCCCTGATCGTCGGTCGGCAGCGCGTCGTGGCACCCAACGCCTTCGTCATCGAACTGCTTCCGCAGACCCACCGCCTGCTCTCGGACAGCCCGCTGCCCGTGGCCCCTGCCCTCGCCGCCCACGTCCGCCGCCATGCGGCCGAGCAGGGGTACACCTTCGCCGGTCCGGTCACGGTTCACCTGTGCCCCGCGCCGGACGACCGCACCGACCGGTTCCGGGTTCACAGCCGCATCGCTCCGGCGAACGCGCGATGAGGCTGTCGCGGCGAATGCCACGGGCGCAGAAGGCCGTGTGAGACGGCCCGCGGAGTGCATTTGCGGAACGGGCCTTTTCACACGGGTCTTGAGGCGACTAAGAATCGTCGCCGCGGCAGGGGACCAGAAATGCACTGCCTCCCTCGGAGATTTTCTTCAGGAGCAACACAGAAAAGCGTGCGTATACACCCGCAAGGGCGCGTTACGGGTTGAAGTCCTGTCGGGCGGGCACACGCTGTGCCTGCCGGCACAACCGATCAGGACCGGGTGGTAGTGCATGACCGACATCGACACCACACGTACTTTCACCCCCAGGGCCCTTGTCCGTACCGAAGGTGACAGCCCTTGTGGCATCGCTCACGCTCGTGACGTCACTCGCGCCTTCGTCGACGGACTGGACCCGGCCCCGGCCGCCGAGTCGGCGCAGACTCTCGTCCTCGTGGTCTCCGAACTCACCACCAACGCCCTGCGGCACGGCGGCGGTCGGTACACGCTCGAACTCACGGCGACCGCGGACACGCTGAACGCCGCCGTGAGCGATCCCGACCCCACTCCCCCACGGGAGCGGACCCCCGACCTCAACGGTGGCACCGGCGGGTTCGGATGGCCCATGGTCCGCCGCCTCACCAGCAAGGTCACCGTCACCGCGGTCCCCGGACAGGGCAAGACCATCCACGTCCGCCTGCCGCGACGGCCGTCCCCGCCCCGCTGATCCGGCGCAAGCGGCGGCTCGTGCCGGCGACATCCCGACGGCCCCGGCCCCGAGCGCCTCGATGACCGCGTGCATGTGGCCTGCGCCGAGGCGTGGCGCGGGCGGCTTCGGGGCTCCGTGCCGCTACCTTCAAGGAGCACAAACCGGCGCATACACCACGACGCCGGGCAGGGCTCACCGGTGGGAGGCAGGCGTGGCCGTCATGCATCATCTGGCCGGGCCCCCGTGGCCGGTCGCCGTACTGGCCGTGGACAAGGTGTCCGAGGGGGACCTCGCCGCGGCCCGGGCACAGATGGGGTTCTCCCTCGCCTGGCACATCGTCGTCGCGTGCCTCGGTGTGGGCCTGCCCGCGCTCACGTTGATCGCCGAGTGGTACGGGATCCGTACCGGAAAACCCGCCCACCGGCTCCTGGCACGCAGGTGGGCTCGTGCGATGGGCGTGCTCTTCGCCGTGGGCGCGGTGTCCGGCACGATCCTCAGCTTCGAGATGGGGCTGCTGTGGCCGGGGCTGATGGGGAGGTTCGGGCAGGTCATCGGGCTGCCCTTCGCCCTGGAGGGCATCGCCTTCTTCATCGAGGCGATCTTTCTGGGCATCTACCTCTACGCCTGGGACCGGTTGCCGCCGAAGCGGCACCTGCTCACCGGGCTGCCGATCGTGGTGGCGGGTGTCGCGTCGGCGTTCTTCGTGGTCTGTGCCAACGCCTGGATGAACCAGCCCCGTGGCTTCGTGCTGCGCGAGGGGCACGTGTTCGACGTGGACCCATGGGCCGCCATGCTCAATCCCGCGAGTCCGCCGCAGACCGTGCACATGATCCTCGCCGCGTTCATGGTGGCGTCCTTCCTGACGGCCTCGGTCTACGCCGTCGCACTGCTGCGGGGCCGCCGGGACGCCTATCACAAGGCGGGGTTCTACATCCCTTTCACGCTGGGAGCGGTGGTGACGCCGTTTCAGCTCGTCGTGGGCGACTGGGCCGCGCGGTTCCTCGCGGAGTTCCAGCCGACGAAACTGGCGGCGATCGAGGGCGTGTTCACCACCGGCTCGCACGTGCCGCTGACCCTGGGCGGCATCGCCCGTGACGACGCCCTGCGCTACGGGCTGGAGATCCCCAACGGTCTTTCCCTGCTGGTCGGCTACTCACCGAGCACCGTCGTCCAGGGCCTGGACAAGGTGCCGCGCAGTCAGTGGCCGGCGGTGACGGGCGTGCACTGGGCGTTCGACATCATGGTGGCGATCGGGCTGTTCCTCCTGGCCCTGGGGGCGTGGCTGCTGCTGTCCTGGTGGCGGGGACGGCGGACCCGGGGCCATTTGCTCGACCAGCGCGGATCCCGGCTGTTCCTGACGCTGGCCACGATCGGCGGTCCCGCCTCGGTGGTCGCGCTGGAGAGCGGCTGGTGTGTCACCGAACTCGGACGGCAGCCCTGGATCGTCTGGGGAATCATGAGCGTGCGTGACGCCGTCAACCCTGCGCCGGGCCTCATGACCGGGCTGTGGCTGGTGCTGATCGTCTATGCCGGCATGACCGTCGCCACCGTCTATGTGCTCCGCCGTCTGGCCAAGGGCACTGCCGTGCCCCTGGCCCCGCAGGAGCAGGACGTCGAGAACTATCCCGTCGTATGACCGCTGTTTCCACCACCTGAACCGCTTCTCGCGCCGCCCAGTCGGCCAGCACCGGAGGTGACCGTGCTCGCAGACACGGCTCTTGCTGTCATGTGGGTGGGCCTGACCTGCTACGCCCTGTTCGGCGGAGCGGACTTCGGGGCCGGCGTGTGGGACCTGCTCGCCGGCGGGTCCCGGCGCGGGCTGCCCCAGCGCCGTCTGATCGAGCACAGCATCGGTCCCATCTGGGAGGCCAACCACGTATGGCTCATCTTCGTGATCGTGCTGCTGTGGTCCGCGTTCTCCCCGGTCTTCGCCGCCGTCATGTCCACGCTCTACCTGCCGCTGACGCTCGCCGCCCTGGGCATCATCGCGCGAGGGGCCGCCTTCGCCTTCCGCAAGGCGAGCACCGAGCTGTGGCAGCAGCGGCTGTTCGGGGCGTTCTTCGCGCTGTCCTCCCTGCTCACGCCGTTCTTCCTCGGCGCCGTCGCCGGGGCTGTCGCCTCCGGACGGGTACCGCCGGGCCTCGCCGCCGGCGATGTGATCACCAGCTGGCTCAACCCGACGTCCGCCCTCGGCGGCGTCCTGGCGGTCACCACCTGCACCCATCTCGCCGCGGTGTACCTGTGTGCCGACGCCGCCCGCGACGGCGAGCGGGCGCTCGCCTCGGTCTTCGCCCGTCGCGCCGTCATCAGCGGCCTGGTCAGTGGCGCCGTCGCGGCCGCCGGTATCGCCGTGCTGCACGCGGACGCCCCCGAACTCTTCCACGGGCTGACCCATCGCGCGCTGCCGCTGGTCGTCCTGAGCGTCGTCGCCGGTCTCCTCGGCCTCGCCCTGCTGCACCGCGAACGGTTCGTGGCGGCCCGCCCCGCCTCGGCGCTGGCGGTGGCCGCGATCCTGTGGGCGTGGGGCGCGGCGCAGTACCCCGCGATGCTGGTCGGCGGAACGACGGTCGAACAGGCCGCCTCGGACGGTGCGGTCCTGGCCGCCTGCCTGGTGGTACTGGCCGCGGGGGCTCTCCTGCTCGTGCCCTCGCTGTGGCTGCTGTACGCCACGTTCCAACGGCCCGCACCTGCCGCCCCGCCGGACTCCTCGCCCTCCTCCGAATCCTGAGGACGAGGAGCGCGAGGCCGTCGGCCCGGGGTGTCGGCGGCGAGAGCCGTCAGTCCATGTCGGGCAGGTGGTCCCGCTCCAGGGCTTGCATGGCGTGGGACGCGTTGAACGGCAGGATCGTGACCGCTACGTGCGGAAGTTGCT